>URAV01000016.1 GCA_900545915.1 uncultured Porphyromonadaceae bacterium
TAATAAAAGGGCGGCTTAACAAAAAAAGAAGGTATCCTTTTCAGACACCTTCTTTGTTATTTATAACTATATTATCTGTTTGCTAAAAATAAAAAAGGACTGTCGCCGCCCGATTGCGATGAAAGTCCGCCTTTAGTTGATTGAGAATTTTTAAATTGCAGTTTCCTGCTTTTGAGTTAATACTCGGAGCTTTGCATTTAATTCTTGACATTTAGCTCCATTTTTGACTGCTTGATAGCGTTGAATTTGATATCGCAACATAGCGATTTCTTCGTTTACAGATTTCATTGTTTTCATCTTTTTTTTGTCTTTCCGGATTGAAAGACGATTTTTTATTCTAATTTCTACATTGCAAATATACGAATAATAGTTTGATAAATATGTTTTATAACATAAAAATGGTAGATTTATAATATTGTTTAACAGAATTGTTTATTTATTATAAGTTTATTCATTAGGAGGAAATTCAAAAAATAGATAAATATTTTTTGTGCAAAATTTTAGATAGCTTCTAAACAAATTCTAAAATAGATATTGGTATAAAAATATATTTCTCTTTTTTATATTGTCCTAATATGAATAAATAATTACATTTTTATGGTGTAAAACTCGCTATTTATGGTATTTTATTCATATAATATGATAAAATGTATATGATAAGTTTTGAGGTTAAGATAAAATGGTTACTTTTGCACAGTTTTTAATTAAGTGTGCAAAAGTAAAAAACATTTATATGTCTAAGACTCGTGAGATGTTGGTGGATGTGGCACGTCAATTATTTGCTAAGTCGGGGTTGGAAAATACTACGATGAATGACATTGCCATTGCATCTCGTAAGGGAAGACGAACTCTTTATACGTATTTCAAGAATAAGAACGAGATTTATTGGGCAGTAGTAGAATCGGAACTCGCACATTTATTGCAACGGCTTAAAGACATTGCCAATAAAGATCTTCCTCCTGAAGAAAAACTTACTAATTATATCCTTACCAGACTTGAAGCGGTCAAGGAAACCGTTTTGCGTAATGGAACTTTGAAAGCTGAGTTTTTCAGGGATATTTGGAAAGTAGAACAAGCTCGTAAGAATATCGATATGCACGAAGTTGTGTTGCTAAAGGGGATTTTGAAGGAGGGTGTCGATAGAGGAGATTTTAGAATTACCAGTGTTTCTGCAACAGCGACGATATTGCATTATGCTCTGAAAGGTTTAGATGTGCCTTATATACGAGATAATTTTACCGAAATGGGTTTGGAAAGGCTTCGGGTAAAAGAATATATCGCAGATCTTGTGTTGTATGGAATCAAGAAATAAAGCAACAAAATTAATAAATTACTAATTTAAAATTGTATGTATATTAATGCGACCGGGTATTATATCCCTACAGAAAGAGTGTCTAACGATCATTTTTTTGAAATTAACGGGTTAACCAGTGACTGGATATTACAGCGAACGGGTATAAATACGCGATCTAAAGCCGGAGAAGGAGAAAATTCCGATACAATGGGGTTAGAAGCAATACGTGCTGCCATACCGTATCTTCCGTATGATATAACGGATGTTGATTTGATTGTTTCTGCATGCTATTCTCCTCGTGATACGGTAGCTACTTTGGCCCATGTTGCCCAACGTGAATTTAAGATAGAAAAGGCGAAAGCTTTGTATATATCATCGGCTTGTTCCTCATTCAGTAATGCACTTGAGGTTGTTGAGGGCTATTTTGCTATGGGAAAAGCAACTAAAGCTTTGATCGTTTGTTCAGAGCATAATACATATTATAGTAATGAAAGTGATCCTAAATGCGGACATTTATGGGGAGATGCTGCAGTCGCTCTTTTTGTTTCTAAAGATTTGCAGAAAGAAGGCGAAGCAGAGATAACCAGTATTTATACTCGAGGTTTGGGGCATATCGGTAAAGGCCCGGATGCTGTGCATTTAAAACCGAAAGAGGACGGAATTACAATGCCTGAAGGTCGTGATGTGTTTATGCATGCTTGTAAATATATGGTTGAAGTTCTTGAGCATTTGACTTCGGATAACCAGATGTCGATTGAAGATTTGAATTATATTATATGTCATCAGGCAAATATGCGTATCGTAGCGAATGTTGCCCACCAGTTAAAGCTCGGGGAAGACCGTTTTCTGAATAATATCCGGGAATTGGGAAATACCGGTTCGGCAAGTGCTATGCTGGTTTTGGCGCAGCATATCCATGAAATGAAAAAAGGAGATAAGGCCGCTGTCACTGTTTTTGGTGGAGGTTATTCAAGTGGCGGATTTTTAGTGAAATTTTGATTTTAATCTATTTAATAAGATAATTTATGAAATTATTACAAGGAAAAGTTGCCGTTATTACAGGTGCGGCTCGCGGAATAGGAAAAGCAATTGCCATCAAATTTGCAAATGAAGGTGCGGATATAGCATTTACCGATTTGGCTATTGATGATAATGCAAAAGCTACAGAAGCTGAAATAGCAGCTTTAGGTGTAAAGGTAAAAGGGTATGCTTCGAACGCTGCGAATTTTGAAGATACACATAATGTCGTTACTGAAATTGTAAAAGATTTTGGACGTATCGACATTTTGGTCAATAATGCAGGAATTACCCGGGATGGTTTGATGATGCGTATGTCAGAAGCTCAATGGGATATGGTGATCAATGTGAATCTGAAATCTGCATTTAATTTTATACATGCGGTTTCCCCTATTATGATGAAGCAAAAGAGCGGAAGCATTATAAACATGTCTTCTGTTGTAGGTGTATCGGGCAATGCCGGACAATGCAATTATTCGGCGTCTAAAGCCGGTATGATCGGTTTGGCTAAATCTATCGCAAAAGAACTTGGTTCTCGCGGTGTCCGTGCCAACTGTATCGCTCCGGGATTTATTATTACCGATATGACGGGCGCGTTATCTGATGAAGTGAAAGAAGCTTGGGCAAAACAAATTCCTTTACGTCGTGGTGGCACTCCTGAGGATGTTGCCAACGTATGTACTTTCCTTGCTTCCGACCTTTCTTCATACGTTACCGGACAAGTTATTCACTGTTGTGGCGGTATGAATATGTAAAGAATATTTTACAACATATATTCAGAAGGTAAAAGAATCATTACGATTCTTTTACCTTCTGTTTTTTTATCCCTATCTTTGTTTCATATCTAATGTGTATTTTTATTTTATGACAGTATTGTATGAAGATAATCATTTGATTATTGTAAATAAAACAACATCGGAGATCGTACAGGGCGATAAAACCGGTGATGTACCTTTGTCCGAAATATTGAAGTTATGGCTGAAGGAGAAATACAATAAACCCGGAAATGTATTTGTCGGTGTAACTCATCGTCTCGATCGTCCGGTGAGCGGATTAGTGGTTTTTGCCAAAACAAGCAAAGCTCTGACACGGATGAATGAGATGTTTCGCAATAATGAGGTGAAAAAAAAATATTGGGCGATAGTAAAAAATCGTCCGCCGAAAGACTCGGATGAGATTACTCATTATATTGTGAGGAATGAGAAAATAAACAAGTCGGTCGCATGGGATAGAATGAAGCCCAATGCTAAAGAAGCTGTTCTTGCATACCGGATAGTTGCTCATAGCGATAAATATTATTTATTGGAAATAGACTTGAAAACAGGAAGACACCATCAGATTCGATGCCAATTGTCTAAGATAGGGTGTCCTATAAAGGGTGATTTGAAATATGGGGCCGAGCGATCCAATCCGGACGGAGGCATTAGTCTGCATGCTCGTCATATTAAATTTATTCATCCGGTATCTAAAGTAGAAATTGATATAACAGCCCCAGTTCCGGATAATAATCTTTGGAGAGCTTTTGAAGAGTTGGCAGAATCGTCTTCAAGATAAAAAGTATACACACACTAATTATTTTATATTATGAAAACACACTTTAAATTTACGATAATGTTTTTGATTATCGTATTCTCCTTTGCCGGATTGTCGGCGCAGACCTTTATTCATCCCGGTATCGATATGTGTCGGGAAGATCTTGAGTTAATGAAAAGTAAGACATTGGCCGGAGAGCAGCCTTGGCGGAGTGCTTTTGAGCGTTTGAAAACAGAAACACCGCTTTCTTTTGAAGTTAAGACTTATGCACATGTTATCAGTGGGCCGTACGGAAAACCGGATATTGGAGGATCTGATCTTTCTAAAGGAGCTGTGATGGCTTATAACTGTGCTGTTCTGTGGTATATTACAGAAAACAAGGCATACGCTGAAAAAGCGGTGGAAATTATAGAGAAATGGTCTGAATCATTGCGTAGTCTGGATGAAAATAATGCTAAGTTGCTGGTGGCTCTTTCCGGATATAAATTTTGTAATGCGGCTGAAATTTTAAGATATACTTATCCGGGCTGGAATGAAAATCATACGGCGGCTTTTACCGAAATGATAATGAGCGTGTATTATCCGTTACTGAGATTCTATTTCCCTCAGGCAAACGGAAACTGGGATGGCGCGATTATGCATACTTTATTGTCGATCGCTGTTTTTACCAATGATCGGCCTCTTTTCGATAATGCAATTTATCATTACTTGCATGGACGAGCAAACGGCAGTTTGATTAAGTATATTTTCCCGAATGGACAATGTCAAGAGACTACTCGGGATCAAGGACACGTACAAATGGGGCTTGGAGAATTTGCCGGAGCTGCTCGTATTGCCTATACACAAGGGGTTGATCTTTTTTCTGCCGGCGATAACCGTTTGGCATTAGGGTATGAATATACTTCTCGTTTTCTTTTAGGAGAAAATATTTTCTCTTACGGAGAACCTTCTCATCGTGATAAGGACTTACGAAACGATTACGGAATAGAATATGTCTATCAGCATTATAAAGCACAGGGAATAGATATGCCTTATACTCGGACTGTCTGTGACAAAGTACGAAATAAATCTTCATTAATATTACTTACGGCTTTTCGTGCGGCTTTTCAAGGAAGAACACCCGAACAGAGACCTTTAATGTGCAGTGAAGTTGCTTATCCTGCGGGAGCGTTAAGAATATCGGATACTAAAATACCGGAAGATGCGATTATCGTATCGCCCGGCGATTCGTTACAACAAATATTAGATGATGAGGCAGGACATAAATGCACTATTTTTTTGAAAGCCGGAGAATACATGATAGATAAAACTTTGAGAATACATTCGGGAACACGTTTGATCGGAGAAGGAACGAAAACCGTTCTTATGTTTACACCTTCTGTACGGACTGCAGCGATTATGGCTGCAACTCCTGATATGAGCGATGTCGTTATTGAAAATTTGATAATAGAAGGTGCTCGGGAACATGATGCCGGTTTTGATCCCAATTCGGGACGTTTTGAACGGCAGAAACGTTATGCAAATAATTTGGCCGGAATTTCTTTCCGTAGTGAAAAAAATTATAAACTTTCCGGGATAACATTGAGAAATCTTTCTGTAATTAATTTTTCTCGTACGGGAGTATATATTTCAGGCGCAAAAAATGTGAAAATAGAAGCTTGTGATTTTACTGAAAACGGAACATTCGTCGTACCGGGTCCGAGACTCCAGCATAATTTATTGTTGCAGCGTGTTGAAGGTGGAATTGTGCGAGACAGCCGTTTCGATACCTCTTTGCATGGAGCTGGTGTTGTGTTGGATCATTGCCGTTCATTAGATTTGAAAGATTGTGAAGTAGCCCGGAATGCATGGCATGGAATTTTATTGTCCGAATGTTCCGGCATAGATATTTCGGGAAATTTGATAGAAGGAAATGATGGCAGTGGGGTTTTATCGGAATTTTTATATAAAGGATCGAGCAATCTCAAAATTCGGAAAAATCAGATTCGTTATAATAATGGATACGGAGTTGAGGCTTTTGCCGTTAAGAAACTTTCTGTATCAGGGAATTGCTATGATCGTAATGGTAAATCGGAAGATCAGGAACATGTATGTCCGGATCTTACTTTGCAAATGGAAAAGATTTCGGCTGATTGAATAGAAAAATGAGTATAATATATGTTTAAACAAATTTTTAAAACCCGTCTAAATTTTGCTCTGGTTAGTTTTTAGAGTTTCTTTTGAGGATGATAGTGGGCTATCTGACGAGTGAAAATGGGAAAATAATCTGGTAATATTTTTTTATTGGAGAATTTAGACAGTTTTTTTAGAATAAGTATTTAAATTTTATTGCTATGAAAAAATGTATTTATATTTTATGTAGTTTGAATTTACTGTTTAATTTAGGTTGTACTATAAGGAATGCAACAAATAAGCTTATAAAAGTACCTATTCCTGAAAGAGCAGAAGGGCAGGCAGATGTATTGGAGTTAACAGCACCTAAATTGGATACAGTTCGTGTCGGTTTTATCGGATTAGGTATGCGTGGAATAAGTGCTGTTGAGCGTTTTATCCATATTCCTGGTACAAAGATTGTTGCTTTATGCGATATTCGCCCTGAGTGTGTTGATAAGTCACAGAAAGTTTTGATTGATGCTGGACTTCCAAAAGCTGTAACTTATACAGGAAATGAAGAAGCATGGAAAAAGTTATGTGAGAGGAATGATATTGATTTGGTGTATATTGCAACCGATTGGAAACATCATGCTCCGATGGCGATCTATTCTATGGAGCAGGGAAAACATGCTGCTGTAGAAGTACCGGCAGCTATGAATATGGAAGAGATATGGGATATTATTAATACTTCTGAAAAGACACGAAAGCATTGTATTCAACTGGAAAATTGCGTTTATGATTTTTTCGAGCTTACGACATTGAATATGGCTCAGCAGGGAGTTTTTGGAGATATTCTTCATGTAGAAGGTGCTTATATCCATAATCTTGAAGAATTTTGGTCGTTGTATTGGAATAATTGGCGTTTGGATTATAATCGGAATCATAGGGGAGATGTGTATCCTACTCATGGCATGGGACCGGCTTGTCAATTACTTGATATGCATCGAGGAGATAAAATGAATATTCTTGTAGCCATGGATACAAAAGCATTTGCTGCTCCTGCATATATAGAAAGAGAATCAGGGGAAAAGGTAGAGAATTTTAAAAATGGCGACCATACGATGACGATGATACGGACAGAAAAGGGGAAAACGATTCATATACAGCATAATGTTGTTAGCCCTCGTCCATATAATCGCATGTATCAACTTACCGGAACAAAAGGATTTGCCAATAAATATCCGGTTGAGGGTTATGTGTTGGAATCGGGACAGATTCTATCGGGTGTTGTTCCGGATCATGAAGATTTTTCTGGACACAGTTTTGTTTCGGATGAAGTAAAAAATACATTGATGCAAAAATATAAACATCCTATTCAGATCGAACTTGAGAGAGTTGCCAAAAAAGTAGGTGGTCATGGAGGTATGGACTATATTATGGACTATCGTTTGATATATTGCCTTCGGAATGGCTTGCCTCTTGATATGGATGTTTATGATTTAGCTGAATGGTGTTGTTTAATTCCTTTAACTGAAATTTCCATTGAGAACAACTCTGCTCCGGTAGAAGTTCCAGACTTTACCAGAGGAGGATGGAATAAAGTGAAAGGATTTCGCCATGCTTTTGTTCGTTAAAGTTTTTTATTTGAGAAAAATAATAAATCGTTCTTGTGTTTAGTAAGATTTGTATATCTTTGAAAGTTCTATTCATTTTATTAAAATTAAATAGTCATGTTAAGTAAAAAGATTGAGGAAGCTTTAAATGCTCAGGTAAATGCGGAGTTTTGGTCTGCATATCTTTATTTGTCTATGTCCACCAATTTTGCAGTAAAAGGAAATCCCGGATTTGCGAATTGGTTTGAAACTCAGTTTAAAGAAGAGCAAGATCATGCGTTGATTTTTACCAAATACATTCTTTCTCGGGGTGGAAAAGTAACATTAGCTCCTATTGCTGAGGTAAAGACCGAATGGGATACTCCTTTGTCTGCTTTTGAAGATACTCTTGCTCATGAACAGAAAGTGACTTCTATGATCAATGATTTGTATGCTTTGGCTACAGCAGAAAAGGACTATGCGACTCAAAGTATGTTGAAGTGGTTTATCGATGAACAAGTAGAAGAAGAAGAAACGGCTCAAGGTATTATTGACAGTCTTAAAATGATTAAGGACAATGGATTCGGTATCTATACTTTAGATAAGGAACTCGGTGCTCGTACTTATACACAGGCTGCTCCGTTAGCCGGGAAATGATAAATTCGGTTAGGTTATTATAAAAGGGAAACAGATTTTTGTCTGTTTCCCTTTCTGTATTTATAGTGATATTTTTCAGTTCTGATTTTCATTTAAAAGAAGATTACATACATGTGTGACGATGTACGGTTTCCATTTCGCAAGCATTTCATCATAAGTTTCATTTTCTTCGAGTAAAATATTTTGACACATGTTTTTTGTTGAGAATGGCATTGTCAATAACGAATAAAATGTGAGAAACAGAAAGCGCATGGGAACAGTTTTGAGTTTCCCTTTTTTCATTTCGTTTTGCAATCCGTTTCTTATCGTATCGAAATAGTGGACAGAGTGCATTTCAGTTATAGTTTTAGAAAAGTAATCGAAATCGCGATGCATCTCTTTCATTATAAATATAGGTAGATTAGGATTGGCTTTAAATACTTCGTAGTAAGCATCTACGACTTTTCCTATGCGTTCTCCGATCGGTGTGTCTTGTTGTAATATTATATCCTGAACTTTGGGTATCAAAGATTTTACAATCGATCCGAACACGGCTTGGAACATTTTATCTTTTGTCCGGAAGTAGTAATGCACTCCGGGTCGATTTATTCCTACCTTTGTCGCAATGTCGCTCATGCTGGTCTCTGCAAAGCCATTTTCAATAAACAGCTCTTTGGCAGCTTCTATTATTCTTGTTTCCAAATCTTCGATTTTTTTATTTTCTATCATGATTGTAGTTATTTTTTTAAATTATCAATAAAAAGGAGTATTCGGTTTCTTATGTTGACATCGCTGACGCCGCTATCGAAATCTAAAGATAAAAGATTTATTTCTGGATATAAATCTTTTATTCGTTTTTCCATTCCTTTTGCCACGATATGGTTGGCAATGCAACCAAAAGGTTGTAAACTTATAACATGTTTTACTCCTTGTTTGACCATTGAGAGAATCTCTCCGGGTAGTAACCACCCTTCACCGAATTGAGCGCAAAGCGATATCACTTTGTCGGCTTCTTCTGCTTTGGAAAAAATACTTTCGAATGGCGTGAAATAACGGAATTGACGACTGACGGTATTTGCTCGATCTATTTGTTTTTTTACCTTATTATATATCCAATGAATAACAATATCCGGCAAAATTTTTTTTGAAAGTTTATTGTTTTGATTGACTTTTGTGTTTACAAAACTCTGCATAAAAAAATCTGTCAGAAGCGGAGGAATTATTTCTATACCCTGTTCTGTCAGCCATGACGTAATATTCTTTTGAGCAAACGGGTTGAATTTCAGATAAATTTCACCTACTATACCTATTTGAGCCGTATCCTTTTCTAAAATGATCTTATTGAAAGCTTGAGCTGCAGATGAAAGTAGATTCCAGATTTCATTTACACTGTTTTTTCGGATAGCTTTTGTAGCTGCATTCATGTAATGGTCGAGTAGGTGAGCTGCCATTCCTTTTTCTTTTTCGCGAATAACCGATGCATAGTAAAATTTTGCCAGACAGTCGCTGTATAACAATGATGCAACAACAATCGGGAGGACTTTTACCCAATTGATTTTAAAGCCGGGTTGGTTATTATTTATACCCGAATTGGCTGTGATCGATATGACCGGGACATCTTTAAATCCGGATTCTGTCAGTGCCCTTTTAATAAGAGAAATGTAATTGGATGCTCTGCATTGTCCTCCGGTTTGAGTAATTGCAACGGCTGTATTTTGAGGGTCGTATTTCCCTGTTTTGAATGCTTTTACAATATCTCCGACAATAAGTGTAGCAGGATAACATACTTCGTTATTAGCGTATTTTAATCCCCATTCACATGATTGTGAATCACTGACAGGAAGGTTATCGACATCATAACCGGCAAGCCCCATGAGTGGAGGTATTAGTGGCGAAATAAAAGGGGTGAAAAAAGGTGCTATGATTTTTCGGTATTTATCTTTTTTTCTGAATATGGGAGTTTGCATAAATGGCAACGTCTCGTTTTCCTGTGTTTTTTGCATCGAGAGCTTTAAACTCTCTATTACCGATCGTACACGTAATTTGAGTGAGCCGAGATTGCTCACATCATCGATCTTCAGTAATGTCAGAGTCTTTCCGTGACGTTTTAACAGATTGTGTGTCTCGTCGGTTAAAAAAGCATCCGGTCCGCATCCAAAAGAGGTCATTTGCATGAATTGGATGTGCTTATCTTGTTTTGCCGCCCATTCGGCAGCTTTTAAGATACGGTTGGTATACGCCCATTGAGAAATGAAATTTACATCGTTTATTTCAATGTCGAGACCTCGTACAATGTCTTCTGTTATCACATCAGCTCCCATTGCGGAGATCATATCCGAAAGCTTGTGTTGGATCAGCGGATCGGTATGGTACGGTCTGCCGGCAAGAAGAACGGTCAGCTTTCGTTTGTCTTTATTCTGTTCCAGTATATCCCTATTATATTTTGTTATTTCTGCCTCATATTCGTTCGATGCGGCTATTGCTTTTTCAAAAGCTTTTTTGATGACGGAACGGGTTATGCCGAATTGTTCCAGATATGCGGTACACTGTTTGAAGAGCAGCTGCTTGTTTTTGAAAGTTATTACAGGAGAATCTATCGGAATATTGTCATGTTGCGCCCCTTTTATGACTTCGGTATATCCTGACACGATGGGACAATTATAACTGTTTTGTCCCCCGTCGAGTTTCTCATATACGACGAAAGGCATGAAAATACGATTGACTTTTTGGGAAATTAGATTTTTGATATGACTGTGCGTCAGTTTTGCCGGGAAGCAGATATTATCGGACATGACCTGTTTTGCGCTCGCTTCATAGTCGGCAAACGTGGAAGCGTCAGAAAGTATGACATTGATATTGCAGTGTGTAAAAAGTGTATACCAAAAAGGATATTCTTCATACATATTGAGACCACGAGGTATTCCGATTGTTGTTACGGGAAGGTCGACATTGACTTTACGGTCGAAGAGCAGCTCTAGTTTGCGTGTATATGCATTGACTCCGTGTTCGGCTTTTTGTCCCTTATTTGTAAATACCTTTTCGCAACGATTTCCGGAAAAATAATGATTGCCATTATTAAAACGATATATTGTGACTAAACATCGGTTTTCGCATCCGTGACATTGTTGTTGGTGTGTAGTATAGTCAGAATTGTCGATAATTTCTTCAAGAGGTATAGCATTATCCTGTTTTTGTTGTGCATAAAGAGCACAGCCTATAGCTCCCATCAATTCAGGATGATTGCAACGAAATACTTCGTGTCCCGTCAGTTTCTCAAATGCGTGCACTACTGAGTCGTTTTTCATAGTACCTCCTTGCACCACGATATGTTTGCCGAGTTCTTCCGTACTTTTTAAACGTAGGACTTTATAGAGACAATTTTTAACTACCGAATAGGATAGTCCAGCGGCTATGTCACTTATCGTAGCTCCTTCTCGTAAAGCTTGTTTTACTTTGGAATTCATAAACACAGTACAGCGAGTGCCGAGATCATAAGGTGATGTCGCTTCACAGGCTTTTCGAGAAAACTCATCTATACTATACCCTAATGATTTTGAAAATGTTTCTATGAAAGAGCCGCATCCTGAGGAGCAGGCCTCATTTATTTCCATACGGTTTATTACACCATCATTGATAAATATCGCTTTCATGTCTTGCCCTCCGATATCGAGAATAAAGGATACTTTGTTTGTAATATGCCGGGCAGCCATGTAATGGGCAATAGTTTCTATAATACCGTAGTCGAGACGAAATGAGGCTTTTAGCAGATCTTCACCGTAGCCCGTTGAGCAACTTCCGGTTATGACGATTTCTGCCTCAGCCTCTTTACATTTATCTTGAAACAATCTTAATCCATTCTGTACGGTAGCGATCGGATTACCGTCATTGTTATGATAATAATGAAAGACTATCTCGCCATGATTATTCAGTGCTACGATTTTTGTAGTTGTAGAACCCGAGTCGATACCGAGTGTTACTTCTGTTTTACCATGAACTAATGTTGCTTCTTTTATTTCGTAACAAGACATTCTTGATTTCCAAGATTTATAGTCTTCTTCATCTTTAAATATCGGCTCTAACCCTTTGGCAATCGTAACAGTATTATTCAGTCCTTTTTGTATATTTTCAATTAGTAAAGATAATTTGATCGCTTTATTTTTATCTGCAGAAAGGGCAGCTCCTAACGCAGGAATTAAATGGCTGTCTTGCGGTATGACAATGTCGGTATCTGTTATTTTAAGGTAGTCTTTAAATGCTTGTCGCAGTGCCGGTAAAAAAGTGAGTGGCCCGCCGCAAAATAATACAGGCGTTTGTATATCGCATCCATGAGCCAGTGTGACAATGACCTGTACGGCTACGGCATGAAATATAGAAGCGGCAATATCTTCTTTGTTCACGTTTTTTGCTATCAGATTTTGTATATCGGTTTTACTGAATACTCCGCAACGTGAAGCTATCGGATAAACGTTCTTTGCTTTTATTGCCAGTTGGCTCAATTCTTCAGTGGGCACTCCGAGAAGGATTGCCATTTGGTCTATAAAAGCCCCTGTTCCTCCGGCACAGTTACCGTTCATTCTTAAATCTGTCGCTTTACCTTCGTTAAAGAACACGACTTTGGCATCTTCGCCTCCGATGTCTATCATTGATTTTACATCGGGATAGTATTTTTGTACGACTTTAGTTGCCGCTATTACTTCTTGTATGAATGGAAATGAACATTTTTCAGATACTCCCATACCTACCGAACCGGTAATATTAATCGTCACTTCTACATCATCGATTTGAGATTGTAAATTCTTCATGAACGATATAAGCAAATCTTTTACTTTGGCGTTATGCCGTTCGTATGCGGAAAATATAATTTTGTCATGCTCATCGAGTACGACAATCTTGGCCGTTGTAGAGCCTATATCTATGCCAATTTTAATCATTTGTGTTTTATATATTGTTTTACACTATTGTCAAACGCAAAAGTAAAACTAATATGATGAGATTAGAAAAATAGTTGAAAATAAATAACTATTATTGATGTTCTTTAATAAAATTCGGAATGTAGCAGGACGAAAATTGATGATTGAAAGTGCTGATAATCTTTGTTTGCTGTAAAATTTAGATAAACTCTTAAAAGGATTGTATAAATACCGTTTGAAGAGAATAGAGAAAAAATTGATATTGGATTTAAAAAAGGATGGTTTTGTAATATTGGTGGAATTGTTTTATAAAAATATTACATTACATCTTATTAGTTGATTCTATTTGTAAAATATACTTTATTCATTGATTAAGTTTATTATCATTTACTTGCATATATATATAAATTTTGCGAATATTGCGTATAGATTGTACATGTAGTAATCGGGTATCAGATTTCTATTTTGTAATTTTGCCGACAGATCAATTAGGATAATTTAATTCATTTATTTTTTTATGAAGATAGAAAATGATAAAATAGATGAGAAATCTTCTTTGGATAGGAGACAGTTTATTAAGAAAACATTGTTCTCTATACCTATACTTACCTCTATATCGATAACTACGCTGCTTACTTCTTGTGAAAAGGATACAGAAGATTTAAGTTCTGGTGGAGGTGGAAGCCATCTTGGTTGTAATAATTCATGCAGCTCCTCTTGTAGCGGAGATTGTTCTTCGGGCTGTGGTGGAGACTGTTCTAATATTTGTACGGCGACATGTGGTAATAATTGCACGAGTGGATGTATTGATGCGTGTACAGCAACATGTGGTAATTCTTGTTCTAATACCGGATTAAAAAGCAGTATAGAGCAGTTTGGTTGCGGGCTACCTCCGGGATGTAGCAGTTCTTGCAGTTCAGGATGTTCTAACGCTTGTAGTAAAGCTTGTAGTGTGGGTTGTATGGGGGCATGTAGCAGTAGTTGCGGCGGCGCTTGCTCGGGGACTTGTAGTACTCAGTGTTCGGGAAGTTGCAAAGGTTCTTCTACTTCCAGCGGCTGTAGTGGATGTTCTGCCACTTGTAGTGGGACATCAAGATCCAGCACATGTTCTACTTGCGGTTCGGGATGTGCGAATAGTTGCATAGCAGGATGTGGTGCTTGTGGAAAAAGTTGTACTACCGGTTGTGATAATACATGCCGTTCGGGATGCGATACCCAGTGTTCACTTAATTGTGCTTTTTATTAATTAGTATGGTACAGGAAGAAAGCCAACGTGAGTGGATAAAAGGGAATGCCCGGCATATAACTTTTATCGTAACGGAAAATTGCCAGTTGCGCTGTAAGTATTGTTATATAACAGGAAAAAACAGCATTAAGAAAATGTCGTTTGATATTGCTGCTAAATCTGTGGATATGATACTTGATATGCCGCAGTTGGTGTTTGGAAATGAGGGTGTCGTATGGGAATTTATAGGGGGAGAGCCTCTTATGGAAATCGATCTAATCGATCGTATCTGTGATTACATCAAAATTAGAATGTTTGAAATGAATCATCCTTGGTTCAATTCTTATCGAATAAGTATATCGACTAATGGACTGTTATATAGTTCTCCCAAAGTCCAAAAATTTATAGAGAAAAATAGTAAGCATCTGAGTATAGGCATATCTATAGATGGAAATAAGGAGAAACATGACAATCAGCGAATATTTCCGAACGGTGAAGGTTCTTATGAAGAAGTGTTGAGGAATGTGAAACTTTGGTTGGAGCAATTTCCTGAAGCAACGACAAAAGCTACGATTTCTCATGATGATCTTCCGTATGTCAAAGATAGTGTTTTGCATTTATGGAGTATCGGTATAAAGTATGTGAATATGAATACTATTTTTGAGAATTGTTGGGAAGAGGGCGATGATCTTATTTTTGAGAGGCAGTTAACCGAACTTGCGGACGAAATAATAGCAAATAAGTATTATAATAATTTTTATTGTTCTCTATTTGATCGGAGTTTAAGTGAACCGGTAATAAAAGACGGTAACGATTCGAACTGGTGCGGTGCAGGTAAAATGATTGCGGTGGGATGTGATGGCGGTTTTTATCCTTGTATTCGATTTATTGATTATTCTTTAAATAATAAATCCGGATTAAAGATCGGGGATTGTAAAACGGGTATTGATAAAAATCTGTTACGGCCGTTTGAAACATTACGAAAATCGACGCAAAGTAGTATGGAGTGTATGGACTGCGAAGATAGCAATGGATGCGCTTGGTGTCAGGGAGCTAATTATGATTTTGCTGATTCGGACACAATTTTTCAGCGAGCTACTTATATTTGTAAAATGCATAAGGCTCGTGTCCGGGCTAATAAATATTTTTGGAATAAACTGGACAGAATTGAAAATGGAAAATAGTAAGTTGGAATCTGTCGTTATTGTTACAGACGATATTGCTCCGTCTTTTTGTTATTACGATAGCAAAACAAAAATGACCGGATTGATGCCGATTGACGTATTGAAAGATAGTATAAATTTTTGTGAAGAGGCAGGATATGCGGCAACGGTCTTGTATAGTGCCAGAATATCAGAAGAACATTTGAAACTTCTGGCTGGTTTTGCTCATATAAAAGTGCTGGATATAGATACTCTGAAGTTTTGTTTACCAGATCCGGAAAATGATATTATAATTGTTGAATTAGGAAAATTTCAAAAATTAGACACTCTTCAAGGTAAGAAATATAATATTATTTTGAGAATGGACCTTGAAGAAGCTAAACAGCTGCCAATGCTTATATATCAGTATCACCATTATTTTCGAAGGTTGAATGTCCTTTTTAAAAATGTTGGATCGGCAACGGAATCGGCTTTAAATCAGTTCAGGATAGATATAGAGCCGTTAAAAAATGTTATGTACGATTTGTTAGTATCGGGTAATGTATTTGAGCTTAATATGGTAACTGATAGGATGGTTTTAGATAGCGTAAACTCTTGTGATGCGGGGATAAAACACCTAACGATAGCTCCGAATGGTTGTTTTTATGTTTGTCCGGCATTTTATTATGAAGATGAGGATCATGCAGTCGGTTCTTTAAATACAGGTATCAATATACCTAATAGTCATTTATTGACAATACAATATTCTGCTTTGTGCCGTATTTGTGACTCATATCAATGTAGAAGATGTGTATTTTTGAATAAGAAGATGACACATGAAGTCAATACTCCTTCTCATCAACAATGTGTATTGAGCCATCATGAACGGAATTTGTCTGGTATTTTATTGCAGAAGCTGCAAAGCAAGCATTTTTTCAGTCATATAAAAAATATACCGCCACTATATTATTTAGACCCGTTAGATTATTATCAAGATATAGTAAAATGAATAATGTAATAAAAAGATAGAAAATGGAAAGAAAGTTAATAGGTTCTGTGTCGGAGCAAGAAAGAGATGAGATTAGAACATTATTTGAAAGAAAAAATGGTCTTAATGAGTTATTTAAAGTTCTTGATGCGGAAAATGAGGCATTATATAATAAGTTGGTAGCAGATATGAGTATAACGGCAACCAAGTTTCAATCATGGTGGGATGAGAAAGCTCAGAAGTATCAATGGGACTCTTTGCCGGATCATAGGTGGGAAATAGATTTTGATACTTGTGAAATTTTCTTGGTTAAACGTTAGTCTTTGTACGTATATTTTATTAGAACAACAAAGAAATATAAATTCATTTTCTTTGTTGTTCATTTTTATACTCTGCAATTTATTTTGGAGCTTTTCGATAAAGATAAACAGCTATAATACTATATACGATATTGGGTAACCATACGGCAACACGCGGAGATGTCGCTCCGGATACGGCAAAAGTAGACGAAACGGTACTGAAAAGGATATAAGAAAAACTTAAAAGCAGGCCGATACCGATATTGACACCCATTCCTCCTTTGACTTTTCTCGAAGAGAGGGACATTCCGATTACGGTAAGGATAAAAGAGGCAGCCGTCATTGCAAATCGTTTCTCGTATTCGATCTCAAAGTCTTTGATGTTTGCTACACCTCGTTTTTTTTGTCTGTCGATGTATGTTTTCAGTGCACTGGTGGTCATTAATTCACTGTCATATCTGGATATGAGGAAATCTGAGGGTTCTATGGTAATGATAGAATCTAAGCGGCTACCTCGAGTCAGTTCTTCCCGCATTCCGTTAAAATTTCGGATCATATAATCTTTTATAATCCAATGGTATGCCGAGTCATAAGTGACCGTTTGAGCAGTTAGTCTCGATTTCAGAATTTTCCCTTCGAACTTTTCTAAAGAGAAGCGATAACCGGTCTTCGTATTATTATCGTACCTACTCATGTAAGCAATTACACCGGGCTCTACCTGTAACTGTATATTGCTGGCATAATCTACTTTTTTGTTTTTTACATATTTGTTTTGAAACTCGATACGGGTGACATTGGCAGGAGGGATTACATAGCTATTAAGATAAAATGTAACACCTGCGATAATCGCTGCCGAGATCATATAGGGAATCATCAATCTTCTGAAACTTATGCCACTGGATAACATGGCGATAATTTCGGAGTTGTCGGCAAGTTTGGATGTAAAGAAAATAACGGCGATAAAAGTGAATAATGGACTGAATAAATTAGCGAAATAGGGGATGAAATTCAAATAATAATCTACGACTATGGCTTTTAACGGAGCGTTGAGGAACGAATCCAGTTTTTCGTTTATGTCGAAGACTACCGCAATCGATATGATAAGAGCGATGGCGAAAAAATAAGTCCCCAAAAATTTCTTGATAATATATATGTCGATTTTTTTTAGCATGCGATAATGTTTATAACCGGTGTGTAACCCGTATTATCATCTCGTCTTTCCAAGTTTTAAAAGTACCGTTCAGAATATGTTTTCGAGCTTCTTGAGTAAGCCATACATAAAAAGCGAGGTTGTGCACCGACGCGATTTGCATAGCGAGAATTTCGTTACTGATAAACAAATGCCTTAGGTAAGCTTTTGAGTATTGATGGTCTACATAAGATGTACCGTCCGGATCGATGGGCGAAAAATCGTCCGCCCATTTTTTATTCCGCATGTTCATGATCCCGTTTGCTGTAAATAACATTCCGTTGCGACCGTTGCGAGTAGGCATTACACAGTCGAACATATCGACACCGCGTTCTATTCCTTCCAGAATATTTGCAGGAGTTCCTACACCCATGAGATAACGAGGTTTATCGGTCGGCAATATTTCGTTGACGACATCGATCATTTCATACATCTTTTCTGTCGGTTCTCCGACGGCCAGACCTCCGATGGCATTCCCGTCAGCCCCTAACTGAGCTACATGTTTCGCCGCATCTTTACGTAGGTCGGGATATACACATCCTTGTACGATCGGAAAAAAAGTTTGTTTGTATCCGTATTTGCCCTCTGTTTCGCAAAAATGTTTCCATCCTCGTTCTAACCAGCGTTGTGTAAGTTGTAAAGATTTCTTTGCATAAGAGTAGTCTGACTGTCCGGGAGGACATTCATCTAAAGCCATCATAATATCCGAGCCGATAATGCGTTGAATATCTACGACTTTCTCGGGTGTAAAAAGATGTTTCGAACCGTCAATATGAGAACGGAAATGTGCCCCCTCTTCGGTTAATTTCCGGTTTTCTGAGAGAGAAAAAACTTGAAATCCTCCGCTGTCGGTAAGAATAGGTCTGTCCCAACCGTTAAATTTATGCAGCCCTCCGGCTTTCTCCAAAGTATCGAGACCGGGTCTTAAATAAAGATGGTATGTATTTCCTAATATGATTTGGGCTTTTATATCCTCTTTCAGTTCATGCAGATGTACGGCTTTCACCGATGCGACAGTACCTACCGGCATAAATATAGGAGTGTTGATACATCCGTGATCAGTAGTTATTTTCCCCGCTCTGGCACGACTGCAAGGATCGGTATATTGTAATTCGAAGTCCATTCTTTTATTTAAAATTTGTCGCAAATATACTGCTTTTTAAAGATAGAATTGCTATCCGCAACAGATAGAATATCGAAAATTCTATATGAAAAGATAAAATTTATCTTCAAGATAAGAAGTTTTGTCTTTAGATGTTTTTTTACAGGTGTTTTTTGTTTTTTATTGTTCAAGTAGGTTAATGAAAAATGATTTTCTCTTTTTCCCCGGATGATAAAATATATTTGTATAAAAATTACTCAATGTTATTATGACACGGAAGGCGGTACTTGTTTGGTCGTATTTTGTCGGACTGATTTTATATCCGTCGTACATGTTTGCGCAAGAACCGCCCGTAGAGACTCCGAAATTACTTTTTGATGGAAAAACATTTACCCTTCCGTTTGAAAAACCGGTATCGCAAAAGCGTCAAATTGCAGATACGCTTTTAGTAGGGATGCCGATAGAGGCATATATAGAACCGCTGGATCTTAAACTGTCGGAGTATAAGTTTGCCTTACCTAATAATCCTTCTCAGACAATAAAGCGGGCATTACTTATTCACATGGTAAATTCTAAAGGAGATGAGAAGCAAAACATATTAATGTTGAGAGCAAGAAATAATGTAGCTCAAATGCTGAATTTATCAGGAGCTAAACGAACGAAAAGTCTCGGCTTCAGTCTTGATCCGGTCTATTATATCCAGCGTCGGAAGGAGATTAAAAGTGCTGAGAGAGCACGGTTGATCATCCGGGATCTGAATAAATTAGATTCCAAATAAATCCTTTTATAAAATTAAATAGACTTTTGAAGAGGTATTGGTGTACAGTTACCTCTTCTTTATTGTTTGTCGAACAAAGCAGAACTCGAATTGTTATAGGTAATATAGGTCAAAATGTCAGTTTATGGAACTGTTTAAGTGTAAATGCATTTTTTTGTTGGATAGGGTTTCCGTAATCTTTAATATGGTCATTTTGTCATTTTAACCGATTGGCTATTAGTATTTTTGTCTGTAAATTCATTTGGCATCCTTTTTGCGAATAACTTCTTGAATTTAACTAAAAAAAGAATGGAAAGGAGAAAAAAGATATGAACTTTAATAATTTTACAATCAAATCGCAAGAAGCTGTTCAGAAAGCAGTCGAGATAACTTCTGCCAATGGACAGCAGGCTATCGAGCCGGTGCACTTGCTGAAAGGTGTTGTTGATGTGGGAGAAAGCCTTGTCAATTATATTTTTCAGAAATTGGGCGTTAATGTTAATTTACTGAAAACAGCAATTGATCGGGAGATTGCGTCTTTACCTAAAGTGAGTGGAGGTGAACCTTATTTGAGTCGTGATGCAAATACGGTATTGCAAAAAGCTTCTGACTACTCTTCTAAGATGGGAGACCAGTTCGTTGCTTTAGAATCTATTCTGATGGCTCTATTGCAAACCAAAAGTTCGGCATCGTCTTTTATGAAAGATGCCGGGATTAATGAAAAAGAATTGGGAGCGGCTATTGATGAATTGAGAAAAGGACAAAGCGTAAAGGATGCTTCTGCTGAAGATACTTATAATGCTTTGAGTAAGTATGCGATTAATTTAAATGAGCGTGCCCGTACCGGGAAGCTTGATCCGGTGATCGGACGGGATGACGAGATCCGTAGGGTATTGCAGATATTAAGTCGGCGTACGAAAAATAATCCTATATTGATAGGTGAGCCGGGTACTGGTAAAACTGCCATAGCAGAAGGTTTGGCTCATAGAATTGTACGTGGAGATGTCCCTGAAAATCTGAAAACCAAACAGATATATTCTTTGGACATGGGAGCTTTGGTTGCTGGAGCTAAATACAAAGGCGAGTTTGAGGAACGGCTTAAAGCAGTTGTTAATGAGGTGACTCAGGCTGAAGGAGAGATTATTCTTTTTATAGATGAGATACATACTTTGGTCGGTGCGGGAAAAGGTGAGGGGGCGATGGATGCCGCTAATATCTTAAAACCTGCATTGGCAAGAGGAGAACTTCGCTCGATTGGTGCTACTACTTTAGATGAGTATCAGAAATATTTTGAAAAAGATAAGGCTCTTGAACGTCGTTTCCAAATTGTTATGGTCGATGAACCTGATGAATTGAGTACGATTTCGATTTTGAGAGGTTTAAAAGAACGGTATGAAAATCACCACAAAGTGCGTATTAAAGATGATGCGATCATTGCCGCCGTACAACTGTCCGAACGATATATTACAGATCGTTTTTTGCCGGATAAGGCAATCGATTTAATGGATGAAGCTGCTGCGAAGTTGCGTCTTGAAGTAGATTCTGTTCCTGAAGCTTTGGATGAGATTTCTCGTCGTATTAAACAGTTGGAAATCGAACGAGAAGCGATCAAAAGAGAAAATGATAAAGATAAACTGAAAACGTTGAATGAGGAAATTGCCAATTTGAAAGAGGAAGAAACGAAGTTTAAAGCTAAGTGGGAATCCGAAAAGGAATTGGTCAATAAAATTCAGCAAAATAAAATCGATATAGAGAATCTTAAGTTCGAGGCCGATCGTGCGGAGAGAGAAGGCGATTATGAGAAAGTCGCTGAAATACGATATGCAAAAATTACGGCTAAAGAACAAGAAATAAAAGATGTTCAGGAAAAACTGAAAACTTTGCAAGGCGGTGCTGCCATGATCAAGGAAGAGGTAGATGCGGAAGATATTGCCGATGTCGTTTCCAGATGGACGGGAATTCCTGTCAGTAAAATGATGCAGAGTGAAAAAGAAAAACTGCTTCATCTGGAAGAAGAACTTCATAAACGTGTAGTCGGACAAGAAGAGGCTATACAGGCTGTTTCGGATGCTGTTCGTCGTAGCCGTGCGGGACTGAGTGATCCGCGTCGTCCGATAGGCTCATTTATTTTCTTGGGGACTACGGGTGTCGGAAAAACAGAACTGGCAAAAGCTTTGGCGGAATATTTGTTTGACGATGAAAATATGATGACCCGTATCGATATGAGTGAGTATCAGGACAAATTCAGTGTGACTCGTCTTATCGGATCGCCTCCTGGATATGTCGGATATGAAGAAGGTGGGCAGTTGACCGAAGCGATACGGCGTAAACCGTACTCGGTAGTGTTGTTCGACGAAATAGAAAAGGCTCATCCCGATATTTTCAATATTTTATTGCAAGTGTTGGATGACGGACGTTTGACCGATAATAAGGGGCGTTTGGTGAATTTTAAGAATACGATTATCATCATGACTTCCAATATGGGATCAAGTCTTATTCGGGAAAATTTCGAGAAAATTACACCCGAAAATAAAGATGAAATTACAGAAATGACCAAACGTCAAGTATTGGATCTGTTGAAACAATCTATACGTCCTGAGTTCCTGAATCGTATCGACGAAACGATTATGTTTACTCCTCTTAATGAAAAAGAGATCGAGCAAATTGTTGCTATGCAGCTTAAAGGAATTGAGAAATTGTTGGCTTCGAACGGTGTGAAACTGGATATTACACCGGCAGCTTTGGCCTTTGTCGCTAAAGAGGGTTATGATCCGCAATTCGGTGCTCGTCCGGTAAAGCGTATCATTCACCGGTATATATTGAATCAGTTGTCGAAAGATTTATTGGCTCAGAAAGTAGATAAAAGCAAACCTATTGTTATCGATGCTGATGAAAACGGGTTGGTATTTAGAAATTAATTGATATTTCTATAATAGAGGGGGAACTTTGCTGTCAAAAAGTAAAGTTCCCTTTTTTATTTGTAAGTCTTGAATTTTGAATCAAAATAGATCTTTTTTGAAATGTTTCTATTCCTTTCCTTCTTTTCGTTTCTCTTACATTTGCATTTAAAAAATCATAGTGTGTATATCTAATGCTGATTATATGAGAAATGTTTTTTTGAGCTTATTGTTTTTGATTGTATGCAATTCTTTTGTGATAGAGGCAAAAAATAGTTTAGTTAGTGATTTTGTGGTGTCAAGAGAGGAAAACGCAAAGAATATTGTTTGTAAACACGAGGTTTGCCATGAAGATAAATTTAATGTAAATGATAGAATTCGAAAAGATGAAACGTCTCGGTCTTGTTTTGAAGTAGGAAAAGGTACTTTCCTCTTGAATGGTAAGTCTTTTGTCATAAAAGCGGCTGAGTTGCATTACCCTCGCATACCTAAACCGTATTGGGAACAGCGCATCAAGCTTTGTAAAGCTCTTGGTATGAATACGATCTGTCTCTATGTGTTTTGGAATTTGCATGAGCCTCGACCGGGGGAGTTTGATTTTACCGGTCAAAATGATTTGGCGGCATTTTGTAGGCTATGCCAGCAAAATGATATGTATGTCATTTTACGTCCGGGACCGTATGTCTGTGCCGAGTGGGAGATGGGCGGATTACCTTGGTGGTTACTTAAGAAAAAAGATATACGCCTGAGGGAAGCAGATCCGTATTTCATGGAACGTGTAAATATATTTGAACGGGAAGTTGCACGACAAGTTGGCGGGTTGACCATTCAGAACGGAGGTCCTATCATTATGGTTCAGGTAGAAAATGAATACGGTTCTTATGGTGAAAGTAAAGAATATGTATCGCAGATACGAGATATTGTACGTACTAATTTTGGTGATGTAACATTATTTCAATGTGATTGGGCGTCAAACTTTACCAAAAATGCTTTGCCGGATTTACTTTGGACTATAAATTTCGGCACGGGTGCTAATATCGATCAGCAATTTGCAGGATTGAAAGAGCTTCGTCCCGATAGTCCGTTGATGTGCAGTGAATTTTGGAGCGGTTGGTTCGATAAATGGGGGGCTAATCATGAAACCCGACCGGCTTCGGACATGATATCCGGGATTGACGAGATGCTTTCAAAAGGTATATCGTTTAGTCTTTATATGACTCATGGAGGAACTAATTGGGGACATTGGGCAGGAGCGAACTCACCGGGATTTGCCCCTGATGTTACTTCTTATGATTATGATGCCCCTATTAGTGAATCTGGACAGACGACTCCGAAATATTGGGCGTTACGGAAAACATTGGGAAAATATATGAATGGGGAGAAACTGGCGAAAGTTCCGGCTTTGATCAAATCTGTTAGTATTCCGGCTTTTCAATTTACAGAGTTTGCTCCGCTATTTGCAAATTTACCGGTAGCCAAAAAGGATAAGAATATTCGCACTATGGAAGAATATGATCAGGGATTCGGTTCGATTCTTTATCGTACGGTTTTACCGGAAATAACCTCTTTTGCACAGCTTACAGTAAATGAGGCGCACGATTATGCACAGATCTTTATCGATGGTAAATATATCGGAAAATTAGATCGTCGTAACGGAGAAAAACAGCTTACTTTACCTGCATGCCCGAAAGGAGCACAGCTCGATATTCTTGTAGAAGCTATGGGGCGCATTAATTTCGGACGCGCAATTAAAGATTATAAGGGGATCACGGAAAACGTAGAGCTCTCTATAAATATAGACGGGTATTCTTTTATTTGCGATTTAAAGAATTGGGAAGTTTTCAATATTGAAGATTCCTATGAGTTTTATAAAAAAATGAAGTTTCATCCGATCCTGTCGTTAAAAGATAAATACGGTCAGCGTATTCCGGGCTGTTATCGAGCGACGTTTCAAATGAAAAGAACGGGCGATACTTTTTTGAATTTCGAGACGTGGGGCAAGGGGTTGGTTTATGTCAATGGCCATGCATTAGGACGTATTTGGGAAATCGGTCCACAACAGACGCTTTATGTTCCGGGTTGTTGGCTGAAAAAAGGAGAAAATGAAATTCTTGTTTTTGATATTATTGGTCCTAAAGATGCGAAGTCTGAAGGTTTGGATAAGCCGCTTTTGGATCAACTGCTTGTTCAAAAGCCGCTTACGCATCGTAAGGAGGGAGAAAACTTGAATCTTTCGGATGAACGACCTGTTTTTTCAGGATGTTTCAAAGCGGGAAATGGCTGGCAAGAAATAAAATTCGATAGACCGGTCACCGGTCGTTATATTTGTTTAGAAGCATTGAATGCCCAAGATGGGAAAGAACTTGCTTGTATTGCAGAAATGCATGTATTGACCGAAAATGGTGAACGGCTTTCTCGTGAACCGTGGATAGTAGCTTATGCCGATAGCGAGGATGTGTCGCATGTTAATCGTTCGGCAGATAAAATTTTCGATTTGCAGGAATCTACTTATTGGAGTACTGTTAAGGGGGTTAATTATCCTCATTCCGTAGTCATTGACTTAGGTGCGGTTTATACGTTAACCGGAATTCAGTATTTGCCTCGTATGGAGAGTGAAGTTCCCGGCGGAATCAAGGATTTTAAAATTTATGTAAAGTCTTATCCTTTTAAATTGTGATCTCATGAATTGGATATTGTTTTTGTTGTAGAGATTTATGGATTAAATATTTCGAATCACTTTTTGTTTTATTTCATACTAAAAAATACGGAGGATAATATCTAATATCTTCCGTATTTTTTAGTGTAATGCTGTGTTTAATCTGTTTAAAATTTTCGATAAAATATATATTCAAAATTTTTTGATTTTTTTGCTCTGTTTTCCTGTTTCTATCCTTATATTCTTTATCGGGACAAAAACACCCTTGAAAACGGTTCTCAAAAATGTTTGTGCAGAATTTAGATGGACTGATGTGATAGATAATTGTTCAAATAAATAACCAACCGCAAATTATTCTCTGCGATTGGTTATTTTATCATGTATTATTTCTTATTCTAATAAAATCAAGATTAAACAATTACGTCCCGGATCGAATAAATTTATTGCTTCTACTCTTGATTTGCAGTTTATTTTATTGTATGTTCAGTTTCCCTCTAAATTGTTTTTCTTCATTTTGTATGTGAATAATATATATACCCGGAGTAAGTCCTGATTTTATATAGTTCGTATCTGTTTTTGCAGAATAAACTTTTTTCCCTTCAAGATTATAAATCGATATTTTACTGATGCCGGAGAATCCTTTTAAATAAATATTCTCGTTTGTACAATAAACATTACCCTCGTTTTGAGTATATGTTTCTATTCCGGTTTCTGTGCCATTGTAGATTACTTTTAATTCATATATCGACCAATAATTTGTTTTGGTATCTCCGGTTTGTATTATTTTAAAATACCGGGCTTCTTGTGTCGGAATATTAATAATCGTCAGTGTTCCTCCGCCTACACCGCTTGCAACGGGCTCTCCCCATGTAAGGTCGTCATTAGAAACATACAGCTCATATTTTGCCGGAGAGTCATTTGGGCTTTTCGATGTATCGAGAATAATCGTATTGAATTTTTGAGGACTCCGCATGTCTATTTTAAACCAGTCTCCCGGCTCTTTTTGCGGTCCGCTGGTCCATCGGGTATCATCTTTTCCATCTATAGCGTTTTTTGCATCTCCGTTATTCTTAGATCCCGAAGCGATCCATCCGCTTCTGTCTAACATCTCGACATCGGCCAGTTCGGGCGTATTCGCTAAATTATTTTTCCAGAGGATACAGTTGTCTGTGTTGCTGTTGTAAGGATCGACAACAGAAGATTGGATCGAAAGATGTGTTTCGCTGCCATTTGTCAATAACGGATTTTTGGTAGATATACTTGAGTTGACGATATTTACAGTTCCTCCTTTCAAATCGGCAAAATGATTCTCTCCGGGAGATTGAAACCATGCGTTATATAGATTTATTGTCCCGTTTTCTGCCAAAATACTTTGTTTAGCACTGCCCCAATAGTCGGAATTGAATAAAGTCGCTTCTCCACCGGTGAAATCACTTGAGAGTTCGAGATATTTTGTGTTTGAAAGATCAGACGAGCCTTTAGCGACTGCTACTACTTGCGTGTTTATAAGTTCAAATCCTTCAGAAGACATTCCTCCAAAATACATACTTCTGCGTGCTCCGTCGATTCCTAATCCGACACTTGTTCCTTGAGGCCCTTTTCCATTATCCTGAATGAATACTACTCCTCGTTGTCCTCCGAAAGCAAAATCATTGTATAACAGTTCGTTTTTGCAATCGCCCAAAACCAACCAGTCGAAATTATCGAAACAATAATTTCCGGCAATATCTCCATATTCTTTTACGGAATTTGGAAAACTGCCGAATTTCGATTCATAACCGTTTGTATAGCAGATCGGATTGTATTGTAGATTGCATATCTTTCCATTTTCCGATCCTCCGCCTACACGAATTCCGGTATTGAATGAATGCCCTGAAATATAGTCGATATAATGATTGTCGCATTTGTATGTAAATAGATCGAATCCTCTGTAAGCAGCGCGAATGGCAATATTGACAATATACACATCTTCTCCTTGTACTTGTACCGTATAAGGATATTTTAATATATTATCGGGCAGGAGAGAGGATTTTTGTTCCGGATAATTAATGGTGACCCCTCGTAAACCGCTATTTTTTTGCATGGTGATAAATGGAGTTCCATTTTCATCGCCTTTACCGTTATATACTTGTATAATGCTACCTCCGCCTACGGGAGTGGTACTATTATCGATTGCTCCTTTTAGTTCTACTCCCGAAGGAATATTTAGGTTGCCGTTAAATCGGTAAGTTCCCGGAGGCAAAAATACAATACCTCCTCCTTCTGCAGCCGCTTGATCTAATAATTTTTGAAGTCCGGAGGTACAATCTGAATTTCCGGAAGGATCTACGCCGTTTTTCATCTCTGCTTTATACAACGTCAATCTTTCCGGTTTTTGTTTTTGTGTATCGTGACTAATCTGAGGAAATTCAGGTAATGGTTTTACCGTAATCGGAGAATGATCGATATACCCTTTAAAAAGAGATTTATTATCGATATTACAAGCTTCTTTAAATCTATTTCCTGTAATAATATATTGAGCATTGGTACCTATATGTATTTGTGGAGAACTATTATTAAAATCGCAACTGGTGCAAGATAAGATACCTCCGTTTATATTTATTTCGCCATCTTTTATTTCACAACTTTGCATCATGACACGTGTAGATGCTTCTTTATCTGTCGTGATTGCATTTTGATTTGTCGAGATGTCGCATCCCATCATGTGAAGCGTTGCTCCGACACCCGGAGAAATGACAAATCCATTGTCACAATCATCGATATGTATTTTTGAAAATAAGATTCCAGCATTGGAAATAGCGTCTATTTTTACGGCGTTTTTGCAGTTTTTGAATGATAACTCATAATTATGCCCGTTAGGGAATGATCCCGGACTCGCAGTGGAAGGTGCGGCATTGAAACCGGTATTATAACCTTCGATGTTGACATAACAAGTGTAAGACCAGTCATTACGTCGCATCATAATACCGGTTCCGTTTTCATAAATCCATTGTTCGTGCGGTCCTCCTATTTGTGGAGAACCTTCTAATCCTGAACCGCTCCAGTAAGCCGGAGAAAAATCGACACGGTCTATACGTCCTACATCAGCGATGTTATCAAATTCTATACCGACCGAAAGAGGTGTTCCGTATATATCGTAAAAAACAGGACAGCCGGCAGTCTGTTCATCGAAAATTTCTATTCCGAAATAACTGTTCACCAAGGTAACGTTTCTGACGTTGCAGAAATTGTTTCCGAAAATTCCATTTCTTCCCATTCTTATAGAAACCGGATACGGAACGATATTGTCTGCAGTTTGTTCCGGATACCAGATTGCCATATCCCGAAAACCAGCAGCCGGTTCTAATGTGATCAGAGGAGTTCCGGCGGCATCATCTCGTCCGTTATATGCCATTAGAATAGTTCCTTCTATCGGTTCTCCTTTTACCGGTTTTTTCCATTCTCCCCGAAGTGTGACCCCTTTGGGAATCGTTAGATTACCTTTAATGACATATTTTCCCGAAGGAACAAAAATTGTACCCCCAAAACGGGTTGCTACGTTATTTATAAGTTTTAATTTATTTAATGCTGTTTGAAATGCTTCTGTGTCGTCAGTTATGCCATCGCCTTTAGCCCCCATCTCCTTTACATTAAAAGCATAAACATATGCATCCGGTGTAGGGTATTTGGGTGTTGCCAATTCCCATGTGATGGTTGTCGGGACAGGTCTCTGACTCCAGACTGTTGTTATACAGCAAAAAAGAAATAAAAATGAAATAATAGGTATTCTTTTTCTCATGGTGTATTTTGTTTTATTAATGATAAACAAAGATATGGGCGATGTATTATGAATTTTCTTATTTTGGAATAAAAAAGGAATTAAATTATGATTAAATAGATCGAAATTAATTGTAGAAAGATGCAAGTGCTTATTTCAAAGAAAAAATAAGGATATTCCCATGTATAACGGAGATATCCCTATTCTTTTTCACGTGATAAATATTATATTGATATTAAATCGAACGAGTTTTGATAAAAGATTTATTGAATAACTATTTTCTTACAGAAACTATGATTTTGATTGTTGACATGAACAACATATATTCCTTGTTCCATCGGAACTTGCACTTGTCGTGATTCCGATTGGCAAGAGAAAACTTTTTCTCCGTTTATTCGAAATATGTTTATTTCTGATTTTCCGGAAAATCCTTTTAAACAAATATTACCGTTAGCATAAAAAATGTTCGAGTCCTTTTGAGAAGTCGATTTTACAGTATTTTCATAATCATCGTTAATGACATATGCTTCGTGTATCGACCAATAGTTGGTTTTCGTATTACCCGTTTGTACAACTTTAAAATAGCGGGCATTTTGTGTAGGAATACTGATGATCGTCATCATGCTGCTACCTTCTCCTGTTGCGATAGGTTCTCCCCAGTCAAGGTCGTCATCAGAGACATACAGTTCATATTTTGCCGGAGTATCATTGGGACTGCCTGTCGTGTCGAGAATGATGAGATTGAATTTTTGCTTGTTTCGCATATCTACTTTAAACCAGTCTCCCGGTTCTTTTTGAGAACCGCTGGTCCATCGGGTATCCTCTTTTCCATCTATGGCATTATTGGCACTGTTGCTGTTTTTTGAGCCGGAGGCGATCCAGCCTGTTCTGTCCAGTACACTGGACTGTGGTATCGCCAATGTCGGAGTGTTACTCATGTTATTTTTCCAGAGTTCACATTTTGAAGTCGTTATTCCTTTTCCGTCTAAAATGGAAGATTGGGCTGAAAATCGGGACTCGTTGTCTGAGTTCAATAGCGGGTCTTTCAGTGTAATGTGAGATGCCGTAATATTCAACTTACCTCCGATAATATTAGCAAATCTGTCTTTTCCCGGTTGTACGAAACTGGCTGCAATCAGATTGACTGTCCCGTTCTCCATTTGTACCCCTTGTAAAGCGCTGCCCCAATAGTCGGAGTTATGCAAAGTTACTCTTCCGGTAAAGTTTGCTGTTGTTTCGATATATCGAGTATTCGGTTCTCCCGTAGATACAATCTGATTATTAATAAAATCGAACCCTTTACTGTTTAATGCATCGAAACAATATGCTCTTCTTGCTCCGTCTATCGCCATTCCTACACTTATACCGTTCGAAGCGTTTTCGGTGTTATCGCCGGTGAACAATAATCCGCGTTGAGCACCAAAAGCGAAGTTATTGTATAACCATTCGTCTTTGCAATTTTCAACCACTAAAAAGTCGAAGTTCTCATAACCATAGGTATATACCATATCTTTATAAGCTTCTATGGAATTGCTGAAACTGCCGAATTTTGTTTGGTAACCGCAAGCATAGACGATGAGATTATATTGTAGATTGCAGATTTTTCCGTTTTCCGATCCTCCACCTACTTTTATTCCGGTTTTTAGCGAATGTCCCGAAATATAATCAATATAGTGGTTATCACATTTATATGTAAATAAATCGAAACCTTGATAAGCAGCTCGAATGCCGACATTGACAATATATACATCCTTTCCTTGTACTTGAACGCAGTACGGATAGGCGATAGGATTGGGAAGGTCTGAGGTTTTTTGTTCAGGATAGTCGAATACGACACCTCTTAATCCGCTATTTTCTTTCATTGTCATAAAAGGCTGGGCGTTTAAATTTCCTTTCCCTGAATATACTTGTAAAATACTTCCGGGGCCGACAGGAGCAGAGCTGTTATCCAAAGCACCTTTTAGTTCTACTCCTGAAGGAATGTTCAGATTTCCTAATACTTTGTATTTTCCCGGTGGAAGATAAACGATTCCTCCACCTTCAGCAGCAGCTTTATCTAAAGCCTTTTGTATAGCTTGAGTGTTATCGGTATTCCCGTCAGGATTTGCACCGAATTCAGGGTCTGTTGCCAGGTACAAATATTCTCTGTCCGGTTTTTGTTTTTGATTTTCTAACATTGCCATGGGAAATTCCGGAAGTTTTTCCAATGAAACAGGAGTGTGGTCTATAATACATTCCAATAAAGAATGATTCTCTATATTTACGTTTTCTTTGAAACGATTTCCCGTAATTATGCTTCTGGCATTTCTTCCGAGAACGATTTGTGGTGCGGAATTATAAAAATCGCAGTCGATAAAAGTCAAAATAGCCCCATTGATATTGACATTCCCCTTTTGAATTTGATTTTGAAGAATCATAATACGGGTAGAGCTTTCTGCATCTGTGACAAAAGCGTTTTGAGTTGCATCTATTTCGCAAGTATGAAAATGCAATGCACCTGCAGTGCCTTTATTTACGACTACACCGTTTTCACAGTTTTTTATGATGCTTCGTGTAAATTGTATTCCTGAGTTGGCAATAGCATCGCATTGGATACCCGTTTTACAACCGATAACTTTCAATTGGTAATTTTGTCCGTTGGGCTTAGACCCTTCATTCGTAATCGATGGAGCTGCGTTGAACCCTACTTTATAACCTTCTACAGTGACGTTGGTAGTATATGACCAGTCGTTTTTACGCATCATGATACCAGTTCCGTTTTCGTAAATCCATTTATCGAATGATCCACCTGCTGTTGGAGAGTCGGGAAGCCCCGATCCGCACCAATAAGCCGGAGAAAAATCTACGCGGTCTATACGTCCTACATCTGCGATGTAGTCGATTTCGATACCGATAGATAAAGGACTTCCGTATATGTCATAAAAGACCGGACATCCTCCTCCGTTTACTCGGGAGATTGCAATACCGATATAGGAATTGACTAATGTAATATTTTTAACATTACAATATTCATTTCCGAAATGTTTGGGCTTACCCATCACGATAGAAGCGGGGTAGGGTACGATATTATCCGGAGTTTGTTCCGGATACCATATAGCTAAGTCCATAACTCCGGCTGCCGGCTCCATTGTAATCAACGGGGTAGCATTCTCATCTCCTCGTCCTGCGTATGCCATAAGAATAGTCCCTTCTATCGGTTGCCCTTTTTCCGGTTTTTTCCATTCACCGCGAATTGTCACTCCTTTAGGAATATTGAGATTTCCTTTGATGACATATTTTCCGGCTGGCACAAATAGTATTCCTCCATTGACTTTCGATGGACCGACATTGGTTAGGCTGTTAAGCCCTTTCTGGAAACTTTCGGTATCGTCTGTTATGCCATCGCCTTTCGCTCCGAAGTCTGTAACCGAGTATCCCGCTACGAAAGCGTCTTTTGTCGGGTAGGCGGGTTTTATGAGCCGCCAATTTTGGGCGTACAGCGAACTCAGGCCTATGACTGTCATAAAAAAACAGGTGCAAATTTTTTTCTTCATTTCTATTTTATTTTCAAGTTTAGAATCTGTTTGACAATTTATTGAAAGTGGAGCAAATCGTTAAAAAGTATTTTTATGAGATTTAAATGGGCTCTTAAAATTAAGTTTTAACAAAAATAATTTTACATACTTATTTTATCGCTTGATTTATTATTAATTGAGAATTAATATTTGTTTATAGGAGGGAATTAATTTGTTTTTATTTCCTCTATTTTTAAAATACTCAAAAAAGAGTGTATGAGTTTGGATATGCCGATAAGGTTGCTTACTTTTACCCGATAAACTTTATAAATTTATCTTTATGAGCCAACAAGATGATTTGCAATATGACGAAGATGACGCCGTGAAATTTATTCGGAATTTTCTTCCTGGAGAAGTCGCTTCTAAGTTTTCTGATGATGATATCAACTATGTAATCGATCTGATATATGAATTTTACGAAAGTAAAGGATATATGGACGAAAACAATGATAGTGAAGTCGATATCATAGAAGATGAACTGACCGAGTATGTGATAACGAATGCTCGTAAAAACGGATTTACACGGTTTGATGCGGATGATGTCTCTATGGTAGTTCAGGGAGAACTTGAATATTGCGATTCCATAGGAATGTTCGAATGATTGTTACTTTTATGATTGTATGAAAAGGAATGATATTTATATATCTTTCCGTTTTTTTGTGAGAGTTTATCTCCAGTACCGCATAGCTTGTTTTTAATGAGAACCAAGATTTATATTATATATTTGCTGACTTTATTGCTATCTTGTCCTTTTTCTATAAAGGCACAGGATACTCAACCCGTAAAAGAGAAAAGTCGTATATCTCGTTGGATAGATTCAGGAAAACGTTTTTTTACGAAGAAAGAAAAGAAAGATGAGGTGCATATAAACCTTCATGAGCTCACTTTAGAAGAAAACATAAAAATACCACTACCGGCAAGTTCGGCTATTAATAATTTAAAAACTGCTTTGTCTCAAGAAGTACGTCGTTTGAGCCGGATAAAGCATGCCCAATTATCTACACCTCGTAAAGGAGAAGTTATAAAGGTCGTTATCCCGATGGATCAACTTTTTCAACCTAATGATACGCTTTTGTGGGATAGAGCAGAACTAATTTTGCGTCCGTTTGTCAAGTATGTAGAGAATCCCGATTATTATCATATTTTGTTGGCGGCATATACCGATGATACAGGCAGTGACGCTTATACACGTAAGCTATCCGAATCTCGAGCACGTGCAGTAGCCGGGTGGTTACAAGAACATGGAGGAGTATCGGATTATATTGTTCCGTATGGTATGGGGAATTCTGATCCTGTAATGCCGAATACATCGGATGCCAATAGAACCGAAAATCGGCGTATGGAAATTTATCTTGTCCCGGGTGAGGCTTTGTTAAAGTTGGCAGGAAAAGGAAAGATTACATATTAGTTATAAATGTGCATTGCTATATTGATTTTCAATAGTAAAAGCATGAAATAATTCCGCTTTTTTATAATTTTGCATCTCGAAATCAAAATTAGGATTATAAAAATATCATAAATACATGGCAAAAGAACTGAAAGATCTGACAAAACGCAGTGAAAATTATTCTCAATGGTATAATGATTTGGTAGTGAAAGCCGATTTGGCGGAACAATCGGCAGTAAGAGGATGTATGGTTATAAAACCTTACGGATATGCAATATGGGAGAAAATGCAACGTCAGTTGGATGATATGTTTAAGGAAACCGGACATGTTAATGCCTATTTCCCGTTATTGATCCCTAAGTCTTATTTAAGCCGTGAGGCGGAACATGTCGAAGGTTTTGCCAAAGAATGTGCGGTTGTGACTCATTATCGGTTAAAAAATGCTGAGGATGGTTCTGGAGTTATTGTCGATCCCGCTGCAAAGTTGGAAGAGGAGTTGATTATACGTCCTACCTCTGAGACGATTATTTGGAGCACTTATAAAAATTGGATACAGTCTTATCGTGATTTGCCGATTCTTTGCAATCAGTGGGCGAATGTAATGCGTTGGGAGATGCGTACAAGACTATTCTTGCGTACGGCAGAGTTTCTTTGGCAAGAAGGACATACGGCTCATGCTACTCGTGAGGAAGCGGAGGCAGAGGCTCAACGGATGTTGAATGTGTATGCCGATTTTGCTGAAAACTATATGGCTATGCCGGTAATAAAGGGGGTTAAGTCGGCAAATGAACGGTTTGCCGGTGCTTTGGATACCTATACTATCGAAGCCTTGATGCAAGACGGTAAAGCTCTGCAATCGGGAACATCTCATTTTCTCGGACAAAATTTTGCAAAAGCTTTTGATGTGCAGTTTGTTGATAAAAATAATAAATTAGATTATGTTTGGGCGACTTCATGGGGAGTCTCTACTCGTTTGATGGGGGCTTTGATTATGTCTCATTCTGATGATAACGGATTGGTATTGCCTCCCAAGTTAGCTCCGATTCAGGTCGTAATAGTTCCTATTTATAAAAATATGGAGCAACTGGCTGTCATTGATGAAAAAGTTGCTGGTATTGTGACTAAATTAAAAGAATTGGGAATATCGGTCAAATATGACAATGCCGACAATAAACGTCCCGGATTTAAATTTGCCGATTATGAATTGAAGGGAGTGCCTGTTCGTTTGGTTATGGGAGGACGAGACCTTGAAAACAATACAATGGAGGTAATGCGCCGGGATACGTTGGAGAAAGAAACTGTTTCTTGCGATAATATCGAATTGTATGTGAAGAAATTATTAGATGAGATTCAGTCTAATATTTATAAAAAAGCTTTTGATTATCGTGCTAAACATATTGTCGAGGTCGATTCTTATGATGAATTTAAAGAAAAGATCGAGGAAGGCGGTTTCATTCTTGCTCATTGGGATGGAACACCAGAAACGGAAGCTCGCATTAAAGAAGAAACCAAGGCGACGATACGCTGTATTCCTTTTGACGGAGATACAACGCCCGGTGTTTGTATGGTAACTGGTAAGCCTTCTGTTCGACGAGTTTTATTTGCCCGTGCATATTAAAAACAGACGGTATAGCAGTCAATAAGGAAACTTTGGAAAAGGTTTCCTTATTTTTTTGTCATTGATATAGTAAAACGAAACTTTTATTATTTTTGGTTGTTCTAACACAAAAAATATTATGATTAGTGATTGGGCTTTAGTCTTAGAGGGTGGTGGAATGAGAGGAGTCTTTACTTCCGGAGTTTTAGATTATCTTATGGATAAAAATATCTATTTCCCATATACGATAGGTGTATCGGCAGGAGCTTGTAATGGATTATCGTATGCTTCGAGACAACGGGGGCGAGCTAAAATTTCGAATATAGACTTATTGGATAAATATCATTATATAAGTCCTAAATTTTTTTGGAGTAATAAAAGCATATTGAATATGGACTTTTTATTTGATGAGATGCCCAATAAGGTTCTTCCCTATGATTTTGATACCTATTTTGCATCACCGGATCATTTTATTATGGTTACTTCGAATTGCAAAACCGGAAAAGCCGAATACTTTGAAGAAAAACGATCTCCGAAAAGACTGTTGCAGATATGTCGGGCTTCCAGTAGCTTGCCGTTTGTTTCTCCGATTGTATGGATAGACGGTAAACCTATGTTGGATGGAGGAATTTGTGATCCTGTACCTTTTCGAAAAGCTTGCGAAGATGGGTATGATCGGATGGTTTTGGTATTGACACGTAATAAAGGATATAGGAAAGATGAAAAAGAAATGAAACTCCCTTCATTTTTTTATCGTAAATATCCAGCATTAAGAAATCGGCTTTGCCATCGTATGCGTGAATATAATAAGGCGATGGATGAGATTGAATCGATGGAGAAAAATAGTCGGGCAATTGTCATACGTCCTCAGAAGCCGTTGGAAGTCGGTAGGATAGAACAGAATATAAAAAAATTGACCGATTTGTATGAAGAAGGCTATCAATGTGCAGAGTCGGTTTTTTCAGGTATTAATTTATGAGTCTGTGTTAACTTTGTTCAGGCATTTTAGAGGCTTTGTTCGAAATGTCCGGATTATAAAATTTTCTTATTAAAAGACTTAAGCAAGCTCTAAAAATGAGTGTAAAAAAAACGATTAAAGAAATCCGTATGTTACGATAATGTTTTAATTTTGCCGACTGAAAAATTTTTAGAGATATGAAAAAGAGTCTTATAGCATTGGCATTCGGTACTTTAGGTTTGGGGATTGCTGAATTTGTAATGATGGGAATATTACCGGATGTCGCAAAAAATTTGCATATAAGTATTGCAACGGCAGGACATTTAATATCTGCCTATGCATTAGGGGTATGTGTTGGTGCACCGTTGCTTATTTTGGCAAGAAAATTTCCTTTGAAACGTATTTTGATGGGCTTGGTTGCAATTGTTATGATAGGAAATATATGTGCATCTTTAGCTCCGAATTATTGGGTGATGCTTGTTGCTCGTTTTATATCCGGATTACCGCATGGAGCTTATTTCGGTGTTGCGTCTATAGTAGCTGAAAAGTTGGCGGATAAAGGAAAGGGATCGGAAGCGGTTTCTATTATGATTGCGGGAATGACTATTGCAAATTTGTTTGGAGTTCCTTTGGGGACGTCTTTGAGTGCATCGATATCTTGGCGGTTGACTTTCCTTTTGGTAGGAGCATGGAGCGTTATTATTATGTATTATATTTGGCGGTGGGTTCCTCAAGTCGAGAACTTGCCGGATACGGGGTTGAAAGGACAATTTCGTTTTCTTAAGTCTCCAGCACCATGGTTATTATTAGGTGCGACTATGCTGGGAAATGGAGGAGTGTTTTGTTGGTATAGTTATGTAAACCCTTTGTTGACACATGTTTCAGGATTTTCGCCTCATTCCATTACATTCTTTATGGTTCTTGCCGGATTTGGTATGGTCGTGGGTAATTTGACAGGAGGAAAGATGTCTGATAAATATACACCGGGAAGAGTAGCGGCCTTTGCGCAAGGGTGTATATGTATCGTATTGCTCTTGATTTTCTTTTTTGCAAGAGTCCCGTGGTTATCGGTACTTTTAATGTGCCTTTGTACTGCCGGTCTATTTGCCGTTTCAAGTCCGCAGCAAGTATTGCTGATTCGTTATTCTAAGGGGGGAGAAATGTTGGGGGCGGCAAGTGTCCAAGTCGCATTCAATTTGGGGAATGCTATCGGAGCTTACTGCGGCGGATTGCCCTTGCAGGCGAATATGGGTTACCAATATCCGGCACTGATCGGAGCTCCTTTTGCCTTATGCGGTTTTATTTTGTTGACGATCTTTTTCAAGAAATACGAGTCTCTGAAAGTTTCGTCTTTATCCTGACAATTCATAGAGAAGATTGAATATCGATTATTTTTTGTATAAGAAGAGCTGCATCACGACCATCCGCAAGTCCATGGTGTGCACTGATAGAGATAGGAAGAGTATATTTCTTTTTTTTTTGTATTAATTTTCCCGTAGAAATTTTAGGTACAGAATCTCCGGTCCTGATAGAATCTGCATGTTTCATGTCGGAAAAAGCAAACCAAGGTAAAGCTGAATAGCGTATGAGATCTTTTCTTCCTGTATTTTCAGAGAAAGATAATCCAGTGCTATTTTTTACTCTGTTTATCTCTTTCTCAGCGTTTTGCATAAAAATATTGAAGTCTGTACTATATTCGAAAAAAGCGAATCCGAAAGTTCCGTCTTCTCTTCCGATTGTGGGAGAAATATTGATTTTGTCGTATTTCACGACATTTTCACCTTCTATTCGCAGTTTAAAAGCATCTATATCATTGATACATTTTAATAGAAAATGTATAGAATAAAGAAAAAAAGGTTTTTCTAATTCTTTGCTCAGCAAATAGATTTTGGTAAAATCAACGGCTGTAGTAATACCCCAGAAAGGATCATCGAGTTTTGAAAAGAAATAAAAATGTTCTTTTCTATTCCAAGAGTTTATGTCGATAATTTGTTTCATTTTTCCAAATCCGTATTTTTATTGTATATTTTAGAAAGGTCCTTAATATCATTATTGAATAATGAAATATGAAAATTCAGCAGGTTGATCAGATTCTCCGCAATGAATAAGTCCGGGACGGGCGACTCTGTCCCAGCGATCTAATTGGTTATATCCGTTCTTGTCTGTATTTATTATATGCCAATCTTTTTGATTCTTACTCCAGAAAAAAGAACAATTGCATCCTTCTGTTATTTTTATTTTCAGATAAGGTTTATTTGTCGGTAAATTCATTTTTCTTATGATATTTTCTTTCCCGTCTTTTATTTCCTTTAAAATTAACTCATTATTTTGGTATCCCAATATAACCAGATTTTTGTCATCGCCATAAAAAGTAAGGCCTTTCAAACTTTTGTTCGAATTTGTTACTTGGGTTTCAAATGAATAATTCGGTTTTACGGATCGTACACATAAGGCAGTTCCGTTTTGACTGTTATTTTTTTGAGTGCCGCTGAGCAATAGATGTCCATTACCTGTTTTTATATCTATATCTGAATAGAGGTAATTCCAGCACCAGTCGTTTTTAAGTTTTTTACTTTTGAAATTGTCCCGAAATTCGTTTATGATTTTTTGTTTTGTTCCGGTAAATGGTACGGGTTGTTGAAGTTGAGCTATATCTCCAGACTTGAATCGAAGCCATTGATCTTTATCTATGGTCAGCTCTAATAAAATAGGCTGCCTTCCTGTAAAAAATCCCGCTCCATTTAAATAAGCATGACAAAGATAAAACATGCGTCCATCCGGAGTTGTCGTCACAGTACCGTGTCCACAAGAAAGAATGTCGTTACTTCCTGTAAGAATCGGGTTACCCTCATATTTCTCATAAGGGCCTTTCAGTGTTTTTGAGCGGGCGACATAAACCTGATAATCGCTTTTAGGACCGCAACAGTTATTCGTTGCATACATTAAGTAATAGTAGTTGCCTTTTTTAAACCAATATTGACCTTCCATTAAAGTGTGGTCGTCATCCCGTAGAAGGGTAAAAGGTTCTCCTTCGAGCCGTAATCCGTCTTTAGACATTTTGTTACACAATAATTCTATCGGGCGTTTGTCAAGACCGTAAGCTTTCCAAGTGATATATAAATCTCCGTTATCTTCCATGACAAAAGCGTCGATAGCTTCTTTTCCGAACTTGACTAATAATCCATGATCCGTAAACTCTTTTTCCGGATCATCGGAAGTCGCAACACCTATATACGAAACGCCGTTCTTATCTCGAGCAGTATAATAAACATAAACTTTGTTATTATGGTAAAACAATTCGGGAGCCCAGAACGAAGAGAGTGTCCATTCGGGTTGTTTATTGAATATATGTCCGGTCTGTTTCCAGTTGATCAAGTCGTTTGACTTAAACATCGGATAATACGGAGCCCATTCTGAGGATGTCCCTGTCGCATAATAAGTGTTGCCGATTCTGATAATCGTAGGGTCGGCCAGATCGCCCCGAATTACCGGATTATTGTATGTTTCTACTTGCTGTCCTGATGTAAAATGAATGCATGATATACAAGCGAATAATAGTAATAATTTTTTCATGTGTGTGTAGTTTGTGTGGTGAATTATTATTTTAGATTTTCATCGGTTAGACTTAACCGATGATAAATAAACTTTTAGTGAATTATTTGAAAAATAAAAGGTAACGATTTAGCGACCGTGCGAATTTCAGTGTTTTAAATTGTTATGCTGTCTAATAACTCTTCTAACTACAAAAATAAAACAATCACTTAAAAGAACAAAATTTTGGGCATATTTTGTAATCAGGGATTTGTTATAATAAGGTTGCTTGGTCGTTCTTTATAGCTGTGTTTAACAGCTATAATGGTATTCTTGTTTAACAGAGTGACCTCTATCATCGTAATATTTTTGATAGCATCCTTTATCTTTATCATCATCCAATCATTAGAGTTATCATAAGGCAAATAGAACCATCGGGCTAATCCTATAAAACCAATTCGATATTGTCTATTTTCTTTATCATCTATAATTTGCGTTGGTATCCATTCCATAACACTGAATTGAGGGAGTAGTGCTCCAGTCTTATCTATATAGAACCATTTATCACTCTCCCAATAATGATATTCCCCTTTAGAATTTGGTACTACTTTTTTTTCTCCTTTATTTGTAACTTTCGCTCTTCCATTCTTAAAAGGAAAACCAAAAGCAAATTGAGGTTTAATGATAATTGCCCCCTTTTCATCTATATATCCTATACGCCCCCGCCTATCTACAATGCGGCGCATTCCGTCTTGTATATAGTCTTCACCATTATCAATCTGATAGACTGTATAACATTTATTTGATATACATCCGATAAATAACAATAAGATAAAAAGCCCGATGTAATATTTCATAATAAGATATACTTTATCGTTTTCTCTTGATAAACTATGTTGGGTTACAAATATAAGAAAAAGAGGCCATCTCAAATTGTATTTTGAGACAGCCTCTTCTGGATTTTTGTAAGGAGATTATCCTTTGCGATAAAATTCTAAATCTTCAACATTGAATTTATTGATAAATTCAGCCAGTTTTTTTACTTCAGCTTCTCCGAAATGAATATATACTTCTGCTGAATTGCGGAATGAATCGCATCGGGTCGTATCTAATAGCAATAAATGTCCCATAATGATGTGACCGGCCATTTCTACCATGCGACGTGCATGAAAATCAATATATTCGTTGTCTTTAGTTTCGACAACCGAAGCCACTGTTTTTTCATAAATTTCAGTCATGGCTTTTAACCGGTTTTGTAAAGGAATTAGTTCCGGACAGATTGTTTCCTGTTCATAAAATTTCATCATGTTAAGGAATGTTCCGGTAGTTACGTGACGAATGGCAGCGACGACTTGCAGTTGTGTTGTCCCTTCATAAATAGAAGTAATACGTGCATCTCGGTAAATGCGTTCACAAGCATAGTCTTTCATGAATCCCGAACCTCCGTGTATCTGTACGCAGTCATAAGCATTCTGATTACAGAATTCACTGCTCATTCCTTTGGCAAGAGGGGTGAAAGCATCTGCTTGTCTTTGATATTTCTTCATTTCGTCACGTTCCTCTTTTTCGAGTTTACGTTCTTTTGAAATATCTTCATAAACCTTATACATATCCACAAAACGGGTTGTCTCATAAAGTAGTGAACGTGATGCATCGAGTTTTGCTTTCATCAGCGATAACATTTCATAAACAGCAGGGAATTCGATGATTGCTTTACCGAACTGTCGCCGTTCTTGCGCATAGGTAAGAGCTTCTCGATAGGCTGCTTCAGATACTCCGACCGATTGTGCTGCAATTCCCAGACGAGCACCGTTCATCAATGCCATGACATATTTGATCAACCCCATTTTACGATCTCCGCAAAGTTCGGCTTTGGCATTTTTGAATACCAGTTCACAAGTAGGAGAACCCTTGATTCCCATTTTGTTTTCTATGCGTCGAACGGTTACGCCACCATCATTTTTATCGTATATAAACATTGATAATCCACGACCGTCTTTAGTTCCCTCTTCCGAACGAGCCAGAACAAGGGCTATATGTCCGTCTCCATTTGTAATGAATCGTTTTACACCATTCAAATACCAGCATCCGTCTTTTTCACTGTAAGTTGCTTTTAACATAACAGCTTGAAGATCTGAACCAGCATCCGGCTCGGTCAAGTCCATAGCCATAGTTTCTCCGGCACAGACACGAGGGAGATATTTCTGTTTTTGTTCTTCGTTAGCAAATTCGTAGATAGTCTCAGCACAATCTTGCAATCCCCAAATATTAACAAATCCAGCATCAGCGCGACTTACCATATCGGCTGCCATGATATACGGTACAAGAGAAAAATTCAATCCGTTGTATCGGCGAGGGATAGAAATGCCCATTAAACCGGCTTTTACAAGGGCGTCCAGATTCTTTTCTGTTCCGGAAGCATATTTAACCCGTCCGTTTATAACTTGAGGGCCTTCATGATCTACACTTTCAGCATTAGGAGCAACGATGTCTCCGCATATTTCACCGGCGATTTCAAGAACTTTTTCATAACTGTCCATAGCGTCTTCAAAATCGATAGGAGCATAGTCATATTTTTCGGCATCAGTATAGTTCCGTTCTTTAAGAGCTACCAAACGCTTCATTAGCGGGTGGTTCAAGTGATGTTTAAGGTCACTGTTATCTAAATAAAAATTAGCCATATTCTTTTTAATTGTTTTGTTTTGTTATTATCTATGATAAAGAAAATTAGTTTTCGTTGAAATAAAAAACGATTGGGATGTTAAGACTGCTTTTTCGAGGTTCTCCATATTTTGTTGCCGGAATCCAAGGATTCTTTGCAGACTGTTTCATCAGTTTTCTCGCTAATCGCACGGCTTCTTCATCCATTTCTTTTTCAGCATGGTCTTTAATTCTGAAATTCGTGATATGCCCTTCTTTGTCGATGAAAATTGTAAGTACGACTTTTCCTTCGGAATATTTAAATAAAGATTTTCGAGGATATCGTATATTTTTCTTCACAAATTGAGACAAAGCTTTATTTCCATCAGGATATTCCGGAAGTTTGAAAACTTCTGAAAAAGGAATTTTTTCCCCTTCTTTATCATAGTACTCACCAGAAATGAAAGTTCCGTTATGGTAAATTTCTTTTTCTTTCAGATTACCATTTTCATAATAGATAATTTGTTCACCGTCTTGTTGGTTCATTTTCCAATGATTTATTTTGTGTATTTTGCCATTAGGAAAAAGTAAGACGGCTTTCCCGTTTCTTATGCGTCGGTCTTCTTCATAAAGTGCATATTCTGCAGTCCATGTAGGAATTCCTTCCATAGTATAGAAATTTACAACTTTTTTACCTATTTCCCAGTGGGCGATAGCAAATTCTACAGCCTTATTTTTAGGACACCACCGATAATTTTTATCGATAAAAATTGTATCCTGTGCAAATATTGGAGAAGCGAAGAAGATTGCTATAATGGGTAAAAGACGGACTTTCATGATAAAAGATGATTTATTTACTATTCTTCTTATAATATTTGATCATTTTCGGAAGAATATCTTCTACTGTTCCGGTAATTACATAGTCTGCTATCGTATTGATCGGCGCATTCGGATCATTGTTGATTGCGATGATCATAGAACTGTCTTGCATGCCGGCTATATGTTGTATTTGTCCGGAGATACCACAAGCGATATACAATTTCGGACGTACGGTAACCCCTGTTTGGCCGATTTGCCGTTCATGCTCTGCATAACCTGCATCGACAGCGGCACGTGAAGCTCCTACTTCTGCACCGATAGTAGCAGCGAGATCATAAAGCAATTTGAAATTTTCTTTTGATCCTACTCCATAACCTCCGGCAACGATAATCGGTGCACTTTTGATATTGACTTTTGATTTTTCTATCTGCCGTTCAATTACAGAAACAACAAAATCCTCATCCGAAACATATTTGGATGCATCCAGCTTAACTACTTCGCCTTTATATGTAGGAGAAACGATCTCTTTTTTCATTACTCCTTCGCGAACTGTTGCCATTTGAGGACGACACTCCGGATTAACGATGGTTGCGACGATATTTCCACCGAAAGCCGGGCGGATTTGGTATAATAAATTTTCGTAAGATTTTCCTGCTTTTTTATCTTCGTGAGATCCTATTTCGAGAGCAGTACAATCTGCTGTCAATCCGCTGTGCAAGGCTGAAGAAACACGAGGCCCTAAATCCCGACCGATGCTGGTTGCACCCATAAGGCAAATTTGAGGTTTTTTTTCTTTAAACAGGTTAATAAGAACAGATGCATGAGGTTGTGACGTATAAGGATAAAGCCTTTTGTCATCGACAAGATAAACCGTATCAGCTCCGTATGGAAAAATTTGTTTTTCTACTCCGTCTAAATTGTTTCCGATAACGAGAGCCTCAAGTTTACAATTCAATTGATTGGCCAACGAACGGCCTTTAGTAAGCAATTCCAAGCTTACATCGGCGATGATGCCGTCTTCTATTTCGCAATATACAAATAAGTTATTCATACGATTTTCTTTTGGAGAGTTAATGATTTTTTATCACGTATCTGATTATTATCCGATTGTGTGGTTTACTATTAACTCTTTCATGAGTTCATCTATTTCTGTGTCGTTTCCGGATAATTTTTTACTTTCTTTAGCCTGAAAAACGACATTCTCGATTTGTTTTACCTTTGTCGGAGACCCTGCCAGTCCTACTTGATTCAAGTCTGCATCGACGTCGGACACACTCCATTCCGTTAGATTCAGATAAGGGCGGTTTTCGTATAAATTGCTGAAATAGTCATTATCCTGATTTTGTCTTTCACTTATGGTCTTGGCATATTTATACCGCTGTATCAGTTTTGCATTGCGCGGACGGCAATCATCTGCACTTCCATTAACGGTTATGACTACCGGATATTTGGCTTCTACAACTTCGACACCTCTTTCCAGACGTCTTTTGACTTGTATTTTGCCGTCCTGAACTTTTAAGATTTTTTCTGCATAAGTAATTTGTGGCAAACCAAGTTTTTCTGCGACTTGAGGGCCTACTTGGGCTGTGTCCCCGTCAATTGCTTGACGGCCTCCGATAATAATATCGTAGTCTTTCATTTTCTTGACGGCGCAAGCCAATGCATAAGATGTTGCTAATGTATCGGCACCGGCGAATGCCCGGTCGGTAAGTAATACTCCGCCATCAGCTCCTCTGAACAAGCCTTCTCGAATAATGTCGGCGGCGCGAGGAGGTCCCATAGTCAGTAATGAGACGGTCGATCCGGGGTACTGTTCTTTTAATTGCAGAGCCTGTTCGAGTGCATTCAGGTCTTCTGGATTAAAAATAGCGGGTAATGCTGCTCGATTTACCGTTCCGTCGGCTTTCATGGCATCTTTACCTACATTTCTCGTATCCGGTACTTGTTTGGCAAGTACAATAATTTTTAAACTCATAATTGATAGAGATATTAGATTTGAAATATTGTTATCTAAAAAGCATTTTTCAACGCTCCACAAATTTACTGAAAGCTGTTAATCTGACAAGTATTTTTATTGAAAATTTGATGTTCCGAAAGATGTTCCGAACGAATTCTTAAGGATAAAAGCAATTTTTTTAGATAGGCTTTTGTGCTTGTTACTGTTGTTTGATTCATATCTGTTTTATTATCTTTGAATCGTAAAAATATGATTTATGAAACAGGAGAGCGATAGTTTTCAGTTTGAGAATACAACAGAGTGGGAGAGTGCCGGAGTTGGAGTCATCCGTCAGATTATGGCTTATAATAAGAATATGATGATGGTTAAGGTTAAGTTCGAAACAGGAGCGGAAGGTGCACCTCATACACATCCGCATACTCAGGCTACGTATGTTGTAAGCGGAATATTTGAATTTACCGTAGGAGGTGAAACCGAGATTGTTCGTGCCGGAGATGGCGTTTATATGCGCTCGGGAATATTGCATAGTTGCAAATGTATAGAGACCGGTATTTTAATCGATACATTTACTCCTATGCGGGAAGATTTTATAAAATGATTATTGGGGCAAACTTTTTATCGTTCTTTTGACGAGGAGTTTAAATTATTTTTCTTGTTTAGTAGATATTGTCGTATGGCTATCGAAATAAATAATACCCACATTAATATCATGCCTATGTTATTGATTTTAGGAGTGAATTTGTTTAACTGAACAGGTAATAGTATCCAAATAAATAAAAACAGAGCTAAGCAGGTCTCTATACTGGATAATTTGCTGTTTGCGGATAATAACATGATCAATAACGGAAAAATATAGATACCGTTGTAAACAAATGCTTGCTGGGGAACTAATACACAAATCATAGCCGCTAAACCAAAACGTATTAAAGAAGATTTGGTTTTAAAGAATAATCCTGTGGAAAGCAATCCCAAGATATAAGTTAGATATTTACCCGTTTCGTAAAGTATAGATTGATTTTCTATGTTCAATGTTTTTCCTAATTGTAGAAATAAAGGAATGATCCCAAACCGATATACCGAAAACGACATTCCGTAAATGGCTGTTTGTTCTTTTACATTTTCATATAATTGACCGATATTTCCGAATCCGTTTTTAAAAAACAAGAAAGGTAAAAATATTAATAATAAAGTAAGAATTGCATATTGGAAAAATGTTTTGTAATCTTTCTTATATAAATAATATAAGCTGAATATAGCTGGAAATATTTTTAAAACGGAGGCGATAGCCAGACAAATTATTCCATACCATTTTTTTTCGTTTTGATCTTTCACATATACGAAGTAATTGATGCAAGCTGCTGAGATCATAATTTCGTTTCCACGCTCCAAAGTGTAAAGATTGATAGATGAAAAAAATATGATAAACAATATGATCGGAGAACATTTATATTTTTTACACAAAAGATATAGAGAATGAAATAGTAGGAAAAGCGAGAGTAATGTAAAGAAAAAGCAGCTCAATACGGCTATTTGAGAATTCCAACAATCTTCGAGCGATATTGAAGAGTAGTTGGTAAGCAAAGTAAACGGATATAAGATCATGTAAGAGAACGGTAAATAATTTTTGTTACAAGTACCGTTCAATTCATTATAATACGGGTTCTTATCGGCAATATAGATTAGCGTATTATAGAAATCGGCAAAGAAATTATCTAATTTCAGAAAAAATACATGAAGTTGGTGTGAGGGATCTGCAAACAATAGTATGATCCAGATACAAGCTAATAAAAAAGTAAGTCCTGTGAATATTTTTTTGATTTTACTTTGATCCATAATGCATTACTTGAATATCCTAAAAAACAATGTAATGCAAATATATATTATATATTTAAAGAAATAAAAAACCTTGTTTGATTATTTTATAATATTTTCTGGGATTGCATGTTTATAGAAATGAGATTGTTATAATATAAAAAATAAAGTGCCCCTAAAAGTTTTCATCGAACTTTTAGAGGCACATCGTTTTTTTAATCGGTTATTATTCATAACTACTTCCGTCGAAGCAGTGCGTACAAATACATTCTTTAGGTAAACCTATCGATTTAACGAGCGTTTCCAATGGATTGAATTTCAAAGTCGTAATATTCAGATCTTTTCGAATGCAGTCCACCATTTTGCAATACTGGGGAGAATTTGTAGTTGCATAAGCCGGGAGATTTTTAGAACAATCTCCTTCAAGATTTTTTATAACCCTTCGTGTGATGAGTTCCAACTCCGATTTTGATCCTGTAAAATTCAGAAACTTACAAGGATAAATTAAAGGAGGACAACTGATGCGCATGTGTACCTCTTTAGCTCCATAACGATATAAATCATTTACATTGTCATGAAGTTGAGTTCCCCTGACAATAGAGTCATCACAAAAAACGACCTTTTTATCTTTCAATAATTTTTTGTTAGGAATCAGCTTCATTTTTGCTACCAGTTCTCGCATTTCTTGTGTAGGAGGAGTAAAACTTCTCGGCCATGTCGGAGTATATTTAACGATCGCTCTTTTATATGGAATTTGTTTTCCGACGGCATATCCCAAAGACATACCTACTCCGGAGTCGGGAATACCTGATACGAAATCTGCATCGATATCATCGTTTTTACCCATTTCCACACCGCAGTCGAAACGCATCTCGTCAACATTCTTCCCTTCATATTCGCATACGGGATAACCGTAATATACCCAAAGGAAAGAACATATTTGCATTTTTTTATTAGGTTTTCGCAATTGTGTAAAACCATCGGCTGTGATTTGAACGATTTCTCCCGGTCCTATATTATAATCCATTTCATAACCCAGATTCGGAAAACTGCAGGTTTCGGATGATACTGCATAGCAGTTTTTTCCCTTTCCTATCATGATAGGAGTTCGGCCATATTTATCCCGTGCTGCAATAATTCCGTTTTCTGTAAGAAGAAGCATCGAACAAGAACCTTTCAATCGATTATAGACATTCTCTATCCCTTCGACAAAAGTTTTACCTTCGATAATAAGCATAGCGACTAATTCCGATTGATTGGTAATGCCGTTACTATGTTCGCAAAAATGGTTTCCTTTTGCCAAAAGTTCCTTTTCGAGCTCCGGTAGATTAGTTACTTTGGCAACTGTTACTACGGCAAACTTTCCTAAATGAGAATTGATGATAATCGGTTGAGCATCGGTATCGCTGATTACGCCTATTCCTGAATTTCCTGAAAAAGAGGGAAGATCAGCCTCGAATTTTGTACGGAAATAAGAATTCTCGATATTATGAATCGAGCGAGTGAAATTTCCGTTATTCAAAGTTACCATACCTCCACGCTTTGTTCCCATGTGAGAATTGTAATCTACCCCATAAAAGAGGTCGGCTACACAATTTTCTTTTTTTATAGTTCCAAAAAAACCGCCCATATTGTTTATTGAATATAATACTTAGTTGTAGATGTGATGTATTGACGTTAAAAAGAACGGGAACGTTCGGTATATACCCGTGCGCTCCCGTTATAGCATTATTATTTTTTATGCTGTTCTACCCATTTGCGGGCATTTACGAATGCCTCTATCCAAGGGGTCACCTGATCTTCGTTTTTACGTTTAGTCGGATAATATCCCCATTGCCATGGGAAAATCGCACGTTCGAGATGAGGCATCATAGCCAAGTGCCGTCCGTCGTTTGTTGCGATACCTGCGACAGCAAAAGGTGACCCGTTCGGATTAGCCGGATAAGCATCATAGCTGTATTTTGCTATGACATTATATTTGTCGATATCATAAGGTAATTCGAATTTTCCCTCTCCATGGGCTACCCATACTCCTAATTTGCTGCCTGACAGAGACCCGAACATTACCGAATTATTTTCAGGGATAGTCAAACTGGTAAATTCGGACTCGAATTTATGTGAATCATTATGTCGCATTTTGGGTTTCTTTTCGTGATCCGGAGTCAATAGCCCCAATTCTACCATGAGCTGACAACCGTTACAGATACCTAAACTTAGAGTATCCTTGCGTGTATAGAATTTGTCCAAAGAGGCTTTGGCCTTTTCATTCCAAAGGAATCCTCCAGCCCAGCCTTTGGCAGAACCTAATACATCCGAATTGGAAAAACCTCCGCAATAGACGATCATGTTTATATCTTCAAGTGTTTCTCGTCCGCTGATCAGATCGGTCATGTGAACATCTTTAACGTCGAATCCGGCTAAATAGAGAGAATATGCCATTTCCCGATCTCCGTTTACGCCTTTCTCTCGAATAATGGCTGCTTTTATGCCGCTCGGTTTTCTGCGGTCGGCACTGATTCCGTATTGTGCCATTTTTCCGGTGAAATCGTCATTAAATTTAATTTGTAAAGGTTGTTCCTTGTAATTATTGAATCGTGCGGCAGCAGATTTTTCTCCGCTTTGCTTGCAATCGAGCAGATAAGAGGAAGAAAACCATACGTCACGCAAGTAATCGATTCCGAACTGGTATTCTGCATTGTCTTTCTTGACCAGAATGTGACGTTCTTTGCAAGGCCGTCCGATTTTAGAAAATCCGATACTGTTATTTTGCAGAATCTTTTCGACGCTATCCTTGTCTTTTACCTGAATCAAAACTCCCGGATTTTCACTGAAAAGGATTTTTATAATATCTTTTTCTGCGATTTTATCGAGATTTACATCCAAACCGCCTTCCGAATTTCCGAAATTCATTTCGAGCAAGGCAGTAATCATACCGCCGGCCGAAATATCATGACCTGCCAGAATAAGGTCCTTCTCGATTAATTCTTGTATTGTATTGAATGCTGAAGCGAAATATTCTGAATCTTTTACGGTAGGTGCTGTTTTACCGATTTTTCCGAGCGATTGTGCAAAAGCCGATCCTCCGAGTTGAAAATTATCGAATGAGAAATCTATATAGTAAATAGCCGTATTGCGATCGAGAATGAGTACAGGAGAAACGACTTTTTTTATGTCCGACACTTCACCTCCTGCCGAGATGATAACAGTTCCCGGAGCGAAAACTTTTTCGTCACCGTATTTTTGTGTCATAGACAGACTGTCTTTTCCTGTGGGAATGTTGATTCCCAGATCACAAGCAAATTGACTGCAAGCCTCCACTGCTTTATATAGACGGGCATCTTCACCTTCATTTTTACATGGCCACATCCAGTTGGCACTTAATGAGACACTTTTCAATCCTTCCGTCATTGGTGCCCATACGATGTTGGTAAGAGCTTCCGATACGGCAAGTATAGAACCGGCAGCCGGGTCGATCATGGCTGCTTGCGGTGCATGTCCGATAGAAGTGGCGATACCCGATTTTCCTCGATAATCTAAAGCCACTACACCGCAATCGCTGAGAGGTAATTGTATTTCTCCCTGACATTGTTGGCGGGCTACTTTACCGGTTACAGAGCGATCTACTTTATTGGTCAGCCAATCTTTGCAAGCTACCGCTTCAAGCTGTAATACATTTTCCAGATATTCATGTATCTTTCCGGTTTCGTAGACGACGTCCTGATAATTCTCTTCAACCGTGTGATCTTTCATAAAAGTGCGAGGCGCTTTGCCGAACATATCTTCCATGGCGAGATCTATCGGTTTTATTCCGTCTTTTTGTTCAAAGACAAAACGCATATCCCCGGTGGTTTCTCCCACGACATACATCGGGGCACGTTCACGGTCTGCGATCTTTCGAACATGTTCGATGTCTTTTTCACCGATAAGCATTCCCATGCGTTCCTGGCTTTCGTTTCCGACGATTTCTTTTGCGGATAGGGTAGGATCTCCTATAGGTAATTTATCCATTTCGATTTTACCACCCGTCGTTTCTACCAGTTCCGACAAGGCATTTAAATGCCCTCCGGCTCCATGATCATGAATCGAAACAATAGGGTTATTGTCCGACTCTGCAAGTGCGCGAACCACATTCGATACACGTTTCTGCATTTCAGGATTAGCGCGTTGTATGGCATTTAGCTCGATTGCATTGGCATATACACCGGTTTCTACAGACGATACAGCTCCGCCCCCCATTCCGATACGGTAATTATCTCCGCCCATAACGACGACTTTCTCACCGGGCTTAGGAGTTCCTTTGAGAGCGTCTCGCATAGTTCCGAAACCAACACCGCCTGCTAACATGATAACTTTGTCGTATGCAAATTTTTTATAGTTTTCGGCATGCTCAAAGGTAAGAAGCGATCCGCAGATCATCGGCTGTCCGAATTTGTTCCCGAAATCCGATGCTCCATTTGATGCTTTTACTAAAATTTGTTCAGGAGTTTGGTAAAGCCATTTCCGCTCAGGCATGGCTTTCTTTTCCCATTCGCGTCCCTTTTCCGTTCTGGGATATGAGGTCATATATACTGCTGTGCCGGCAATGGGCAAACTCGCTTTTCCGCCGCCTAATCGGTCGCGTATTTCTCCACCTGTTCCGGTTGCAGCTCCGTTAAACGGTTCTACGGTAGTCGGGAAATTATGTGTTTCCGCTTTTAGGGAAATAACGGTTTTTATATCTTTAATTTCAAAAAAATCGGGCTTGTCTTGTGATGCCGGAGCGAATTGTTCGATTACCGGTCCTTCGTTAAAAGCAACGTTGTCCTTATATGCCGATACTAATTTGTTCGGATTTTCTTCGGATGTTTTTTTTATTAATTTAAATAAAGAACTTTCTTTTTCTTGTCCATCAATAATAAAAACACCGTTGAATATTTTATGCCGGCAATGTTCTGAGTTGACTTGGGAAAATCCGAATACTTCACTGTCGGTAAGTTTACGCCCTATTTTTTCCCCTAAATCGTTCAAATAATTTATTTCGTCTTCGCTCAGTGCAAGCCCCTCCTGTTTGCTGTATGAAGCGATATCGTCTATATAGACGATAGGATCGGGCAATTTGTTTATCTCAAAAATAGACTGGTTTAGTCCGTTATACATTCGTTGGAGCATCGGGTCGTGATCAGCCTTTTCGTTTTTTACAGGGAAATATTCTTCGATGCGGGTTATTCCTTTTAATCCCATATTTTGAGTAATTTCCACAGCATTGGTACTCCATGGGGTAATCATTTCTTTGCGAGGTCCGACGAACCAGCCGTCAATAATTTTGTCGTTTAGTACTTCGGCCTCACTGAAAAGCCAGCTCAGTTTCTCTGTTTCATGGGACGAAAGAGTGTGATCGGTATCGACTGCTATCACATTCCGGGAAGGTGTTTTGAAAAAAAGAACCATTATAGTCTATTTAAATTATGAATTATTTTGACTGTTATTATTGTTCTTGATAATATCTTTAATTCTCTTATCTTTTTCCTGATAAGATATTTTGAAAAATGTTCGCACTTTGCATCCGAAATATAAAAAAGAGATATTATCCTTTCTCAGATTTCGTCTGCAAAATTAATCAAAAGCTGCGTTCTTTAAAACAATAAAGCCAAAACAATTGACGGAAATGTAACATTTATGACTTATATTTGCATTTCGGAAACAGATTAACTGTAAATAGGGGAATAGTGGATTTGGTATTATATACGATTATAAGAGGTTTAGCTATCGGTATTTTGGTATCGGCACCCATGGGACCTATCGGAGTGTTATGCATACAACGCACTTTGAATAAAGGACGGTGGTCGGGCTTTGTTACCGGGCTGGGCGCTTCCGTTTCGGATTTGGGTTATGCGGTGTTGACAGGTCTCGGCATGTCTATCGTAATAGATTTTATAGAGACGAATGAGTATTTGATACAAATATTGGGAAGTCTCGTGTTGGCCGGATTCGGGGCTTATCTGTATCGTCAAAATCCTGCAAAGAATATCAAAAAACAAAGTGCTAATAAAAATACTTTTACGCAAGATTTTGTGACGGCGTTCTTCCTTACATTGTCAAATCCGTTGATACTGTTTCTGTTTATAGGATTGTTCGCCCGACTTAATTTCTTTGTTCCCGAATCTACTTTATACCACTATATTCTCGGCTATATCTCTATTATTATAGGAGCTGTTTCATGGTGGTTTACAATAACATTTTTTATAAATAAGGTGCGTACTCGTTTCAATTTGCGTAGCTTATGGTTGATTAACCGCTGTATTGGAGGCGTTATTATTATCATGTCTTTAGTGGGTTGTTTTATGGGTATGTCAGGATATTTCAATCATTAATTTTTTTTACTATGAAAAAAGTTTTGTCAGTACCTTTTATTCCGGGTTTGAAAGATCAACCATTGGAAAAAGCGTGTGAGTTACTTGAAGAGAAAGCTGCACGGCAAAGTGTGGAGTGTGTAAATTGGCCGGAACAATTTCCGTATAAGCCGATTACTATATTTGATATAGCCCGAAGCGAAACGGCTCTTTATATTAAGTATTTTGTCAGGGGAAATTGTCTGTTGGCATTGAATAGCGAAGATAATTCTCCGGTATGGCAAGATAGCTGTGTAGAGTTTTTTGTACAAGTTCCGGGTGAAACCGAATATTATAATTTTGAATTCAACTGTATCGGTACTGCGTTGGCGTCGAAGCGTCAAAGTCGGGAAATATGCACCCATTTCTCTCAGGAGAAGATGGCGCGTATAGGGCGTTATGCTTCAGCCGGACATAAACCGTTTCAGGAGATGCAAGGAATATTTGCATGGGAATTGCTTGTTTCCATACCTTTCGATCTGATAGGGGTTAACCCTGAATCGCTGCCCGAAAAATTATATGCCAATTTCTATAAATGTGCAGACAATTCGAGTTTACCTCATTACTTGAGTTGGAGTCCTATTGAGACGGAAAATCCGGATTTTCACAGACCCGAATTTTTTGGAGAAATATATTTTCGATAACAAAACAGCGAGGTATTGAAACACCTCGCTGTTTTGTTTTTTTGAGACTTCTTTCTATCTCTTACAGATTGCAGCAAAATCGCAGTATTCACATATTTGAGTATTTTCGGTTTGTTTAAAGGGTATTTCTGTATTAAAAATTTCTTCGATACATTTATTGAATGTATCTGTAAATTCTTGAATATAAGGGGCGAAGTCGTATATAGGTTGTTCGACTCTCTTCTTATCCATTTTTATTTCATGGATGATAGACCAGTCGAATTGTATTTTGAATAAATCTCTGAGATGGTAGATTCCGGGACAAAGTGATTTCGGATGATTTATTTGAGAATATATCATAGCATACATGAATACTTGCATAATAGCCTTAGGTCGGTCTTTTTTTTGCGGGTCGAATAGGTCGGACATAGTTTTGAAGGTCGTTTCTCCTTTTCCTGTTTTGTAATCGATAATTCTTGTAGTACCGTCTTTTTCATCGATTCGGTCGATAGATCCTTTTAAGCGGATTTGGCGTATTCCGTCGAATGTATGAGTGGTGTCGATGGGAAATTCGGAATGGAGATAGATGAACGGAGTGTGCTTTCTGTCTGTTATTAAAGTTTGTTTGACATATTTACGGATAATCTCTCCTGTCAAATAATTTTGTCCTGTCAAAGGTCGTATTCGAGAAGTCTGAAAATAATATTTGGCGAACATGGTTTCTATTAAGTTTGTTAATAGCTTGTCGTCTTTTTGAATCTTTTCGAGTAAGTCTCCTGTAACGAGCTGCCCCTGCATCCGTTGGTAAATATTTTCCATTACTCCGTGGTAGATGCTTCCGAATGTGCTGGCCTCGATGCTTTCTGCAACTTCGTCTTCTGCAGATACCCTTTCGACATAGCCTAAATAAAATTTTAAAGGGCAATCGATGTAGGTATTGACAGCACTTGCCGATAAAGCCCGGTCTCCTCCGGACAGAAATCGGTTTAGCTGTTTTTGAACAAATTCATTTTTAGGTATTTTAATAACCTGATTTTCTTTAACCGTAATATCGTAACTCATGACCTTTTCTTGAATAGGCACTTGGTAATGATATTTTAGTTGGTAGATGTATCGGCTCATTTCGCCGGTTTGTAATCCTTCGGTACGGGTGTCATATAATAAATAAAGTCTTTTTGCCCGATATATCATCCTATAAAAATAATAGGCATAAATGCTGTCTTGATGTTCTATGGTCGAAAGTCCGAATCCCTTGCGTAAATTATGGGGAATAAATGTATTGGCAGCTTTTGTCATCGGAAATATTCCTTCATTCATAGACAGGATGATCAAGTTCTCGAAGTCGAGAGCTCTGGTTTCCAGAACTCCCATTATCTGTAAACCGGAAAGAGGTTCACCTCTGAAAGGAATGGAGATACTTCCTGCCATTTTACCGAGTAGTCGGAAAAATGTAGAAACATTCATTTGTATGTTTTCGTCCTTAATAACATCCTTCAGCCTTTTTACTGTTATATAATAGTGGAATAAAAACTCTTTTTCTATTTCAGAAAATTGTACAGCATGTTCTTCCTCTTCGGAGTCATTTTGATCATTTGGGAAACCCTGCTGTAAATATTCCAAAATGTTGATCAGATAGTCGGCAGCTTGATTCGCAGTTTCTAAGCTTACGAAAAGCAGCTTCAGTAATTCTGTTTTTCCTAATTCCGAAACCGGAATAAATACTTTATTATATTGTTTTATCTCTTTTGATAATAGATTTATTTCCTTTTCTCCGGAAGATAGTATATATCGGTGACTGAGAATAGAAAGAACTTTTCGATGATAAAATTGGGCCTTACCTTGTACTATGCGGTAATGCTTCTGCAAATCGAATATAGATTCCATAAGGCCTGCAACCGGAGTATTAGATAAAGTATATCCCATGGTCACGTTGATCGGGTCGATCGTTTCCGGTATGGAATATAACATCGGGAGTAATAAATGCTCGTCAGGCAAGACGATTGCCGTATTGATTGCTTTTGACGGATCAGGAATAGCTCCGGATGAAATCAATTCGTTCAGGATTTCTTGTGTCTGTTTAGCTTGCCCTACGGCAGACGGAATACCGATTAATTCTATTTCCGGCCAAGTTTCTTTTCCTTTGTCGTTTGCAAATAATAATTTCGAAGGAAAGGCCTTACGATTGCGGGAAAGAAAAAATGTAGCCTTATTATATTCATCTTGGAGGGTCGGAGCATCATAATCCCAATAAAAATCGGCAATATCTAATTCTTTTAGTCGATGCATTAGCATTTCTTCAGAAGTACTTAAAACATTTAAGCCGATAAAAACTACCTGGTTGTAAGGAATGTGCAATTCCTCCCGTTGTTTTGCTTTCTCCGCTACCTCTCGGAATATCATACCTTCGTATGCGATTCCTTTGGTTTTTAGTTCATCCCGAAGAGCCTTATAAAGAGGATACAGGATTTTCCATAAGGCAACGAACTGCATTTTTTTTTCGCTTTCCATTGCCGGTATAAAATGATCCCAAAATCTGCGGATAAACTCTATTTGAGTCTCTGTCAATATATCCGAAAATCTGTTCTCTATCTCTTTCAAATCCTGAATATTGGTGAATAATTCTTTTGCATTTACCACATATTTATCAACATCATCGAAATCATTGAGAAGCATTTCTCCCCAAAAGACGAAATTATCGAAACTTTCATCGGAGTTACTCAAAGCAATATAATGACGGTAAAGAATAAAAAGCATTTGAATTTTATCTGCCGGTTGATAAGATGTCAGACGAATAAATAAGTCGTTAATTGTCATTATCGGAGGAGAGAATAACGGATGTCCGGCTACTTCTGCAAGATATTTTTGAAAAAATATTCCGGCACGGCGATTGGGGAATACGAACGCTAAATTCTGTATTTCCTTACCATATTTTTTATAGAAAGTTTGAGCTATAAGATATAAAAACGGCTTCATATATGACGATGTAAAATAAATTCTTACAAGTTTACGGAATTTCTGCGGAATAATCGGTAAATCATAAAGAATAACTTTGGTTACATTTAAAAGACTATTTAAATTTTACACAAACATTTTTGAGCGATTGTGATAAATTTATTAGCTTTATCCATTCAAAAAGTAATCGTTAGAGAGATTGTTATGAAAAAGAAAATTTCATTATTAACTTTGATTGTTGTTATAATAGCATTTGCTTCTTGCAGACAGGCAAGTAGAAATGGCAATGACAATCAACAAGAAAATTCGACAGCAATGAAAGACTCAGTTAAAACTGTTCCTGTAACCGATGCCGCTGTGATTGTGCTTCTTGCACATCCCGACATTAGTAAAAGTCACATGAATGCCGCGCTTTCTCAGGCAGTAGCCGGAGTAGAGGGTGTGCAAGTAATCAATATTTACGACTATCCTGTCGCTCCTGATGTTTACCGAGATGTTGTGAAGCAGGCAAAAGGTATAGTTTATGAGTTCCCGTTTTATTGGATGAGTGCACCCCATTTGTTGAAACAATGGACAGATGAAGTATTCATGGTATTTACACAAGAAGGATTGATAGAAGGCAAGGAGTTCATGGTGGTTACCACAACCGGATCTGAAGAGGCCGCTTATCAGCATGACGGACGCAATAAATATACGATGGTTGAGTATTTGCGTCCTTATGAAGGTCAGGCTAATCACTCGAAAATGATTTGGAATGATCCGCTTGTCGTTTATGGTAATCCGCAAGATGCTACTGCTGCAGAAGAGAATTTACGGAATGGCAAAGAAGAATATGAAGTACGTCTGAAAGCGATGGTAGAAAGAGTTAACACCAAATAAGTAATGCACAATAATGACTGTTGAGGATTTACGTGACTATTGTTTGTCACTGCCGGGGGTAACGGAGAAAATGCCTTGGATAGGTCATAAAGTTTATAGCGGCGGCTTATGCTTTTATATATGTGGCAAATGGTTTTGTTTTTGTGATGTAGATAATTTTGATTTTATCAACATCAAGTTGCCTTCGGAAATGGGAGAGGAGCTCCGGTCTGAATATGATGCTGTCCGACCGGGTTGGCATATGAATAAGAAATACTGGAATAGTATTTATCCGGGCAGAGACTTGTCTGATGTCCGGATTAAAGAATTGATACGGATTTCTTATGATACGGTAGTTGCATCATTACCGCTCAAAGACAGAACCGGATTAATGCCACAGGAATCGACCTAAAATCGATACAGGTTCTTAATATCGGAATATTTTGTAGAAGTATCGGCTATCGAAGTCGGTACTTTTGCTGTTTTTAAGGATTAACCCGTTGTTCGGTATTGCTGAATTTCTTTGTGGAAGTCTTCGTATTAAGATTTGAACGGTCATTTTATAGAAGTATGCTTATAAAGATTCGGTGATTTAAAATTCGTTGTAGTGGACGTTTTTTTTTACATTTGCACTTTCATAAAGTAATTATAACCAATTATGATTTCAATAGAAGGGTTATCGGTGGAATTTGGCGGAAATCCGCTTTTTGATGATATAACCTATGTGATAAATAAAAAAGATCGAATTGCTCTGGTCGGGAAGAACGGTGCAGGAAAATCTACTATGTTGAAAATTATTGCCGGGTTGCAACAGCCTACATCGGGGATGGTGAATATTCCTAAAGATATGACAATCGGGTATTTGCCTCAGCAGATGCAAATATCCGATTCGCGTACGGTAATGAAAGAAGCAGAACAAGCCTTTGCCCATATATTTGAACTTCGGTCACGTATCGACCGTATGAATCGGGAGTTGTCAGATCGAACCGATTATGATAGTCAGGATTATCATGATTTAATAGAGCGAGTTACAGATGCGAATGAGCAGTTGACGATGATCGGTGCTGCAAATTATCAAGCGGAAATAGAGAAAACATTGATGGGATTGGGATTTGTCAGAGAAGATTTCGATCGCCCGACATCTGAATTCAGCGGTGGATGGCGCATGCGTATCGAATTGGCGAAATTGCTTTTGCAGCGTCCGGATGTGTTGTTGCTTGATGAGCCCACCAACCATTTGGATATAGAATCGATTCAGTGGCTGGAAAATTTTTTGGCGACAAGAGCGAATGCCGTAGTATTGGTCTCTCACGACCGGGCATTTATAGATGCGGTGACAACTCGTACCATAGAAATTTCATTAGGTCGCATTTATGACTATAAAGTAAATTATTCCAAATATGTTCAGTTACGAGCCGAACGTTTAGAACAGCAGCAACGGGCTTTTGAGAATCAACAGAAGCAAATACAAGATACGGAAGCTTTTATCGAACGTTTCAGGTATAAAGCCACAAAAGCTGTTCAAGTGCAATCTCGTATTAAACAGTTGGAAAAAATAGATCGAATCGAAGTTGATGAAGTCGATACCTCTCGTCTTAATTTGAAGTTTCCTCCTGCACCTCGTTCCGGAGACTTTCCGGTTATAGGACAAGGTGTCGGCAAAACTTATGGCGATCATGTCGTTTTTTCGAATGCTGATTTTACGATTCGGCGGGGTGAAAAAGTGGCTTTTGTCGGAAAAAACGGAGAAGGAAAATCGACATTGGTAAAGTGCATAATGGGAGAGATCGACTATGACGGAATATTGAAAATCGGTCATAATGTCAAAATCGGGTATTTTGCGCAAAATCAAGCACAGTTGTTAGATGAAAATCTGACGGTTTTCGATACGATAGATCGTGTGGCGGTAGGGGATATACGTACCAAAATACGGGATATTTTGGGCGCTTTTATGTTTGGGGGCGAAGCATCCGACAAAAAAGTAAAAGTTTTGTCGGGAGGGGAAAAGACTCGATTGGCTATGATCCGGCTTTTGCTTGAACCGGTGAATCTTCTGATTCTCGATGAGCCTACCAACCATTTAGATATGAAGACTAAGGACATTCTGAAGCAGGCGATAAAAGATTTTAACGGCACGGTAATTGTAGTTTCTCATGACAGGGAATTTTTAGACGGTTTAGTCGATAAAGTCTATGAGTTCGGGAACAAGAGAATAAAGGAGCATCTGGGTGGCATTTATGATTTTCTGCAACGAAAAAAGATGGAAACGTTACAAGATTTGGAGCGTAATAGTAACGTTGATTCGAAATCAGTCTTGAATAATTCCGGAGATAAGGAAATTTCGGGGACGAGGTTGTCGTATGAAGAACGAAAAGAATTTCAACGTCAGATAAAAAGATTGGAAAAAGCTGTTGCGGATAATGAAAAGCGGGTTGAACAAATAGAGGCGGAAATACAGTCTGTTGAAGAGCAATTGGCTTCTCCTGAAGGTGCATCTGATACTCAGCTTTATGAAAAACATGGGGCGTTGAAGAAGGCTCTGGATGTAGTTATGGAGAATTGGACAGAACACAGTGAGCAACTTGAAAAGTTGCGGTTACAAGATTTATAAACGTAATAATTAAATAATAATGAAACAACTATTGATTTTACCTTTGGTTGCCGGAGCTTTGGCTACCGGTTGTGCTCCTAAGCCCGGGGCGGAGAAGAGTTTGGCCATAGATCCGTCTAATATGGATACGACTGTGGCTTGTGGAGATGATTTTTATGAGTATGCTTGTGGAGGGTGGATTAAAAAAAATCCGTTGAAGCCTGAATATGCTCGTTATGGCTCATTCGATGTTTTGGCCGAAAACAATCAGAAACAAATGCGCGAGTTAATTGATGAGTTGGAGAAAGCTGAAAATGAACCGGGATCGGTTGCTCAAAAAGTCGGAGATTTATATAAAATGGGATTAGACAGCGTTCGTCTTAATAAAGAAGGTGTTTCTCCTATTTCGGAAGCTTTGAAAAATATAGCTTCTTTGGATGATAAGGCTGCTTTTGCATCTCTCGTTGCTCAAATGCATAAAGAAGGATCGTCTCCTTTCTTCCAGTTATATGTAGGCGCTGATGAAAAAAACAGTTCGATGAACATTGTTAATTTATATCAGAGCGGTATGAGTATGGGAGACCGGGATTATTATTTGTCCGAAGACAGCGCTAACGTAAAAATTCGGGATGCATATAAAAAATATATTAATGAGCTGTTTACATTGGCAGGTTATTCTGCAGAGAAAGCTGCTGTTGCCGAAAAGAATGTTATGAATATAGAAACGGCATTGGCTAAAGTTGCATTTTCTCGTGAAGAAACCCGGAATCCGTTGAAAAATTATAATAAAATGCCGATGTCGGATTTTCTAAAACAAATGAACGGTTTTGATTGGAAATCTTATTTTTCAGCTTTAGGTTTGGACTCTTTAAACGAAATCAACCCTAATCAGTTACCTTTTATAAAAGGTATGGATGCCTTAGTTGGAGGTTTGACCTCTGAAGAAATCCGGGATTATTTGATTTTTAAGCAAATAAATACGGCTTCGTCTTATTTGAGTGATGATTTTGTTCAGGCGCGTTTTGACTTTTACGGTAAGGTTCTTTCCGGACAGCAAGAATTGAAACCTCGTTGGAAGCGTTCGTTGAGTGTAACGGACGGAGCTTTGGGCGAAGCGTTGGGTGAGATGTATGTAGCAAAATATTTTCCGCCTGAAGCAAAAGAACGAATGCTTAAATTGGTAGAAAATTTACGAATTTCGTTAGGTGAACATATTGACAGTTTAGAATGGATGAGTGCTGAGACTAAGGCTAAGGCAAAAGAAAAACTTGCTGCTTTTTATGTAAAGATCGGTTATCCCGATAAATGGCGTGATTATTCCGGATTAACGATCGATCCGAAAAAATCGTATTGGGATAATGTACGTGAAGCTGCTATATTCGAGTCTGATTATATGTTGAGCGATGTAAATAAACCGGTCGATAAAACCCGTTGGTTGATGAGTCCGCAGACAGTGAATGCTTATTATAATCCGACAACGAACGAAATTTGTTTTCCGGCAGGTATCTTGCAGCCGCCGTTCTTTTATATGGATGCCGACGATGCCGTGAATTATGGAGGCATAGGCGTTGTAATCGGGCATGAAATGACTCATGGATTTGATGATCAGGGTCGTCAATATGATAAAGATGGAAATCTGAAAGATTGGTGGACGGCAGAAGATGCGAAGCAGTTCAATTTGAGAGCAGACAAATTGGCCGATCAATACAGCAGTATTATTGTTTTGGATACAGTGCATGCAAACGGACGCTTCACATTGGGTGAGAATATTGCCGATCATGGAGGATTGCGGGTCTCTTATACTGCATTTAAGAATGCGACGAAGGGACAGGATTTGAACCCGATCGACGGATTTACTCCCGACCAGCGTTTTTATTTGGCTTATGCAGGATTATGGGCGCAGAATATCCGGGATGAGGAGATATTGCGATTGACTAAGATCGATCCTCATTCTTTAGGCAAATGGCGTGTGAATGCTGCGTTACGTAATTTGGAAAGCTTCTTTCAGGCTTTTGGAATCACAGAAAAAGATCCGATGTATATGAAGCCTGAAGACAGGGTAACGATTTGGTAAATGATTTTATTTATATAAATCGAGCCGGGATTTTATTAAAATCCCGGTTTTTTATGTAAAATGATACACAAAAATACTCCGGTAAAAATATTATAATTCTTACCGGAGTTTCCTGTTTATTTTAATCAAATCTTAGGACTTGTCTCAATTTTACTCGAATCAGTTTTGAGATTTTCTTTCGAGGTTATTTTTCTGTTTTTACAAGGATGATAGCGGGCTATCTGACGAGTAAAAACGGGAAAAAAGACCGGAAGCAAATACAAAAACGACCTGATAATATTTTTGTCGGAAAATTTAGACAGGCTTTTAAATAATGTCTTTTATCTCTTCAAGATTTTTTGCTACATCTTCATCCGTTACTTCGCAATTTATAAGGTCTCCTGAGAAATATTGGTCATAAGCTGCCATATCGATGAGTCCGTGTCCCGAAAGGTTGAACAATATTGTTTTCTTTTCTCCTGATTCTTTAGCTTTCTGTGCTTCTTGTATTGCTGCGGCAATAGCATGAGATGATTCGGGTGCAGGAATAATACCTTCGGTACGAGCGAAAAGAGTTGCCGCCTCGAATGTGTCTAATTGTTTGATATCTACAGCTTCCATGAGATTGTCTTTTTTCAATTGGCTGACAATCGATCCGGCACCATGATAACGAAGACCTCCGGCATGTATATTCGCAGGTGCGAAGTTATGTCCGAGTGTGTACATCGGAAGTAATGGGGTATATCCCGCTTCATCTCCGAAATCATATTGGAATCTGCCGCGTGTCAATTTAGGACAAGAAGCCGGCTCGGCAGCAATAATTCGGATATCTCTACCTTCTGTCAGTTTATGACGTAAGAAAGGAAAAGATATTCCGGAAAAATTTGAACCTCCACCGAAACAACCTATGACGATATCGGGATATTCTCCTGCCATTTCCATTTGTTTTTCTGCTTCGAGACCTATTACGGTCTGGTGCAACATAACGTGGTTTAAAACACTCCCTAACGTATATTTGCAATTCGGAGTTTGCAGAGCTAATTCGATCGCTTCTGAAATAGCAGTACCCAGACTGCCTTGATAGTTAGGGTGGTCGGTCAGTATTTTGCGTCCTGCCTTTGTTGACATACTTGGGGATGCAATTACCTGTGCGCCGAATGTTTGCATAATAGAACGGCGATAAGGCTTTTGATGATAGCTGACTTTTACCATATATACGGCCAATTCGAGTCCGAATGTTTTGGCAGCATAAGAAAGTGCAGCACCCCATTGTCCTGCTCCTGTCTCGGTCGTAATGTTGGTTACACCTTCTTTTTTACAGAAATAAGCTTGAGCTATCGCCGAGTTTAGTTTGTGTGAACCGATAGGACTTACACTTTCGTTTTTGAAATAAATATGTGCGGGCGTATCTAAAGCTTTTTCTAATCCGTAGGCACGTACCAGCGGAGTAGGACGCCAAACTTTATACATATCCCGTATTTCATCGGGTATTTCTATCCATGCGTCGGTTGTATTTAGTTCCTGATGAACCAGTTCTTTTGCAAAAATCGGATAGAGATCTTCCGGCTGCAGTGGTTTTTTTGTTCCGGGATGGAGAGGTGGCATAGGTTTGTTTTTCATGTCCGCCACTATGTTATACCACGCTCTGGGGATGTCGTTTTCTTGTAGTAAAAATTTTTTTGTATCCATAATAAGAGTTAGTTATGGTATTATTAGTTGAGTTTTTTATCAGATGTTTTTTGTAAAATTATCTCAAACAAAAGAATTTTGAAACAAAGGAACAAATAATAATTAAAAAATCAAACAAAAAGAAAGGATAATTCAATATTGATAAACAAATCGATCAAAAAATAATTTTTCGGTGAAATGATAGAGCCTGTTTAGAATCTGTCTGAATTTTGCACGGATGTTTTTTGATACTTGTTTTCGATAGCGTTTTTTAGTTTTGTGTCGAAATGAGCCGTATATATAAAAAGCAAAGAGAGGGACTACTCACGTAGTATTCCTCTCTTTTAGAATTCATCACATTATGCTTATTTTAAAGTGCTAGAAAAGTTACGCATCACGCGCGACTATTTGAAAAGTGCGAATTAATATCTTTCTTCAACTACTTTCCAATCGACGATATCCCATAGACCATTCAAATGATCGGCTCTTCGATTTTGGTAGTCGAGGTAATAGGCATGTTCCCAGACATCGAAGGTGAGAAGCGGCGTATATCCTTTTGTCATCGGATTGCCGGCATTTCCTTCTTTAATGATGTCCAGCTTGCCTTCTTTGTCTTTTACCAGCCATACCCAACCTGATCCGAATTGGGCGACTCCTGCATCGACAAAGGCTTTTTTGAATTCTTCAAAAGAACCCCATTTTTCATCGATTGCCTTTGCTAAAGCACCTTTCGGTCCTTCGCTTTTGTGGGGAGTAAAGCTGAAAAAGTAAAATATATGATTCCATGCTTGAGATGCATTGTTGAATAAAGCTCCGTCAGCTTCTTTGATGATAGTTTCGATCGGTGTATCTTCATAAGGTGTACCCTTAGTCAGATTATTCAGATTATTAATATAAGTCTGTTCATGTTTGCCGTAATGAAACTCTATCGTTTTTTTACTGATAGCAGGTTCTAATGCATCATATTCGTATGGTAATTTGGGCAATTCGTATTTCATAATTCTATTTTTTTTATCGCTGTTTATTAGTAAAACAAACTAACAGCAGAAAAGTTCTGTAATTGTTGATTTTTTAATCTTTTTTTGCAAATAAAATCTTAAAGCTCTTTTAGACAGTATTATTTTTTTGTTGGAAAAAGCCCTTTTTTATTTGCTTTACTTAATAAACAGCCGTTGTCGGTAAAAGTTCTGTGAAACGGAAAAAAAATAATTACATTTGCATAAAAGAATGTATAGTGTGGAAGAGTTTTTGAAAGATCTTAATCCGAGTCAGCGGGAAGCTGTTTTATATAATGATGGTCCTTCACTTGTTATTGCCGGTGCAGGATCGGGTAAAACCCGTGTACTTACCTATAAAATTGCATATCTGTTGCAAACAGGCTATGCTCCTTATAATATATTAGCATTGACTTTTACCAATAAAGCGGCACGGGAGATGAAAGAGCGTATTTCCCGAATAGTAGGAGAAGATACTGCATCCCGTTTGTGGATGGGCACTTTTCATTCGGTGTTTTTGCGGATTTTGCGAACCTATGCCGACCGTATCGGTTTTGATTCTAAATTTACAATTTATGATACTGCTGATTCTCGTAATTTGATCAAGGCTATTATTAAGGATATGTCACCAGATGGAATAGTAAGAGATTTAAATGAAAATAATAAAAGAGTTGAGAGAGGACTTGACGAAAAATTGTATAAGCCGGCGACGGTTCAAGCTATTATCTCAAATGCTAAAAATGCCTTGATTACTCCCAAAGCTTATGCAGCTTCAAAAGAGTTGATAGAAGCGGATATCCGTTCTAAAAAACCGCTTATAAAAGATATATATGCAGAATATTGGAATCGTTGTGCTCGTGCGGGGGCGATGGATTTTGATGATTTACTGCTTTATACCAATATTCTGTTTCGGGATCATCCCGATGTTCGGGATCATTACAGGAATATATTTCGGTTTATCTTGGTAGATGAATACCAAGACACCAATTTTGCACAGCATCTCATTGTGCACCAATTGGCAAAAGATCACAATCATATATGTGTCGTAGGAGATGATGCGCAAAGTATTTATTCATTTCGGGGAGCAAATATCAGCAATATTTTAAATTTGAGGACAGATTATCCCGGTTGCCGGACTTTTAAATTAGAACAGAATTACCGTTCTACACGCATGATCGTAGCTGCTGCAAACAGCTTGATCGAAAAAAATAAAGAACGGATTCCCAAACATGTATTTTCGGATAATGACGAGGGGAGTAAAGTTGCTGTGTTGAATGCGTATTCCGATTTTGAAGAGGGATATATGGTGGTAAACCGTATTTCCGAAATGCGTGCCGTTTCGGGATTTTCGTATAGCAATTTTGCTATTCTTTACCGGACAAACGCACAATCCCGAATTTTTGAAGAAGCATTGCGGAAGAAAAATATTCCTTATAAAATATATGGGGGATTGTCATTCTATCAAAGAAAGGAGATTAAAGATATTGTCGCCTATTTTCGTATGACGGTCAATCCGCATGATGAGGAAGCTTTGAAGCGGATTATCAATTATCCTTCTCGGGGAATAGGAGATACGACTCTTCGCAAAATAGGAGAATGTGCTACAAAATATGAAGTAAGTCTGTGGCAGGTGGTTTCCGATCCGCTTGCTTATGCTCTTTCTGTCAATAACAGCACATTGGACAAGTTAAAGAAATTCAAAGAGTTGATCGACTCTTTTAGGGAAGCAGCGGAGGAGAAAAATGCTTTTGATCTGGCAGAGCAGATAGTCAAACAGTCGGGAATTTTTGCAGAGGTATTTTCTGACCGTACTCCGGAGAATTTGAGCCGTCAGGAAAATTTGCAGGAGTTGATGAATGGGGTGCAGGAGTTTTGTTCTTTACGTGAAGAAGAAGGAAACGAATCGGTTTCATTAATCGATTTTTTGAATGAAATATCTTTGGCTACCGATCAGGATAATGATAAAGAGGAAAATAACGATAAAGTTACGATGATGACCGTTCACGCATCAAAAGGTCTTGAATTTACGAATGTGTTTGTTGTAGGTCTTGAAGAAGACCTCTTTCCGTCGGCGATGTGTAAGAGTAGTGAACGGGAAATAGAAGAGGAGAGACGGCTGCTTTATGTCGCGATTACCCGTGCGGAAAAAAATTGCATACTTTCGTATGCGGGTACTCGTTATCGCAACGGGAGTCCTACAGCTATGCCTCCTAGCCGTTTTTTAAAAGACATGGATTCTCGATATTTATCTTTGCCTTCTGCCCTCGATGGCGACGAAAGACCGGAAAGACGGGAGATGAATCGTTTCTCTTCCGGAAATGTATTCGGTCGTGTACGTAGTCGTCAATGGTCGGACGGGCAGGATTCTGTAAACTTGAAAGCCAAGAAGTCAGACCTTTATAATTCGGAACAGTACAGACCGCTTACACGAATGGAACAAGCTGTTTCCAAGGAGACGTCAGGAACATTGAAACAGATCGGAAACATACAGGTAGGAAGTGTTATACGGCATGATCGTTTCGGACAAGGACAGGTTATCGATATTTCAGGAGATGGAGATAATGCTAAAATCGGAGTTGAATTTGAAAATGTCGGTAAGAAACAATTACTGCTTAAGTTTGCGAAGTTTACCGTAGTTGAATGATAGAAAATAAGATTATGGATATAGAAAAAATACCGTCGCCTTGTTACGTGTTGGACGAGGCGTTGTTTCGTAAAAATTTAGAACTGATACGTTCGGTTAAAGAACGTGCGGGAGTAAATATCATATTGGCGTTTAAGGCTTTTGCTTTATGGAAAGCATTTCCCATTGTACGGGAATATATTCCATATTCAACGGCAAGTTCCGTATTCGAAGCCCGGTTGGCTTATGAAGAAATGGGAAGTCCTGCACATACTTATTCTCCGGCATATACCGATGCCGATTTTCCGGCTATTATGAGTTATAGCAGTCACATAACATTCAATTCTCTCAGTCAGTTTCAGCATTTTTATCCTCAAATTTTAGCTGCTGGGAATAAAATATCTTGCGGATTACGTATCAATCCTGAATATTCAGATGTAGAGACAGATCTTTATAATCCGTGTGCTCCCGGTTCTCGATTGGGAATTGTAGCTTCTATATTAGGTGACGTATTGCCGCAGGGAGTCGAAGGTTTGCATTTTCATACACTTTGTGAATCGTCATCGTATGATTTAGAAAAAACATTGGAACAGGTAGAAAAAAAATTCGGACATTTACTGTCGCAGGTTAAATGGTTGAATATGGGGGGCGGACATCTAATGACTCGAAAGGATTATAATGTAGAGCATTTGATAGGCGTATTGAAAGCCTTCAAAGAACGACATTCCAATTTGGAAATTATTATGGAACCGGGTAGTGCATTTGCTTGGCAGACCGGGATTTTGGTCTCTTCTGTTGTAGATATTGTTGAAAATCACGGAATAAAAACCGCAATTTTGGATGTTTCATTTACGTGTCACATGCCTGATTGCCTGGAGATGCCGTATAAACCGGTTGTACGTGGAGCGACAGATCCTGTTCCGGGAAAACCGACATATCGTTTAGGTGGAAATTCTTGCTTGAGTGGAGATTATATGGGGGATTGGTCGTTCGATAAAGAATTGAAAGTAGGTGATAAGATCGTGTTTGAGGATATGATTCATTATACAATTGTCAAAACGAATATGTTCAACGGAATTCCGCATCCGGCATTAGCATTATGGACAAAGGATGAAGAATTGAAAATATGGCGTACCTATACTTATGACGATTATAAAAATCGGATGGCATAATATATTGGATAAAGGGGAAATTTTTTGTAAAAAAAAGTTTTGTAAAAGCTTTTTGGATATATGAATAGTTAATCATAGTTAATATATTGCATTTTGTAGAATAAATAGTATTGCATATATAAATAATGTTCGTACATTTGCAATGTGTTTTTCATGGTATTAGATTTAAGGTTAACGAAGATTGGTTGTCGGGATGACAACCATTTTTTTTATCTCTACTTTTCAGTTTGTTAAAATCAAAAAAAGTTGGCTTTATAGTGTGTTTTTAATTTTCCGATAAAGAAAAATTATACAGTTCTCTTTCAACCTGTTTTTTCGGACAAAAATATCCCGAAATCGTCTTTTGTAGGTGGAACGGGCGATTCAGATGTTTACCTGAATCGATTTTGTAAAGTGCCGTTTCTTTGCAGGAATAAATTGTCAATTTATTGAATCAACAAGATTATTTTAATGTAAGATAGGGGAGGATATACTCTTAATTTGCATTTAATATTTTTTTAATTATTTACTAATACGAATAACTTGTAAAAATTAATGCTTCTTTTATCTCTTTGTAAAATGAAAGAGCAGACTATAAAAATGTCGTATTATGCGTATTTGACAATCAATAAAAATTTAATGTTTAATTAAAAGTAAATCGAAATAACATGAGAAAGATCTTATTGACGGTATCGCTTATTTTTATTGCTTTTGTAGTAAGTGCATTGCAAATTGAAGCAAATAATAATAAAGCGAATATTTTAACTGAGAGGGTAAATAACCGTTCTTGTGAAAAAACTTATCGCTTTTTTACAGATGAAGATTTGAAGAATGTAGAAGCTTCTGCTAAAACCGAATGGGGTGCTAAGATTGTCGATATGTTGAAAGAAAGAGTTGACGAACGTGTCCGTTACGGTTTTAACATTCCCGATAAATCGACTGGGCGTAGTCAGAATTATATTTGCCCTGTGCATAAAAAGCTTTTTAAATTCGAGCTTGACAAGCCTCATGATCATTACTGTCCTGATTGTGAAAAATATTATAAAAATGACTTTTTCGATGCTTGTTGGCGCAATATCTATCAGCATAACATGCAATATTTCATTGTCGATTGCGGTTATTTATATTTAGCTACAAAAGATAAAAAATATTTTGATTACCTAAAGGAAATCTTTTTGGAATATGCCGATAAATATCCGCAATATCCGGTTTATACAAAAGAGCAAGTTGCTAAATCTTATTATTTGGGCAGAATGTTTGAACAATGGTTAGAAGATGCCATGTGGTTTTCCGATGTTTGTCCGATTTATGAAATCATAAGAGATGGTCTGACGCAGCAAGAGAGAGAAAAAATCGAGAAAAATCTGTTTCAGGAAGCTGCCGATATGATTACAGCTCGTCGTGGACAGCATAATTGGCAGGCTTGGAATAATGCTATGCGTACATCGTTGGCTGTAACTTTAAAAAATGACGAGATGATGGATTATGCGGTTAACGGTAGTGTCGGCTATATCGAAGAGTTCAAAAAAATGGTTTATGATGACGGCTGGTATAAAGAAGCTTCGCCCGGCTATCACTATTTCCCGCTTAAGGCTCTTTTGCAGACGGCAAATGCAGCAAGAGCTTGCGGTATAGATCTTTATAATGAGAAACTGAAAAGTATGCTTACGGGTGTTGTTAAAGCAATGTATCCGAACATGACTTTTCCTGCTCATAATGACGGGGGATATATGTCCGATATTTCAAATCAAGATTTTTTATATGAAATGGGATATTCCCGTTTCAAAGATCCTTTTATCTTGCAAATCTTGGCGAAAGTCTATGCGACTAAAGATCGAAATTCGGCATTGGCTTTGCTTACAAATGTCGATATTAAACCGGATAAAACGCCGTTGAAACAAGATAGTTATCTGTTTGATGATACGGGAATCGCAATTTTGCGTTCAGGAGATAATACGTTGGTTTTCCGTTACGGTTTTAGTGATGGAGGGCACAGTCATCCCGACCGACTTTCGGTTACGTTGCACAATGGAGAGAGAGAAATTCTTACAGATTGCGGTACTTATAGTTATGCACAACCTGCATATTTAGGATGGCAAAAGCGAGGATTGTCTCATAACCTCGTATTGGTGGACGGGCAAGATATGCAGATCAGGGGAGCTAAAACAGCAGGTAAGTTACTGTCGTTCGATCCTGATAAAAACGGAGGTATGGCTTCGGCTGTATTGGATAATAATGGTTATACCGGGGTAAAACTGACTCGTACGGTAGAACTTGATCGCAATAAATTTATAGATCGGTTCGAGGCGCAGTCTGAAGAAGAGCACACTTATGATTATGTTCTGGCTTTATCTGATAAGCCGGAACTCGGAGACGGCTTTGTAGATGCTCGTTTCGAAGGTAAATCTTCGGCTTATGAATTTATAAAAGGCGTAAAGTCTAAAATTTATAAGAATGGCATCGTGACTTTTAAAGCCGGAGCAACTAAATTTGAAATTAGGAATACCTATAAAACTCCCATTGAAGTTTTTTGGGCAGAAGCACCGGATATTATGTACGGTAGTTCCGAAAAAGATACGCATACAATAAAATCATATATGCTTGTGGTGCGGACCAAGGGAAAAAATCTTTCTATAAGTAGTGATATAATATTGGGTAAAAAACGTTAGTGAACGATGGCAGAAAAAGCATTTGTTAATAGAAGGTTTCTGCTGATTTTAAGAGCCTGAATTTTCCAACACAAAAATGACCTGATAATATTTTTTTGTTGGGAAATTTACGGCAGGCTTTAAATATCACGTAGATATTGAGTTGGTAAAAGACTGTTCAGAAAATAACTGATAACTATTTTCTGAACAGTCTTTTTATATAACAGATTATCGATATTGAAGTAAATTGGTCTAATTGTTATATTAATTGACAGATTTTTTACTACAAAAAAAAGTATCTATTCCTAATTTTGATAAATCCTTTTATCAAGGATTAAGATTATGTCTATTATGCTGAAAATTAAATTGCAGATATCATGAAAAATTTGTTCATTTTATTTTTATTTTTCACCCCATTCGGGTTGTTTGCTCAAGAGCCGCTAACGCAGAGTGAAGATGGTAAGAGTCTGATTGTTCAGCTGAAAAAACATGTAGCCTTTTTTGATGCTGACAGTGTGAGAATATCTACGGAGATGTTTAATGATTCGTTGGCAACATTAAAATATATTATCACCTCAAGAAATGTAGAGGATACCACAGCTTTTCTGTTGATGAGAAAAATTCCTAAAAATTATCGGGAATGTATTGGAGAAAAACTGCCCGATTTGGAGGTTGAGGATTTAGCCGGGAATAAACTGACAGTCGGAAAAAATAAAAATATTTCATTAATTGTTTTTTGGAATATCTATTGTCCTCCCTGCATTAAAGAGCTCAAAATATTAGATGACCTCATTGACGAATATCCCGAGACCGACATTTTTGCCATTACAGGTAATAGTCGGGATACAATCCGTTCTTTTATGCAAAAGCATAATTTTAGGTGGGAGAATATTCATCTTATTCCGGATTGCAGCTATGAGGAAAAATACCCGCTCTTTAAAGAAATACAGATAGCTCCGTTCAGTGTAATTGTAGATCGTAATCTGGTAATAAAAGACATGTTTGTTGCAGAAGGAATGCGCAGGATGCTGACCGTTTTGGATTCATTGGATAAAGAATTTGAATCAATCTATGAGAGTTGATTATTAAATATTATATATCATGAAAAAGCTGACAGTTTTATTCTTTTTGTGTATTATATCTTTTATTGCAAATGCGACCATTTCTGAGATGAGTTTTGGAAAGTGGAGTATTAAATTTAATGATGAGACAAAACAAGCGGAATTCGTAAAAGAGGGTGTGACCGTGCTTAAAGATGTCAAAATAAAGTTTAAAAACGGGGATATACTCTTGAATGCTTCTTCGTATAACTCTGTAAAAATAAAACAAGAGGATATTGTCGATGAAGTGGGTAATGCCCGGAAATTTACCATTGAATATACCGACGGTGAAAATCCGGATAACCCCATAATTTATCAAAATTTTTATTTATATGACGGACAAGATTATTTTCTTACCGATGTAATATTGCAGTCTCAGGACAATTCGATTATATCGAGCAATTATATTGCGCCTATCAGTACCGAAGCAGATAATCTGTTTTTGCCTGCCGACGTTAATAATCGATTTATAATAGTTCCTTTTGATAATGACGGGTTTATAACGTATGCTTCTTATCCTTTGAGTTGTAGTCAGACAGACCCGGAGTCTTTGGCTATCGGGCGTGTTGCCCGAGACTCTATTTCGATGGAAGTCTCGGCGATATTTAATGGTGAAACGCAGTTAGGGCTTGTTGTCGGCTCTGTCGATCATGATACATGGAAATCTGCAGTCAGGATAACCGGAAGTCCGTTAGCTCAAGGTAAGATCTCCAATCTTGAATGCTTTAGCGGTGTTACGCATCATATAACGCGCGATATGATAGATGGTGTATTAAAACCTCATGGTGCTGTAAAGGGACAGCAGGTAAAATCTGCCCGTATGATCGTTCATTATTCCGGTGACTGGCGTACCGGATTGGAAACTTTTGGTGATGTATGTTGTGCTATTGCTCCGAAAAGAAGTTGGAATAAACCTGCACCTTACGGTTGGAGTAGTTGGGGAGGCATGGGTACTGAAATCAGCTATGATGGTGTTGTGTCGGTATCGGATTTTATAAAGGAGAATATTCAGAATAAAGGCGGATTCGGTGATGATGGTGTCGTTTTTATCAATTTAGATGCATCTTGGGATAAACTCGATTGGGATGAATTGAAGCAGTTTGTAAAACATTGTGAAGCAAACGGGCAAATGGCCGGAGCTTATTGGTCTCCGTTCTGCGATTATGCGGGAGTAGAAGATCGTGCCGTAGAAGGTAATAACGGGTATGTGTATGGACAAGCATTATTGAAGGTTTTCGGTAAGATTAAGTGGGAAGCCGGTGCGGCGTGTATGGATCCGACAGCTCCGGCTACACTTTCCCGTATCAACTTTTTTATAGATAAATTTAAAGATGCCGGAATCAAATGTTTGAAATTGGATTTTTTGAGTAACGGATCTATCGAGGCAGATAGTTATCCGAAAATCACTACGGGCATTCAGGCTTATAATTATGGCATGAAGCATTTGCGAGAACGTGCCGGAGACGATATTTTTATCATCGAGTCGATATCTCCGCTTTTCCCTGCCAATTATGCCCATGCCCGTCGTATCAGTTGCGATGCTTGGGGAGAAATGTGGCATACGAGTTATATGATGAACAGTTTTTCATTCGGCTGGTGGCTTAGCCGTGTTTATTGTTTCAATGATCCGGACCATTTGGTAATGGGTGATCGTAGTGAAGCGGAAAATATATCGAGAATGACGACCGGAGTGGTAACCGGATATTGTATACTTGGTGATAATTTGTCAACAAAAGGGATTGCCGTCGGTTCGAAAATCAGTCAGGAAAAAGCTATAAAATTTTCTACCATTGAGAAAGTAAATGATGTTATACGTTTGGGAAAATCTTTCCGTCCGGCTTATGGACATAAATTGTCGGGGCGCAATAATTCAGTCGATTTATTTTATCTCGAGACCGAAGATTCCTATTATATTGCTCATTTTAATTATGAATCGGGAGATAAAACCGGAACTATCGATTTTTCGTATATGAATATCGATCCCGAAAATATCGATGTCTCTAAAAGTTATGAGTGTTGGACGGGTGAGGGCATTACTCTTGATGAAAAGGGGCTTGTATATTCTTCTCCGAATAATATGGCAAAGATATATAGGCTTTTTAAGAAATAGTGCAATATAAGAATGGTAACGTGTAAATATAGGTTTATGAAAAATACTTTGGTTATATATTACATCATTTTGGGATTTTAATTTCCGATTGCAATGAATTTGCTATTATTTGATTAAATATTGCTATGTTTTGATGTGTAAAATATATTCTTTTGTACAATATAAATAAAACATGTTTTTGAGTTTACAATCGGTTATTATTGAACGAGAGTTTGAGAATAGAAAAACATGAAAAAACGATTATTGAGTTCTTTATTAAATGGAAATATAGTTTGTTGTAAGTCATTTGAAAAATGATGTGTGTATATTTTATATAGAATAGTAATCTTTACGTCAAGAATAGTTTTTCATGGTATTTTAGATTTAAGATTAAGGAAGAGCGGTTGTCGGGATGGCAACCGCTCTTTTTTGTTGAGGATGATTCTTCGATTTCTATTTGATAGGAGGCTGTGTATGTTGAAAAATTATAGAAGAATAATCTATCTTTTATTTTATTCTATATCTTTGTTTTGATTAGAAAAATAAGATGTGGATTGATTGCAATAATTATGTAGAGGATATAAAGAATAGTCGGTCAAATTTGGACGGCTTTTCACATTTATTATTTCCGATACGTTGGCAGATGATTTGCGTCCGTTTTTTAAGATATTCCGGAAAAATTTTAGATAGGCTCTTAGGAAAGTAAGGAGGTAGAAGATGTTTAAATTGTTCAAAGAAATAAGAGTAAAGATTCTGATTGGATATTTGTTGCTGATAGTAGTAGCTTTCTTTTCGGTATTCTTTTTATTTGATAAATTTTCCCGTCTTTCACTTCCCGATGAGGAAGAAAGTGCTATGCGAAGCAAGCGCTCTCTAATTAGTGAAACATTGACATTATTATATGAGTCGGAGAGTGACTTGCAGGCGTTGAGTAGCGGACACGTCCGTAATAGCAGGCATTATCATCAAACCTTTGATAAAATGTACCGGAATATAGATTCTTTGAAACAGTTAGTTACCGATACATTACAAAAGCAGCGGATGGATAGTATCATTGTGCTTCTAACCGAGAAAGAAGCCAACTCACTGGCATGGCTAAGGTTACGTAAAAATGCAGATATCGGTAATCTATATGAGCAAAATATTCAGAGAGAGATAACCCGCAGAGATTCGGTAGTTAGATCGGTACAAATCAGAAAAAAAATTGTAGTAAAACAAGATACCCTCACGGTCAGGAATCCGAGAAAAAGTTTCTTTAAGCGTTTGGCAGATGCTTTTTCTACACGAAAGGAAGATGAGAATACGGTGTATAGCCAATCACAACAATTGATTACCGATACGGTTGTTCAACCTTATAATGCAGCAGATACGATTGCCAATATATTTTCCGATATACAGTATGCTGTTTTCGATCAGCAAAAAGAATTACAAGATCGAGTTACTCGTAGGAGCGAGGTTCTACGTTATAATAACCAAATTTTGTCGGTTAAAATCAATAATTTGGTAAGAGCTTTCGAGCAGGAAGAATTGGATAGATCTTTAGTACGTTATCAGGACAGGGATCAGGTGATGAGACATTCTGTACAGGTAGTGGGCGGGATTGCCGTGTTTTCTTTAGTTTTGGTAGTTCTTTTTATTATTTTTATTTGGAAAGATATTTCCCGGAGTAATCGTTATCGGAGAGAACTTGAAGAATCTAATCGTCGCGCGGAAGAATTATTGAAGAGCAGAGAGCAGTTGATGTTGACCATTACTCATGACATTAAAGCTCCTTTGAGCTCGATTATCGGTTATATCGATCTTTTATCCGGACATATTTGTGAATCCCGGGCGAAGTATTATTTGGAGAATATGAAGAGTTCGTCAGACCATCTTCTTCAATTGGTGACCGATTTGTTGGATTATCATAGACTGGATTCTGATAAAATGGAAATACATAATGTGCCGTTTGAGCCGTATCGTTTTTTTTGTGAGATAGGCGATAGTTTTATACCTGTAGCAGGTAAAAAGAATTTAGAATTGATAACCGAAATCGATAAAGATTTGCAGGGTGCTTATCTGGGAGATCCTTTCCGTATTCGGCAAGTTGTAAATAATTTGCTTTCGAACGCTATAAAATTTACAGAAAAAGGCTCAGTTTCATTGCGAGTCAAGCTATTAGGTAGTCGATTGAAAATTCAGGTAGAAGATACCGGTATGGGAATTGCGGAAGATGATCGTGAACGCATTTTTAAGGAGTTTACGAGACTTCCCGGAGCACAGGGAGCTGAAGGCTTTGGTTTGGGATTGTCTATAACCAAAAAATTGGTTTTGCTTCTTGGCGGAAAAATTTCGGTCGATAGTACGCTCGGGCAAGGAACATGTTTTACGGCAATTATCCCGTTTGAGAAAACAGATATGGCAATACCGGAAGAAACAGCAGAAGAAAGTCCGGTGTTTGATATGGGAAAGAATGTTCGTTGTTTACTTGTAGATGATGATCGTTTGCAGCTTGAGCTTACGGCGTCATTAATGAAACGTTATAATTTTTCTTGTGTCTGTTGTGAACATCCGAAAGAGGTGCTTGGCTTATTGTCAGACCAAAAGTTCGATTTTGTATTCACAGATATTCAAATGCCTGAATTATCCGGCTTTGAATTAGTTCGTTTAATTCGTGCTTCAGATTTGCCGGAAGTTCGATCCATTCCTGTTGTTGCATTGACTGCTCGGTCGAATATGTCTGATAATGAATTTCTATCAGCGGGTTTTACGTCGCATTTAAATAAACCTTTTACGGGAAAGGAGTTATATGATCTTGTAATCCGATATTATCCGGATTATATTTCTGATTTATATACGGAAGAAACTGTTCATAATCCAGAGGTAGGACTTCGTTTTTCTGCGTTATTGGCGTTTGCAGGAGATGATAAAGATGCAGCTAATGAGATATTGGTGTCATTTGTCTCTGAGACGAGACAAAATCTGGAGCGATTTAGGAGTGCCCGTCAGGCTAAAGATATGAAGATGATATCTGCTGTGTCGCATAAATTGATACCGCTATTTACATTATTGGAACATCGGGAGTGTTCTGATATATTGATTGAATTGGAGAAAATTAAAGGAGAATTTAGTTCTGCAATTGATCGAAAGTGTCAACTTGTAGAAACTTGTATTATAAATACGGTCTCAGAGGCAGAACAGTATATCTCCCTACACAATTGAGGAAAAAATCTACATATTATGTGTGGAGTATTCTACATTTGAGAAGATATATATTAGTTATATTGTTTTTGTAATTTATTGATAATCATTGTGTAATTGTTGCCTGTTATTTTCTTGGCATATTTTTGGAATATTATGTTAGTGTGTTTATGAATAAAATACCAATATAATAAACTAAAAAATTGATGATTATGAAAAAGATGATTTTTAGTGTTGCTACAATTCTTTTTTTAGGTATTACAACAACAATTTATGCTCAAGAACCGGTGAAAAAAGATACGACAAAGACCGAACCTGCAAAGAATTTTGCTTTGATGGATGAACCGGTGAAAAAAGATACGGCAAAGACCGAACCTGCGAAGAATTTCGCTTTGATGGATGAACCGGTGAAAAAAGATACGGCAAAGACTGAACCTGCAAAGAATTTTGCTTTGATGGATGAACCGGTGAAAAAAGATACGGCAA
>URAV01000017.1 GCA_900545915.1 uncultured Porphyromonadaceae bacterium
AGAGCATCTGCCTTACAAGCAGAGGGTCGGCGGTTCGAATCCGTCAACGCCCACTTTCTAAAGCGAAAGCATGTCAGATTCGGCATGCTTTCGCTTTTTTTTGTGTTTGTCCGGAAATCAAAAAGATCGGTTAAGCTTTCGGATGTTAGGAGATTATTCATAAAAAGTCGGTTTTTCTAATTATGGATTGTCTATACAATAAGAGCCTGTTTTAATTTTACTCAGGTCAGGTTTTGTGAATTTCTTCCGGGTATGTTTTTCTGTTTTTATGAGGATGATAACGGGTTATCTGACGAGTGAAAATGGGGAAAGAGACCGGGAGAAAGCACAAAAATGACCTGGTAATATTTTTTTGTCGGAAAATTTAGACAGACTCTAAATATTGTTAATGATTATTCTTTGAACTAAATCTGAATTATACATGAGAAGAGTTGTAATGGCGATTGGGTGTATTTTCTTGTCATCGTGTGTGTATATCAAAGCCGAAGAATGTTATGCAGAACAATCTCCTGTTGCAATCGCTTGCGATACGGTCGATTATGCTAAAGGTTTATCTGTTTGGTTCGATACTCCGAATGATCTTTCGGGGAAAGAAATTTGGACTGTGAGTAACGGGAACTCTAGCTCTAATCCTGATTCTGCGTGGGAACAGCGATCTTTTCCGATAGGGAATGGCAGTTTCGGAGGAAATATTTTGGGATCGGTTGAGACAGAACGTATAACACTGAATGAGAAATCTTTATGGAAAGGAGGACCTAATGTTCCTGGAGGTGCACGATATTATTGGGATGCCAATAAGGAGGGGTATAAAGTTCTGGATCAGATACGGCATTCTTTTATTCAGTTTTCAGAAATTAATTCCGTCGCTACGGAGTTGACTCGGAATAATTTTAATGGAAAATGCGGGTATGAACCGGATAGTGAGGAGTCTTTTCGTTTCGGGAGTTTTACTACTATGGGTGAGTTTCATATCGATACGGGAATAGCGGAGTCTGAAATATCCGATTATCGTCGGATACTCTCTCTTGATTCAGCCTTGGTGGTCGTACAGTTCAATGCAGGAGGAGCTTGTTTTTACCGTAAGTTTTTCAGCTCATATCCTGACAGTGTAATGATATATCGATTTGAATGTACAAGACCGGGGCGACAAAATCTGACTTTCCGGTATGTGACGAATCCTCAGGCTACCGGATCGGTTGAAGCAGACGGAACTACCGGTATTATTTATAAAGGTCGTCTTGACGGTAACGGTATGCAGTTTGTCATACGGGTAAGAGCGGTAGCGGAAAGTGGTATGGTGACAGTGGAAAATGGTGCGATTAAGGTAATCGGGGCTGATAATGTAACATTCTATGTGGCGGGAGATACCGATTATAAAATGAATTATAACCCGGATTTTAACGATGACCGAGCTTATGTAGGAGTCGATCCCGTTATGACGACACAGAATAATCTTGATTTTGCATTGGCAAAAGGGTATGATGCGGTTTATAATGCCCATCGGGCAGATTACTCCGCTCTTTTTGATCGAGTGAAGATAGACTTGAATGAGGGTAAACATGTTTCTGATATTCCTACCGACATGCGGCTGTCGAATTATCGGAATGGTGTTTTGGATCATTATTTGGAAGAACTTTATTTTCAATTTGGTCGTTATTTGCTTATCGCATCTTCTCGTGTGGGTAATCTCCCGGCAAATCTACAAGGACTTTGGCATAATAATATAGAAGGTCCTTGGCGGGTAGATTATCATAATAATATTAATTTGCAGATGAACTATTGGCCGGCTTGTCCGGCTAATTTGAGCGAATGTCAAGAGCCGTTGATCGAGTATATTCGTACATTGGTAAAACCGGGAGAACGTACGGCAAAAGCTTATTATGGCCCGGATACTCGAGGCTGGACTACATCTGTTTCATCGAATATATTCGGGTTCACTTCTCCATTGAGCAGTCGGGACATGTCATGGAATTTCAGCTTTGTAGCTGGGCCTTGGCTGGCGACTCATGTATGGGAGTATTATGATTATACTCGGGATGAGAATTTTTTGCGAACTACGGGGTATGAGCTGATTAAAGGCAGTGCAGAATTTGCAGTGGACCATTTATGGCATAAACCTGACGGGAGTTATGTTGCAGCGCCATCAACGTCTCCTGAACATGGACCTGTCGATCAGGGTGCTACTTTTGCTCATGCTGTTGTGAGAGAGATTCTTTTGGATGCTATCGAGGCGAGTAAGATTCTTGATGTCGATGCTTCGGAGAGAAAAGAGTGGCAAGAGGTTCTTGACAAACTGATGCCTTATAAGATCGGTCGTTACGGACAACTGATGGAGTGGTCTGCAGATATAGATGACCCTAAGGATAAGCACCGTCATGTAAATCATCTGTTCGGGCTGCATCCGGGACACACTATTTCTCCGATTACGACTCCGGAGCTTTCTGCAGCATCGAGAATCGTATTGGAAAAACGAGGTGACGGTGCTACTGGCTGGAGTATGGGATGGAAGTTAAATCAATGGGCTCGTCTGCATGACGGTAACCATGCATATCTTTTATTTCAGAATCTTTTAAAAAACGGTACGGCCGATAATTTGTGGGATATGCATCCGCCTTTTCAGATCGATGGCAATTTCGGAGGTACTGCCGGAATAATAGAGATGTTGATACAGAGTCACATGGGATTTATTCATTTGTTGCCGGCACTTCCGGATAAATGGGCTTTTGGGGGTGTCAGAGGGTTATGTGCAAGAGGAAATTTTGAAGTTGATATTAATTGGGAAAGAGGAGAGCTTGTTAAGGCTGTTATTCGGTCAGGATCAGGGGGAATATGTAGCATTCGTTATAAAGATTCTACGGTGAATTTCGATACAAAAGCAGGCAAAAGTTATTCTTTAATTTATGATAATTCGTTATTCCGAATTTGGGAAAATTAGAAGTAAAAAAACATTTCTGTAATTTCTCTTTTAAATTGGTTTATAGGTAGTTATTTCTATCCTGTTATAAAGATGTTTAAGTTTTTTTGTAATAATTTTTTGACTTTGTCATTGTATTGTAATATCTATTTTGTCTTTTTGCATTATTTTAGTATGATGTAATAAAAGACCGAAAATATGAGATACATAGAAAAAGAGCTGGAAAATTTGAAAGATGAAGTCCTTGAAATGTGGACTTTGGTTTATTCGCAGTTGAACCGGGCAGGAGAGGCATTGTTATCTTTAGATAAAGACCTTGCACGAGAGGTGATTTATCGGGAAAAAAGAGTGAATGCTTTTGAGTTGAAAATAGATAGCGATTGCGAGGATATTATCGGTTTGTATACTCCTGTTGCTGTGGATTTACGGTTTGTGTTGGCGATGCTTAAAATCAATACTAATCTGGAACGTATTGCGGATTTTTGTGAAGGAATGTCCCGGTTTGTTATCGATTATCCGCAGATCAGCGTAGATGCAGAATTATTGGATAAGACTAATTTGCGTGAGATGCTGGATACGATTAAGAAAATGATGGAAAAAGGGAAAGAAGCTCTTACGGAGGAGTCTTCTTCTATCGCCGTAGGTATTTTCGATATGGATAACAGGGTCGATGAAATTAATCGCCAAGCTACTCATATTGTTGCTCGCTATATACAAGATCGGCCTGATCGGGCAGATGAATGTCTTCATCTGATCGGAATTATTCGGAAAATGGAGCGTATAGGCGATCATTGTAATAACATGGCGGAAGAGATAATTTTTTATCTGGATGCTAAAGTTTTAAAGCATTCGACTAAGAAATAGGATATACGTTTGATATAGAAATACGGGTGATCATTCAAAAGATTGGTCACCCGTATTTTTTATATTTTATCTTTTATTTATGGGAGTATTCCAGTTTATTTTCAGAGAACAATACATGATGATTGCCAGTATAATGAATAGTCCGATGCTTCCGACCAATAATGCATATATTTCCATTTGGATGAGGATGAATATATAAGTATATAATAATAGCAACATTCCTCCTATTGTTATTGCTGTTTTTTTGATTTTTAATATCCCGCTTAGGTAGAATGTGAGCAACCCGATTGTCATTGTTGTCGCTATTACATAGGAAAGAGTAAAATTAAGATGTTCGGAGATAGATACCAAAAGAGTGTAAAACAGGCATAATGCCAGTCCGATTAACAGGTATTGGAAGGGATTGATATTCTTTTTTTGTAAAACTTCAACAAAAAAGCAGATTACGAAAGTAAGGATAATGATTAGAAATGCATATTTTATAGAACGGATCGATTTTTGATATTGATCGACGGGTAAGAGAAGATTTACTCCGAAAGTCGAATCATTTAAGTCTATACTCCAATTTTCTCCGGTGAAAACTTGCGGATAGTTACGGTTCAGATTCAGTATCTTCCAAGTTGCTGAAAAACCATTTTCGGCAACTTCTCTGTTTTCGGGAAGAAATGCTCCGGTAAAACTGGGTGTCGAGCAGTTTGATTTCAGGGAGACGAGCGTTGTTTTTCCTAATGGGGTGAACATTGCCGATTCAGAACCTTTTATCCGTAGGTTTATGCCGAACGGTATTTCTTCTTCCATGTTTGATAATGATATGGGACAAGATACTCCTGAAAGGATAAGAGGATTATTTACTCCGGGATTGAAAGATAAAATTTCGTCTTTCCACTTTCCTTCTACTTGTTCGGTAATTCCGTGCAAGTCTGAGATTCCTATCGTCAGTTTGGCTTCATTTAAAAGAAGTTGCTGACCGGTGATGTTTTTTTGTTGTAAATCCGTAAAATCGAATGAGCCTGAGAGTTTGATAGACGAGCGATAAACAACGATGTCATATAATCCCCGTTTGAGATTTTCTGTCTCTATATTTCCTGAAATTTGCAGTTTTTCAGGAAGGATATATAAATACCGGATGTCTGTTTGTCGCATTTTATTTTCCTGCTCGATGTATTCTTTGTAGGGTATTACCAATATCGGACCGGTGATATTTTGGGGTTTACTCCATTTTTGCTGTACTTCTGCGGATGCATCATTTGCAGTTTTATTTCTTTCCATGATCATATTTTGTACCATTGTAATCGGTATGATCAAGACAATAATTAATAGGGCGATTAGAATAATCTTGATTGTCAGCGCATTGTTTTTGTTGTTTCCTTTTTTTGCTTCTTCTTGAATCGGAGTTAATTCGGTCTGTTCCATAATCGAATATTTTAGTTGATAATTAAAAGTACTTTGAATTTCAAAGTATATAAATAAAAAAATTATAGGTTTTGACTTTTTAAAAAATTTTCTAGAGCCCGAATGTGGGAGATAAAAGCTTCCCGTCCTTCGGTAGTAATGGAAAATCGGGTATTGGGTTTGCGCCCTATGAATTGTTTATTGCTTTTTATGTAGCCGAGTTCTTCTAAATTTCGGGTATGACTAGCCAAATTACCATCAGTTAGATCAAGTAAATTTTTGATGGTGGTAAAATCGGTAGAGTCATTTACCATTAAAATAGACATAATCCCTAATCGGACTTTGCTTTCAAAGGCTTTATTGATATGTTCGAGATTAGGCTTCATTATTTTTTCGGTCATATTTCAGGTAGAAAAAGATTCCATAGATGATATGAAATAGTCCGAATCCAACGGTCCAGAAAAGCAATCCGTATCCGGGAACAAAGCTGTCGATCAAACCTAATGTTAATTCTGCGTATCCCAGATAACGGGTATTTGAATAGGTATATTTCGAACCGTTGATTAAAGCTATACCATAAAATATTAACATGATGGAAGAAGTGAGACCGTAATGTTGCTGTAACAGTAAGGAAGTACAAAGAATTCCTCCTGCTAATAACGGGACGAAAAAGTTGATTAACAAACGAATGGATATTTGGTCTAACCGTAGCTTGTGACCATTCTTTTTGGCTTTTATCCAAGAGAAATAAAATGCGGTTATCAATGATATCGACAATAGTATCAATGCCAGAATAACAATGATTTGTAATCGATATGGCGTATTGATGTTTAGGGTCATGATTTTACTCGTCGAGTCGAGTATATAGTAGGCGATATAAGCTCCGATAAAGGCATATATACCGACGAATATTGCAGAAGAACCACTTAATGAGAGAAATTTGGAAGACTTCTCCATCAGTTCTTTTATTTCGCTTAATGTGCTTATTACTTCTTTATTTTCCATTTTTTTTGTAATAATAAAGTACTTTGTTTTGCAAAGTTGAATAAAAAAATTGTAAAAACAAATTTTTACGTATTTTTTTATCTGAGAAAAGAACCGGAGAAATTTGTATCGTATGGAATCTTTTTGTTGTTCTGCAAAATAAAAAGACTGTCCGGAATTCCGGAACAGTCTTTACTTGTCATTGCAAAAAGAGCCAGATCATTTTTCTGTTTTGCTGTTAGCCGATAAAGTTCATATATCGGTTACAGTGTTTTTGAAGCGAAAGTTTAGTAGCCTGATTATGAAAGTTAATTACTATCAAGCAAAAACGAGATGATACGAGTCTCTTTTGTTCACAAAATCATGTTATTCCGACGGATATAACGATCAAGTTATAAAGATATGAAAAAAGATGCAAGAATAACAACAACTTTCTGTATTTTGATGTTCTGGTGCAACTTTTTGTTAATTTTTACAACTTGTATCGATACATTTGAGAGACGATTTGCTGGTATTGGTTTTCTAATTGTAAATAATTTTGCATACTCTCATACACTTGATTTGCTTCGATGAAATATTCTATCATCGAGAGTTGACCGTTTTCAAGGGCTTTGTTAAGTAAAGAGAGTGTTTTTTGTGATTGTAACAGTTTGTTGTATTCTTGCATAGAGATTTTTAAGTTGACCGCCTGATCATAGAGCTGTCGTAAAGTTGAAAGACTTTGTAAGCGGGTATTTTCTATTTGCATTTGAGTATATCCGCTTAAGGCTTTAGCCTGTTTTATTTTGTTCCGATTCTCAAATAGCGGAATAGAAATACCGAATGATATGCCGTTATACTTATCTGTAGGTTCCATTTCCCGGATATAACCGATCTCGAATTTGGGAAACCATAGGGATTTACTTAGTGAAATATTTTTTCGAGCTACTTTCAGTTCGTTTTCGAGTGAACGTAGTTCTGGGTCGGAGGCTATGGCTTCTTGACTGTAGATTTCAAAACTTTCCGGGAAATCCACAGGAGAATAATCGGTCAGATTTTCTTCGATCGGTAAATTCCCATTTAAAGCTTGTAATTCTTTAAGTTTGTTATTTTTATCGGTTTCGATCAACCGCATTTGTGTTTTTATATTATAAAGCTCTAATTCTATTTTGTTGGTTTCAAGTATATTCGCATCTCCGTTCGATAACCGTTTCTGATATAGAGAAGAGAGTTTTTGTACATTTTTAAGCCGTAGGTCCAGCAATTTTTGTTGTTGGAAAAGAGAGATTAGATCCAGACAAATTGTTTTTGCATTAAGCAGTACTTGTTGGCGAATGATTTGTTTTTGTTGATCATATAAATTTGATTTTAGATCATACAGTTGGTTTTTATAAACGTATACCGATGGAAAATCAAAGCTCTGGGATACGGATAATTCGCCGGTTTTTCCGATCGATGCCGGTTTTCCCCATTTCCGTTCGTACGATACATTCGGGTCGGGCAGGGTATTCTCTGTTGCTGCTTCCAGTTTTTTAGAAAGTGTCAATTGTTCACTGGCTTGTAATTCTTTATTGTTTTTTTCGATAGCCCTGAGTATCGATTCGATACTGTTCTGTGCCGCTAAATTTCCGGCACAGAACAACATAAAGGCAATTATATGGAATTTCATAAGTCGCTTTTTTTATGGTTCATAATCTGATAAACAATGGGAACGATAAATGCGTTCAATAAGGTGGAACTTAATAATCCGCCTAAAATTACCTTTGCCATCGGGCTTTGTATTTCATTTCCCGGTAGATCTCCACCTATTGCTAACGGGATGAGAGCAAGAGCAGAAGATAAGGCTGTCATTAAGATCGGATTGAGACGGTCTAATGATCCGTGTATAATGGTATCTTTCAGATTATAACCTTCGCTTTGGAGATGGTTATAGTGCGATACCAGCAGCATTCCGTTGCGAGTAGCGATACCGAATAGCGAGATGAATCCGATAATTGCAGGAATGCTTATTTCTCCGGATGTGAGTTTCAGCATGATTACTCCGCCAATTAGTGCTAAAGGGAGATTTAGTAAAATAATACCCGATTGTTTTGCATTTCTGAATTCGTGATAGAGTAATAGAAATATTACCAGTATCGAAATCATTGAGGTTAGTAATAACGTTCGGGATGCGGCTTGTTCGCTTTCGAACTGACCACCGTACTCTATATGATAGTCTTCGGGTAGTTTTATTGTTGAGTTTATTTTTTCTTGTATATCTTTTACGACTCCGTGCAAATCCCGGTCGGCTACATTTGCTGAAATTACGATCTTTCGTTTGACATTTTCCCGATTTATCGTATTCGGACCGGATGATGAAGTGATGTCCGCTACATAAGACAACGGAATTTTTGTCCCATTTGCATCGATCATCAGGTTTGCTATTTTTTCGATTTTATCTCGTTCATCATCCCGGACTTTTACCGTAAGGTCGAATGAACGTCCGTTTTCATATACTTGAGATACAACTTCCCCGGCTAATGCAATATCGATAAATTCGGCAAATTCGGGTAATGTGATGCCGTATTTGGCAAGCATGTTGCGTTTTGGATTGATTTTGAGCTGCGGACGTTCGATTTGCTGTTCTACGTTCAGGTCAACGATTCCTTCGACATCCTTTATCGCAGCTTTTATTTGGTTTCCCAAAGAAAACATCTTGTTCAGATCATCACCGAATAGTTTGATTGCAATTTTTGCTTGTGTTCCGGATAACATGGCATCGATACGGTGAGATATCGGTTGCCCTATTTCTATATTTACTCCGGGTAAACTACCCAATTTCTCTCGGATGTCGGCAATCATTTCTTCATGAGAACGTTCTCCGTGTTCATAAGGAGCTTCTATTTCAGAGACATTTACCCCTAAGGCATGTTCGTCCAGCTCTGCACGTCCGGTTTTTCGGGCTACAGTTTTGATTTCGGGGACAGAAAGCAGCAATTGTTCTGCTCTTTGTCCGATTCGGTCCGATTCTTCCAAAGAAATTCCCGGTAACGTACTGATATTTATGGTAAACGAGCCTTCATTGAACGGAGGCAGAAAGCTTCGTCCTAAAGTGAAAAATAGTGCCAGAGAAACGATGAATAATCCGATAGTCGATCCTAAAACCGCTTTTTTGTGGTGTAAAGTCCACACTAATGCACGTTCATATACCCGTTTCAGATTTCGAGCGACCCACGGTTCTCGGGAGAGTTTTTTATCATTTTTCTTGTTGGTCAGCAGGTAGCTGCAGAGTACCGGAGTCAAGGTGAGGGCTACTACCGTAGAGGCGAACAGGGCAATGATAAATGAAATGCCGAGAGGCATTAACATACGACCCTCCATTCCGCTTAAAAAGAACAAAGGAACAAAGCTGACGATAATGATAAGAGTCGAGTTGAGTATCGGCATGCGTACTTCTTTAGATGCTTCGAAAATCACATCTATCGGACGATTGCGTTCGCTTTCCGGTAGCAGGCGGTTTTCTCGTAATCGTTTATATACATTTTCTACATCGACTATCGCATCATCGACCAGAGAGCCGATTGCGATTGCCATACCACCCAGACTCATCGTATTGATGGTGAGCCCCATAAAATGAAGGGTCAATATCGATACTAATAGAGAAAGGGGTAAAGCGACTAACGATATAACGGTAGTTCTTAAATTCATCAAGAAGAAGAACAAGACGATTATAACGAAAATAGAGCCTTCGAAAAGCGATTTCTGTATATTATCGATCGAATTGTCGATGAAACGGGATTGCCGGAATACATCGGTAGAGATGTGAATGTCTGAAGGCAGATTTTTTTGCAATTCCGCAACGGACTGATCCAGTTTTTCAGTTAGCTCGAGCGTACTGGTATTCGGTTGTTTGGTAACCGTGACCAATACGGCAGGTTTACCTTTCTCCGAAGCTGTACCGAGTTTGGGCGCTTTGTTTCCGATTCGGATGTCTGCAATGTCTTCAAGTAGAACCGGAATTCCATTTACCGTCTTTACTACTGCTTTAGACAGCTCATCTATCTGATTTGTCGAAACTACGCCTCTGACGATATATTCGTTACTGAATTCGTATAATATACCACCGTTTGCATTTTGATTCATGTTCCGGGTCGTGTTCATGATCTCGTTCAGTCCTATGCCGTAATGCTTCATGCGGGCCGGGTCGAGCAATATCTGGTATTCTTTGATTTCACCTCCGATAACCGTTACTTGGGCGACACCACCAGTGGAGAGAAGTCTCGGTCTGATTACCCAGTCGGCCAGAGTCCGCAGATCTTGTAAAGATGTAGAGTCGGATGTGATGCCGAGTATCATGACTTCTCCCAATATAGAGGATTGAGGTCCGAGAGTGGGAGTTCCTACGTTCGCCGGTAAACTTTCACTCATTACTGCCAATTTTTCGGAAGTAATCTGGCGAGCTCGATATATGTCCGTACCCCAGTTGAATTCTACCCATACGACAGAGAACCCTGTCGTGGAGGAGGAGCGCACGCGGCGTACGTCTGTAGCCCCGTTAACAGCCGTTTCTACCGGAAATGTAACGAGGCGTTCTACTTCTTCAGGAGCCATGCCCGGAGCTTCGGTCATAATTACGACCGTAGGGGCATTCAGGTCGGGAAATACATCCACTTCCATTTTCATGGCAGTGTAACTACCGATAAAAAATAAAAGTATAGCTGCAAAAAGTATTAATAACCTGTTATGCAGCGAGTAACTGATAATTTTATTTAGCATAATCTGTTCCTCCTGTTAATGGCTGTGAGAATGACCTTCGGGAATAATGCCGCTGTTTGCCGCAAGTTTTACTTGATAAGCACCTTTGGTTACGACGCGGTCTCCGGGTTTTATTCCTGAGAGGATTTGCACTTCTTCTCCATTGTTGACTCCGAGAGTAACTTCTTGTTTTTTGTAACCTTCTTTGTCGAGCTGGAGGTATACGAAATAACTTCCTTGTTCTTCGGTGAGGGCTGTTACGGGAACAGCTATTACGTTATTTATATTTCCGGATAAAAGGAACACATCGACATAAGATCCGGGGATAATATCGCCTTTGTTGTCGAATTCGAATATGACCGGAAGATAGAAAGAGCCGTTGTCGGAAGAACGTCCGTATGATTTTAATTTCCCATTGAGGTTTTCTAATGTATAGACTTTGTTATTATACGGAGTTTTAAAGTGGGCGGAGGTCAATGTCGGAAGATATTGATAGTATCGTTCTGAAACTTCGGCCTTTAACATTAACCGGCGGTTTTGTGAAATGTTTAACAGAGGTTGTCCGATTTCAACATAATCACCGTCATTAACCAGCCTACTTTTGATGAATCCCTTCATCGGAGATGCAATTGCAATGCCGTTGTTCTCCTGATGTCCGGCTGTGGCTTTCCAAGCTACACGAGCAGTTTCATAACTGCTTAATGCTTGATTGTATTCTTTTTCGGAAATGATTTTGTCTCGATAAAGGATTGCTGCGCGTTCATATTCTTTTTGAGCGGTGCGATAAGTTATTTCAGCTTTTTCCGTCGGATCTCCATCCTGTATGTTTTTAGCTGAAATAGAAAGCAGTATTGTTCCTTTATCTATGGCAGATCCTTCGGTAAGGGATGCTTTTCCGAAGGAAACTATCCCTGAAGTGGTCGCTGCGACTGTTATGTCATCCCCTTGTGCAGCAAGAATTTGTCCAGATGTTTTAATGACATCCCGAAATGTTTTAGGTTGTATTTCCGATATGATTATACCTGCTGCTTGAGCTTTTTCTTCAGTAAAAATTATTTCGTCTTCGTGTTCTCGATCTGTAACGTCGGTTTCTTTTTGCTGATGTTCGTGATCTGTGTCTTTGTGGGTATTGTTATTGCACCCGGCAAAAAAATAAGCCGAGATAATAATACATATTATAATCTGTTTCATTGAAAATTCGTTTTTAATCTGATAATATTTCGTGACGAATTGTTTGTCGTCAACGTGCGGTAATAAGAATTCGGCAAATATTGAAAATTGCCACTTTGTCTATATCAGATTAAATGAGGCGGAGCTCGTAATCCCGAAGAAAGTCCTTTGTATTCGGAAATGCAAGAGTCTTTATAAGGGATAAGAAGTGTCGTATGTCCGGTTTCGTTCGGTCTGAGATCGAACGTGATGAGTGCTGCAGGAAGTGCAATAAAAATATTTGACAGGAGGTCGGGATTTCCGACAGAAGTCCGGTAGGCAGTAAAACGTGCAAGACAGTCTGTTTCACAATCGGGTCGGTGTGTAATATCCCTGTTTTGCCCGTCTTCGGGAATTTCGGATAATTGCAAACATATTCTACCGTCGATATGGTGGTGATGAGGCACAATTGTAACGAGCAACATGCAGCATGCCGCTAACCAAAGAAAAGGTAGAAGTACTTTTTTTTTCATTAAAATAGTTCCTGTGCAATTGCTCTTCGTGTACAAAGGTAGTAACAAAAGCTCGGATTAGGAAAACGGATATTCGTGTTTTTTTATTTTTAACAGGATTGTTTAATTCACTAAGGTCAAAAAAGTTCGCTCGTATTCGTATCTATATTTCTTGTGATTAAAGTAGCTTATAATTAAATGTTTATTTTGTTACGAAATGCAGAAATTCGTTATCTGAAAATTTTTTATGGTAAGAAAAACACTAATTTAAAGTTTATATTTGAAAATAATCCTATATAAGCTTGCTGACAAAAAAACCGCATAATTTTTTTCTTTGAAAATAATGTACTACATTTGACCCACAAAAGTTGCTTTAATAGCGGTATTCTTTGGAAAATTTGGAAAAATGCCATGTAAAACAATATCCTGCCTGAGGTTCCGTTGTTTTATAAATAGGTGTTGTTTCGAGGCTGCCGATATTGCAAATATGAAAAAACGGTTTTTTATTGCGGAATTTGAAGAACACGGAAAATTAAAAGCTCTTTAAATAGCGTTATAGGAACTCAAAATAATAAAGAAAATAAATTATCAAACTATTTTAATTTAACAGTCAACCACTTAGAATTTTTTTATTATGGAAACTAAAAAAACTGAAACTAAAGCTAAAGCTAAAAAGAAAACATTTCGTGGCATTGAGTCTGCATTTCTTGTGATTGTAGCATGCTTTATTATTGCTTTGTGTATTTTCCATTTCATTTTGGGAAATCCTGCAAACTTTATGGATAATGATCCTACGGGACACCCTCTGCCTGGAAATATGTTGGGTACTATCTATAAAGGAGGTGTAATCGTACCTGTTCTTCAAACTTTGTTACTTACCGTATTGGTATTAAGTGTTGAACGTGCATTTGCTCTTATGAAAGCTAAAGGTAAAGGAAGCACGACTAAATTTGTTGAAAACATTAAAGCTGCTTTGGCAGACGGTGATATTCAAAAAGCTCAAGCTATTTGCGATAAACAACAAGGTTCTGTAGCAAGTGTTGTTACTTCAGTATTGAAAAAATATGCTGAAATGGAAGCTAATGATACTTTGACTAAAGAACAAAAACTTACTTATATCCAAAAAGAAGTTGAAGAAGCTACCGCTCTTGAATTGCCGACATTGGAACAAAATCTTTCGGTTGTGGCTACAATGACAACACTGGGTACGTTGACCGGACTTCTCGGAACTGTGTTAGGTATGATCAAGGCGTTCGCCGCTTTGGCAAATGCTGGTGCTCCCGACTCAATCGCTCTGTCAACCGGTATTTCCGAAGCACTTGTAAATACTGCTTTCGGTATCGGTACTGGTGCGTTAGCCGTTATTTCATATAATTTCTTTACCAGCAAAATCGATAAGATTACCTATGCTATTGATGAAGTAGGTTTTTCTATCGTACAAACTTATGCAGCAACTCACAAATAATTAAAGACCTGTTGAGATTATGCCAAAAATAAAAGTAAAAAGGAAAAGCACGTTCATCGACATGACGGCGATGAGTGACGTGACTGTACTTTTGCTTACGTTTTTCATGTTGACTTCTACTTTCGTACAGAAAGAACCCGTACAAGTAGCGACTCCGGCATCTGTTTCGGAAATTAAGATACCCGAAACAAATATATTGCAGATTCTGGTAGATCCGAAAGGTAAAATCTTTATGAGTCTGGATAATCAGGATAATCGGGTTGATGTATTGCAAAATGTAGGCAGAGAATATGGTATTGAGTTTACTCCTGAAGAGATCAATAAATTTAAACTGATGAATTCTTTCGGAGTTCCTCTTGCCCAGATGAAGTCTTTTTTAGCACTTCCGACGGACAGGCAGGACGCTATCTTGAAAGATTACGGGATTCCCATCGACACGACGGCCAATCCTTCTAACGAGTTTAAAGCTTGGGTTAAAACAGCCAGGAATGTAAACGGAGATTTGAGAATTGCAATTAAGGCGGACAGAACGACTCCTTATTCCAGAATAAAAGAAATTATGTCTTCTTTACAGGATATTAGGGAGAATCGTTATAATCTGATTACTACGCTTAAGAGTATTCCCGCAGATAATTAATAACAGTCATAAAGGAAAAATATTATGGCAGAAGTACAACAAAAAGATAACGGGGGAGGCAAAGGTAAGCAGAAGAAGATGACGATCCGCGTGGACTTCACTCCTATGGTGGATATGAACATGCTTTTGATCACATTTTTCATGCTTTGTACATCATTGAGTAAGCCGCAGACGATGGAAATCAGTATGCCTTCCAATGATAAGTCTATTACGGAAGAAGATCAGACGAAAGTTAAAGCATCTCGTGCTATTACGTTGATTTTGGGAGGAGATGACCGAGTATTTTATTATACCGGTGAGCCTAATTATGAGGATTACACCTCGTTGAAAGAAACTACGTATGAAGCCGATGGTTTGAGAGCTATGTTGATGGGACGTAATGCAGATATCGTTGCCAAAATAAAAGCTCTGAAAGCTGAAAAGTTGGAAAAGAAATTTTCAGATGAAGAGTATAATGAACGGGCGATGAAGATCAAGGATGTAAATACTGCTCCCGTAGTAATGATAAAGGCAACCGATGATGCGACTTATGAGAATCTTGTAGATGCTCTTGATGAGATGCAGATTTGCAGCATCAGTAAGTATGCGATTGTTGATATAACCGAAGGTGATGAGTTTTTGTTGGATAACCTTGAACAGAAAGGAAAACTGACGGAAAATATCGATCGGGATCAAATTAAGAAAACTAATTAGTACTCATTTAAAAAAGAAGAAAAATGGCAAAAATAGATTTAACTTCGAAAGAATGGTGCGATTTGGTTTTTGAAGGACGTAATAAGAGCTATGGAGCATACGACTTGCGTATGACTTCTTCGAAACGACATAATGTTGCAATGCTTATTATATTGATTGTAGCAGTTGTGGGTTTTTCGCTCCCTTCTTTGATTCGTATTATGACTCCTGAAAAAGTAGAAGATTTTACGGTTACAGAAGTAACACAGTTGTCAGATCTTCCTAAGGCAGAAGTCAAGAAAAACGAAGAATTGAAGCCGATGGCTCCGACGACTCCTCCTCCTCCTTTGAAGAGCTCTATCAAATTTACGGCTCCGGTCATAAAAGATGATAGTGAGGTTTCCGATGAAGAAGATATCAAATCGCAGGATGAATTGGCTGCTAATAATAAGATCGCTATTTCTATCGCCGATGTAAAAGGTAATGATGAGATCAACGGACAGGATATTGCGGATTTCAAGGAATTCGTTCAGCCTGAAGCTCCGGTAGAGGAAGAAAAGCCGTATCAGGCTGTAGAACAGATGCCTCAGTTCCCTGGTGGTGAAGCAGCATTGCTGAAGTTTATCAATGAAAAGATCAAATATCCTATTCCTGCACAGGAAGCGGGTATTCAGGGACGTGTAGTAGTACGTTTCGTAGTTTCAAAAACCGGTGAAATCAAGGATGTGACGGTTTTGAGAAGCGTCGAATCCTCTTTGGATAAAGAAGCAGTGCGAGTTATCCAAATGATGCCTAAATGGATTCCGGGGAAACAGAACGGTAATAATGTTGCTGTTTATTTTACAGTTCCTGTAGTATTTAAACTTATGCAGTAAGATTGTTGTTATTATATTAACAATATCACCTAAAATACTCCGCACCTCTATGTCTCCAGATGTAGGGCTGCGGGTATTTTAGATTAAATACCTATAGTTATGGAAACAGAAAATGATCTTCAAAAGCCACAGAAACCCACAAAAAAAATTAATATGGGTTATATTTTCGGGATATTTATGATCTTGATTTACTTCGGAATGGCTTATCTTTTAATCTTCACACCTCTTTTTGAAAACACTTTTTCAGAAATATTTCGGTATAGTATAGGAATTGTTTTCGCAATATATGGTATCTTTAGGGCCTATAGACAAATTAGAAACCAGAGGTATAGTTAGGAGATTTTATAATGAAAATAAAGAGATCGTTTTGTCTTTCAGTTTGTGCGGTATTTATCCTTGCTGGGATTTTTGCAGCATGTAACTCCCCTAAGAAAAAAGGGATTACCGAAACCCCTACGTCAGGACTTATTAAAATAAGTGCAGACCAAACCTTTGAGCCGATTATGGAGCAGGAGATAGATGTTTTTGAAGGACTATATCCTAAAGCTAATATAATACCGGTTTATGCCGATGAGGTGGATGTTATAACCTCTCTCTTGCAAGATAGTGTGAGATTGGCAGTTACGACGCGGAGGCTTTCTCCGAAAGAAGTAGAAACTTTGAATGCTCGGAAACTTTATCCGAAAGAAGTAAAAATCGCTACGGACGGAGTCGCCCTTATCGTAAATAAGGCAAATCCGGATACGTTGATTACTATGGACCAGCTTCGACGGATTCTTACGGGAGAGGTTACGGAATGGAGTCAGGTTTATCCTGAATCTAAATTAGGTAAATTGCAGCTTGTATTCGATAATCCGAATTCGAGTACGGTGCGTTTTGCAATAGATTCTATTTGTGCAGGAAAGCCTTTGTCGAAGAATCTGAATGCTCAGGATAGTAATGAAAATGTGATTGATTATGTTTCGGAAGTTCCTAATGCTATCGGTGTAATCGGAGCTAGTTGGATCGGAAATAAAAATGATTCGACGCGTCTTTCTTTCTCAGATAAAATTACAGTGATGGGTATCAGCCGAGATGATGTGGCTTATCCGTCGAACAGTTATCAGCCTTATCAAGCTTATTTGGCAATGGGATTATATCCATTGACCAGAGATGTTTATATAATAACTACCGATCCCAAAAGCGGTTTGCCAAGTGGGTTTACTACATTTGTCGGATCGGATAAAGGTCAGCGGATTATTTTGAAGACCGGGATTGTTCCGGCGACACAAGCAATCCGTATCGTAAATGTGAGAGAAAATTTATAATAATAATATAATAGAAAACTATAGAAATTATGCGAACTAAGTCAATGTTACTTGCTTCTTTCCTTTTTGTTGGAGGGGTGGTGAGTTCTGCTTTTGCAGAATCGTACACGGATGGTATCGAATATTTTAAATCAGGACAACCCGATCGGGCGAAGATAATCTTGGATAAAACATTGAATGACCCATCTACTAAAAAGGCCGAAGCATATTTTTATTTAGGGGAGATTTATTCGGGAATGAATAAACCAGATTCTGCCGGTATGTATTATGAAATGGGTTTGCAGGCAGATCCTCTTTATCCTTATAATTCGATCGGTAAAGGGAAATTGATGTTGAAAAACAATAAAAAAGAGGCTGAAGCTCTTTTCAAGGCGGCAATTAAATCGGACAAAAAAAATCCGGAGATTTATCTTGCCGTTTCAAAAGCATATTATGAAAATGTAATGCCTGAATATCAGAAATATTTAGATAAGGCTTTGGATGCTGATAAAGAGTATGCTCCTATTTATGTATTCGAAGGAGATATTTTAGTCAAAGATGGGAAATATGGTGAAGCGTGCGGTTTTTATGAAATGGCACAAAACTTCGATGAAAACTGTCTGGAAGCTTATGTGAAATATTCGAATATTTATTTCCCTATTAATGCGAGTCTTGCTATTGCCAAATTGGAGGATCTGTTAAAACTGAAACCTAATTCTGCTATTGCACAACGCGAATTGGCCGAAGCATATTTTAAGGATAGCAAATATAATCAAGCAGTAGAAGCTTATGCACGTTATATGGCTAATCCCAATCATTTTGAAAGCGATCAGTCGCGTTATGCAGCACTGCTTTTCTTTGATAAGAAATATCAAGAATCTCTGGATCTTGTAGATAAAATGATTGTAAAAAATCCGAATGATTTTATCTTGAAACGTTTGGCGATGTATGATAATTATGAGTTGAAGAATTATGATAAGGCTCTTACTGCAGCGGAGACATTTATGAATACTCCGGGAAATCCTCAATTCAATACACAAGATTATATTATTTATGCGAATATATTGATTGAAAACAAATTGGCGGATAAAGCCGTACCGGTATTGGAAAAAGCGATTTCTCTTGATCAAGAAAAGGTCGAACTTTATAAGGAATTGAGCGAAGCTTATCGTGCTGCCGGAGATATGCTAAAAAGTGCTGATGCATATAATGAATATATGAAACGTAATCAGGATGTGAGCCTGACAGATTATTTCTTCTTAGGTACGATTTATTATCGTGCCGCTTCTGCCGAAGCACCGGCTGCCGAAGCAACTCCAGAGGAAAAGGCTGCAAAACTTGCTATTCAAAAACCGATATATCAAAAGGCCGATAGCTTGTTTGCTATTGTAATAGAGAGAGCTCCTGAAGATTATCGTGGATATTTATGGAGAGCCCGTACAAATTCCGGTCTTGATCCCGAAACGACAGAAGGATTGGCAAAGCCATATTACGAAGCTCTATTGACTGTTCTTGAAAAGGCTCAGAATCCGAATAAGGCCGCGTTACTGGAGGCTTATAAATATATCGGTTTCTATAATTATCAAAAAGAGTATGCTGCAGGAAAGAATGTTTATCCTGAAACCCGCAAATGGTGGAGTAAGATGTTGACTGTTGATCCTAATAATGAGATCAAAGCTCTTTTGGATCAGCTACCTCAATAAAGAATCATTTTCTTTCGGAGTAGTTCCGATAATTAAATATTTAAAAACTCCCGACAGACAAGTATCTGTCGGGAGTTTTTAAATATTTATACCCGTTACGGGCAAAATGATTTCTCCGAAACCGATCATTGCATTAAATAGAGAAATGTGTTTGTATTTACTAATATCATCGATCGAAATGCGAGCTTCTTGTATTGTGCCTTGCCTTAGTAGATACTCTCTTTGAGTTCCTTTTAGTAAAGGATTTTCTGGAGTTTTCCATCTGTTCCCATCCGAAAAAGCCACGTTGCAGATAGAAGTATCGGTAATCAGATCGTTTTTGACGATTAGAATATCATCGTATTTTTGTCTGGATGCAAATAATCGGTTTATTGTTTCCCTATTCGTTGTTTTCCATGAATATTCGATAGTATTATCTTTTACCAGTTTCAAAGACGATACAGGACGTACTTGATAAGGGATATATTCTATGGATACTATTTCTTTGTTATAGATAATACGGCATTTGGTCAATTCTTTATAGGGAGAAGGGTCGATCATATTGTCGATATTTATTTCGGCTATTTTCCCGAAAAAGTGTAGTCGAGTAGAATTTAATCTTTGATTGTGTAGATCGATATTGAACGCTTTACCGTCAATAATTCGTATGGTTTCAGTGAATAGGGACATATACTTTTTGTTTCATTTCATGATATTCTTTAATCACATCGCTTTGTGCGGTTATCCCTCCTCCGCTTTTAAAAATCTTTTTATTTCCTTGTTGTTCTATAAATCTTATCATAACGGCACTTTCTAATGTCGATTTATTGCAATATCCCATGATCCCGGTGTAAAATCCTCGATTATAAGTTTCGGCAGACCGGATAATTTTCATGGTGGCCTTTTTAGGTGCACCTGTAATTGAGCCGGCGGGGAGAAGATTGTAAAGAATGTCTCCGACTTTTTCAGGGAAGACGAGCTTGAGCTTTCCTCGTATTTCGGAACTGACTTGTAAAAGTTCTCCTTTATTGGTTATAATTTTGTCTATATACCGATATCGGGGTACGTGTACATTATTGGCTATTTTGCTCAAATCATTTCGTATGAGATCTACGATCGTTGCATGTTCTGCACTTTCTTTAGGATCATTTAATATTTGCCTTTCGGCATCCGGAACTCTGGAATCTATCGTTCCTTTCATTGGAAAAGAAGATATTTCATCATTGCAAATTTGAATAAAGATTTCAGGAGAAAATACGGTTAGCTGATTTTTTATCCAAAGGCGATAAGGAGCTTGGCTATATTCGAAAATTTCTTTTAATGAAAGATTCGTTTCTACCGAAGTTGCACAAGTCAGGTTCGTTAAATACGAATTACCTCGTAATATATTTTCCTCTATTATAGAAAACGAGTGCCGATATTCACTGAAAGGGATAAATTGAGGTTTCCATGTTATCGGTAAAGAGTTATTTTTGTGACCTTTCGGACAGTTCGTTACTCCGTTAAAGTCATATAGAATTAAGTCGGGATCAATATCGGATAGTTCGAGAATGTAAGCTTCGTCTCCTTGATAATTGATGATAAATATAAATTCTTTTCTGTATTTTCCGAGATTATTTAACTCTTTAATAATATCGGTTTGTGAGAATAAGTGCATAAGTTGGTAGATTTGTTTTGCAAAAATAAGGGCTGTACTCTGATTTTTATGAAAAATATATTTGAATTTTAAGGCCAGTCTAAATTTTTCAATGAAAAATACTATCAAATCATCTTTGTGTTTTTTTTCGGTCTATTTTCCCGCTTCGCAGTCATGTCGCTACGTTTCTTATCAGAAAAAATATTCTCGAGACAGTTCTCAAAAAATATGTCCATACAAAATTTAGACAGGTTCTTAGAGGTATGATTTGTGTTGATTCTTGAGAATAATTAATATATTTGTCTCAAACTACTATTCCCCATGAAACTCTTAATCTTTATTTTGTCATTGGTTATAAATATTCCGGTTTGCTTATCTCAGGGGAAAAAGGTATTGCAGATCAGTTCTTATACTGTTGACGACGGATTATCTCATCGGGTGATATCTAATATAATACAAGACTCTAAAGGATATATCTGGATGGCGACATGGAATGGGTTGTGTCGTTATGACGCTTCTCGTTTTGAGACATGGAATATGTTACCGAACGGTTCGACGATAGGAAGATTGCTTCGAATAGCAGAAACGGAGGACGGGCGTATTTATTGTCATAATTATAATGATAGCGTTTATATTTTTGATCCGGCTACTTGTAGATTTATGCAGTGTACAGGAGCTGAACAATTAATTTCTTATCCGCCTAATCCTTATTTATTGCAAGTCGAGCAAGGCGGATTGCTTATTATCCACCGTGATTCTGGAGAGCGATATTTTCTTCCTGTGAAGAGTAATAAACGGTTGAAGAATACTTTGCATGCCTCATTTTCTGATAGACAGGGTAATTTTTGGGTCAATTTTGATGATGTTTTATATAAATTATCGTTTTCACCGGAATCTTATATTTACCGGACACATGTAAAAACAGAGAATTCTTTACTTTTTGGAGATGAGATCAGAGCGATTGCATGTAGTGCAAAATCCGGACGTTTGTGGATCGGTGCTAAAAGCGGAGATATTTATGTTTATAATAAGGAGGGAGATTTTGAGGGGTATCTTTCGAAAAATGGGTCTGTAACGCAAGTTCCTGTCCATTTCGGTGCTAATGCGTATGTGATAAAAGAGGATAGATCGGGAAGAATATGGATCGGGACAAAAGGAGATGGCCTTTATAGCCTTGTCCCTGAGGGAGATAAAAAATATACTGTCAGTCATTATACGCAAAAGTCTCATGGGTTGGCTGATGATCGGATATATTCCTTGTTTTTTGATGATTCGGACAGATTGTGGATCGGAACGTTTGGTAATGGATTTTCTATTGTTTCCGTGAGGGGGGGGAGTGTGAATTTATTAAAGAACGGACTTCCCGGACAGCGTATCAGGTGTATAGGGGCTTTTGATGCAGGTCTTATTTGTGCCTCGACTAATGGTTTGTACCTTGTTGACAGCACAGGAAAAGTGTTGCGAAAAATAGGGAGTTCCGATTTTACATTTGTTCATAAGGCCAATAGAGGGGATATATATGTTTCTACGATTGGGGCGGGTATTTTCAGATTGTGTTCAGAATCCGGACATTGGCAGCTTATTCCTGTCAGATTAGGAAATGTTTCTGATGATGTCGTATTATCCATTGCAGAAGAACTTTCGGGAAATATTTGGTTTGTGTCTGATAATAGTTTAGTGCGATTGTTTACAGATGGAAACATACAAACTTTCAGTCAAGATTTTTTCGGTAAAAATATCACTTTCTCAGAAGGTATTCCCATGCTGAAGGATAATAAGCTTTTCTTAGGTACGGCGGACGGTTTTATAGAAATGAGTTTAGAATCTTCAGAAAAATTTCTTCCTCCTTTATATTGGAGATATATTCAAGTCGAGGATTCTTTGTTTGTCCCGACAGATAGTTTGTTGACCGTTCGTTTGGGAGAGCATGTCCGGATAAGTCCTGTGGCTCTGGATTATCGGCCGGGAACTATACGTTATAGTTATCGTTTGGATACTGATACCGTTTGGCGAGATCTTGATTATGGTAAAGTTATAGAATTAGATGATTTGTCGAAAGGCAGGCATGTGTTGACGGTTCGTTCTACTGATAGTTACGGTATATGGATGAATAATGATCGTACGTTTATAATTGATGTACGCTCTTCATTTTATAAAGGAGGAGTATGGTTTATTGTGATAGGCTTATTGGTCGTTGTTTCGATTTTTTTGTTTTATAACCGTCTGCCTTTTGTTCCGAGGAGTTCATTGCCAGATATATCTCCTTCATTACCCAAAGTGGACTTTTCTCCTGACGAGCAATTTTTGGAAGCGGCAAAATTGTTTGTAGAGTCGAATATGGATAAGCCGGAATTGTCTGTTGATGATTTTGCAGCTTATATGGGGATGAGTCGTACGATTTTGTATAACCGTATGAAAGATTTGCTTGATAAGACTCCCGCGAATTTCATAAAAGAGATGAGAATTAAACGAGCGGTACAATTGTTGAAGTTAAATATATATACTATTTCGGAAATAGCTGATATGACCGGTTTTAATGATGCAAAATATTTCAGTAAGGTTTTTAAAAGAGAGATCGGTGTTTCTCCGATGTCTTATGTTGATGAACAAGAGCGAACTAAGAATTGATTTTTTAATGAGATTGTCTGATTCGTTAAGTTTTTCGAAGTTGTAAAAAAATAGCGATGATAGGATTTTATCACCGCTATTTTCTTTATTTACTATTTTTGATTAACAGCAGCAACCACCTTTTCCTGCGCTACCCAAAACATCTTCGATTTTGTGTTTGTACAGTTTTTTCATATTGTCACGAGCCGGACCTAAATATTTACGAGGGTCAAATTCTGCCGGTTTTGTGGCAAATACTTCACGGACAGCAGCAGTCATAGCCAAACGGCTGTCTGAGTCGATGTTGATTTTGCAAACTGCCGATTTAGCTGCTTTACGCAATTGTTCTTCGGGAATTCCGATTGCATCTTTCAAAGCACCTCCATATTTGTTGATTGTAGCGACTTCTTCTTGAGGTACAGATGATGCACCGTGAAGAACGATAGGGAATCCCGGAAGTTCTTTTTCTACACCTTCCAGTACGTCGAAGCGCAAGGGGGGAGGAACGAGGATTCCGTCAGCATTACGGGTACATTGTTCCGGTTTGAATTTGTTAGCACCATGAGATGTTCCGATAGAAATAGCCAAACTGTCGCATCCGGTTTTGGTAACGAAATCTACTACTTCTTCGGGTTTGGTATAGGTATGATGTTCTGCAGAAACTTCATCTTCGACACCGGCCAATACACCGAGTTCTCCTTCTACGGTTACATCGAACTGATGAGCATATTCTACTACTTTCTTAGTAAGCGCTACATTTTCGTCATAAGGAAGGTGAGATCCGTCGATCATTACAGACGAGAATCCCATGTCGATACAGGATTTGCATAATTCAAAAGAATCTCCATGATCAAGATGAAGAACGATCTGAGGATTTTTGCAACCTAATTCTTTGGCGTATTCAACTGCGCCTTCAGCCATATAGCGAAGCAGCGTCTGATTGGCATATTGACGTGCTCCTTTTGAAACTTGAAGAATAACCGGAGAGTTGGTTTCTACTGCAGCTTGGATAATAGCTTGCAACTGTTCCATATTATTGAAGTTGAAAGCCGGAATCGCATAGCCACCTTTAATAGCCTTAGCAAACATCTCTCTGGTGTTTACGAGGCCTAAATCTTTGTAACTAACCATTTTTTTAATGTATTTGCGTTAATAAATAAAAACTACACAAAGGTACTAAAATTCTTACAAACCGAAACATCTGAAACTTAAAAAAAATATGTGAAAGCACTCTGGTCTGCAATATCATGATAGAGTCCGATAATTTTAGGTTTCTTCTTTTCCCTTTCATTTTTTATAAGTATTTTTGCCCACTTGATAATTATAAAAACCGCTTAGAGTGTCTAATGGTTTAAATTTCTGTAATTAAGTTCGTTATTAATTTATAAAACATTTCAGATTAAAAGAGAATGAGAAGATGGCGTATTGAGGATTCGGCCGAGCTGTATAATATTAACGGATGGGGGCTGAAATATTTTTCTATTAATGACAAAGGTCATGCGGCGGTAACACCTCGCGAGGGGAATGCTTCGGTCGATCTGAAGGAGTTAATGGATGAGTTGCAGGTAAGAGATGTTACATCACCTGTTCTGGTACGTTTCCCGGATATTCTGGATAACCGGATCGAAAAAATCTCAAAATGTTTTGAGCAGGCTGCAGAGGAGTATGGCTACACGGCACAGAATTTTATCATTTATCCGATAAAAGTAAATCAGATGCGTCCGGTAGTAGAGGAGATCGTTAGCCATGGTAAAAAATTCAATATCGGACTTGAGGCGGGGTCTAAGCCTGAATTGCATGCTGTTTTGGCTATTAATATCGATGAAAATTCCCTGATTATCTGTAACGGTTATAAGGATGAGAATTATATTGAGTTGGCTTTATTGGCGCAAAAAATGGGTCGTCGTATTTTTTTAGTGGTGGAAAAATTGAATGAGCTGAAATTAATCGCTTCTATTTCTAAACGGCTGAAGATCCGTCCGAATATCGGTATTCGTATAAAACTTGCGAGTTCGGGCAGCGGCAAATGGGAAGAGTCGGGAGGTGATGTCAGTAAATTCGGACTTAATTCCAGTGAATTGCTTGAAGCATTGGATATTCTGGAAAAGAATAAAATGCAAGATTGTTTGCATCTGATACATTTTCATATAGGTAGCCAAGTTACTAAAATCCGCCGTATAAAAAATGCTCTGCGCGAGGCTTCGCAGTTTTATGTACAGCTTCATAATATGGGCTTCAATATCGATTTTGTTGATATCGGAGGCGGATTGGGGGTCGATTATGACGGAACTCGCTCTTCTTCAAGCGAGAGCAGTATGAACTATTCAATACAGGAATATGTGAATGACTCTATTTCTGCATTAGTGGATGCTTGTGTGAAAAATGATATTCCTCAGCCTAATATTATTACGGAATCGGGACGTTCCCTGACCGCCCATCATTCTGTCCTTATATTTGAAGTTCTTGAAACGACGACTTTACCTTCGTGGTCGGAAGATGAGTCCGTTTCGGAAAAAGATCATGAATTGGTTCAGGAGCTGTATAAGTTGTGGGATACAATGAATCAGCCTCGCCTTATCGAAACTTGGCATGATGCCCTGCAAATACGGGAGGAGGCTCTCGACCTGTTCGGACTCGGAATGCTCGATTTACGTACTCGAGCCCAAGTGGAGCGTCTTTTTTGGTCGATAGCGCGTGAAGTATATGAAATGGCTAATGAGATAAAGCATTCTCCTGAGGAATTGAAGAAGATTGCCAAAATGTTGCCGGATAAGTATTTCTGTAATTTCTCATTGTTCCAGTCTTTACCTGATTCTTGGGCGATAGATCAGATATTTCCGATAATGCCGATAAGCCGGTTGGATGAAAAACCTGAACGTACCGCAACCATACAAGATATAACTTGCGACTCGGACGGCAAAATCGATAACTTTATTTCTACCCGGAATTTTAATTATCATCTTCCGGTACATAACCTTACTAAAGATCCCTATTATATAGGAGTATTTCTTGTCGGGGCTTATCAGGAGATTCTGGGAGATCTTCATAATTTGTTCGGAGACACGAATGCCGTGCATGTAAGCGTGTATAAAGATCACTATGAAATCGATCAGGTGATTGACGGAGAAACGGTTGCGGAAGTGTTGGATTATGTACAGTTTAATCCGAAAAAGATGGTTCGAAGTGTAGAAACGTGGGTAACGACTTCTATGAAATCCGGTATTATAACACCGGAAGAGGGTCGTGAATTTTTATCGAATTACAGATCGGGATTATATGGTTATACCTATCTTGAGAAAGATTGATAAAGAGCGATACGGAATAGAGGAGAGTTACAGTGCAGCGTTATTTTTTGTATTTAGCTTATAACGGTACTCGGTATCATGGTTGGCAGGTACAACCTAATGGCGTGACGGTACAGGAGAGTATAGAAGAAGCTTTGACTTTGTTATTGCGGAGTGATACATCTATTGTCGGAGCGGGGAGGACGGATGCCGGGGTACATGCCCGTTTGATGGTTGCTCATTTTGACACGGAAGATTTGCTTCAGGATCTTCAAGGGTTAGTAGAAAAGTTGAACAGGGTATTGCCTTCTGATATTTCTATCTATAAAATCGTTCCGGTACGGGCGGATGCTCATAGTCGGTTCGATGCCTTGTCTCGCACTTACCGTTATTATATGATCGACTGCAAAGATCCGTTTTCCGGGATGTATGCTTGGCGTTATCATGGAAATCTCGATTTCGAAAAGATGAATGAAGCTGCCTCTTGTTTATTTCACTATACCGATTTTACGAGTTTCAGTAAGCTGCATACTGATGTAAAGACCAATAATTGCCGTATTATGAAAGCTCGTTGGGAAAAAGAAAACGATTTGTGGGTGTTTGAAATTAAGGCAGATCGTTTTCTCCGAAATATGGTGAGAGCGATTGTCGGCACTCTTTATGATGTGGGAAGAGGGCGACTTTCGGTCGGGGATTTTTGTCGGGTTATAGAAGATAAGAATCGTTGTAAAGCCGGGACTTCAGCTCCCGGAAATGCGCTCTTTCTTGTGAATATAGAATATCCGGAAGAAATATTCGATGTGCAATTTTAGAGCCTGTTTAAATTTTGCTCGGGTCAGGTTTGGGATTTTCTTTCGAGAATGTTTTTTTGAGAAATTTTGTGATGGCAGAGACGGTAATGCTTTTGAATGATTAATCGATATGTGGCTTACATTTGCTTTTATTTCGGCAACCCTTTTGGGAATGTATGAAGTTTTTAAAAAGATGGCGTTGGAAGGAAACGCCGTGATTCCCGTTCTTTTTCTGAATACGGTATTTTGTAGTTTGTTGTTTCTTCCTGTTATTTTATTGTCCCGTTTTTGTCCGGAAATGATGCAGGATACTCTTGTGTATGTTCCCAAAGTTTCTTTTGAAACACATCTTTTTATAATATTGAAAGCTGTAATCGTACTGGCTTCATGGATTTTTGCATATTATGCGATGAAGCATTTGCCTATTACGATTGCGGCAACGATCAAAGCTTCTCAGCCGGTTCTTACACTGTTGGGTGCTTTATTGGTTTTTGGAGAACGGTTGAATCTGTATCAGTGGATCGGGGTTACTATCGCCATTGTCTCTTTCTTTATGCTGTCGTCTGCCGGAAAAAAGGAAGGAATCAGTTTCGTTCATAATCGCTGGATATGGTTTATTGTTCTGGCAACTATAACGGGATCGATGAGCGGGTTGTATGATAAATATCTGATGTCAAACGGTTTTGACCGTATGACTGTTCAAGTATGGTACACTTATTATCAAATGGTGATCATGTTTTTTATATTACTGTTCTTATGGTATCCTCATCGAAAAAGAACTACGCCGTTTCGGTGGCGGAACAGTATTTTTCTTATTTCCCTATTCCTTGTTGTCGCAGATTTTGTCTATTTTTATGCATTGAGTTTTCCCGATTCTATGATTTCTATAGTCTCTATGGCGAGACGAAGCGGAGTCGTGGTTAGTTTTGTCTTCGGCGTATTCTTTTTCCGTGAGAAGAATATCAAGGATAAAGCTATCGATTTGATATTAGTGTTGATCGGTATGTATTTTCTCTATTTGGGAAGCCGGTAAACCTATTGTTACTCGTTCTCGACAGGTGATTCTCGGACAAAATTAAATAGGTACTTAAACAAGTACTATATCTTTATTCTTTTTTCGTTTTACCGTCTTCTCGTTTTTATTGTTTATCTTTGTTTCTCAAAGAAAGATGTTATGAACAGAGTTATTCTTACTTTTTGTTTTCTATTATGTATATCGGGGCTGAAAGCTCAACAAGTCGCCGCATATTTTGTCTCTATGCCGGAAGATTTATTACTCCAAATAGAGCCGAATCGACGTAAGGATATGATAGATTTTTTTCAACACGGCCAGAAAGGCGGTATTACGAATGCTTTAGGCGGTAGTTCTGAGATTACGGCAATGTCGGATAAATATATATCCGTATCTCTTTCTGATGTTTCTAAAATGGAAATCCGTGTTTTGCCCAAAGATACGTCGGATATTATTGCGGTAGTTCGTACGGTGTGCGCTCCTGCATGCGATAGTCGGATAAGTTTTTATGACGAACAGTGGCAGTCTCTCGATACAAAAGATTTTTTACAGCTTCCTGTCAATGCCGATTTTTTTGTCGCTCAAGAAGTTCCCGGAAGAGATGAGGCTTTAGGAATGGTAGATATGATGCTTGCCGAATATCGTTTTTCTCCGGATAATGATGTATTAACGGTTAATTGTACGATAAAAGATTATCTTCCGAATGAGATTTATAAACAAATCGCCCCTTTCTTGAAAAAAGAGGCGTTACAATATTCTTGGAACGGAAAACGATATGAATTAAAAAATTGATCCTCTTGAACGTGTTTTTTATTCGTCTTCTTCCTGATCGTTTATACGAGTAGCCAAAACTTTATCGATACGGGCCGAGTCCATGTCGACAATTTCGAATTCGAATCCTTGCCATTGGAATTTTTCTCCTGTGGTGGGAATATGTTCCAATACGCCTAAGATAAGTCCGCTTAACGTATTATAATTATATTCATTATAGAGACTCTCCAAATCGAAGTGTGCCAAAAAGTCATAAAAAGAACATTGTCCGTCTACGAGACAAGATCCGTCTTCCCTGACAACGATATCCGGTTCTTCTCCCAATTCGGGAAGTGCGCCGAGCAAAGCTTCCATAATATCTCCTGAAGTGACGATTCCTTGAATGCTTCCGAACTCATCGGTTACCAGACCATATTTTATTCTTTCTTTTTTCATTTTTTCCAATGCATTATATACACTCATTGTTTCAGGAATATAATGCGGTGGGATGATATGCTGCCAAATTGAAAAATCGGGAGAGTCTATTTTCCCGAATAAGTCCTTTGATTGAAGTATACCTACGACATGATCCAGCTTTCCGTCGGATACGGGATATACATGATAAAAATTTTGGCTTATTTCTTTTTTCAAAGTTTCCTTATCGGTAGAAATGTCTATCCATGTGAGTTCATTTCGGTGAGTCATAATAGAGCCGACATTTCTGTCTCCCAAGTTAAAAACCCGTTCGACGATATCTTGTTCTACTTCTTGTACCTCACCATCTTCAGCTCCTTCTCTGATAATCGCTTTAATCTCATCTTCGGTGACTTTTCCCTCTTCATTAGGATTTATGCCTAATAATTTTAAAACTAAGGCTGTACTTTTTGTTAATAATATTACGAATGGGGCTGCAATTTTCGATATAAAGTACATGGGTTTAGATACGATGCGTGCAACACGTTCGGCGGCTGTCATGCCGATACGTTTCGGAACAAGTTCTCCGATAATTAAAGTCAGATAAGTGACGATCGTAACGATTATTATTTTGGCTATGGCTAATGAATATGGAGCTAACGGCTCTATTTGAGCGATTATTACGGCAAAATTCCCGGCAAAAGATTCTCCGGAATAAAGACCTGTAAGAATTCCGATGAGAGTGATCCCGATTTGAATGGTAGAAAGGAATCTGTCCGGCTCGTTAGCCAATTTTAATGCAGTACGGGCAGTTTTACTACCTCGTTTGGCATCTGCCTCAAGTCGTGATTTTCTTGCCGATACGAGGGCGATTTCCGACATGGATAAAGTTCCGTTTAAAATAATAAGAATAAGAATAATGATAATTTCCATAAATTAATCTTTAATTTCCCGAAGATAATGCATTCATAAAAAAACTCATAATTTCAGAAAGATAATTTACAAACTTTATTTTAATAGGTCTGTTTAGAACCTCCCTGAATTTTTCAATAAAGAAAATATTATCCGGTCATCTTTGCGTTTTTTTCGGTCGATTTCTCAAAAGACAAGTTTACACGATACGTTATCGATAAATGAGAACAAGTCCTAAGGGTAAAATATTCTTTAATTATTGTATATAAGGGTGTTTGTTTGAAAAATTATTACGATATTTGCAGTCACGTTCTGTTCGGAATATTGTAAAATAACGGTTTTTGTAAAAATATAGGAGTTTCCTTTTCTTGTGAAAAGAAAAAGCTATATATTTGCAAGCCAAAAAATTATAAACAAAGAATTATATAATCATAATAAAAAAATCGTAGAAAAATGACTAAGGCAGACATTGTAAACGAGATTTCAAAAAACACAGGAATTGAAAAGGCGCTCGTTCTGGCAACAGTAGAACAATTCATGGATTCGGTAAAAAGCTCGTTGGCAAAAGGTGATAATGTGTATCTGAGAGGATTTGGAAGCTTTATCGTGAAAAAAAGAGCTCAAAAAACCGCAAGAAATATTTCTAAAAATACGACGATTATTATTCCGGAACACAATATCCCGGCATTTAAACCTGCTAAAACTTTCATGGGAGAAGTGAAGTAATTTAATTTATTATAGTATTAATATTTAAACGCATAAGATCATGCCAAGCGGAAAAAAAAGAAAAGGACACAAGATGTCTACGCATAAGCGCAAAAAAAGACTGAGAAAGAATAGACATAAGAAGAAAAAATAGTGTCTGTCTTTTTATAAAGAAAACAGAGAACCCAAAGAGCAAACTTATGGAAGAACATTCAAAAGTTTGTTCTTTGTTCTTTATAGTCCTCTGTTTTAACATGTTGTATTATTTGTATTTAGCATTTAACAATAACCTAAAAACGTATTGATGTGTCCACTGAATTAGTAGTTGATGTCCAACCCAAAGAGGTTTCGATCGCTTTACTCGATGATAAGCGTCTTGTAGAGTTGCAGAAAGAAGCCCGGAATATATCGTTTTCGGTAGGCGATATTTATTTGGGAAGGGTGAAGAAGCTAATGCCTGGACTAAATGCCGCATTTGTGGATGTAGGTTATGAGAAAGATGCTTTTCTTCATTATCTGGACTTAGGTTCTCAATTTAACTCATGCGAGAAGTTTATTAAGCAATCGCTTTCGGATCGTAAGCGAGTTTTGTCGATCTCGAAATTTAACATGTTACCGGAGATCGATAAAGAGGGTACGGTAAGCGAAACGCTTAAAGTAGGACAAGAAATCTTGGTACAAATATCTAAAGAACCGATTTCGTCTAAAGGTCCGCGGTTGACTGCGGAAATTTCTTTTGCAGGTCGTTTTCTGGTATTGCTGCCTTTTTCCGATAAAGTCTCGATTTCCCAAAAAATAAAGTCTAACGAGGAAAAAGCGCGTCTGAAACAGTTGATACAAAGTATTAAGCCAAAGAATTTTGGCGTAATCGTACGTACTGTTGCAGAGAATAAACGAGTTGCCGAGCTGGACAATGAGTTAAAAACTTTGGTCAAGTGTTGGGAAGATTGTCTGGTGAAACTTCAAAAGGCAAAAACTCCTTCTCTTATTTTTGAGGAAACCGGTCGTACGGTAGGTGTTTTGAGGGATATTTTCAGCCCGTCGTTTGAAAATATATATGTCAATGATGAAGATGCCTATCAGCAGATCTATAATTATGTGAGCCTGATTGCTCCCGAACGGAAGGATATTGTCAAATTGTATAAGGGGGATCTCCCTATTTTTGATAATTTTGCCATTACCAAACAGATAAAATCTTCATTCGGGAAGACCGTTTCGTTTAAAAACGGGGCTTACTTGATTATCGAACATACCGAAGCATTGCATGTTATCGATGTGAATAGCGGTAACCGATCAAAATCGACTGCCGGTCAGGAAAGTAACGCTCTGGATGTGAATCTTGCCGCTGCAGAGGAGATTGCCCGTCAGTTGCGTTTGAGAGATATGGGAGGAATTATCGTGATCGATTATATCGATATGATGGAGTCTGATAATCGTCAGAAATTGTATGACCGGATGAAAGAATTAATGGCACAGGACAGAGCCAGACATAACATTTTACCGTTAAGTAAATTCGGATTAATGCAAATTACCCGCCAAAGAGTACGTCCGGCATTGGATATAAATACCAGTGAAGATTGTCCTACTTGTTATGGGAAGGGAAAGATTCGCCCATCGATCCTTTTTACCGACCGTCTTGAAGATAAGATATCTTATTTAGTACATAAGCTCAAAGTAAAGAAGTTCTCTTTACATGTACATCCTTTTATTGCGGCGTTTATTAATAAGGGATTCTTTTCCCTGAAATGGCAATGGAGATGCAAATATGCATTTCGCTTCAAGTTGATACCGAATCAATCTCTCGCGTTTCTGGAGTATAAATTTTATGATGGGAATAACAGTGAGATAGATTTAAAGGAAGAGATCGAAATTAAATGATGAAATTCTCTTCGAAGAAAAAATAACGGACTCTTTTCCAGAGAAAAGAGTCCGTCTTGTTATATACGATCCAAAACTATTTCGATAAGATCTTTGATCGAATTTTTATAATTGCTATTGGCATGGTGGGCTACACGGTTGGCGATAATCGTGCATACGGTCATAGCTTTATGTCCCATAAGTTTGGATAGTCCGGCAAGAGCAGAGCTTTCCATCTCGTAATTAGTGATCACATGACCGTCTTTATACTTGAACGCTTCTATTTTTTTGTTCAGGTTCTTATCTGCCAGAGGAACCCTCAGTTCCCGTCCTTGAGGTCCGTAAAATCCGTTTGCGGAAATTGTTATACCTTTTACCATCTCGCCTTTCCCGATTTGCTCTACCAACTCTTTATCGGCATCGATTACATAAGGAGCAGCCCACAGGGAGTTCCATTCGACAAAATCACAGAAAGCCTTTTCAAATTCGAGATCGCAAACGTCATTGCGTCCTGCATAAAAGTTCAACACTCCGTCAAACCCGATCGATTTTTCCGAGATAACGAATGTTCCTATGGGTACATGGGGTTGTAATCCTCCCGAAGTTCCGATACGCACCATTGTCAGTTGCTTGAATTCCGGTTTTTCGTTCCGGGTTTCAAAGTCGATGTTGGCAAGAGCATCCAATTCGTTTACTACAATATCGATATTATCTGTTCCTATTCCGTGAGAAACGACGGTGATACGTTTCCCTTTATAAGTTCCTGTTATGGTATGGAATTCACGGCTGCTTATGTCACATTCTTTTGTGTCGAAAAATGACGCTACAAGATCTACCCGGCCGGGATCGCCTACCAGAATGATTTTATCCGATAATTGTTCGGGACGTACGTGCAAGTGAAAAGCACTTCCGTCTTGGTTGATAATTAGTTCTGATTCCGGAAAATGTTTCATAGCTTTCGGTTTTATGTTCATAACTTGAAATACGAATATAAGCATTATTTTTAAGAGTGCGGTTGAGAACACGCATAAATTTTCCAATAAAAATACTATCAGGGTGTCTTTGCGTTTTCTTCCGGTCTGTTCTACCGTCTTTTATACATCAGGTAAGCTGTTGTGTCTCTTATGGGAATTGAAAAGTATCTGCGAAAACGACTTTCAAAAATGTCTGTGCAAGATTTAAGCAGGTTTTGCAATGAGAAGCCCCGAAGGTTAAAAAGTTTATCTATATGTCCGTATATCGTGAAAATAAAAAAGTCGTATATTTGCAATCATATATAAAAATACTTTTGATTGTTAATGTCCCTGTTCGGGGATTTCAGAATAAGAAATATGGCAACAAAACCTGCGATACCTAAAGGAACCCGGGATTTTTCTCCGGAAGAGATGGCGAAACGGAATTATATATTCAATACGATCAGCGAAGTTTTCCATTTATTCGGATTTCAACAGATCGAGACTCCCGCGATGGAAAATCTTTCTACTTTGATGGGAAAGTATGGAGAAGAAGGAGACAAGTTGTTGTTCAAAGTGCTGAATTCCGGAGACTTTCTTTCGGGAGTGACGGATGAAGAGTTGTCTGCTCGTAATACGAACAAACTTGCTTCTATGTTGTGTGAGAAAGGTTTGCGTTATGATCTGACTGTTCCTTTTGCTCGTTTTGTCGTCATGCATAGGAATGAGATCAGTTTTCCTTTTAAGAGGTATCAGATACAGCCGGTTTGGCGTGCCGACCGACCGCAAAAGGGGCGTTACCGAGAGTTTTATCAGTGCGATGCCGATGTTGTCGGTTCTGACTCGTTGTTGAACGAAGTGGAATTGTTGCAATTGATGGATGAGGTATATTCCCGTTTCGGAATACGTGTCGCCATCAAGTTAAATAATCGGAAGATATTGAGCGGTATTGCCGAAGTTATCGGAGAACCTGAAAAGATTGTCGATATAACCGTTGCGATCGATAAAATCGATAAAATCGGTTTGGAAAAGGTCAATGAGGAGTTGAAGGAAAAAGGCATATCGGAAAAGGCGGTAGCCATGTTGCAGCCTATTATTTTGTTGGAGGGATCGAATCGTGAGAAACTGGTTACTTTGAAAAATGTTCTTGTCGATTCGGATACCGGTTTGAAAGGTGTTTCGGAATTGGAGTATATTTTGGATCATTTGGAACTGTCTCCTTTGCGTTCTGTTTTGGAAATAGATCTTACTTTGGCAAGAGGTCTGAATTATTATACCGGGGCTATTGTGGAAGTAAAAGCTCTCGATGTTCAGATAGGAAGTATTACCGGAGGCGGGCGATATGATAATCTGACCGGGGTATTCGGGATGCCGGGTGTTTCGGGCGTGGGTATATCTTTCGGAGCAGATCGTATTTTTGACGTATTGAATCAACTCGACCTATATCCGAAAGACTCATTATCTGCAACGCAAATAATGTTTGTCAATTTCGGAGAAAAAGAGCAGGCCGTTTGTTTGGAACATGCACTCCGGTTGCGTCGTTCCGGTATTCGCACAGAAATTTATCCTGAGACGGCCAAGATGAAAAAACAGATGGGATATGCCGATTCAAAGAAAATTCCATACGTGGCTCTTGTAGGGGAAAATGAAATAGCAGCCGGTAAAATTACGGTAAAGGATATGATTACCGGAGGACAGCAAATGCTGACGGTGGATGAGTTGACAGATTTTTTGAAATAAAATATATTATGATACGTTCGAGAAAGGCCGGAATAGACGATATAGCTCTCATCCGGGATTTAGCGGAAAAATCGTTTTTACCTACTTATAAGGAAATTCTTTCTGCCGATCAGCTTGACTGGATGTTCGACTGGATGTATTCTGCCGATAGTCTTCGACAGCAAATTGAGGACGGTCATGTTTTTTTTATAGCGTATGACGGAGACCGGTCTTGCGGTTATGTATCGGTCGAACGCCAAGGAGAGGCACTGTTTCATTTGCAGAAAATATATGTTCTCCCCGATTTTCAGGGGAAACATGTGGGGCAGTATCTCGTGCGGTTGGTATTCGATTATGTAAAGTCTCTTTATTCCGGAGAGTGTACGGTAGAATTAAATGTGAACCGGAATAATAAAGCCAAATTTTTTTATGAGCGCATGGGATTTTCCGTTGCCCGTAGCGGGGACTTTCCGATAGGGAACGGTTATTATATGAATGACTATATAATGGCTATTAAATTGTTTTGATATTATTGGGAACAGGTCTGAATGTGACTGGTCAGTTTTGAGGGAAATCCGCAAGAATATTCAATTCCCCTTTTGAGAGTTGAGAGGAGATCAAGGGATGTGTAATGAAATGATTTAATATATTTCTGATATTCAAAAAATAAATTATATCAAACCCTCGTTTATTGAAAAATTTTAGATCGGCACTTAGGCAAGTTTCTATTCTTTGGGGATAATTCCCATTTTTTCCATTAAAAAGCAGGCATTCATATTTTGTGCGACTCCCGGTTGCAATTTATAAGAAAAGGATAACTCGTTATCGTTTATATCTGCTTCGAATCTGAAATTTTCGATAGTATCCGGCCATTTTTCTGCTAAACTTCCTAATAGTAGGTCATGCGTCGCAATAACTCCGGCAGCATTGAGTTTTACCAGTTTTTGAACCAAAGCAAGAGAGCCTTTTTGCTTATCTGTAGAATTTGTTCCCTTTAATATCTCATCTAAGATGATGAATAGTTTTTCTCCCGATTCAAGTCTGTCTATAATTTGCTTCAGCCGTTTCAGCTCAGCGAAAAAATAGGATTCCTGATCGCTCAGGGAGTCTGTTGTCCGTAAACTCGTAAATAATTTACAAGGAGATAATTGCATCTCTTTTGCACAGACCGGTGCTCCGATACATGCCAAAAGATGATTGATTCCGATCGTTCTCAAATAAGTGCTTTTTCCTGCCATATTAGCTCCTGTTATTACGAGGAAGGAAGGGCGTTGCAGCATCTCTACGGGATTGCGAACACATCGTTCGGGTTCTATCAGCGGATGTCCTAATTCTGTTGCTTTCATTACCGGATTATCGTTGTCGTTCAATACGGGAAAAGTATATTCAGGGTGATTGAACCGGAATGTGGCGAGTGAGCATAGAGCATCGAAACGGGCGATGGTTTCTATCCATCCGGGTAGGAATTTTCCGTTGTTGCGTATCCATTTTTCTATTGCTGCCAACTGTTTGAAATCCCAGAGAAAAAATCCGTTTAATATTGCAAATCCTATGGCATTGTATCTTTGGTCGAGATTTCGTAGATATTTCCCTAATTGTTTTATGCGGGATGATACGGGAATCCCATCTGTATGTAACTCTGTACGGATATTTTGAAGTAGCGAGCTTGAGAATTCCGATTTTTCGAGTTGTTCGATAAGCTCGGCATAAGTATTCAAAGATTTCAGCCCTTCATTTAGTTTATTTTGTGTACGGCTTACCCGTCCGGAAAGAATTGTCGCATAGCAAAAACATGCTAAAAATAGAAAAAGGATATAGTTTCCCATCCCGACACCGAAGATCCACATCAGGATTAGAATTCCGAAAATCCAAGGGATAAAGGGCAAGATTATACGTAGCCATTTAGAAACGTAAATCGGTGAATCGTTCGATAATTCTGAGATAATCTGTGCATCTGTTTTACTTTCTCGGGAAGTCATGCCGTTTGCCAGAAAATCGATTCGAAGTTCGGTCAGCAGGGACAATTCCTGAATTGCCTGTTGTCTGTTCTGTATTTTATCAGGATCGGTTAGCGGATGGGTTATCCATTCGACCAATTTTTGCTGTCCGATGATAGATGCACTTCGGTTCAGATAGGCGAAAAGCGATTTTTTCCCGAAAATATCCAAATCGTTCGAAAAGTCATGCACCGGATCTATATATTCTTTCCCGGTATCGATCCCTTCAAAATCGTATTTTTTCAGTTGCAGCTCTTTTTTGCAAATGGAAATCTTTGCTTCCAGAAAACTTTTCCGGGCAAAAAAACGATCATGGATACGCATCATTCCTAAAAAGCAAGCTATACTGGCAATAATCACACTGATAATAATTCCGGTATTGTATCCCCATAAGAAATAAAGAACGGTTAAAGTCAGAATAACCCAGCATAGACGCAAAGTTCCGATGCTGTAGATTTTTTTTCGAATACGGATAAGAGCTTGTTGCGTCTCTTCAAGCAGATGGTTATAATAGTGAACGGAATTATCAATCATACTGTTATTTATTTTGTCGGTAAAGATACAAATTTGTTAGAGTCTGTCTGCATTTTGCACAGAATCAAAGGAATTTAAATATATAATTTTTTTATCGTAAAAATCGGACAGACCTTTATACAAGGCTTCCCTTTTTCGGTTTATTTATGATAAACTTTGCAAAGAGTAAGTTCTTTAAAACATAAAATTGTATTTTTGTGTTTGTCTAATGTAATTAAAAACGATTATGAAGCGTGTTTATTGTTTGATGATTTTGTTGCTGAGTGTAACGTCTGTCCTTTTTGCCCAAAAAAAAGCTGAAATAGAATTTAAGCAGACAAAGTATGATTTTCATGAAATCGCGGAGGAGAACGGAGACGTGTCCCATATATTTACATTTATCAATAAAGGAAATGCCCCGTTGATTATTACCCGTGCTTCGGCAAATTGCGGGTGTACCAAGCCTGAATATCCGGTGAAACCGGTTGCTCCCGGTAAGGAAGGACAGATAAAAGTGACCTATCAGCCGAAGGGCCGTCCCGGCAGTTTCTCAAAAAATATTTATGTATATACTAATGGAGAGCCGGAACGGGTAGTCTTGCTGATTACCGGAACTGTGATTCCTAAACCTTAAAAATCGAATTTTATGATAAGACGGGGTATTATCTTATTGCTATTTGCAGTTCTGTTCGTTTCTGGAGTTTATGCACAAAAGACGGCTAAAATATCTTTTCTGGAGACAACGCATAATTTCGGTTCTTTTTCTGAAAAACTGGGGAGTGTAAGTTGTGTTTTTTCGTTTGTGAATACGGGAGATGCTCCATTGATTATAACTCGTGCGACAGCATCGTGCGGGTGTACTCGTCCTGAGTTTCCGATGCAGCCAATCGCTCCGGGCGATAGCGGTCAAGTTAAAGTGACTTATAATGCGGTAGGCCGGCCCGGTAGCTTTGAGAAAAATATTTCGGTGTATGCCAATACCGACCCGGAACGTACGACCTTGATAATTAAGGGAACTGTGATTCCTGTTCAACGTAGTGCTGCTCCGGCTTACGGACATACAATGGGGAATTTGGGATTGAAGGCCGTACATGTTCCTTTCTTTGAAGTATATACCAATAAAACCAAATTGGAGAAGATCGATGTTATAAATAACGGAAAAACTCCTCTTGCTCTGGAATTTGACAAAGTTCCTCGACATTTGGATGTTTCGGTGTTGCCTGAGACTTTGCTTCCGGGACAGAAAGGTCGGATATTGATAACTTATCATGCCGACAGGGCTAAGGATTGGGGAATTCGCCGGGATGAGTTTTGGGTGAAGTTGCCTTCTTCCGATAAACCGCAGCCTCAAAATAAGATAACTGTTTCTGCAGATATTCAGGAAGATTATTCGAATATGACTCCTGACCAGATTGCAAAAGCTCCTCATCTCGAAATCGGTAACGATTTAGTAGATTTCGGGACGATAAAGGGGAATGCTTCGGTTTCCAAATCGGTGAGCTTGACTAACACGGGAGTTTCTAATCTTCAGATACGTAAAGTTAATAATGAATCGCAGGTCGTATCCGTATCTCTCCCGCAGATGAGCATACAGTCCGGGAAATCGATCGATATGAAAGTAACAGTAAGGCCTTCTAAATCCCGCAGTCGGTTGTTGAACCATCGTATTTTCATTATTACGAACGATCCGACAAGGCCTACAATATCATTGCCTGTTGTTGCGACATTTGAGTAGTATATATTTTATTGGTGAATTGCTATGGAACACATCGAGAACGATAATAAATATGAGGGATTGGCGGTTAATAAGGGTGTAGCGCAGCCGCCTGCCGTAAATCCTTATTTGAATAAAATCCGGAAAGTCCGCAGGAGACAATATACGGCAGCTGAATATACCGAACGTATTTTGAAGGGTGATATTACGGTATTGAGCCAAGCGGTTACGTTGGTAGAGAGTAATTTGCCCGATCATCAAATCCTTGCACAAGAGGTAATCGAAAAATGTCTGCCTTATGCAGGAAACTCGGTACGGGTAGGTATTACGGGTGTTCCCGGATCAGGTAAAAGCACATCGATCGATGCATTCGGACTTCATGTCCTTAAAAAAGGTGTTAAACTTGCCGTGTTAGCGATAGACCCGAGCAGCGAGCTTTCGAAAGGGAGTATATTGGGAGATAAAACTCGAATGGAAAAACTGTCTGTTGCAGACAATGCGTTTATACGCCCTTCTCCTTCTGCCGGATCTTTAGGAGGAGTCGCCCGTAAAACGCGTGAAACGATCGTTTTATGCGAGGCTGCCGGATTCGATAATATATTTGTGGAAACCGTCGGAGTCGGACAGTCTGAAACGGCGGTGCATTCTATGGTCGATTTTTTCCTTTTAATACAGTTAGCCGGAACAGGTGATGAATTGCAGGGAATTAAGCGGGGAATCATGGAGATGGCTGATGGAATCGTGATTAATAAAGCAGATGGCAGTAATATCGAAAAGGCGAAATTAGCACAAGCTCATTTCCGTAATGCATTGCATCTTTTCCCACCGACTCCGTCCGGTTGGATACCGCAGGTATTGACTTATTCCGGTTATTATGAAATCGGTATCGAAGAGGTGTGGAACATGATAGACCGATATATAGCTTTTGTCAAAGGGAACGGCTATTTTGAGCATAAACGTCAGGAACAAGCGAAATATTGGATGCTGGAAACCATAAATGATCAGTTGAAGTCTCATTTTTATCAAAATTCCGAAGTAGTATCGTTACTTCAGGAAAAAGAAAATAGGGTGCTGCATTCGATACAGAGTCCTTTTACTGCGGCTAAAGAGGTCTTGGATTTTTATTTCGGCAATATTGTTTGATATTCGAGAAGTATAGTTCCGGTATATAATAATCTGTCGGGTAGTTATTTACAAAATTGATTCGCAATCCGTTAAAAGTATGCAGTTTTCAGAATTTAGTTTACAGTTACCTGTTACCGATCCGACTTTAATATTTTTTCTTGTACTTGTCATTATTCTCTTTGCTCCGGTGATATTGCAACGCTTGCACATTCCTCATATTGTCGGGTTGATTTTGGCAGGGATACTTGTCGGGCAGTACGGTTTTAATATTCTGAAACAAGATAGTAGTTTCGATCTGTTCGGGAAAGTAGGATTGTATTATATAATGTGCCTGGCAGGTCTGGAGATGAATATGGAGGATTTTAAAAGTATCCGAGTTAAGGCTACGGTGTTGGGGCTTTTTGCGTTTATATTCCCTCTGGGTATAGGAGTATGGACTAATATGCATTTGCTCGGGTACGGTGTTGTGACTTCTGTGTTACTTGCCAGTATGTATGCTTCGCACACTTTAATATCTTATCCGATAGTTCTTAGGTATGGTATCAATAGTCAGCGGTCTGTCGGTATTGCTGTGGGAGGAACTGCTGTTACGGATACACTGACATTGTTGGTCTTAGCGGTAATAAGCGGTTTGTATAAAGAAGAGGCATCCGATATGTTTTGGATATGGCTGCTTGTGAAGGTGGTTATATTGAGTTTGCTTATCATGTATCTTTTCCCTCGTATTTGCCGATGGTTTTTCCATCGCTATAATGATAACATTGTGCAATATATTTTTGTCATGGCTCTTGTGTTTTTGGGAGCGGGATTGATGGAGCTTATCGGAATGGAGGGGATTCTCGGAGCATTTCTTGTCGGGTTAGTTTTAAATAAGTTAATACCTCATGTTTCTCCTTTAATGAGTCATTTGGAGTTTGTCGGCAATGCTTTGTTCATCCCTTATTTTCTGATTGGAGTAGGAATGTTGATTAATGTTAAAGTGTTGTTCGGCCATTTAGATTCTCTTAAAGTAGCTTTTGTAATGATTGTCGTAGCTCTTTCGGGAAAATGGATTGCTTCTTGGTTGACTCAGAAGATATATAAAATGCGGGCTGTCGAGCGGGAGTTGATGTTCGGATTGAGTAATGCGCAAGCTGCCGCGACATTAGCTGCCGTATTGGTAGGGTATAATATTATTCTTCCTGATGGACAACGTTTGCTGAATGAAGATGTTCTGAACGGTACGATTTTATTGATTCTTGTAACATGTGTAGTAAGTTCGTTTATTACCGAATATGCTGCGAAACGTATTGTGATGGATCGTGCCGTTGAAGTGGTCAGTGAAAAAATACAGAAAAAAGAGAAATTTTTGATTTCTCTGGCTAATCCCAGAACTTTAGAACAGCTTGTCGGTTTTTCTTTGTTGTTAAGGGATAAAAAGGATAAAGACAGTCTTGTCGCTCTTAATGTTATAAATGACGATAACGATTCGTTGAAGCAGGAACTTCAGGGAAAATATATTCTGGAACAGGCTGCCCGAATAATGACGGAAGCGAATGTGGAGTCGAAAACCGTAATGCGTTTTGACCTGAATATTGCAACCGGCATTTTTCATACGGCAAAAGAGCATGATGTGACGGATATTGTTATCGGATTGCATCATAGGAAGAGTATTGTCGATTCGTTTTTGGGAACATTGTCTGAAAATCTGTTGAAGAAAACGTGCATGCAAATTATGATAGCCCGTTTTCATATTCCGGTTACTTCTTTGCAATGTATTATTGTTGCTGTTCCTCCGAAGGCGGAATTTGAATGTGGGTTTGTTAAATGGATTTCCCATTTGTGCCGTATAAGCAGTCATTTAGGTTGTCAGATTCATTTTTATGCACATCCGCAAACATCGGGATATATTCGTAAATATATTCGAAGGAAACATAGAGATATAGATGCTGTTTATACCGACCTTGTCAGTTGGGAAGATTTGCTTATATTGACCGGACAAATGAATTATGAATGTTTGTTTGTGATTGTTTCGGCACGTCGGGGAGCAATTTCTTATGACTCTTCTTTTGAAAAGCTTCCGGGACAAATATCCCGATATTTTAATAATAATAGTGTCGTGCTGCTTTACCCTGAACAGAATGGGGAGCAACAATAAGAGTCGTTTCGATTTTTCAATGGATATTGTTAGGTCATTTTTGTGTATTCTTAAAGCCTGTCTAAAATTTTACTCTTTTATGAATTTTATTTGTTTTGTCGAAATGGAGGTCTGTTAATTATCGATACAGATGATTTTTTCGGAAGAAAATCGATGTAGAAATTTTCGAATTCTTAAAATAGATTAAATAGCAGGAGATGTATATAAAATCTTTTCCTGCTAAGTTTTTTTTAATTGGGATTTTAATTGTTGCGTTCTTTTTTTGTACTCGTTTCGTACCGGAATGATGAACACACACATATACGATTATGAATTTAAAATTACGTTTTTTCTCTCTATTATTCATTGCGTTTTTATTCCCGAAATGTCTTTTTGCGAGTTCTACGTTTCTACATCTGGATTGGAAAAATTATTTGGCAAAATATGACTTGCTTTGGAATCGTTTACCGGAGAAAGTCTGGCAGTCTCCTTTTATGGGGAATGGAATGTTAGGCACGTATATCGTGTATGAGAAAGATTGCAATTCGATGCGTTTTGAGGTGTGTCGGAGCGATGTTCACGATCATCGTGTCGTGCCTGAAACAGGAGATGGGAATATATTGTTCAATCGTTCCCGTCTTATGATTGGACATTTTTTGATGAAGCCGTGCGGTCGCATTTTGAAATGCGACATGCGTACGGATATTTATAATGCGGAGACTTCAGGGACGATTATAACGGATAAGGGTTCGATCCGATTTGAAGTTTTTGTGCATTCGCTTGATATGGGGATTATCGTAAAGACTCATGCATCGTCCGGAGAAAACGGGTTTACGTGGCAATGGGTTTCGGATTCACCAAATTCTCCTCGGTATGATAAGTTTAAAGCAAGCGGGAATACTTCGAAGGTGGTACGGGAATATAAAGAGAATGCTCCGGCTGTTGTAGATGAAGAAAACCGAACGGCATTGTTTACTTATTTGAATGGCGGACAGACTGCCGTCCGTTGGTATATTTCGGGAAAAGGCAGTACTCGGAGTCTATATGTGACTTGCGCCCATTCTTATCCTGAACATAATGCTTTGCAATTGTCTCGAGAATACCTTGATCGGATATTGAAACCATCTTATTCGAAGTTGAAAAAGACGCATCGGGAGTGGTGGAATAGCTTTTATCAGAAAAGTTTTATTTCTTTACCGGATAAGAGAATCGAGAATTTTTATTGGATACAATTATATAAGTTGGGATCGGCTACCCGTGCGGATCGGGGGATTATCGATAATACAGGACCATGGATGGCTTTGACGCAATGGCCTGCTGCATGGTGGAATTTGAATGTGCAGCTTTCCTATTGGACAACTTATCCTTCTAATCATTTAGAACTTTCTCGTTCTTTGTCCAATACGATTTTTGCAGAAGAAAAGAACTTGATTTTAAATGTTCCGCAAAAATACAGATATAATTCTGCCGCTTTAGCACGGGCTACAGCTCCTGATTTGGTCGGATGGGTACGTGAAGCCGGAGCTTCGAAAGATGGTCCGGAGATCGGTTTATTGACATGGGCTTGTCATAATATATGGTTGGAGTATCGTTATTCGATGGATAAGGAGATTTTGAAAAAGTTATTCCCTATATTGAAACGTTCGGTCAACTATTATCTGCATTTTTTGAAAGAGGAGGATGATAAGCGGTTTCATCTACCTTCTACCTATTCTCCGGAATACGGCAGTGCTCCGGATTGTAATTTTGATCTGTCGTTGTTGAAATGGGGTTGTAAAACGCTTTTGGAAGCGGATTCTATTCTTGGTAAAAGTGATAGTTTGCGCTCACGTTGGAAAGATGTTTATGCAAGACTGACTGATTTCCCTTCCGATCCGGATGAAGGTTGGATGATTGGCAGGAATCGTCCGTATGATATGTCGCACAGGCATTATTCTCATTTATTGATGGCTTATCCGCTGTACCTTGTGAATCGAGATCAGCCGGGAGGCAAGGAGATGATCGTTAAGAGTGTAAGCCATTGGCAAAGTATAAAAGGCGCTCTTGAGGGATATTCTCGTACAGGGGCGGCATCTTTATATGCTTCTGTCGGGGAAGGGGACAAGGCTTTGGCTTATTTAGAAGAATTTATGCAAAAGTCTATGCAGCCGAATACTTGTTATCAGGAAGGAGGAAATCCGGTAATAGAGACTCCTCTTTCGGGTGCTCGGTCTTTATTGGATATGGTATTACAGAGCTGGGGCGGTAAAATTCGTATTTTTCCGGCAATTCCCGAAGTATGGGGTGACTTCGCGTTTGATAATTTACTGGCAGAAGGAGCATTCGAAGTGAGTGCCGTTCGTAAAAACGGGAAAGTCGCATGGATTCGTATTCACAGTTTGGCGGGAGAACCGTGTTTGATAGAGTGTAATTTTTCGGGGAAACTGTATCAAAAAGGGAAACGGAGGTATAAGATCGATCGAATTTCCGATACTCTTTTTAGCTTGGACTTGAAAGTAGGGGAAGAGGTCGTTCTGTATAATGATCTGTCTTTTAAAGATTTTAAGATAGAGCCGGTTCCCGGTGTCGAGAATAGAAAACCTTTCGGTTTTTATAATTGATGGAGTGTGTTATCTAATTCAATTTAAAATATGATTATATGAAAAAAAATTTGTTGTTTATTTCACTGTTCATGGTGGCGGTAGCCGGAATGACGGTGTTCGAGGTGTCCGGAACGAATGCCGGGAAAAAGGAGAAAAGAACACCGGTGACTTTGGGTCCCAACCCTTTTGTAACCCATATATTTACGGCAGATCCTTCTGCCCATGTATGGAACGACGGGCGTTTGTATGTGTATCCTTCACATGATATAGATCCTCCTCGTGGGTGCGACTTGATGGATCGTTATCATGTATTTTCTACAGATGATATGGTAAATTGGACTGATCACGGGGAGATTTTGAATTCGAGTCAAGTGCCGTGGGGACGTCCTGAGGGAGGTTTTATGTGGGCTCCTGATTGTGCTTATAAAAACGGTACTTATTATTTTTATTTTCCACATCCGAGTGGTACGGATTGGAATAATACATGGAAAGTCGGAATTGCGACGAGCAAGTATCCGGCAAAAGATTTTAAAGTGCAAGGGTATATCGAGGGGCTAGGCGATGCTTTTGCCATGATCGATCCTTGTGTATTTGTGGATGATGATGGTCAGGCATATTTTTATTATGGCGGTGGCGGAAGATGTATTGGTGCTAAACTGAAAGATAATATGGTAGAATTAGCGGAAAAACCGCAGAGGATGGAAGGTCTTTCAGATTTTCACGAGGCTGCTTGGATACATAAGAGAAACGGAATTTATTATTTGTCTTATTCCGATAATGTTCCTCATCCCAATGGAAACAGGATGCATTATGCTACCAGTACGAGCCCTTTAGGACCGTGGACTTATCGCGGAGTGATTTTGGAAGCGACGGGTTCTGGCACGAGCCATGGATCTATTGTGGAATATAAAGGGGAATGGTATTTGTTTTATCATAATTGTTCTATTTCGGGAAAAGGAAATCTGCGTTCGATATGCGTAGATAAATTATATTATAATCCTGACGGAAGCATTCAGTTAGTAAAACAGACAAAGGGTGGTATTAAAAAATAGAATTTTTATATTGAGTTGAAAAGAGAGAGGGACTGTTCAAAAAAGAACAGCCCCTTTTTGTAATTTAATTAAATATCATTCAGTCGTATTTTTATTAGCAGGTTCTTGTACTGTTTGTGTAGTCGCTGTTGTTCCGGTTTCGGGTACTGTCGTATTTTCTTCCCAATGGAATGGCGCAAATTCGGTGTCTTTACTTTTCCATGACGGTTTACGGGCGGCATAGATAATAAACGGAGCTGCCACAACGACTATACAGCCTATGATAAGAACAGAGAACCATACAGTATTATTTCCTGTCGATATCTGACTGGGTGGAATGAAACTTAATACGAAAGCAAGTAACGATCCGCAGAATCCGAGTCCGGCAACAAACCAGATCAACCCGTTACCTTTACTTCCGATACGGAAAGGTCTGTCTGCTTTTTTCATGTTATACCGCAAATAAATGGCTGCAGCAAACATCATCAAATACATGATGAGGTAAAGCAGAACTGTGAGCTGGGAGAGAATCTGGTAGAAACTTTGAACAGAGGGCATTACAACGAAAAGTAAGCTTAAAAGAGTAACTGCGAGTCCTTGAAGATATAGAATATTTTTTTGTACGCCTATTTTGTTTGTTTTTTGGAAGAATGGAGGTAGATAACCGGCTCTTCCTACGGCAAATATACCTTTTGACGGACCTGCGACCCAAGTCAATACTCCGGCTAATACCCCGAATGCCAGTGCTACGGCAATGACCGGTGATAGCCATGACATGCGGATAAAGCTGAAATAATTATCAAATCCTTCCAGTAAGCTTTGGGTCAGGTTGATATCTTTTTGTGGAATGATGATTCCGAGAGAGAATGTTCCTAATATAAAAATGATAACCGTAATGGCTGAACCTATGAATACGGCTTTAGGATAATTTTTTGCAGGATTATTTATATCTTTTACATGTATCCCGCCCATTTCCATACCGGCATAAAACAAAAATATACTGGCTGCTAATACCAGATTGTCGAATTTTGAAAAGTCCGGAAGAAAGTCTCCGGAGAAATCCATTTGGGATTGTCCGCCCATTGCCAGATAGACAATGGCAAGTATAACTAATAAGGCTGCCGGGATAATAGTCCCTACCATACCGCCGATTTTAGCTACTTTACCAACCCAGTTTAATCCTTTCAGGGAAATAAAGGTTGCCAACCAATATATGATTAAAACTACGATCAACGTGTAAATTTTGTTAGATGCCAATAACATGTCTTGAGAGTGATCCATTCCTATAAATGCGATAGAGACAGCTCCGAAGGTAAGTACGGTCGGATACCAGATCGTACTTTCTATCCATTGTAACCAGATGGCGAGAAATCCGAATTTTTTACCGAACGCTTCCCCTACCCATCGGAATACTCCGCCTTGTTTATCCTGAAACATAGCTGCCAGTTCTGCGGCGACCAGTGCCGTCGGGATTAAAAATACGATTGCAGCGAACAGATAATAGAATGCCGAGCTTAATCCATATTCTGCTTCTGCCGGAAGTCCCCGTAGTGATACTACTGCCGTAACGTTCATGATCGCTAAAGTAAAGACTCCGAGTTTTACTGTTTTTCCAATATTTGCCATAATTTATGTATTAAAGAAATTATTTGTATATCTGCTTTTGGTATAACAAATTCTTGTACTGTTGGTTTAGAGCCTATCTAAATTTTCCGATAAAGAAATATTATCAGTTCTTTTTTGCATTTTTCTCCTTGTTTCACTTGTCAGATAGCCTTGTGCTATCTTCCTCGTAAAAACGACAAAACTTCTTCGAAAGAAACTCTCGAATCTGATCTGAGTAAAATTTAAACAAGCTCTAAGTCGGATAAAACCACTTTGGTTAAACAAACTTGCAGGAAGGGTTGTTTTTAGGGAAAACAATATTGAATATTATTATATTAAAAAATAAATATGAAATCCGCATTATCTGATTTTATTTATGAGAAGAAGGGAATATACGGTATTTTACATGTCGTTATCTTATTATTGTCTCTATTTTTGATTATAAGTATCTCTATTGATACGTTCAAGAATTTACCTTTTCTGACACAGGGCAGTTATTTGAAAATTCAGTTATGGATATGTACTTTTTTTATATTCGATTTTATCTTGGAATTTTTCCTTTCACATCGAAAGCTTCATTATTTACGCACTCATTTTGTATTTTTGATTATTTCGATTCCGTATATCAATATATTTGATTATTATCATGTAGCATTTTCTCCGGAAATCCGTTATTTTTTACGTTTTATACCTTTGATACGGGGAGGCTATGCGTTGGCAATAGTCGTAGGCTGGTTATCTTATAATAAAGCTTCTAGTTTGTTTACTTCATATCTGACGATGTTGTTGGCTACCGTATATTTTTCGAGTCTTATATTTTTCGTATTGGAACATAAAGTGAATCCTCTCGTTCCTAATTACGGTGAAGCCTTGTGGTGGGCTTTTATGGATGTAACGACGGTGGGCTCGAATATTTATGCCGTGACGATTACAGGGAAAGTGCTTTCGGTATTGTTGGCTGCGTTGGGAATGATGATGTTTCCTATATTTACGGTGTATGTAACGAGTTTGGTACAGAAAGCGAATTTGGATAAAAAAGAATATCTTCAACAAGCAAGTAATAATTCTGCCTCTGCAGGGACATCTACTCAGGCCCAAACGGAAACAAATCCGTAAACAGAAATTCCTGTTTACGGATTTGTTCCGGAATGTTTTTTACACCTATTCGACTATTGTAACTTGGTCTCCGCTGAATACCGATAGTTCTAATTTATTCATAATATGTTTAATTGCTAATTGGGCTTTTACCGAATTTCCGGCATTGTCGATGGGGGGTGCAAAGGCTGCGATTCCGAATAATCCGGGAAGTGTGCCCATTACACCGCCTCCGACTCCTGTTTTTGCAGGAATACCGGAAGTATAAAGCCAGTCGCCTGTATGTTCATAGAACCCTACGGTAGCGATGAGTGAAGTTATTTTTGGAGAGAGTCCTGTATCGAATATCTGTTTTCGGGTAATCGGATTTATTCCGTTATTGGCAATCGTAGCTCCGCATATTGATAATTGGGTTGCTGTGATTCCTAACGAACATTGCCGGGTGTAAAGGTCGAGAGACATTGTCGGATCGTCATAGATGCGGTTGTAATTTTTAAGTAGCCATGCTATAGACCGGTTGTTGAAATTTGTCTCTGATTCTGACTTATATAATTCGTCAATCAATTGAGGGGCACTTCCGCATAAATCGGTAATATTATCGACGATTGCTTTCCATTTGTTTTCGGGATCAGCTATAGGTTTTACCATACTGCATGCAGTGATTGCGCCTGCGTTGACCAAAGGTGTGGAGGGATGATCGTTTTCCAATAAAATGGCGAATATCGAGTTAAATGGTAATCCGGTGGCATCTGCCCCGATTTTTTCGAGAAGTTGTTGAGCCCCGTATTGCCGGAGAACCAAAATAGCTGTGTGAACTTTAGATACTGATTCTATTCCGAATTTATATTCTGAATCTCCTAATTGAATTGTCTGTCCATTGAGCAGACATATACTGATCCCGAACAGATTTTTATTTATGTTGGCTAAATATGGGATATAATCGGCATTTTTTCCGTCAGTGTTTGTTTTATACAGGTCAAAAGCTTCTTGAGCTGCGTCTTTGATTTGGGAAATGGAAATTTTCTTTTGCATACCTTTTCTGGATTAAAAACGGGAGTTGTTTTTAGGATACGGGAATGTTATTGTCCCGTTTGAGAGCCTGTCTAAATTTTACCGATAATATTTTTTTTGCCGGAAAATTTAGACAGGCTCTTTAGAACAACTCCCGAAAGTTTTTATATTTATTATTTCTTTTTTCGACCTGAACCTGTATGGGTGAATACAGACCCTTTGATCTCGATGTTTTTTTCTTGCGCAATGCGGGTCGGAGTCGGGTATTCGAGTTTTTCGAGTTCGGCAATTGCACTGTTAATGTCATTTAATAACATATCTGCCATATCTCGGCTGAATCCTTGACGTACAACAATACGCATTACGATGTAATTTTGAATGTTTTCGGGAAGGGTGTATGCCGGAACCATCCATCCGCCTTGTTTCAGTTTATCTTGTAAGTCATAGAGTGTCCATTTTGCTGTTTTTGCATATTCCGGTTTCATGTACCAGATGAACAGCGGATTGACTACTTCAGGACTATAATTAACAAACGGTTTCATTTGCCCGATTTGCTGATGCAAATATTTGGCAATTTCCATACCGTTTTGTTGAATAGCTTTGTATCCTTCGAATCCGAGTCGGATAAATTGATAATATTGACCTAATATTTGTGCTGCCGGACGAGAGAAGTTCAGGCCTACTTGAGTAATATTCGCTCCTAAATAGTTAACGCTGAAAGACATTTCTTCCGGTAAATATTTGGCATCTTTCCAGACAACCCAGCCGAGTCCCGGATATACCAATCCGAATTTATGTCCCGATGTACTAATTGATAATACCCATTTCAGTCGGAAATCCCATTTTAATTCAGGTTGTAGGAATGGCAGAATAAAACCTCCGCTGGCTGCATCTACATGAATAGGAATGTCGAATCCTGTTTTTGTATTGTATGCATCAAGTGCCTTGTCGAGGGCTTCGACGTCATCGTTCAATCCTGTCCAAGTAACTCCTTCGATAGGGACGATGCAAATCGTGTTTTCATCGCACATTTTCAGTGCGGCTTCGGGATCTAATGTTGTTTTTTCGAGAGTCAATGGAACTTGTCTCATCTCGATTTGCCATAATTGTGCGAATTTTTCCCACACGACTTGAAATCCGGAGGAGATTACGAAATTAGGTTTGTCTGTCGGTTTGCCCTGAGCTTGTCTTTTTTTACGCCATCGTAGCCAAGCTGCTACTCCGCCTAACATGCACGCTTCGGAAGAACCGATAGCTAAAGCTCCGCTTTTCCATTTTGCTTGTTCTGGAGTGTTCCATAAATTAGCGATGATGTTGATACATTTTGCGTTCATTACGGCTATACGGGGATACTCCGTTTCGTCGATATAATTGATGTCGATAGCTTCATTCATCAATTTAGTGGCATAATCATCCATGTAAGTCGTTACGAATGTTGCCAGATTTAAACGGGGTTGCGTCTGCGCGAATGTTTCATCTTTTACCATCTGGTATGCGATCTGCGGTGTGGTAGGACCATCGGGAATTTTATCGACAGGGGAGGGCTGCAACATCTCGTTTGATCCGAAAATAGCGGTTTTAGCATCTCCGTTTCTGAAATTTAGATCTTTCATCATTAAATTGTTTTTATAGGGTTCAACATAAATTGCCGATATGATACTTATTCATATCATAGTCAGAACACTTATGATTGCGTAATGTTTCCCGGTTTTGAATATTGCTACACTATTTGGGGTTTATTAAAAAACAGGTTTCTGAGAACCTCCCTGAATTTTTCGATAAAAAATATCCTGTAAGATTTAAATAGGATATAAACGATTTTGTTTTGATGAAGTTAGGTATTAAACATTCGGAGTTTTTGTTTGTTTTTTTATTGTTGAATAAAAATTGAATATGGAAATAAAAACCGGAGAGGGAACTATACCTCTCGTTACCCTGATCGGCATCTGGTCTATTTCGGCCTTGAATGCATTACCCGGATTGGCAGTTTCTCCTATCTTGGGTCAACTGTCACAGATTTTTCCTCATGCTACGGAGTTAGATATTCAAATGCTGACTTCGTTACCCTCTTTATTAATAATTCCGTTTATCCTTCTTTCGGGAACATTGACCGAACGGGTGAATAACATACGGCTGTTGCAAATAGGATTAGGAATATTTGCAGCCAGTGGAGTGTTATATTTGCTTTCGAATCGAATGTGGCAGTTGATTGCAGTAAGTGCTTTGCTGGGAGCTGGATCGGGATTGATTGTACCGTTATCTACAGGATTCATTACTCGTTTTTTTAAAGGTTCTTACCGGGTAAAGCAGTTCGGATTGAGTTCGGCTATTACGAATATCACTTTAGTAATCGCAACAGTTGTAACCGGTTATTTAGCGGAAGTTAACTGGCATTTGCCTTTTATCGTGTATTTATTGCCTGTTATTTCGATATTTCTTTCGTCTTATTTAAAGGAAACTCCGGAGACGGCAAAAAAAATACCCGAAAATAATCGAACAACAGTCATCGTTGCCGGAGAACAAACAGATACGGGCGGTTTTATAGATAGAAAAAGACTCGTACAGTTAATGGCTTTTTATGGACTTTGTACTTATTTGGTCATTATTGTTAGCTTTAATTTGCCGTTTTTGATGGAAGAGTATCATTTTTCAAGTGGTAATTCGGGCATAATGATCTCACTTTTCTTTTTGGCAATTATGACTCCGGGTTTATTCTTGAACCAAATTATCGGATGGTGGAAACAAAGAACGGAATTTTATAGTTTGTTATGTATCGCTGTCGGTTTGGGGCTTATTATACTTTCTCGGTCGGAATGGTGGATCGGATTAGGATGTCTTTTTGCCGGTTTCGGTTATGGAGTAATACAGCCTGTTGTATATGATAAGACGACAAGAACTGCATCTTCTCGAAAAGTGACTTTGGCATTGGCATTTGTAATGGCGATGAATTATTTGGCGATTTTGTTATGTCCTTTTATTATTGATTGGGCAGGTGTTATTTTTCGAGTACATACTCAGCAATTTGCATTTACTTTTAATTTGGTTGTAACTGTCTTGGCTGCCGGATGGGCATATTGGAAACGAAATTCGTTTGTGTTTAGCAGAAATACGGAAGAATAGAAATATCGGTTATTTTGCAATATAAATTTAGAATGAGTTGTGAAAAATAAAATTGCTGAAGCAAATATTTGTATGGTTATATCCAAAGGGTTTAGTGGATTGAATATGAATGCATTGAAATATCTGCTTCCTTTCTGGATGACTCCTTTTACAGGAGTTACGTTACGTTGTGTATTTGCTGCCGTTGCATTCTGGATTATAAGTTTTTTTGTACCGTCGGAACATTCTACAGGAAAACAAAAAGTTCAGATTTTTTTATTGGGAGCCTTGGGTGTGTATGGATATATGTGTTTGTATTTGGTCGGGTTGAGTAAGACGACACCGGTATCGAGTTCTATTTTCTCGACTTTGCAGCCGGTGTGGGTATTCTTAATTGCTGTTTTATTTTATCGGGAGAAAGTAACGTGGATGAAAGTAGTGGGAATACTTATCGGTTTGGGCGGTGCTTTACTATGTATCTCTACGCAACAGAGCGATGATTTGGCATCGGATGCTTTGACAGGAAATCTTTTGTGTCTGGGTAGTTCTGTGATGTATGCCGTGTATCTGGTCATCAGTAATCGGATATTGAAATCGGTAGGGATGTTTACCTTATTGAAATATGTATTTACAGGAGCTGCTTTTTCAAGCCTTATCATGGCTTGTTTTATAAAATTTGATGCGCTGGTTTTAATGCTTCCGATACATTGGTTTCCGCTTTGTGTTTTATTATTTGTTCTTATTTTTCCGACGGTAATCAGCTATTTGCTGATACCGATAGGATTGAAATATCTGAATACGACCATTGTTGCCATATACGGTTATTTAATTCTGATAGTAGCGACTATTGTTTCTTTATCTATCGGGCAAGATCGATTTAGTTGGACTCAACTTTCTGCTATGCTTTTGATTTGTATTGGAGTATATTTAGTGGAAATTGCCGAACGAAAGGCTCCTGCTTTTGAGAAATGAAAAAAATTCTTTTCGGGGCTGAAGCATCTTTGAGAACAGCTTTTATAAAAATATTTGTGCAAAGTTTTAGAGAAATCTACAAGAATAATTTGTTTTCTTCTGGAGGGTGGAACACTAATAACATTGTAGACCGAAAGAAAACGCAAAAATGACTGGATGGTATTTCTTGTTGGGAAATTTAGGCTGCCTATAAGTATTAGATAGAGAAAAATATTATCTTTATCGATGATAAATAAGATAATGATTTGTTGAAATATGGGCAGATATATATGGCTTATTGTTGTTATTGGGTTAGGTGCTATTGTGCCGGTTTGGGGACAAAATTTGAAATTCGACTCGGACGGACATTTTAAAATTGTGCAGTTTACAGATGTCCATTATGTCCCGGATAATCCGAAATCGAAAACTGCCATTCAGCTGATCGAAAAGGTTTTGGATTTAGAAAATCCTGATTTGGTCGTATTGACTGGAGATATAGTAACTGGACGTCCTGCTCGGATAGGTTGGGACAGTGTGCTCGATCCGATATTACGGCGGAATATCCCATTTATCGTGACATTGGGGAATCATGATGATGAGCAGGACTTGTCTCGAGAGCAAGTGGCGGAATTGGTCGTTTCATATCCTTTAAATTTAAATACAGTACGTGTAGATAACGTAACCGGATTTTTGAATGATGTGTTTCCCGTAATGGGTCATTTATCGGATAAACCTGCTTTATTGCTTTACGGACTGGATTCTAATAGTTATTCCTCCATCCAAGCCATAAAGGGGTATGCTTGGTTCACTCCCGATCAAATAGAATGTTATAATTTATGGAGTCGTTATTATACCGGACTGAATGGGGGGAAACCTATTCCTGCATTGGCATTCTTTCATATTCCTCTTCCTGAGTATCGTGTTGCTTATAATATTCGAGGAAACAGGCAATCCGGAAAACGTAGAGAAAAGGAATGCGCACCAGAACTAAATACGGGAATGTATGCAGCAATGCTGTTGAATGGCGATGTGATGGGGATGTTTACCGGACATGATCATGGCAATGATTATATAGCATTATATAACGGTATAGCTTTGGCTTATGGGCGTTTTTCAGGAGGAAAAACTACTTATACGAAAACTTCTAATGGTGCAAGAGTTATTGAGGTTCGGGAAGGTGTACGGGGATTTTCTTCTTATATCCGGTTATCGAATGGAAAGATTGTCGATTTGTATGATTATAAACAGAATTGATTTTAAAAGAAATATATATCCGGATTTTAATAATCTCTTTACGGCTTATTTTCATGTCTCTTTACGTCATGTAACTTTATCAGAACTGAAAAGTTCAGACAGGCTCTTAGACAGTTTCTTATTTTGTTATGTTGATTTTTCTTGTGAATTTGTATTATTAATAATAACGAGCATATTTATTTAAGTAAAACATTAGCTTTATGAGAAAATTATTGTTATTATCACTTATTATTGTGAACTGTATTTTTGCTTCTTATGGTCAAATGGAGAAGAACGATACTATAAAAAGTAATCAGTTTCTATATTGTGAAATCGTTGGTGAAAGTAACTTGTTGCAAACAAAGGTAAGAGTTGCCGTTGATTTCGGACAAGAAATAAATTATTGGACTCAGTATAGAGATAAATTTCTTGTAGATGAAAATGGGAAGAGGATAAAGTTCAATTCTATGATCGATGCTTTGAATTATATGGCTAAATTGGGATGGAAGTTTGAACAAGCGTATGTCGTTTCTACACAGAATCAACTTGTTTATCATTATCTTTTAAGTAAAAAAGGAACTCTTTCTGATGTAAAGAATGGATTGACTGTCAAGAGAGATCTGGAAGATTGAAAGGGTAAATACTCTGATAAATGAACAATAACGGAAATTTTGTTACTTGGGTATTTTTTATTTCCTTTGTGGAAGATACCTAAATATCGGATACTTTCTCCCGTATTTCTCCCGGTATAAAATAATGACATAGGTATAATTTATTAATTATCAATAAATTATACCTATATGTGTCGGGGTGAGAAGACTCGAACTTCCGACCTCCACGTCCCGAACGTGGCGCGCTGCCAACTGTGCTACACCCCGATTGACAATTGCGAGTGCAAATGTAATGTATTCCTTTTAAAAGACAAAAAACATAAGGTAAAAATTTTATTCTTTTCTCAATTTTTCATCAGTTGTCATAAAAATGGACTTTTTCAACAAAAAAAGTCTCTGTATAATTAGGTAATTTCAAAAACTTGTCATACATTTGCACTCGCAAAAGCGATGGTGCCATAGCTCAGTTGGTAGAGCAAAGGACTGAAAATCCTTGTGTCCCCGGTTCGATTCCTGGTGGCACCACTTTTTAAGAAAGAAAAATCCCTGAACTTCATCGAAGTTTAGGGATTTTTCTTTTTCAAGCATAAGTAGAATAAGTGGGATTAAAGCAAACTTACGTTCTTGTTCGAGAAACTTCTTTTAAGCAAAAATGCTTCACTATGATGTAATTACTTTATTATTTTGCAATATATTGATCTTTTTATAATACGGAAGTATTATCAGACTATCCTACGTTTTCCTCCGCTCTGTTTTTCTGTTTTCACTTGTGATAATCTGCTATTTTCCTCGTAGATACAGACGGGTATTTTCGAAAGAATCCCTCAAACCTGATCCGAACAAAATTTAGATAAGTTCTGAAGTTTTGGAAGAGTAATAAGTTCCCTTTTTGATAATTAGTGTTTTATGGGACAAAAAGAATGTCTGATGATTTGGATGTAAAAAATAGGTTGAAAATCAATCTTATTTCCTGTTTTGTCGGTGGATATTCACTATATTTGTTTATGGTTTAATAAGTGATGAGATGAAAGATAATAAAGATTTGAAGTTGGCAGTTTTGATAGATGCGGATAATATCCCGTATTCGAATGTAAAAGGGATGTTGAATGAGATTGCCAAGTTCGGGATTCCGACGATTAAACGAATCTACGGAGATTGGACGAAACCGACAGTTTCCGGTTGGAAATCGTCTCTTTTGGAGAATGCAATCACTCCGATTCAGCAGTATAGTTATACTACGGGAAAAAATGCGACCGATTCGGCAATGATTATTGATGCTATGGATATATTGCATAGTGAAAAAGTCGATGGTTTCTGTATTGTTTCGAGTGATAGTGATTTTACTCGATTGGCTACCCGGTTACGGGAATCGGGAATGCTCGTTATCGGTATTGGTGAAAAGAAAACCCCAAATCCTTTTATCGTATCATGTGATAAATTTATTTATTTGGAGATTTTAAAGGTTGGAGATACTGATCTTCCGGATAAAAAAGACTTTGGAGTTGATCCTTCGGTTCAGTCGGAAGCTACAGAAAAAGAGGTTATAGGAAAGGATCTGATCAATTTGTTCAGAACGACTATCGATGATTTGGCCGATGATACCGGTTGGGCATTTCTTGCAGAGGTGGGAGGATTGATTATGAAGAAGAAACCTGATTTTGACCCTCGTAATTATGGCTTTTTGAAATTGACTCCGTTGATGAAGTCTTTGGATAAATATTTTCAGATAGAGGAACGGGAGGTTGAAAATAAACGTATCAAACATATTTATGTGAAGAATATATAATGCTATGAATGATGTTATTGTAGGAATGGGAGAAGTATTGTGGGACATGCTGCCTGAAGGAAAAAAGATCGGCGGAGCTCCTGCAAATTTTGCTTATCATGTGTCGCAATATGGTTTTGACAGCTGTGTTGTGAGTGCTGTCGGTGATGATAAGTTAGGTAATGAAATCTTAGAGAGTTTTGATAATAGATATCTTAATTATTTGATTGAAAAAGTCCCTTATCCGACCGGTACGGTACAGATCGAGCTGGACGAAGCCGGGATTCCCTGTTATGAGATAAAAGAGAATGTGGCGTGGGATAATATTCCTTTTACAGCTGATTTGGAGAAGTTGGCAAGAAAGACTCGTGCAGTTTGTTTCGGTTCATTGGCTCAACGGAATACAGTCTCTCGTGAAACGATAAATCGCTTTCTTGATGTTATGTCCGATACGGCAGGACAATATAGGGTGTTCGATGTGAATTTGCGGCAGGGATTTTATGATAAGGAAATCCTCTGTAATTCTATGAAAAGATGTAATATTCTGAAAATTAATGATGAAGAATTAATTACCGTGAGTCGAATGTTTGAATATCCTGGCATCGATTTGGAGGATAAGTGCCGAGTTCTTTTATCAGAGTATGGTTTAGAAGTTCTTATTTTGACATGTGGTGTAAATGGAAGTTATGTTTTTACACGAGGAAATGTCTCCTTTGTGAATACTCCGAAAATTGAGGTTGCCGATACTGTAGGTGCAGGGGATTCTTTTACGGCAACATTTATTTCTGCGATTTTAAGAGGGAAAAGTATACGGGAAGCTCATGAATTGGCAGTTGATGTTTCTGCTTATGTATGTACTCAAAATGGGGCGATGCCTGAATTGCCGGTTTCGATAAAATCCCGATTACTTTGAGGTTATCATTCACTGATATTTTATTGTGGAGGTTGCTAATCTGCTCTTAAGAGGTTCTGTTGACAGAACCTCTTTTTGTTTTTTTAATACTGATTATTTATATCTTATATGATAACGTGTATCGAAGTTTTATATAAGGAGTCGTATATTTTATTATATATTGTTGTTAAATAACCATTATTTGTTGTTTAATTACAATATTGTTTTTATCTTTGCCATACCCCAATAACATAAAAGCCGTTAGTAGTTAACGGTAAAACCCGATACCTCGATCAAAAAAAATTGATAGAGGATGAAAAAAGATTATTTTAAAAAGTTCAAAGAACAAGATTTTGTTCGAGCTTATGAAGAGGAATTGAAGTCTCTCGGAGCATCAGCTCCGTATGTGTCACGAGATGATGTAATACTTAGGGCTTTGCATAGTGGTAAGGGCCGGTATTATATTTCTTTTGAAGAGGCATCGCGCAATGTCCGTCGTATTATGAACCGTCTGCCTTTGACATGCCGTAACGAACTTAAGGTGTCTATGTATCAAGAACTGGCGCAGAGGGTAGCAGGGTATATGAAAGAAAAGCCTTTGGCTTCTTTTAAAGATACTTTGTTTACTATATTGGCTGAAGAGAAAGCTTCTCGGTTCTTTTTCGGAATGCAGACTGCTCGTCTCATTTTATATCGTAATCAGCGAGGAGAAACTGTATGACGAGATCTATTTGTGTATTATGTATTTTGTTTTCGTTTTTCTCTTGTAGGTCAATTCATCGGTTATCAGATCAAAAAATAGAATTGGATACGATTTCTGTTTCACAGTTTATCGTAAGAGATTCGATAAGAGATTTGTTTTACAAGTCTGAGTTTGATTCTCGGGAGTGGAATATTGTATGGGAACATGTGTTATATGGTAATAATGATACCGACTCTTGTTTGTCTGTCAAAGAGAAACAGACGGTTTCGTTATGTTCTCGATCGGTAGCCGAACAAGAAACTATGTCGGAGAATAAATTTGTAGGGAATGTTTCGTATGATCGATTTGATAGTGTTCGTGTAGAAGTAGATCAAAGAGAAAATGTGGAAAAAGAACCGTTTCCTATTTCTTTTAATCTATTTTGGATATTGCTTGTTTTATTAGTTATGGGTATTTGTATCCGTGTATTGAAATCGTAAAATTAGATGTTATGAAAAAAATATGTGTACATATCGTTATTAGGGTAGATGAATTAATGCAGGAACTGTTGAAACGGACATCTTATATGGCTGTCTCTTTATCTCCAGATGAAACGGCAACTGAGGGTTGGAGCGACCGCTGGATATTGACTAGTGACGAATTATTATGGGCTCGTGATCGTATGCAGGAAGCTTATGATCGTATTAATGGAGTCGTTTCTGCATATCTTTCAGAAACATATATTCCTCCTATTCAAGAGGATGTATTTAATTTTGTTTTGGTACTGCCAGAAGAATTATCTTCGGGAACGGATGGTGTCGTGAAGCGTACAGTACGCGAAGCATTTATTTCTTATGTGTTATTTTGTTGGTATATTGATCGTATTCCTGATAAAGCGTCTTATCAAATGTCTCAGTTTGAGGAAAATCTAAACTTGTTGAGAGTGCGTCTTAATAGGAGACGAGTCCCAATACGTCGGCCTGTAAGGTCTTGAAAAATATTAAATAAACTCTTATATTCTTCAAAATAAGACCTTTTTTTCAAGAGTATAATGTTAACAATTAAATAAATCTTATATTTGCGGTAGTACAAAATAGAAATAATTATAATAATAGAATATGGATACGAATTATGTTTCAAGTTATGAGATGAAAGCCGCACAAGCGACTCTTCTTAAGAATGTTTATTTATGGATGACTGTAGCATTGGCTATTACGGGAGTTACGGCGTTGGCGGTAGTGAATTCTCCGACGTTGTCATCTTTGCTTTTCAGCGGTAGAGCTACGTTTTTTATTTTATTAATAGCAGAACTTGGGTTAGTATGGTATGTTTCGGCACGAATCATGTCTTTATCCTTTACTACGGCAACAGGTCTGTTTATGCTTTATTCTTTATTAAACGGTCTTACTCTGTCCGTACTTTTTGCTGTTTATACTCGTAGTTCGATAGCTTCTACCTTTTTTATTACGGCCGGAACTTTCGGAGCAATGAGTTTGTATGGATATTTTACGAAAAAAGATTTGTCTTCTTGGGGAAATATCTTGATTATGGCGGTAATAGGTTTGATTATTGCATCGGTAGTTAATATTTTTATGCAAAGCTCGATGATGTATTGGATCATAACCTATGCGGGAGTGTTGGTTTTTGTAGGTCTGACAGCTTATGATACGCAAAAGATTAAGCAGATGTTGGCTAATCAGGAAATAAATGAGCAGACTCAGAAACTGGCGTTGCTGGGAGCTTTGTCATTGTACCTTGATTTTATTAATTTGTTCTTGTATTTATTGCGTATTTTCGGGGACAGGAAATAGGATAGTATTTTATGGATGAAAGCTGGAAAGAATTTTCCTGTTTTTTCTATTACAATAAAAAAAGGCGCGGTTGTAATCGCGCCTTTTTTATTGTGATTTACGGAATAATTGAATTAAAGTTTACAACCTCCGTTGCAACGGGGCTTTATCTGTTTAAAAAAGTCATTGCCTTTATTATCTACGAGAATAAAGGCAGGGAAATCTTCTACTTCAATTTTCCAGATAGCTTCCATTCCCAATTCAGGATATTCTAAGCATTCTACTTTTTTGATATTGTTTTGAGCCAGAATTGCAGCCGGTCCGCCAATACTGCCAAGGTAGAAACCTCCGTGAGCTTTACATGCATCTGTCACTTGTTGGCTGCGATTACCTTTTGCTATCATGATCATCGATCCCCCTTTTGATTGGAATTGATCGACATAAGAATCCATTCGACCTGCAGTTGTCGGCCCGAAAGATCCTGATGCCATTCCTTTAGGCGTTTTTGCCGGACCAGCATAATAGATCGGATGGTCTTTCAGATATTGAGGCATGTCTTCACCGGCATCTAAACGTTCTTTGATTTTTGCGTGGGCGATATCACGACCGACGATAATCGTTCCATTCAAAGAAAGTCGTGTAGCTACCGGATATTTGTCGAGTTCGGCAAGAATCTCTTTCGTCGGACGGTTCAAGTCTATTTTAACGGCATTGCCTTCTCCTGCCTGACGTAATTCTTCCGGAATCAGTTCACCGGGTTTGTCATCAAGTTTTTCGATCCAAAGTCCGTCTTTAGTGATTTTAGCTTTAATATTTCGGTCGGCAGAGCAAGATACCCCCATACCTACTGGACAAGAGGCTCCGTGTCGGGGCATGCGTATGATTCGTACATCATGTGCAAAATATTTACCGCCGAATTGTGCTCCGATACCAGATTCTTGAGCAGCTTTGAGAACTACTTTTTCGAGTTCGACATCCCTGAATGCCCGACCGTATTCATTCCCGCTTGTAGGAAGATTGTCATAATATTTGGTCGATGCCAATTTTACCGTTTTCAGATTGGTCTCGGCCGAAGTTCCACCGATTACGAAAGCTATATGGTAGGGAGGGCAAGCTGCAGTTCCCAAAGTTTTCATTTTCTCGACGAGGAATTTAACCAAGGTGTCGGGGTTAAGCAAAGCTTTTGTTTCTTGAAACAAGTACGTCTTATTGGCAGAACCACCGCCTTTGGCTACAAAAAGAAATTTATATTCCATACCATCCACGGCATAAAGGTCGATTTGTGCAGGAAGGTTACAGCCGGTATTTACTTCTTTGTACATATCTAACGGCGCATTTTGCGAGTAACGAAGGTTTTCTTCGGTATAGGTTTTATACACACCTAAAGAAAGCGCTTCTTCATCACCACCTCCTGTCCACACCTGTTGGCCTTTTTTCCCGACAATAATTGCCGTTCCGGTATCCTGACAAAATGGAAGTTGTCCTTTACATGCAACTTCTGCATTTCGTAACATGGTTAGTGCTACGTATTTATCGTTTTCGCTGGCTTCAGGATCATGAAGTATTTTGGCTACCATTTCGTTATGTTCACGTCTCAACATAAATGCTACGTCACGGGTTGCCGTATTAGCCAAATGGGTAAGCGCTTCGGGCTCTACCACAAGAACTTCTTTACCGTGGCAGGTTTCTACCGATACACCATCTTTGGTAAGTAAATAATATTCGGTAGTGTCTTTTCCCAGAGGAAAAGGTTCTTGATACTTAAAAGGTTTTGTCGCCATACTTTTTTATGTTTAAATAATTTGAATGTTCTTAGAAGCTGTCTAAATTTTCCGATAACAAGAAATATATCCGGCCTTTGGAGGCTCTTTTCGGGCTCTTTTCCTATTGTTACACGTCTCATAGTTCATAGTGCTCCTTATCGGAACTGAAAAATGCTCTTAAAACAACTCTCCAAAAATGTCTGTACAAAATTTAGACATACTTTTAGTTCTTGATTTTACAAAGGTACACGATCTTTTTATAACAAGAAAGCGGCTTCAGGATAATTTCTGTCTATAAAGTCTAATTTAATATTCTCTGAATAGGATATATCTTTTTTATCAGACCATCTAAATGGTATATAAACCATATTTTTACTTGAATGTACTCTTTTTTATAATTATAACATAGAATTTCTTGATTATGTTATTTTCTTTGTGTTGTAAAAATACTACAATTGTATGGTTTTTATTATTTATTATTAAACAAACGATTATGAGAAGTTTTGAAGAAAGAGTGAATGAACGACCGAAAGTGCGTTCGCGCCAGATTATTCTGGAGAAATTGGGAAAACGTTTCCCTGACCGTCTTTTAGACAGTGACGATGCATTTTTTGATGCTTTAGTAGAATATGATACGCATTTGTGCGATCGGTATGAAAAGTTGCGGGATGACCAGACAAAACTTGCCGCACTTTTTATCAGCAATCCGAAAATGGGTGGATTTATTTCTGATGTGATATCGGGAGAAGATGCATTGGTCGCTTGTGTAAGGTATTTTGGGAAGGATGTGTTAGAGTGTGCCAATGATGAAAACCGTATGGCGCAATTACAAAAAGAAAATGATGAATTTTTAGCTCGTATGTCGGCGAACCGTACGCTTGAAAAGGAGATGGCCGAGAATTGGGAACATAGTAAACGTGCGATCAGCCGGTTTAAGGAAGCGAAAAATATGAGTGATAATGATTTCGATAATTTTCTTGAAAGGGTGCATCATATTTGTGAACATGTGTTTATGAGCGACTTTACACCAGATGTTTTGGAGATATTATTTAAAGGTGTCAATTATGATAACGATCTGGGATGTGCAGAGAGGGCTGCAGAAGTAAGAGGTCGTAACGAACGCATTTTGCTGGAGAAAAGACAATCGGAGGGAGACTCTTTGCCGGGATTACATAACAACCGTTCGTCAAAGAGTGAAGAGGAAGAGAATCTGACTCCGGGATTCGGATTGAGACGTCGTCGCAGTGTGTGGGATATGTAAAATTAAATAAGCATTTAATGAATTAACATCAGCAAGTATAATTAACCGATTATTTATCTTTTAAAAACAATTAGCAATGAATAAAGTATTTAAGTTTTTGAAATCGAAAGATTTCTGGTTTTGGATGTTTGCAATTCTGATTTTGGTTTTATTGACTGTAATTTATCGGGATTGTGCGTTTGTAATGGCGGCAGTAATACCGGGTGTGTCGGGTGGAAAGATATTAACCGGAGAACCATTGACTACGGATATTAGCCGTCGTGAAAGCGAAGGTCTTCTCATGAGTGAAGTTGATAAACGGATTACAAAAATACGTCCTATGTCTACCCCGATAGATCAATTATCTCGTTGGACGGGAGCTCGCCGTTCGGGATCTATGATTGTTGATTATTATTCGGTAGATGTAAAACCAACTAAAGCGACATTGAATGTTGCTTATACAGAGCCAACTTCCTCTAGTGTTACGGCTGCTTCTCAGAAGGTCAAGTTGAATACGACGAATAATGATATTTTTGAAGTTTCAGAAACAATTCTTGTTCAGGGAGTTAAGGGATATGAGGCTGACGGAGTGACGGAGTCGAAAGCCGATTTGGTACTTTATATTTCTAGTAAAGAAGAAAATGGAGAATTGAATGTTTATGCGATTAACGGGAAAAAGATCGGATCAATTGAGAATTGTGTCCCTTCTATCGATAAAGGTACGACATTTATACGGATGGGACGTGCAGCTACAGAGTTGGATGTGCAAACCGCACAATTCGAAGCGCTTCCGGTGAAAGAGCAGAATTTCTGTCAGATATTTAAGATGCAGGTGGAACAATCTACTTTTCAGAAGATTGCGAATAAAGAGGTGGAATGGGATTTTTCTGATTCTGAGGAAGCTGCAATTTATGATATGCGTCTGGGTATGGAAAAAACATTTATGTTCGGCGTAAAGCGTATGATATATGATTCCAAGAAAAAGGAGAATGTCTCTTTGACAGGCGGTATTTGGTGGCAAGCCGGAAAAGAATATGAATTTGATCCGAAAGCTGAGCTTACTCAAAATGATCTTATTGATATCATGAAAGAAGCGTTTACCGGAAATGGAGGAAATAAACGAAAAGTGTTGATCGGCGGTTCGGATTTTATCGGTCGCATAAACAAACTGGAGATTACCAAAGTGGTATCGGCTAACGATGATTTTGTGAAATGGGGAATAGACTTTTCTGAAATTAAATCAAAATTCGGTAAGCTCTTTATCTTGTATTCCGAGGTTTTTGATGACTGTGGTATGAGTGATTATGGGTTTATTTTCGATCCAGAGTTTATCTCAAAGTGGGCTCACGTACCATTCGGAAGTCAGAAACTCGATCTGAAGGGTGCTGGTATCCGGAATACTGATGCTCTTGTACTTACAGAAGCAAGTTGTTTAACCCTACGTTATCCGGCAGCTCATATGCGTATCGTTCCGAAAACCGCATAACTTTTTGATAATGATGATGTGATCTGTCCCGGATCACATCATCTCGATTATTAATTTCCAAATTTTAGAATATGAAAAATATAAGAACATACGAGACTCGCCATGGAAATTTAAGTACGGTTGTACAAGTCGGAAACCGTAACGTACGTATTCGTTTTATCTCGAAAGATAATGTTCATGGCTATTATGCAACAACAGATGTCGATTTACAAAAAGCAATTGAATCGGACAGAGGGTATGGTAGTAAATTTTATTTAGTGAAAGAACCTTGTTCTTGTTGTGAAGAGATGATTGATTTGAAACCGATCCCTGATGTTAAAACTTGGCAGAAGGCTAAAGAATTGTTGAGAAAAAAGCCTTATTCGGTTTCTGAGCACGAATTGTCTTCTCCTGAGAAAATTGAAAGGGTGGCCAAAGAGAAGGGGATAATGTTCCCTTTGTTGAAGAGTGATTTATAAAAAAGTGGGAATCAGATATGTTGGAATCGGAAGAAAAGTGGTTGAAGAAAATCCGGACGAATATGGAAGAATTGCTTCCGGAGAATGAGACTGCTGAAATAGACATTTTTGGAGTTGATGTGGGAGAGTATATCCGTGCTAAACTTCCAGATGCGATTACTCGAGTATTTATCACAGCTCCGGTTCATCTGTTGGAAGGAAAGGAATGTAAAGATGTTTTATTTCCAGAAAAACGTCAGGATGGGAGTGGTAGAGTGGTTTTCCCGGAAAAGGTGTTGAGAATACTCTCTTTTAAGATGAAAGGATGGAATCGTCCGGTAACTCGGTTTATAGATTCTCGTCATGCCAAAAGCGAACTGCAATATAACCGGTATGTGCGCGGCGGGGTAAATAAGCCCGTTGCTGTTTTATCGATGTCTGCATCGGGTAGAGTTATTCTGGATTATTATTCATTGCCTGCATTTTTACGAACTCATGAGGTTGATAGTGCAGTGTATATACCTGTTCCCGAAATACAGAATGGCGGTTATGATGTCCCGATTAGGTTGGCGGATGCTGTTGGATATGTCTGTGCAGCTATGGTTTATGAGATATTGGGTCAACCGGATATGGCGGTGCAAATGTCGGGAAGAGTCGTATTACCGGAATTATAGATTATAAATAAACTATTATAAAATCAGAGGAATGTTTACACAAGGAAAATTTATGGGATATTATTGGGGAGTCGGAGCATTTTTGTCCAAACACCCTAACGGAGGAATTCCCGGAGGTTTTTTCGTGAACGGAGAGACCAATTCGATATGGGTATGGGATTTTCTCAACAAGAAATGGATAGACAGCAATCGGGTGGAAGGTCCGTTGCAAGGAATGGTAGATGATCCGGCAACGTTTGAGCCGAATGCTAAATCGGGAATAAAAACGACATATTTGCATTTGTCGAATAAGCCGGGTAACATCACATTTGCCAATTTTTTAAATTCGGGTGTTCCGATAGAGGTCTCTACCGAAACGAATGCTGTTATAATGTTGTTTTGGAATGGCGATTATTGGGAGACGTCTGTCGTACCTATTTATGGAGATGTGTCGGACAAGGCCGACAAAGATCTGACGAACGTCACAGAAGGAGCTATTAGTTTAAAGGCCGGGATTTATGAATTAGAGGGTAGAGACCAGCCGTTCAGGGCGTTGACGCTGCACCATTCAGGCGACCTGTATCATGCCATCGGGATCAATGATAATGGGCAGCCTGTCGCAGGAACTGGAACGGAAGGTCTTGATGGATATTTCAGAGAAAAGTGTCTTGCATATGCCGATCTGACGAATGTCACGGATGAAGACCTGGTCAAGGTTCTTTATGGATCGGGTTACGACAGCAGTGCGGAAGCATTCAGGGAATTTATCACGACAGTACCGGAAGCCATAAAAGTAATAAACAAGTCGGCTATAGACAATACCACATCTTCCGGCAGTTATATTGTCATCGATAATCAGATGAATGTAACCACGTATTTGCTGTTGCTGGTAGATATGAGTGTAAATACGATAAACAGAAAAAAAACTTATACACAGAAATTATTCGGAGACCCGGCAGGCGAAGTATTAGTAAGGGAAAAATCCGGAGACTCGGCATGGAGCGAATGGGCATCCCCCTTTGTCTCCGTAGATCTGACGAATGTAGATAAAAAAGCAATACAGGAAAAAGTCGGTATTTATGAATCGGAATATACCGACGATACGGATGCTTCCCGCCGCTTTATAGCATTAAAGGTCTGGGACGATGCCGATAATAATCGCAGTATCGGCATCACATCGGAAGGAGAGCCGTTCATAACCTTGTTAGATCCGGAGGAAAACCCAGAACGGATACCTCTTGCTCTTGCAAAAAATGCAAGTGATTCGGAAGCCGGTCTGATGCCATCATCGGACAAACAGAAACTGGACTCGATCGAAATAATAGAGATCGATCTCAATACTGCTGATGGTACGGAAGAAATAGCCGATGCGGATACCGACATACCGTTTTTAGGAAACAACACATTCAATGATATAATAACAAATGTTGCGACAGGGACAAGATACCTGTTTTATTATAAATATACCGTTGAAGATACGACCTATACAGGGAATTTTGTTTTTGCGACAGAAAATGACGGAGAAACCGGTAAAATAACCTTTACCAATCCGGAGTCTCTCGTCTACATGATTATAGAGAAAATAAGACCGGATATGCCGATCCAAATAGCAGTAACGACACCATAAAATCTAAAAACAAAGCATAAAGATGAAACAGACAATCATGCCCTTAGACAAGAATCTGAATCCCGTACCGGTGATGCCGATAGGGATCT
>URAV01000018.1 GCA_900545915.1 uncultured Porphyromonadaceae bacterium
GCTATCCTCCTCCTAAAAACAGAAAAATATCCTCGAAAGAAACTCTCAAATCTGACCCGAGTAAAATTTAGACAGACTCTAAAATTTTCAGTAGAGTAATTTGTTCGGGCTTTCTTTAAATTACCTTTCACATTATCTTTGTTTTTGTTCGTTAAGTCTCTCGTTATTACCTTTATACAAACATAAAAATGTTCTTAAAAGAAATTCCCGAAACAAAATCGAGTAAATTTTGAATAGGCTCGAAGCCCGTTACAAAAATAATGTTTTTCTTTTAATCGTTATAGACTGGAGAAAAATGCGGAAATGACCTGATAATATTTTTTTATTGTAGAGTTCAGACTTTAAGCTTTAGGATAATATTCTTTAGAATGGCGAATTTAAAGAATTTGTATAGATTAAAAATTCGAAACGATGAATGTATTTAGAATAATTTTCTATATTATTAAAATATATTGGATTATTATCCTGTATAATGTAGCTTTGTCGTTGTAAATAATAAACATATATTCCTATGTCAAAGAAAAATTATCATTTTGAAACTTTACAGCTTCATGTAGGGCAAGAACATCCGGACCCGGCAACAGATGCACGTGCAGTACCTATTTATCAGACCACTTCTTATGTATTTCATAATTCTCAGCATGCAGCCGACCGTTTCGGATTGCGTGACGCAGGAAATATCTACGGACGGTTGACAAACTCGACTCAAGATGTATTTGAGCGGCGGGTAGCGGCTCTTGAAGGCGGGGTTGCGGGGTTGGCTGTCGCTTCGGGTGCTGCTGCTGTTACTTATTCTTTGCAGAATATACTCGGAGTGGGAGATCATATTGTTGCCGCAGACAATTTATATGGCGGTTCGTTCAATCTCATTACGCATACGTTGGCAGCACAAGGTGTTAGCTATACTATCGTCAACGTGAATGATCTGAAATTGCTCGAGGCTGCAATCAGACCTAATACGAAAGCGATTTATGCCGAAACTTTTGGGAATCCGAATTCTGATGTGACGAATATCGATGCTGTTGCAGAAGTCGCTCATCGCCATAATATTCCGTTGATTATAGATAACACTTTCGGGACTCCTTACTTGATTCGTCCTATTGAGCATGGTGCGGATATAGTGATCCATTCTGCGACTAAATTTATTGGTGGACATGGTTCTAGTTTAGGTGGAGTTATTGTGGATGCTGGTAAATTCGATTGGAAAAAAGATGCAGAAAAATTCCATACTTTAGCTAAACCAGATCCGAGTTATCATGGAGCTGTTTTTGCAGATGTGGCAGGACAAGCGGCATTTGTTACCCGCATACGGGCGGTCATTTTGCGTGATACCGGTGCGACTATCTCTCCGTTCAACGCTTTTATCTTATTACAGGGGCTGGAGACTTTATCCCTGCGAGTAGAACGACATGTCGAAAATGCTTTGAAAGTAGTTGATTATTTGAAGAATAATCCGAAAGTATCGAAAGTGAATCATCCTTCGTTACCGGATCATCCCGATCATACCCTTTACAAAAAGTATTTTCCTAAAGGAGCTGGCAGTATTTTTACGTTTGAAATAAAAGGAGGAAAAGAAGAGGCTTGGAAATTTATCGATTCATTAGAAATTTTTTCATTACTGGCCAATGTCGCTGATGTAAAAAGTCTTGTCATCCATCCATATACTACAACGCATTCTCAAATGACACCGGACGAATTGGCACAACAGCATATTACACCCTCGACTATACGGCTTTCGATAGGTACGGAACATATAGATGATATTCTTGCAGATCTTGATCAGGCATTTTCTAAAATTTAAACAGCCATGTCAGAGGATGTGAACATTGTTCGTTGGAATGGCAAGTATCGGGATGATTTCATTCGGTTGAACCGGGAATAGATCGAACGGTATTTTCGGATTGAAGCCGATGATTCTAAGAATTTTAAGAAAGTGAGAATAGAATTTGATTTTATATATTTTTCTTTTTGAAAGGCGGTAAAAAGGAATGTTATCTTGTCTGAATTTACATTCCTTTTTATTTTTTTAGACAGAAGCGATACGTTTGTGAGAATCAAAAAGTTTGTAACATTATTTTTTCTAAAACTTTCGCATAATCTATACATTTCAATCACATTATTTCGTATTTTTGTGCTTTGAAAAACTTAAACTTGCATATATGTCTGAAAACAAGAGAATTAAAACCGCTTTAGTTTCGGTATTCCACAAAGATGGATTAGATGAGATATTAAAGAAATTATATAGTGAAGGTGTACGTTTTATATCTACCGGTGGTACGCAGGCTTTTATAGAATCATTGGGATTGCCTTGTCAAGCTGTTGAAGACCTGACCGGATATCCTTCAATATTGGGAGGGCGTGTAAAAACCCTTCATCCTAAAGTTTTCGGAGGTATATTATGTCGTCGTGAGCTGGAAGGCGATCAGAAACAAATTGCAGAATATGAGATTCCGGAAATAGATTTGGTGATCGTAGATCTTTATCCTTTTGAAGAAACTGTTGCTTCGGGAGCTGACGAAAGCGCTATTATCGAGAAAATCGATATAGGCGGTATCTCTTTGATACGGGCTGCTGCGAAGAATTTTAAAGATGTGGTTATTGTTGCTTCAAAAGGACAATATGCTCCTCTGATGCAGTTGTTGAATGAGAAAGGTGCGGAATCTTCGATAGAAGACCGCAAGTGGTTTGCAAAAGAGGCTTTTGCCGTTTCTTCAGGATATGATACTGCAATTTTTAATTATTTCGATAATGGGGAAGGTTCTTATTTCCGTTGTGCCGAGAACGATGCCAAAGTATTGCGTTATGGCGAAAATCCTCATCAAAAAGGTCTTTTCTTCGGGAAGTTCGATGAAATGTTCGAACAACTTCATGGGAAAGAAATTTCATATAACAACTTATTGGATATAGATGCCGCAGTTTCTTTGATTGCAGAATTCGATGAATTGACGTTTGCTATTTTAAAACACAATAATGCTTGCGGTTTGGCATCGCGTCCGGTATTGGTAGATGCATGGAAAGCGGCATTGGCAGGCGATCCGGTTTCTGCTTTCGGTGGTGTATTGATTACAAATGGTAAAATCGATAAAGCTACGGCAGAAGAAATGAACAATCTTTTCTTCGAAGTCGTTATCGCTCCGGGATACGATGCTGATGCTTTAGAAATTCTGGAACAGAAAAAGAATCGTATTATATTGATTCTAAAAGAGAATAAAACAAAATCTTTACAATTCCGTTCTTTACTTAATGGAGTATTGATGCAGGAAAAAGATTTGCATTGCGAAAAAACCGAAGAATTGACTCAGGTTACAAAAAAATCCGTAACACCGGAAGAAGTGGAAGATTTGTTATTTGCCAATAAAATTGTAAAGCACAGCAAATCGAATGCTATAGTATTGGCTAAGGGAAAACAACTTTATGCGAGCGGAGTGGGGCAGACTTCCCGTGTGGATTCGTTGCGCCATGCGATAGAAAAGGCCAAATCGTTCGATTTCGATTTGAATGGCTGTGTAATGGCATCGGATGCGTTCTTCCCTTTTCCTGATTGTGTGGAGATTGCCCACAAAGAAGGAATCGATACTGTTATCCAACCCGGAGGTTCGGTGCGGGATAACCAGACAATCGATTATTGTAATGAAAACGGTGTAGCCATGGTTACTACCGGGATTCGACATTTTAAACATTAAGATAGGGTATAGGATCAGTAGCCGGATGTTTTCCGGTATGATCTGCGCTTTATAAAAATAAAATAATAAAATGGGATTATTTTCTTTCACTCAAGAGATCGCGATAGACTTGGGTACGGCGAATACCATTATAATTCACAATGGGAAAATAGTGGTAGACGAACCTTCTATGGTTGCATTAGATAAACGTACCGATAAGTTGAAAGCAGTTGGAGAAACTGCTCGTCAGATGCATGGTAAGACTCATGAAAATATACGTACGCTACGGCCTTTAAGAGACGGTGTAATAGCGGATTTCTATGCCGCCGAACAAATGATTCGGGGGATGGTGAAAATGGTGAATACGAAAAACCGTTGGTTTACTCCCTCTTTGCGTATGGTAGTTTGTATTCCTTCTGGAAGTACCGAAGTGGAGATTCGAGCCGTACGGGATTCTGCCGAACATGCCGGAGGCCGGGATGTTTATATGATTTATGAACCGATGGCTGCTGCTATCGGAATAGGTCTGGACGTTGAAGCTCCTGAGGGAAATATGATTGTAGATATAGGTGGCGGTACTACCGAAATTGCCGTGATCTCGTTGGGTGGAATCGTCTCGAATAAGTCGATCCGTATAGCCGGGGATGATCTTACGGCCGACATTCAGGAGTATATGGGACGTCAACATAATGTTAAAGTCGGAGAACGTACGGCAGAAATGATTAAAATCAATGTCGGTTCAGCTCTTACCGAATTGGCTAATCCTCCGGAGGACTATATTGTGCATGGTCCGAACCGGATGACGGCTCTTCCGATGGAAGTTCCCGTATCATATCAGGAAATATCGCATTGTATCGAGAAATCTATTTCAAAAATAGAAGCTGCCGTATTGAGTGCATTGGAACAGACTCCTCCTGAATTATATGCGGATATTGTACGTAACGGTATCTATTTGGCAGGCGGCGGAGCTTTGTTGAGAGGGTTGGATAAGCGTTTGACCGATAAGATCGGGATACCTTTCCATATTGCTGAAGATCCGTTGCATGCAGTTGCTAAGGGAACGGGGATTGCTTTGAAAAATATCGATAAATTCTCATTCCTGATCCGGTAATACCGGAATTTTAGATATAAACGAGTTACCGTTTGTCGGGAAGGGAAAATCCTTTCTAACAATAGGTAACTCGTAGTGGTAATAAATTAGTCGGATTCGGTACATGCGCAAACTGATCTCTTTTTTGATAAATCACAGTCCGATCTTTGTGTATGCTTTTTATCTTGTCATCTGTTTTGTTTTGCTGTTCAAATTCAATCCTTATCAGCAAAGCGTCTTTTTCAGTTCGGCAAATGAAATGGCAGGCCGTTTCTATATAATGACCAGTGGAATTACCGGATATTTCGGTTTGCGGGAAATAAATCGGGATTTGCAGAAACAGAATGGTAATCTTGAGATGGAGCTTATTCGTTTGCGAGATGAAGTCAGTCGTTTGAGTGGGGATACCTTGCTAATTCGTACGTCTGCAGATTCGGTTCTTTCTCGATATGATTTTCAGATTGCACAAGTGATAAATAACAGCGTTTTTAGGACTCATAACTATATTACGCTGAATAAGGGTAGAAAAGACGGAATTCATTCGGAGATGGGGGTAATTGATCAGAACGGAATTGTCGGTATTGTCAATGTCGTTTCAGATCATTATGCTGTTGCCATATCGTTATTGAATCCCAAATTAAGGTTGAGTTGTAAAGTAAAGGGCAGTAATTATTTCGGCTCTTTAGTATGGGACGGGAAAGATCCTCGTTTTGCCGTGTTGGAAGAGTTGCCCCGACATGTGAAGTTTGTCAAAGGCGATACTATCGTGACAAGCGGTTACTCCTCTGTTTTTCCGGAAGGACTGATGGTGGGTACGGTCGACGGTTTCTCAAAACAGCGGAATGATAATTTCTATGCTTTAACAGTGAAATTGTCTACTGATTTTTTTCGACTGAATGATGTCCGGATTCTTGATGATAGGGGACAAAAAGAACGTCGGATTTTGGAAATGGAGGCTAAAAAAGATGAGTAAATCGGCAATCGGTTATATATTTTCGTTTATTGTACTGGTACTATTACAGGTATTGGTCTTTAACCGTATTGCTTTGTTCGGTTATGCTACCCCTTTTCTGTTTCTTTATTTCATCTTGAAATTACCTACAACCTTGTCTGCTAATTGGACAATGACTCTGTCGTTTTTGATGGGGCTTATTATCGATATATTCAGTAATACACCCGGTATGTATGCTTTAGCTTCTGTTTCTATTGCCTTTGTAAGGCGTACATTTATCGCTTTGGTGTTACAACGGGGTAATGAAGAAGTCTCATTAGTACCATCGTTTCGTTCGTTCGGATCGGGATATTTCTCGATATATGCATTTTGTGTGATTTTCTTATTTTGTATTTTAGTTTTTGTTATAGAAGCTTTTTCATTTTTTACTCCGTTGATTCTCTTATTACGTATTTTGTCGAGTACTTTGCTTACGTTTATTCTGGTCTTGGCATTGGAAAGTTTAAATTGGAAAAAGAAGTGAACGTTAATTATAATTCCGGAAACCGCAAATGGGTAATCATCTGGATCATGACCGTTGTGGTTCTGATCTATCTGATGCGCCTTTTTACGTTGCAGGTATTGGATAATGATTACAAACGGTTTGCCGATAGTAATGCGTTTCTTAAGAAGATACAATACCCTTCTCGGGGACTGATTTATGACCGAAACGGGAAATTGTTGGTTTATAATCAACCGGCATACGATGTTATGATGATTGTTCGGGAAATTCAAGAATTTGATACTTTGGATTTTTGTCGGACACTGGGTATTACTCGCGAACAGTTCGACCGTCGTTGGGCTATGGTGAAAGATCGTAGGTTAAATCCCGGATATTCGGCTTATACCCCTCAAACATTTATTTCTCAATTATCTGCACAAGATTATGGACGTTTGCAAGAAAAGCTTTATAAATTTCCCGGTTTTTTTATTCAGAATCGGGTACTCAGACAATATGCCGTAAATAGTGCGGCCAATGTATTGGGAAATATCCGGGAGGTCTCTCCTCGTGATCTTGAAAAAGATGATTATTACATACGAGGAGATTATACAGGTGATCTTGGAGTGGAAAAATCTTATGAGAAGTACTTGAGAGGGGAAAAAGGCATAGAGGTATTGCTCCGGGATGCACACGGACGGATAAAGGGAAAATATGAAGACGGGATATATGATATTGCTCCTAAATCGGGAAGGAATCTAAAACTTTCTATTGATGCGGACTTGCAACAATATGGTGAATATTTGATGCAGAACAAAATCGGAGCTATCGTGGCGATAGAACCTTCGACCGGAGAGATATTGGCTTTGGTATCGAGCCCCACATACGACCCATCTGCATTGATCGGACGTGAGCGGGGGAAGAATTATTTGAAATTGAATAAGAACCCTTATAAACCGTTATATGACCGGGCGTTTATGGCGGCATATCCTCCCGGTTCTACCTTCAAGCCGACACAAGGGCTTATATTTTTACAGGAAAAAGTGATAACTCCTCATACAATGTATCCTTGCTATCATGGCTTTGTCGCAGGACGGTTGAAGGTAGGATGCCATGCTCATGGATCACCGTTGGGGTTGCTTCCGGCGTTACAGACCTCTTGCAATGCTTATTTTTGTTATGGGCTTCGGTCCATGCTCGACAGTCGTTCGAGATATAAAAATACGGCCGAAGCTTTTGATATATGGAAAGATTATCTTGTTTCGATGGGATATGGTTATCGATTAGGTGTCGATTTGCCGGGTGAAAGTCGGGGATTTATTCCGAATAGCAAGTTTTATAATAAAGTATATGGTGAGAATCGTTGGCGGGCGTTGACTGTAATTTCTATCGGTATAGGTCAGGGTGAGGTATTGGCTACACCGTTGCAAATCGCAAATTTGGCGGCCACAATTGCGAATCGAGGATATTTTTATACACCTCATGTCGTAAAAGAAATACAAGATACGGTTTTGAATGAAGAATTCAGGCAGCGTCGATACACGCATATAGACAGTGAATATTATAATTATATAGTCGAGGGAATGCGGATGGCTGTTACAGGAGGAACTTGCCGGGTCGGGGCTATTCCGGGAATAGATGTTTGCGGGAAGACAGGTACGGCACAGAACCCTCATGGAAAGGATCATTCCGCGTTTATGGGATTTGCTCCGATGGATAATCCTAAGATCGCAATAGCCGTCTATGTGGAGAATGCAGGATTTGGAGCTACTTTCGGAGTTCCTATCGGAAGTCTGATGATAGAAAAGTATCTGAATGGATTTATTGCTCCGGAGAGAGCCTATTTAGAAGAAAGAATGGTAACATCAAATACAATGATATACAGTGGCATTAAGGGAAATTAGTATATGGAAGTCTATTGATTGGTACACGATCGGATTATATACGGTGCTTGTATTTATCGGATGGGTGAGTATCTATGCTGCAAGCTATAATTTCGATGATGCCAGTATATTCGATTTTTCGGAACGTTCAGGAAAACAATTATTGTGGATCGGGCTTTCGTTCGGTATAGCGTTCGTATTGCTGATGCTTGACAGCCGCATGTATGAAGCTTTGGCCTATCCTATTTACATCGGTTTTATGATACTTCTGGTAGCGACTATTTTTTTAGCTCCGGAAATTAAAGGTTCTCGGTCATGGCTGGTATTAGGACCGGTAAATATTCAGCCGGCCGAGTTTGCAAAATTCGGGACTGCATTGGCGTTGGCGCGTCTGATCAGCTCATATAATTTTGTGTTGACCGTGCCATCTAATTTTTTTAAGGCCTGCCTTTTGATTTTGTTGCCTATGGCATTGATCATGATGCAGAAAGAGACCGGATCGGCTTTGGTATATGCCTCATTGATATTTATGCTTTATCGTGAAGGCATGACCGGACTGATTCTTTTTGCTGGATTATGTTCGATCGTTTATTTTGTGGTAGGAGTAAAATATAGCGGTGTGTTGTGGGGAAGTACCCCTGTGGGTGAGGTGCTTGTACTGGCATTGATCGTTTTGGTCATAATCGGTATGGTCGCTTATTTTTATAAAGATTCTGTCGTGGTGCGAAATCTTCTTCTTCTGTCGGCATCGGTTTCCGTAATTTGTTACTTGCTGTCTGTTTTAGGAATATCTTTTAATTGGGTATATGTTATTTTATCATTGATTTTTCTATCCTCTTTGTATATTGTTTTTTTATATCTGCAAAGTCGCAATACGAAACTTCTTCTTACACTTTGTTTTGCCATAGTGTCGGTAGTTTTTCTATTTTCGGTGAATTATGTGTTTACCGATATTATGGAGCCTCATCAACAAACTCGTATTAAAGTCGCTTTGGGAATGGAAGATGATCCCAGAGGAGCGGGATATAATGTCAATCAGTCGAAGATTGCAATCGGATCGGGAGGTTTATGGGGAAAAGGTTTTTTGAATGGAACGCAAACAAAATTGAAGTATGTGCCCGAACAGGATACCGACTTCATATTTTGTACGATCGGAGAAGAAGAAGGCTTTTGGGGAGCTTCTTTGGTCGTGATATTATTCTTTGCCTTGATTATACGGATTATTCAGATAGCCGAGCGTCAGCGTTCTGTGTTTGGTCGGGTATATGGCTATTGTGTAGCCAGTATATTATTTTTTCATTTAGCCATTAATGTAGGAATGGTAATCGGGTTATGTCCGGTGATCGGCATACCCTTGCCGTTTTTCAGTTATGGCGGATCTTCTCTTTGGGGATTTACTATTTTACTTTTCACTCTGCTTCGTATCGATGCCGGTCGGTTGGAAAATTATTGATGATATAAAAATAATTCCGGAGAAGAATGTCCGGAATTATTTTACAGCCTGTTATTTATTGGTGTTGCTCTCTTAGCAAATCATTAACTGTTTTTACAGGGTTGAATGTGGAAATCGGTACTTCGACGAATACGGTGTTCCAATCAGACATAGCTCCGTTCCATAATCCCGGTAATTCGAGGGCTTTCAATTCTTTTCCGTTTTTAGATTTCAAAGAAATAAATCCCGTATTTTTATCGACGAAGTCCGGAAGATTATATTTTTCTCCTTTTCTGGTTTTAACGGCACAAACCAAATCTACCGGATTGAAATGAGTCGATGCGTCGAACATGGCTTTCGATTCGGAATTTTTAAGATCGATCTGGGAGCTTTCGAGAATTTGAAGAGAATAAGATCCGTCTCGATTATAAGCGAGGAACGGACCTCCTCCGGGTTCTCCGACATTCTTAACCATACCGCAAACACGAATGGGACGTTTTAGCTTCTTCAATAGATAAACAACTAGATCGCTGTCTTCAAGAATTTTTGTTTCCGGGTTGCGGATGAAGAGTTTTTGTTGTACAAATGCGATAATTTCCCGTACGTTATCCATTGTATATTTTCCGCTTTCGAGTAGTTCGACATATTTATCTATCTGTTGTTGTAAAGAGATCAGTACTCCCCCGATTATTTTTTTGAACAAGACGGTCGAATCTTTAATTTTATCAGGTACGACGTTATCGATATTTTTGATAAAGATTACATCAGCATCGATATCGTTCAGGTTTTCGATCAAAGCGCCATGTCCGCCCGGACGAAATACCATTTTTCCCTTGTCCCTGAAAGGTTCATTCTGCATATCAGCGGCGATTGTGTCTGTCGATGGTTTTTGTTCTGAAAAACTGACTGAATATTTTACGTCGAATAACTTTTCGTAATCGGATTGTTTTTCGGAAACTAACTGTTTAAAATAGGGTAAATGCTCTTTTGATACGGTAAAATGCACATTGACATTTCCTGCGGCATTACGTGCATACAGAGCTCCTTCGGCAAGATGTTCTTCCATGGCTGTACGGCTAATGTCCCCGTAATTATGGAATTTCAACATTCCTTTGGGTAGAGCTCCATAATTCAGCCCCTTTTCTAATAACAGATTTGCTATTATCGGTTTATATTTTTGCTCTGTGATCAGAGTCGGAATATCTTGCCCCTCATTTTTTACGCAGATGGCATTCAAGTCATTATAAAAAGCGAAGTGTGTAATATTGCTGAAGAATTTCTTCTCGAAGTCGGTAGTGGGCGTATTATAATCGGCATCTAAAAATTCGAACAGATTTTTGAACATTCGGCTTGCAGCGCCCGAAGCCGGAACAAATTTTACGATAACCGGATTTCCCGACAAATATTTTTCCCATATTTCGAGATAGTGCTTACTCTCTTTTTCGTCTAAAGATAAAATACCATTGCCGATAGAGGCAGGCGACTTCAACTTCAAAAACGGAAATCCTGTTTTGAAACAAGACAACTGTTCTTCTATTTGAGATTCATTAATGCCTTTCTGCATCAATAAATCATGATCCTCTTGTGTAAATGTCATAGTATATTATTTAGTTAATGATATGTTACAAAACCACTCAAATTTACAAAAACCTTATTAAATTCGTGAATAGTAAGTTCAAAAAATATATATTTGAATCGTTTTTAGATAATAAATGATATGGATTATGGGAGAGAGTACATATTTTACCGTTTCTGAACGGAAAGAGCTCTTGGTTGCTTACCGGGCATTGTGGCGATCCTCTCATTCGTTGATCGGAGAAGACGACTTTAGACGTATTCGTGAAATGATTACCGATGCGATAAAAAAAGGTAATTATTTACGAGACAAGAAGGGTATAAATGTCTTGTTGAGAAATATTAATACGGCTCTTATCCTTTCCAAAGAGGTCGGTCTTGAACGTAGTACGTTAATTTCGGTCTTGATTTATAATTTGATTTCAGGGGGAAGTTATACCAATGAACAAGTCGAAGCTATATTTGGATCTGATATAGCGAAAATCATACGCGGATTAATTAAAGCGAACGGCCTTTACGCTAAACAGGCGACAGTAGAGAGCGATAATTTCAGAAAATTATTGTTGACTTTTGCAGAAGATGTGAGGGTCATCATTATTATGATTGCAGATCGGTTATGTCTGATGAGGATGATAAATCATCATCCGGATGAGCAGTTCAGAGTAAATGTCGCTTGTGAAGCATCTTATTTGTATGCACCTTTAGCACATCGTTTAGGGCTTTATACGATTAAGTCCGAATTGGAAGATCTTGCTCTGAAATATACCGATCGACCTACTTTCAATGAAATTGCCCGGAAACTGAATGAAACGAAAGCTGCCCGGGATAAATATATTTATGAATTTATAAAACCGGTGAAGGCTAAACTCGAAGCTGCCGGGTTGAAGTTCGAGATTAAGGGAAGAACAAAATCTATATCTTCTATACTGAATAAGATCAGGAAGCAAAAAGCCGAGCTTGAAGATATTTATGATTTGTTCGCCATACGGGTAGTTTTGGATACACCTGAAAAACAGGAAAAGGCAGATTGTTGGAAAGTGTATTCGATTATTACCGATATGTACCAGCCTAACCCGAAACGGCTTAAAGACTGGCTTTCTATACCCAAAAGCAATGGATATGAATCGTTGCACATAACAGTGTGGGGACCCGAAAACCGTTGGGTCGAGGTACAGATACGAAGCAAGCGTATGGATGAAATTGCCGAAAGGGGATTGGCGGCACATTGGAAATATAAAGGTATAAAAAGCGAGAGCGGACTGGATGACTGGTTGAATAATGTCAGGGATATTTTAGAGTCTGCCGATGCTACCGGACCAATGGAACTGATGAAGGAGTTTAAGATGGATCTTTATGATAAAGAGGTCTTTGTATTTACTCCGAAAGGGGATTTGTATAAATTGCCTAAAGGTGCGACGGTTCTGGATTTCGCTTTTTTAATTCATACCGCTTTGGGTAGTAAGTGTGTTGGGGCAAAAGTGAATGATAAAAATCAACCGATCAAATATGCTCTTAAGAGCGGGGACACGATCGAAATTTTGACTTCGCCTTCACAGACGCCTAAGCAGGATTGGTTGAATATTGTAGCGACCTCTAAAGCTAGGGTAAAAATTAAACAAGCTTTGAATGAGGCTACTTATAAAGAAGCCGAATTTGGAAAAGAGTTGTTGCAACGTCGGTTTAAAAATCGGAAAATCGATGCCGATGAGGCGATAATGATGCGCTTGATAAAAAAAATGGGGTATAAGACGGTAACTGATTTTTATTATGATCTGTCGCAGGAAAAAATCGATGTGAATGTTGTTATAGATTCATATCTCGATTTAGACAGGAAAGAGAATGAAGAGTCGGCCGAGTCGCGTACTGCGGAGAATTATGTGCAACCGCTTTCTTCCGAAGAATTGGGGAAAGAGGATGTATTGGTGATCGATCAGAATTTGAAGGGCATAGATTATAAGTTATCGAAGTGTTGTAATCCTATTTATGGAGATGATATATTCGGATTTGTTTCTACTCAGGGAAGCATTAAAATACATCGAATGGATTGTCCTAATGCTTTGGCTTTAAGAACTCGCTTCGGGTATAGAATCGTTAAGGCACGTTGGTCGGGAAAGCAAGGCTCTCAATATGCTACTGTTTTGCGTGTTGTCGGAAATGATGATATCGGTATTGTAACGAATATAACATCGATCATTTCGAAGGAAAAAAACATTACGATGAGGGGTATATCCATAGACTCTAATGACGGGCTTTTTCAGGGACATATTACAGTTTTGGTCGATGATTTGTCTGCATTGAATGCTTTGATGAAAAAATTGAAGACGGTAAAAGGCGTGAAGAGTGTAGATCGGGTTACATTGAATTAAATGATATTTAGATAGATAATATATGAAAAGAATCTTTTTTATTTCGATTGTCGGTTTAGCCTTGTTTTTGGGGGCATGTTCAAAGAAAAATAATCCGGCAGCCGAGCAATATCAGAAAGCAGAAGAGCTATACCGGCAAGGGGATTATGCTCAAGCTAAAGTTGCGATTGACAGTATTGCCAAGATTGATCCTCGTGCATTTGATGAAATTCGTGCCGGAATGCAATTGATGCGTCGTGTGGATTTGAGTATAAATGAGCGTAATCTCGCTTATGTGGATAGTTTGCTGCCTATACGTCAAGCCTTTCAGAAAGATTTACTCTCTAAATTTAAATTGCAGAAAGATGAGAAATATCAAGAAGAGGGTAATTATGTTTTCAAAAAAGACCGGAATGCCGGGAGTGTCAACCGTTCATGCTTGCGTATTCAGGTGACAGAAGATGGGCAGATGCAGTTGATGAGTGTCTATTTCGGGGCGACAAAATTGGATCATGAATCGGTAAAAGTTGAGCTGCCGGACGGGACATTTGCTCTTACAGCGGTTATTCCTTATGACGGTGCGAATAATTATCGTTTTGTAAATGCCGGAAATACGACTGAGGTTGTGACGTATAAAGGGAAACAGATGCGTTCCGTGGCGGATTTGGTTTATAATAGCAATGGTGCAAAAATAAAGGTAAGTTATGAAGGTAAGCGACCTTTCTCTTTTATTATGGATGATAATACGAGAGAAGCTATTAGCGCTTCTTATGAACTTGCTTTGGTGATGTCTGAGATAAAACAACTTCAGCGGGAAAAGGCTATTGCTACTAAGACTATCGAAATATTAAAGAAGCAAATTGCTGATCACGAACATGATAGTCTCGATAAAGAGTCGTGATTAGAAATAGTATAGTTGGTTAGAGCCTGTATAAATTTTACTCGGGTCAGTTTTGAGAGTTTCTTTCGAGTATGTTTTTCTGATTTTACGAGTATGATAGCGGGCTATCTGACGAGAGAAAACGCGAAAATGACCTGATAATACTTTTTTGTCGGAAAATTTAGACAGGCTCTCAGAGTCTGATAGATAGTGTATTCGGGAATATTAAAAAGGTATTTATTTTTATACAAGTTATTCCGCAAGAAATAAAAATTATTTCTTGCGGAACTTTATGAATTGCTTTAAATATATGATTACTTGTGTTGTAATAGTCTGTGAAGATCTAAGTAATATAAGAAACAAACCATAAATTTTTCTTTGTTAATTTTTTATTTTGAGAATAAAAAGCATTTAATAGAATTTCTTTATCGGAAAATTTAGAGAGGTTCTAAGTCTGTTTTCTTTTTCTTGCCTCTCTATTTGATAATATATATTTTTCTTGATAATATCATTGATTATTAGATAAATATAGATATATATAATAATGATGTCAGAGTCCATAATTCGAGGGTTCGGTAGGGAATATTTTCTAATTTTGCAATATTATTAAAATCGGTTTATAATTAGGAAATTATAGTGATTATTTTATAGTGAAGGCGTTTTTAAATATTACCATATATTAGAATTCTCGATATTTTTAGTTGTATGAATCTGGTGGAAATAAAATCATAATTGGTTTACGATATGTTTTAGGTGTTGGCCGATTGACGATTAATGTGTCGGGTTTGATTTAAGGTAAAATATTAAACAGTTTCCCACGCTTTTTTATTGTGGTATTTGCTGATTCAGGGGAGACTATAGGCAATATATAATAATGATGTTATATGGAATTTGTGAAGATTGTGCATGCTGTTTTTTCAAAAAGAATTTCTAAAACTCTTTTTTGTTTACTCTGTTTTATAGGAGTGGGAATGAGTGCTTATTCTCAAGATGTAATTGTTAAAAAAGACGGTGAAGAAATCAAGTCGAAAGTAATGGAGGTCTCCGGAGATGAAATTAAATATAAAATGTGGGATTATCAAGATGGTCCGGTGTATAGAATCCCGGCTTCCGAGATTTTTATGATTAAATATCAAAACGGAAAGAAGGATATAATGTCGACGTATGCTTCATCTTCGCAGAAAAGTGTTGGAGATAATAAAAAGTATCCTCGTTATCAAGGAGAAGTTAATCTCGGTTATGCTTTAGGCTTAGGTGAAAACGGTTTGGACAGAGTTGTTTTCGAAACTATTCATGGTTCGAGAATCAGCAAGTATGCTTTTGTCGGTCTCGGTTTTGGATTTAATGCGTATAAAGATATATTGAGTTTTGATGAATACGATGGCGATTTAGAAACCGTTTGGGGAATGACAGTTCCTGTTTTTCTTGATATGAAAGGTTATTATCCGGTAACAGATGATTTTGCTCCTTATATAGATTTAGGCTTGGGGTGTTCTATCGGTGTTCTGGAGATAGAAGGTTCTGGCTTTTTAGCAAATGTCGGTTTTGGTATTAATTATAAAAAATTGAACATCGGGATGAACTTTCAAAGTGAAAATAAGGCGAAGGGATTTGCTTTTAAACTTGGATTGGTATTTTAATAAAAAGAAAAATAACAGTAAAAATGGAATGAACTTTAAAGACAAAGTTCATTCTTTTTTTATAGAAAAGTATCGAGTGAGTTAGAAATTTTTTTGAGGTAATATTTAAGACTTTTGTTTTTTAGCTATTTGCAATCAGAATGTCAGTTCTGCTTTGATAAAATAGTTTATAAATAGAAAATGTTTGATTGATATTCATTAATAACGGAAAGCATAATAGTTTTCATTGAATAATTTGATTACACCATTTTTTTGTTTAATACAAATTTTATTTTCTCTCGCCAACCATCCTGCTGCCAAAGCCGTACTTTCTGCACTTAAATCGAGTTTACGTGCTAATTCAGGGATTGATATTTCTTCTATATTTTTCATTGCCTGCCAGATTTTTCCGGCATTTTCACCGATGATCATCTTATCCATACAATAAATATTTAAAGGTTTGATAGAATAAATTTAACTTTTAGCAGCGATAAATACGCATGAAAAATTGTTGTTTATGTATAGAAAAGACATAAAAAAAGCGTGGAGAGTTATCTTTCATGTATTGTAACAGGAACTACCAATCCCCAAACGTTTAAATGAAAGGAACGCCCACGCATATATGACAGCGCAGGCGTCCAGCCATTTTTACACGTTTTGATAATAACATAAATTGGTAGTTTTGTTACAAAGTAAAAAGACTGGACGCTTTTCGATATGTTTTTTTCAATGAACACTTATTTATAAGACAAAGATAATTTTATTTTTGGTAAATCGGTATTATTCTTTTTATTTTTTATTATTCTAAGAGCCTGTATAAATTTTGCACGGGTCAGGTTGAGAATTTCTTTCGAGGATGTTGTTGTGTAACTGGCTGTCTGATGAATGAAAACGGGAAAAAAGACCGGAAAAAACGTAAAAATGACCTGATCGTGTTTCTTTGTTGACAAGTTTAGTCAGGTTATTAATCCGTAAGAATAAATTGGTGATTTATCGCACATTATTTCAATACGATAAATTTATAAATGATTGAGAAGATCGCAAGACTTGATTAGTTCAAATGATTTTGTTTTACCCAATTAAAAATAGCCTGATAAGTTGCATCTCTGGCTTCTTTCTTGGAAAGAATAAGATCATGCATTCCGTCTTGTATTTCTATTTCGGTAACTTTAGATCCCAAACGTTTGCCATACTTAGCGATATCTTTTACATCCAGCACACCATCTCCGGTTTGATGTTCGGGATTCCATTCGTCTCCGTAAACTGACCGACTGGAGTAAAGTACCAGAACAGGACAGGGAATATCTAATCCTTTGTGTATTTTTCTTTGTCCCCGGTGGATAGCTCGTATCCATCCTGTTGTGAGAGGAGGAGATTGCATAAATTTTTTTGTCGTGTCATACTCCCATTCTCCATGATGCGATTTTAATAAACTTTCTCCGTAAGCAGTAGAGATGCCTTGCTTTATTTTTGTTTTTTTAGAAAAAAGTGCGAAAAAAGAGACTGTGGGAATCAATATTTTTTCTTTGAACCAGCTTTGGTTCATGTCAAGAAACGGACTGTTTAAAATTAGTCCTTGGATGGGGAGAGCTTTTCTGTATTTGTGACAGAAAAGAGAGGTTATTAAACCTCCGGTAGAATGTCCCATCAATAAAATCTCACGATTTCCTTCCTTTTTTATAATTTGCAAAGTTGTGTCTATATCGGCAAAGTATTCATTTAAGTTGTGAACTTGGAATGGATATTGATTGGATAGCATTGAACGTCCGTATTTTCGCAAGTCGATGGCATAAAAATTAAATCCGGCGTCATTGAAGTGTTCTGCCAGTGATTTCTGAAAGAAATAATCGTTGAATCCGTGTACGTAAAGTATTGCTTTCGTAGTAGGGTGTGCGGCCTCTTTCCGAATGATAGTGATAATAACTTTTCCTTCATAATCATCGGGCATCTGTATTGTTCGTTGGACGAAGTTTCCTCCTAATATATCCGCGTGGTATTGAGCAAAGCTATTTATGCTGAGCGACAAGATTGAGAAGAGAAATAGTAAGATTTTTTTTCTCATGATTTTGATGTTGAGTTTTTTCATTTAATGATAAAACAGCAAGCAGGAAAGGAAGTTTAATCTCCCAATGATATTTTCACATTATTGAATACTTTGTTCAATAAAATGCGGGCGGTTTCTATTTCCTCCTCATTTAATCCGTTCAGAGCAGCTTTCATCGTTGCTGCAACTATGGGCTGTGTCATCTCTTCGAGATTTCGTCCTTTTTCAGTGAGATTGATAATATTGATGCGTCGGTCGTTTTTATCTGCCGAACGAGTTACCAGACTTTGTTTTTCAAGATTGTCGATCAAGCGGGTCATACTTGGTTTGTCTTTGAAAGTCGCATTGCAAAGCTCCTGTTGCGTGACACCGTCTTTTGACCATAAATAATAGAGAACAGTCCACTGTTCTGGAGTAATATCTATGTTTATTTTTCGAAAACTTCTATATAATTTTCGATTGATTGCTGATGATAATTTGCCGCTTAATAAAGCGAATAGCATTTCGTTGTCGATAGCAAGAAGGTTCATTATGTAATAATTGTTTAGACAACAAAAATACGAACAATATTTTATTTTTTTAGTTGAGGTGTCGATAAAAAATGTTATTAATGCAAGCTGTATTCTTGTCTTGTTATATATTGACTTCTGTGCATAAGAAGGTTTTAAAGGTTTCTTATTTGAGCGGACGATATTCTTGAGAAAATTTCAGAACCTTCTGAAATAAAAATAGCGAAGTGTTTGGATTTTAGTAAATAATGACTACCTTTGCCCCGCAATTCAAAAATTTAAACTAACAAGTTAATTTAAACGAGTATGAATCATTATGAAACCGTTTTCATTTTAACTCCCGTTTTATCTGATGTACAGATGAAGGAAGCGGTAGAAAAATTCAAAGCGATCTTGGTGGCAGAAGGTGCTGAAATCGTGAATGAAGAAAACTGGGGATTACGCAAATTGGCTTATCCTATCCAGAAAAAATCTACAGGCTTCTACCAATTGCTGGAGTTTAACGCAGATCCGTCTGTAATCGCAAAATTGGAAATTAATTTCCGTCGTGATGAACGTGTTATCCGTTTCTTGACTTTCAGAATGGATAAATACGCTGCAGAATATGCTGCAAAAAGAAGAAGTGTTAAATCAAAAGAAGTAAAGGAGAATTAAGTCATGGCACAACAAAATCAATCTGAAATCAGATATTTGACTCCTCCCTCGGTGGACATTAAAAAGAAAAAATACTGTCGTTTCAAAAAAAGCGGTATCAAATATATCGATTATAAAGATCCCGAATTCTTGAAAAAGTTTCTGAACGAACAAGGTAAAATTTTACCTCGTCGTATTACCGGTACCTCGTTGAAGTTCCAACGCCGTATTGCTCAGGCTGTAAAGAGAGCACGTCATCTGGCGTTACTTCCTTATGTAACAGACATGATGAAATAATTTAAAGAAGGAGGAAAATAGTAATGCAAGTAATATTAAAAGAAGATATCTTAAATCTTGGGTATAAAGATGACGTGGTAACCGTTAAAAGCGGATATGGTCGCAATTATCTTATCCCTCAAGGTAAGGCTGTTATCGCTACTCCTTCTGCACTGAAGATGTTAGCTGAAAACATGAAGCAACGTGCTCATAAGCTTGAGAAGATCAAAAATGATGCTAAAGAGTTGGCGGCTAAATTGGAAGGAGTTTCTTTGACAATTGGTGCTAAAGCAAGTTCTACAGGTAAGATTTTTGGTTCGGTCAACAATATTCAGATTGCGGAAGCTTTGGAAAAAGCCGGTTATGAGATCGATCGTAAAGTTATCTACATTAAAGAATCTGTAAAAGAGGTTGGTGCTTATAAAGCGATTTTGAAACTTCATAAAGAGGTAAGTGTAGAAATCCCGTTTGAAGTAGTTGCCGAATAATATTTTCGGATTTCAAATAAAAAAGAAAGGTGAAGTTCATTGAACTTCACCTTTCTTTTTTATTTGAAGGTCATTTCCCGTTTTTCTCTACTCTTGGAATCATAAAAGAGGTGTATAGTTGCAAGAATGCTGCAACGAGCAGTAACAGAATCCATTCGTTTTGTTGTTTAAACATAAACCAAGCAGACCCGATGGTGATTAGAGCTGCAATCAATTCTATGCGATATAAGCGTTTGAGTCTGAAATTCGAGCCTTTATAAAGATTTGCCGCACGGGCAATAGTCATTCCTACAGCTCCTGCAGCGAATATATAAACGGTGAATGGTAACCGGAATAAATATAATGCTGTTCCTGCCAGAATAAACAGGGCCGAAACGACTAAAATCATATTGCGTATTTTGTTGTTCATTTTTGTTCTTCGTCTGTTATTATGTAAATATCCTCATTATCTTTCTTCATTAAATATTGTTCCCGAGCGAATTTTTCAAGGTTTTTTTCGTTCGATTGCAGTTCATTCAATTTGGTCTTGCTTTCTTCAATAACACCTTGGTAGTGTTGTATTTCTTTTTTTAGTCCATGAATCTGTTGTTCATAAAGAAAACTTTGAATAAAACTATTTTCATCTACGAAAATCATAATAAACAGAAATGATACTACCAAAATTCGCATTAAGGTAACGTGTTTTTTTATGAAACGCCATGAAGCTGAAAAAATATTCTTCATTTTAAATTTTATTTTTCGCAAACGTACATAATCTTTTTTGTTTCTAAAAGTTTTGTCGTCCGATACAACCTTTTTTTATGAATTTGTCGGGTCGAGAGCGTGCATTTTTAAAAAGCGTGAAAAAAAAGGAAATTATTAGCCATTCCTCAAAAGCGATTGAGCTATTTTTATACCTTTGTCCAAAATTTGCAAATGTGAATCTAATCATAGATCAGGGAAATACGACGACAAAAGTTGCTTTATTCTGTCAAGATAAGTTAGAATATGTAATGACTGTTGCAAAACCGGATAAGCTGCTTATTGATACTTTGCTTGATAAATATCAGGTTATGTCGTGTATTTATTCTTCAGTGGTTGATGTCCCTTTTTGTTTTCTGGACTATCTGCAGGAAAGAATATCCCGGTTTTGTTTTTTGGATGCCGATACTCCGCTGCCCGTAAAAATAGAGTACGGAACACCTGAGACATTGGGACGAGACAGGATTGCGGGAGTGGTAGGCGCTTTTTATGAAAAACCGGATTGTAATATATTGATAATCGATGCCGGTACGGCAATTACGTATGATTTGTTGCTGAAACAAGGAGTGTTTACCGGAGGAAATATCGCTCCGGGTATCAGGATGCGGTTGAAAGCATTGAATCATTTTACCGGGAAATTGCCTTTGGTCGAAAAAATCGGAGATTTTCCGCTTATGGGTACAGATACGGAAACTGCGATACGTGCTGGAGTGATACAGGGGGTTTTATTTGAGATGGACGGTTATATTCGGGAATTGAAAGCTATATATCCGGATCTTTTGGTTTTTTTAACGGGTGGAGATGCTTTTTTATTGGCTGAAAAATTAAAAACTCCCATATTTGTGGATAAAAATATTGTATTAAAAGGATTAAACAGAATACTTTATTATAATGCTGAAAAATAAAATATCTATTGTCTTAATAGCGTTGTCCTTGTTAGGGGGAATGAGTAGTTTGGCGCAGAATAACACGAATTCTCCGTATTCACGTTACGGGTATGGTATTCTGGAAGATAATGCGGTCGGTGCGAATCGAGGAATGGGTGGAGTCGGATATGGATTTCAAAGCGGACGCCAGATTAATATAAAGAACCCGGCTTCGTATGCGGCAATGGATTCTTTGACATTTCTTTTCGATATAGGAGTCAGTTTGCAAAATACATGGATGAAAGAAAATTCTTTGAAAGAATCTGAAATAAACGGTAACTTAGATTATGTCGCTTTGCAGTTCCCGTTGGGACGTCATATGGCGGGAAGTGCCGGATTGACTCCGTTTTCTTCAGTAGGATACAGTTTTGGCGGTTCGATACCGAACGGTTCTTATACACAAGTCGGGGAGGGAGGTATCAGTCAGGCTTTTATCGGGTTGAGCGGACATATCTATAAAGGCCTTTATCTTGGGGCTAATATGTCGTATCTTTTTGGAAATATAGAGCATACGACGACATTGTTGCCTACGGATAATACGATCGGAAGTATTTTCTTGAAAAAGTTGCATGTTTCGGATTTTCGAGTTGAGTTCGGGTTGCAATATACGCACAATATAAATAAGAAAAATCGGATTACCGTAGGGGCAGTTTATACTCCTGAGAAGAAATTGCTCGGTCGCACTTATACTTATGAGGAAGTTTATTCTACGACTTCCGGGTCGACTTCTATATCGAGATCGGATTCATCGAGTATAAAATCGAAATATTCTCTTCCTACCTCTATAGGTGCTGGTTTTACCTATGTATGGGATGAACGATTGACAGTAGGAGCTGATGTTACTTTTCAGGATTGGAGCAGTGTGAGATATGACGGAGTGAAAGATAGTTTGAACAATCGTTTAAAAGTGGCTGTCGGTGCGGAGTTTTTGCCAAATCCGATGTCTGGGAATTATATGAAGCGTATGCGTTATCGGTTAGGGGCATTTTATAATCATTCTTATTTGAAAGTAAAGGGATGTGATATAGATGAATACGGGATTACTTGCGGTTTCGGATTTCCGGTAAAACGAGATAAATCTGTATTGAACCTTTCTTTGGAATATTTAAACAGGCAATCTACTCCGACATCGTTTATTCGTGAAAACTTTTTAAGAGTTTCATTGAGTCTTACCTTTAATGAACTTTGGTTCTTTAAACGAAAATTTGAATAACCGTTTTTTACAAAATATAAAGAGATGTTGTTCGATAAAAGGAAATAACATCTCTTTCTGTTTTTTATAAAATCAATAAAAAGAGAGATATTAATTGCGGCTCTGTAACTAAATATTTAATTTTGCCTTTAATATAAAGAACCGAAAGACAGAATGAATACGATTCGCAGAACTTTATTTGGATTTCCGCTTACCGGTATTGCGTTTGCAGTAGCATTTATTTTAATGTCCGTTTTTTTTAGTTCTTGTGAGAAAAAAGTAAAAAATGAAGTGGTTAAAGCTTTTTCAGACCCGCATAAAGTTCCCTCGTTAAGTAGTTTCGATGTGACGACATTGATTTCGGATTCGGGTGTTACTCGTTATCGTATCAAGGCTAAAGAATGGTTGATGTTTGAAAATGCAAAAGAACCGTATTGGCTATTCCCACAAGGAATTTATGTGGAAAAGTTCGACGAGAATTTTCATGTAGATGCTTTTATTATGGGAGATTCTGCTATTTTTTACAAATATAAGCAGCTTTGGGAACTCAGGGGGAATGTAAAAATGGCTAATTTACAAGATGAGAGGTTCTTTACCGAGTTGCTTTTCTGGGATCAAAAAAAACGGGAGATATATTCAGATAGCGCTATCCATATTGAAAAAGTGGATCGTATAATTGAAGGGATTGGTTTTGTCTCTAATGAACCTATGACTCAGTACACGATACGTCGGACGACTGGAATTTTCCCGATGAAATCACCTGCCGAAGAGCAGCGGGGAGAATCGGACAGTTTAAAGAATGTGAGAAATACGAATGCTCGTCGTTATGCACCGCAAAAGAAAGGAGGACAATCATGACTACGGTCTTTATGATAATTATTCCGTTGCTGATGTCTGCATTTTTTTCGGGCATAGAAATTGCATTTGTATCTTCAAATAAGGTCCGTTTTGAATTGGATATGAAGAAGAAGACGCTTCTTGGGCGTATTCTGAATTTGTTTTATCATCATCAGGAAGAGTTTATTTCTACAATGCTTGTCGGCAATAATATTGCATTGGTCGTTTATGGTATAGGTATGGCCGATTTGCTCTCTCCGGTATTTTCATTAATTTGGAATCAGGAAGTGTTTGTTATATTGGGACAGACTGTCGTATCGACTTTGATAATTCTTTTAACAGCGGAATTTTTACCTAAAACCATTTTTCGAATTAATCCCAATTTATCATTGAAAGTTTTTGCCATACCGCTTTATATATTTTATTTATTATTATATCCGATTGCAAAATTTACATCTTTGCTTTCATCCGGAATTTTAAGAATAGGCGGGGTTCGCATTGATCGGGCTGGGGATGATGGGGCTATGAGTAAGGTCGATCTCGATTTTTTTATTCAGCAAAGCATAGATAAGTCGCAGGGAGAAGCAGAAGTTGATACGGAAGTTAAAATTTTCCAGAATGCTTTGGATTTTTCTAATTTACGCATCCGTGAATGTATGATCCCCCGTACGGAAATCGTAGCGGTCGATATTGATATGTCGTCGGAGAGAGATTTGATTTCTCTGTTTATTGAAACCGGACTTTCTAAAATATTGGTTTTTAGGGGTAATATCGATAATGTATTAGGTTATATACATTCTTCCGAAATGTTTAAACAGGCGGCAGATTGGAAATCTTATATTAAGCCGATATTGTTAGTTCCGGAGACGATGACCGCTCAGAAATTAATGAAAAATTTGATGCAACAGAAAAAAAGTATTGCTGTTGTTGTGGATGAGTTCGGTGGAACTGCCGGTGTCGTGACGCTTGAAGATTTGGTCGAGGAAATATTTGGAGATATTGAAGACGAGCACGATACGTTGAATTATATTGCACGGAGAACCGGAGAAAACTGTTATGAGTTTTCAGGACGTGTTGAAATAGAAAAGATCAATGAGCTTTTTGATATAGGGTTACCCGAGTCTGATGAGTATATGACGATTGCCGGATATATCCTTTATCATTACAAAACGATACCTAAACCCGGAGAAACGATTGAAATAGAGAATTATAAATTTGAAATATTAAAAGGAAACAGAACCAAAATAGAATTGGTGAAAATGAAAATTGAGAACTAAAGGAAATTTTTGACTTTACGATATGTTTATAAATGCTTTTTTTCGTATCTTCGTGCACTTACTTGGAAAATAATTTAAAAAAATATAAAACTAAAAACACAATCTAATAAATGGCTACGTTACAAAAAATCAGAGGTAAAGCCGGCCTTCTTGTCGGAGTGATCGGGGTGGCTTTACTGGCTTTTATCGTGGGAGACCTTTTAAATTCAGGTCATACTTTCTTTAACATGAACCGCAATAAAATAGCGGTGGTTAACGGTAAAAAAATTACTCCGGAAGAATTTCAGGCACAAGTTCAGACTCGTACCGAAGAGATGCAGAATATGTATAGAAGACAATATGGCATGTCTCTCCCCGAAGGAGCAGCTTCTCGTATAAACAAGGAAGTATATGATCAGATGGTGCAGGATATTTTATTGACCGATGCTACTGCCGAATTGGGTCTTACGGTATCCAAAGAAGAATTGGCGGATTTGTTGCAGGGAGATAATATCGTGCCTATGGTAAGACAACAATTTACTGATCCTCAAACCGGAGTATTTAATAAAGATTTGTTATTGAATTTCTTGCAAGTGGTCCTTAATGAAGATGAGTCGAATCTTGATGGAGAAATGGCGCAACAGCTCAGAGCTCGGCGTGAGGCTTGGTTAAATATTGAAAAGACTGTGAAACAACAACAGCTGGTTGGAAAATATTTTACTTTATTGTCTAAATCTATGGCTCCGAATAAACTCGATTTGGAAGCTGCTTATAACGGTGCTAAAAATAGTGTAGATTTTGCGTATGCAGAACAATCTTATACTTCTATACCCGATTCTACGGTAGTTATCAGTGAATCTGAATTGAAGGATCTATACAATAAACAGAAAGAAAACTTTAAGCAGGATGAAAAACGAGAGGTAAAGTTCTTTGCGGTAGATATAGTTCCGAGTGAAGGAGATTATAAGACGACCGAAGAGAAGATTAATAATCTCAAAGCGAATTTTTCTACGACGGACGATATTGCCGGAATGTTGAGCTTTAATACGGATGTTCCTTATGTAGATGCATACGTTGCTCAAAGAGACATGGATCCGGAAATGAAAAGATTTGTAGAAACTGCTCAAATAAATGAAGTTTATGGTCCTGTTTTTGAAGATGAGTCATATAAAATGTACCGTTTGATGGGTAAGAGCGTAGCTCCCGATTCTGTCAAAGTACGTCATATTATGTTCCCTCTTCAGGCAGATGCAAAGGTGAAGGCCCAAATGGACAGTGTTTTGAATGTTTTGAAAAACGGTGGTGATTTTACAGCCTTGGCAAAACAGTTTTCGGTAGATCAAAATTCGGCTGCAAATGGCGGTGATCTCGGTTGGTTGACAGAAACTTCTGCTGTACAATTCGGACAAAAGTTCGTTTCTTCCACTTTTAATGGAGGATCAGGATATCTTACAGTAGAAACTCCTTATGGTCAACATATTATACAGGTAACAGAGCGTACGGCTTCTGTACCTAAAGCTAAGGTGGCACAATTGGTTCTAAAAGTACGTCCGAGTTCAGAGACTTATAGTACATTATATAACAAGGTAAGCTCTTATATCGCTGAAAACGGTAAGTTGGAGTCATTCGAAAAAAATGCAAAGGATAAAGGATTCTCCTTGAATACGGTTGAACTGACTCCTGAAGATATTAGCGTAGGTATGTTGAATGACGGACGTGAAATCGTGAAATGGGCTTATAAATCGGATAAAGGTGACATCTCTGAAATTTTCAACATAGAAAATAAATTTTTAGTAGCAGCTCTTACAAATGTAACTCCTGCAGGTTATGCTCCGTTAAAAAATATCGAAAGCTATCTTAAAATGCAGTTGTTAGCTGATAAAAAGGCAGATATGATTATGAAGTCATTGTCAGAGAAATCACCGAAAACTCTTGATGCTTATGCTTCAGCTATGAGCTCGAAGATTGATACGGCTAAGTTTGTAACATTCAATACTTCTGTAATTACGGGTATCGGTCGTGAGCCGGCATTGTGCGGTGTTGCTCCTTATGCTTCGGTAGGGCAGTTGCAAGGTCCGGTCAAGGGTAATAATGGTGTGTATGTGTTGGCTGTGACTAAGAAAGACGAAAGTTCAGTTCCTATGAATGCCGAAATGGAAAAACAGAAATATGAACAGATGATGTATTCGATTCTTTCCAGCCAGGTTATGGAAGTTATGAAAGATAAAGCTGATATAGAAAATAATCGTGTAAAGTTTTTCTAAATCGATAATGATAAAAAAAGGGAGGATGATAAATCCTCCTTTTTTTATTTTAGAACCAGTTCAAATTTTTCAATAAAGAAAATAGTATTAGATCATCTTTGCGTTTTCTTCCGGTCTGTTTTAGTTTTTTACCCGTCAGATAATTCGTTAATCGTCCTCGTAAAAAGAAAAACATCCTTAAAAGAATCCTTCACCTGAGACTCATGTAAATTTAAACAGTCGCTTATTCTTTTGGCCGGGAATAAAGATTTTTAGATATTCCGTTGTGTTCTTTATACTCTTTGTTTATTTTTGTATTAAATAGCAAAGCGAGTGGAAAAGGAATATTTGGCAGGGAAAACATTAGATGAGCTCATCGGGATTGTTACCCGTATGGGAATGCCTCGTTTTACGGCTGGACAGATGGCTGCATGGCTGTATGAAAAACAGGTTCGGAGTATTGATGAAATGACGAACTTGTCTAAACTGAATCGTGAGCGTCTTACAGCTGAGTATGAGATAGGATATTCTGCTCCAGTGGAGGAGATGCGTTCGGTGGACGGGACAGTCAAATACCTCTTTAAAACAGCTTCCGGAAACTTTGTCGAATCTGTGTATATTCCCGATCGGGAGAGGGCGACCCTATGTGTCTCATCTCAGGTAGGGTGTAAGATGAATTGCTATTTCTGTATGACCGGTAAGCAGGGGTTTAACTCTCAGCTTACAGCTCGGGAAATTATGAATCAGATTATTTCCATACCGGAAACCGCCACATTGACAAATTTGGTATTCATGGGAATGGGCGAACCGTTGGACAATTTGGATGAAGTAATGAAAGCTTTGACCATTTTGACTGCAAAGTGGGGATTTGCATGGAGTCCGAAAAGAATAACCGTCTCTACGATTGGAGTAAAACGAAATTTAGCCCGTTTTTTAGATGAAACGGATTGCCATTTGGCTGTAAGTTTGCATAATCCTTTTCCGGAGGAACGCTTGTCTATTATGCCTGTACAGAAAGCATATCCTATTGCAGATATAATATCACTGCTCCGGAATTATGATTTCAGTCATCAGCGCAGGCTATCATTCGAATATATCATGTTCAGTGGTTTTAATGATTCTCTTAGACATGCAGAGGCACTGGCAAGGTTGTTAAAAGGATTGAATTGTCGGATAAATTTGATTCGTTTTCATGCAATTCCGGGAGTAAACCTTAAAACGTCAATAGAATCGGATATGGTTATTTTCAGGGATTATTTGAATCGTAAGGGATTTACTTGTACGATACGCACATCGCGAGGTGAAGATATATTCGCTGCATGCGGAATGTTATCTACTGCAAAAAAAGGCGAGATCGGCAATAAATGCTGAATGAGCTTATATATTATGACCGTATAGAGATATTATGTTAAAATAATTGCTTATCTTAGAGCATTAAATTAGGCAAGTATAATACTAAAATAGTATTTGTCTGTCTTATATAAAGAATAAAAACTCATGGAACAAGATTATAAGATTAAAGTAGGAATTACTCAAGGTGATATTAATGGCGTCGGATATGAAGTTATTTTGAAGACATTGTCCGATCCTCGTATAACGGAGATATGTACCCCTGTGGTGTACGGTTCTTCTAAGGTAGCGGCATATCATCGTAAGGCATTGGATTTACCGGCTATTAATTTTAACATTATTACCAGTGCCGAGCAAATTTCGGATATGAAGTTGAATATGATCAACTGTATCGATGAAGAGGTAAAAGTCGAGTTGTCGAGACCTACTGCTCAGGCGGGTGAGGCTGCTTACCGGGCATTGGAGAGTGCGACGAGTGACTTGGAAAACGGGTTGATCGATGTGTTGGTGACAGCACCTATTAATAAGCATACGATTCAGTCCGATAAATTTGAGTTTCCCGGACATACCGAGTATTTGGAGAAAAAATTAGGGAAGGGTAAAAAATCTTTAATGATATTATTGAATGACATTTTGCGTGTAGCTTTAGTAACAGGACACATTCCTTTATCTGAAGTTCCTTCTCGAATTGCCAAATCGGATATTGTACAGAAATTACGTATTTTCAATCACTGTTTGAAACAAGATTTCGGTATTGTAAAGCCTCGTATTGCAGTTTTGTCATTGAATCCGCATGCCGGAGAAGACGGACTTCTTGGAAATGAAGAAAAAGAGATTATTATTCCGGCATTGAAAGAGGCTGAAGAAATGGATATTCTCTGTTTCGGACCTTATGCGGCTGACGGATTTTTTGGTTCAGGCCATTTTTCTAAGTTCGATGGTGTTTTGGCTATGTATCACGATCAAGGGCTTGCCCCATTTAAGACTTTAGCGATGGAAGATGGAGTGAATTATACTGCCGGGCTTCCCTTTGTTCGCACTTCGCCGGCTCATGGTACGGCATACGATATTGCAGGAGAAAATAAAGCTTCGGAAGAGTCGTTCCGTCATGCACTTTATTTAGCATTGGATGTTTTTGCTTGCCGTAATAACTATCGTCAAATGAGAGCTAATCCTCTTCGTCGTCAATATTTTGATAAAAGTGGAGATAATGAAGTTCTTGACCTTAATACTCCAGAAAAAGAATAAGTTTTCTGAAATTCGTTTAAATTTTCTGATAAAATAATTGAAGTGTCGGTCTTTTTTTGAATTTTCTTTCGTTCTTTATACATTACATAACTTGTCGTGTTCTTTATCAGAATCGAAAAGCAGAGCAAAAAAAGACTCAAAAGGTTTGATATATTATAGACAGGTTCTTAGACCTGTCTATATTTTACTCGGGTCAGTTTTGAGAATTTCTTCCGAGTATGTTTTCTGTTTTGACGAGGAAAATACGGGCTATCTGACGAGTGAAAACGGGGAAAAAGACCGGAAGAAAACGCAAAAATGATCTGACAGTATTTTTTTATTGGAAAATTTAGATAGGCTTTTAGGTGTTATTTTGATTTTATTTTGATTAAAAAGAGTCTTTTTCAAAACAAAAATGGAATTAAACGGTTAGTAATAGATAAATGAAAAGGGTTTTTGGAAAGGATAAAAGACGGCATTTATTATAGATATGAATATTGAAGAAGACTTGAATTTTTAAATGTCTATTATATTATGTTTAAGTTGAGCACTCTTATCACTCACGTTTAAATAGGGTTATTGTTGATTGGGATGTGAAACGCATATAGTTGCGTTTAGAAAGGGAGGATATATGAAACAAAACAGGCATCAAAACATTATGTTTGAAGGTGCATTGAAATCGATCGATACTGAAGATCCTGTAGATTTACTGTTTTTTCGCCCGATCGGATATCGTTGTGCTTTATTTTTTCATAAGTTAGGTTTGTTACCTAATACTATTACTGTTATCTCTATATTATTGGGAATATCTTCCGGATTTTTTTTATATTTTGAAGATATATGGTATAATATAATTGGGGTATCACTATTACTTTGTACACACCTTTTGGACTGTACCGATGGACAGTTAGCCCGAATGATCGGATGTTTTTCTCGGTCGGGACGGATTTTAGATCGTTTAAGCGGCTGTGTGTGGTCTATTTCCGTTTATGTCGCGTTATGTTTGCGTCTGATGAATTCCGGTTGGGATTTTTCTGTCTTTTTTTTAGCTTTGATTACCGGATATTTTCATCTCAGGCAGGCTTCGGCTATTGATTATTACCGTAATTTTTATTTTCTTTTTTCATGGAAAAGATCAGTCTGTGAGCTTGAGTATAAGACACGATTACATTTAAAGTATAAAAGGTTGAGTTGGAAAACCGATTTTTTCAGGAAATTTCTTTTATTTTTCTATCTCCAATATACGGTTTCTCAAGAAAGATTTACTCCCGATATGCAGGAATTGCGCCGGTTATTAAAAAAACGGTTTGGCAACAATATTCCGGATTGGCTGAGAGAGCAGTTTAAGGAAAAAAGTATTCCGTTGATGATGTATGGCAATATGCTATCTTTTAATATCCGGATTATTACGTTATTTATAGCTGTTTTACTTAATATTCTGTGGCTTTATTTTCTATTCGAGCTTACGATATTGAATATGATATTGTTCTATCTGATATATAGGTATGAGAAAGTATGCCGTTATTTTATAGAAAAGTTGAACCAGACATAGTTCTCAGATTCTACACACAATTGAGGTTTTAAAAAAATTGCTTTTAAGAATCTTAATAGACGTAGCTTTGTATCTTTTTAAAAAGTCGTATCTTTGTGGGAAGTTTATGGATCGGAATAAATTGAGTATCCGACAAATATTTAACCGAAATAAAGTAAAGTATTAAGGATGGGAAAAGTTTTAATTATAGGAGCTGGCGGTGTAGGTACGGTAGTCGCTCATAAAGTAGCGCAAAATCCGGATGTTTTTACAGAAATTGTGTTGGCAAGCCGGACAAAATCGAAATGCGATGCTATTGCAAAGGCAATCGGTAGTGACCGAATAACCACAGATCAGGTGGATGCCGATAATGTAAACGAATTGATAAAGTTGTTCAATACGCATAAGCCGGATATTGTAATTAATGTTGCACTTCCTTATCAGGATTTGACGATTATGGATGCTTGTTTAGCTTGCGGTGTAAATTATTTGGATACGGCAAATTATGAACCGCTTGATGAAGCTAAATTTGAGTATAAGTGGCAGTGGGCATATCAGGAACGTTTTAAAGAAGCGGGATTGACGGCTATTTTGGGATGCGGCTTTGATCCGGGTGTATCGGGTGTATATACTGCTTATGCTGCAAAGCATTATTTTAAAGAAATGCATTATTTGGATATTGTCGATTGTAATGCCGGAGATCATGGTAAAGCTTTTGCGACAAACTTTAATCCGGAAATTAATATTCGGGAGGTTACGCAAAAGGGGAAATATTATGAAAACGGTAAATGGATTTATACCGAGCCTCATGAAATTCATAAGCCATTGAATTATCCCAATATAGGTCCGAAAGAATCATATGTGATTTACCATGAAGAATTGGAGTCGTTGGTAAAAAATTATCCTACATTGAAACGTGCGCGTTTCTGGATGACTTTCGGACAGGAATATTTGACTCATTTGAGAGTAATTCAGAATATAGGAATGGCACGTATTGATCCTATTATGTATAATGGTGTAGAAATTGTTCCGATACAATTTTTGAAAGCAGTGCTTCCTAATCCCGGAGAGCTCGGTGAAAATTATGTAGGTGAAACGTCTATCGGTTGTCGTATTAAGGGTATTGATAAAGACGGTAAAGAGATGACCTATTATGTATATAATAATTGTAGCCATCATGCCGCTTATCTCGAAACGGGAGCACAAGGGGTCAGCTATACTACCGGAGTACCGGCTATGATAGGTGCTATGATGTTCTTAAAAGGTCTGTGGAAAAAGCCCGGAGTCTATAATGTCGAGGAATTCGATCCTGATCCGTTTATGGAACAGCTGAATAAGCAAGGATTGCCTTGGCATGAAATATTTAATGAAGACTTGGAAGTCTGATCGACATTCGTTTTTGAACGATTATATATGAATTATTGTCATTCTGGAAAAGATCTGAATTTCGGTAGATCGTAAAATCCGGAATGACAATATTATTTTTAGAACCTAATTAATTTTTGTATAAACCTTTTTTACTGTTTTCGAGGTTTTGATAAGAAACAGTTACCGATGTTTTTTTCGTAACCCTTTTTGTTCTAAATAGGTTATTAGTTCTTTAGGACGATCTGTTTGAATTATCGTTGCTCTATTTTTCAGAACCCATCCCCAATTATTATCCGGATCATTGATCGCTTTTTCATCGTCATGTCCTCCGCATAGACTTTCCCATAGGGTATTGATCCATATCCGACAATTCGATTCGGCTATCTTATCGATATAAGATAATTGCTCGAAATCATCGGTTTTAAAACTTATTTCCATTGCTATCGGTTGAAAATCTTTTAAAAAAGAATCGATATATGGAATAGCTCCGGATGTATCTAAATCGACAATAGGCATATATATGATATTCTTGTACCGTGATAATTTCTCTTTTGTATCATTTACAGAACTGCGACCTTTTAAAACTATATGGTTTTCCATTTCGGTTTCTTTGATAATGGGTTCAATATCTGATAAATAATTTTCTCCTTTATCGATATTGACAAGAATTTTGCCTTTACAAGCCGATAATGCCTCTTTTAAAGTCGGGATGGTCTCATTAGAGAGTTTTCCGTCATTGTGACGCAACCTGAAGTTTTTGAGTTCCTTTACCGTATAGTTACTTATATACCCTTTCCCGTTTGTCGTGCGATCTATATTATTATCATGCATTAAGACGAAATCTCCGTCTTTGGTCTTTTGTATATCAATTTCGACCATATCCGCTCCTATCGATATAGCGCTTTTTATTGCCGCAATAGAATTTTCAGGGGCATGTCGCCAATATCCTCGATGAGCAACAACGAAAATATAATCGGGTTCATTACTTTTTAGAATAGACAGAAGGGTTTCTATCCGATTATTGGCCGTAACGGTGAAATTTAAGAGTATGAGATAAAATAATAAGTAATATTTTTTCATTAATTGAAAATATGAATTTAGCGATTAAATTGTTTTTTATACAGTGCAAAATAGCGAAAATCCGAAAGAAAGTACAATAAATAACAAATCAAAAAGTAATAATTTACGGTCAATATCTATATTATCCGGAAAGATTTTATAAAGAAATTATTATATATGCTGTTATTTGGCATATATGTTTGTTTAATTTGCATTGTCAATGGTACAGGAATGAATGTTATAAACGGGCTGGAAAACCTTGATATTTTTATATAAATTCTTATCTTTGAGAAATAAAATATTTAATTATGGCATTAAAAGTCGGAGATAAAATACCTGAAATTCTGGGGTATGACCAGACAGGAAAAGAGTTGAAAAGGGAAGATTTTAAAGGTAAAAAATTAGTGCTTTATTTTTATCCTAAGGATAATACTCCCGGATGTACGGCAGAAGCTTGTAGCTTGCGGGATGCATATTCTGAGTTGCAGAAAGCAGGGTATGAAATAATCGGGGTAAGTAAAGATAGTGAAAAGTCTCATCAAAAATTTATAGAAAAACAATCGTTGCCGTTCTCTTTGATAGCCGATACCGATACCCGCCTGAATCAGGAGTTTGGTGTATGGGCGGAGAAGAAGATGGCCGGTAGATCGTATATGGGAACTTTAAGGACAACATTTCTGATCGATGAGAATGGAGTGATAGAGCGTGTGATAGAAAAAGTAAATACGAAAGAACATGCTGGTCAAATTTTGAATAAAAAGTAAAATAGGATAAATATGGAGAATACAGAAGAAAAAAAAGTTCCGATGGGTAAAATTCCTGTTCCGAGCGAAAAGTTAAAAGCTTTGCAGGCCGCTATGGACAAAATAGAAAAGAATTATGGTAAGGGTGCAATTATGAAGATGGGAGATGACCATATCGATGAGATTGCAGTAATTCCTACGGGTTCTATTGGTCTGAATGCTGCTCTGGGGGTCGGAGGTTTTCCTCGAGGTCGTGTGATCGAGATTTATGGTCCGGAATCTTCCGGTAAAACGACATTGGCGATCCATGCTATTGCCGAAGCTCAGAAAGCTGGCGGTATTGCGGCAATTATAGATGCAGAACATGCTTTTGACCGTTTTTATGCAGAAAAGTTAGGGGTCGATGTAGAGAATTTATGGATATCTCAACCGGATAGCGGAGAACAGGCATTGGAGATCGCAGAGCAACTGATACGCTCTTCTGCCGTAGATATTGTTGTTATTGACTCGGTTGCGGCGTTGACTCCTAAGGCCGAGTTAGAAGGAGATATGGGAGAATCTAAGATGGGATTACAAGCGCGTCTTATGTCTCAGGCTTTGCGTAAATTGACGGCTACGATAAGCAAGACGAATACTACTTGTATATTTATCAATCAGTTGCGTGATAAATTAGGTGTAATGTTCGGTAATCCGGAAACAACGACAGGGGGAAATGCCTTAAAATTTTATGCTTCTGTTCGGTTGGATATACGTCGGATCAGTCAAATTAAAGATGGGGATGAGGTGATCGGTAATCAGACGAGAGTAAAAGTCGTGAAAAATAAAGTTGCTCCTCCTTTCCGTAAAGCCGAGTTCGATATTATGTTCGGAGAAGGTATTTCTCGTGCGGGAGAGATTATTGATTTGGGAGTGGAAAAAGGCATAATCAAAAAGAGCGGCTCTTGGTTTAGCTATGATAATACAAAACTCGGACAGGGTAGAGATGCTGCAAAGAAGTGCATTCAGGATAATCCGGAGTTGGCGGAAGAATTGGAAGCTAAGATCATGGAAGCTTTACGGCCTGCAGTCAAGTAGCTTTCGATTAGGGAGCTTAAATATGAAATAGCGGAATTTAAAAGGTTCTGCTATTTTATATTTTAAGAGAATGTTAAAATTTAGGAATAGTCTAAATTTTGTTTCGGTCAGGTTTGAGAGTTTTTTTTGAGAGTATTTTTTCTTGATTTATGATCTTTTGCTATTTTTAGTATTTTCAATATAAGGTGTGGATTGTTTATTTCAATATGTTATTTATTTTTGTAATAATTATGGATAGATATTGAAAAGTGCGAGTTATTTCAGGCTTTTGTTAGGGAAACTTTCGGTGCTGCATTTTTTATGTTGGAGAATTATTGCTGAGGCACGGGCGCATTTGTTATTTTAGGTTTACTTATGAAAAAATCCTTTTTTGTATTATTGGTAGCTGTGCTTTTTGTTGCTTGTTCAAACGATGATAAGCAAGATTTAGAATTAGCACCAGGAACTTCTTTGAGTTATACAGCTTATGCTGATGAAACTTCAGGAACACCGGCAAGTGGAATTTCTTTTACTACGGTAGGTCCTTGGAGGGCGACAGTTTCGGAGTTGCAGTCCGATGAATTGCAGGTTTCTTCTGTAATGCGTGCAGGAGAATGGGTGACAGTTTCTCCCGATCATGGTGATGTTGCAGGTGATTATGTGATCCGGATTTTTTTGGATAAGAATTTGACGGGGAAAGACAGAAAAGCTGTTGTAACTGTAGAGTGTGGAGAAACGAAAATATTGATTACAGTGGAACAAAAAGCTTTGACCGAAAGTGGAGAGATCCCAGAGGAAGGGGAAACTTCTGTTGCTGGATTGATTTCAGAAATGTTTTATTATTTCCCTCAAAATGTAGATGTGGAGAATCAGCGAATAGAGTTGACTTATGATAAACAGGGACGATTGAAAACATGGAAGGAAAAGAATACTGATTATGACGGGAGTGTTTATATTGAAACGCTTACTTATGAATATGGGGACAACGTTGTTTATATTTCTTCCGATCGAGATGAAGATTATTTTATAACCGCTTATTTGAATGATGTCGGTTATGTTGTTCGTGCCGAAGAAGGACGTCCAGGTAATATACAGGAGGTTACTACGTATGCTTATGACTCGGAAAACCATTTGATTCGTACTGAACAAAAGTATGAATGGGAAGAATATATTTGGACTGATGGTAATTTAGTGGAAATTCGTTACGGTAATAGCCAAGGTGAGTCTGATATAGCTGTATATACTTATTATGATAATTTAGTAAATAAAGAAAATTTTGATTTTTCTGAACGGACTTCATGGCTTGAGGAATTGGTATATGCAGGACTGACAGGTGTGCAAAGTCGAAATCTTGTACATACGGAAATTGGTAATTCCGAGTCGGCTTGGAAAGATAATGGAAGCTGGAAATATGAGACCGATGCTGATGGTTATGTTACGAAAGCCAGTTTTTCCCGACTTGGGGAAACCGCAGTAGACAATAATCCTCGAACACTGGAGATTAAACATTCTAAATAGTTTTTTGAGCCATTTTTTCAAATTCTATAATTGAAAGATGGTCTAATAAAAGGAGTTATCTGGTATTTGACAGATAACTCTTTTATTTTTTATTGCATCTGGATCTTGGAAATAGCTCTTGAAAGAGTGCATGCAAAATTTAAACAGGCTTTTAGATTTTATTACTCACATGGGTGTGAAGTGCCTTGTCATCACTATAAGATTGGAAATTATAAAAAAATACCTCAACAAGACCTGCTTTGTTGAGGTAAACTAAATAAATATGTGATAACTACGACGGTTATTTAAAAATTTAGTGCCATTGTCTTATAGTGCGATAGGGAAATTAATAATCATTGAAAGAATTGTTTCCTTCAGTCATATCCAAATCGTTGTAGCCTTCCTCATCCAGTTCTGACGGGTCGAAAGATTCATCACCATAGAAATTCTCTCCGAGTCCGGTATCGGTGTTATTTGAGACTTTATCCAGTTCGTCAAAATCCATTAATTGAGCAGGAGGGTTACCTTTAGATTTGGAGCAGATAGCTTTTTCTAAATTTTTACCCGGAATGATTTCTCGTAATTCCATAAAGAATGATCGTTCGGTCATATTATCGAAAACGAAGATCAGCCGTTGTTTTTCGTCTTCCAATAATTCGCTGAGTCGGGTTTCTGCCATTACCCAAGAGTCGTCTTCGAAGTTGGTATCCATCTCCATTAAAGTGATTTCCGTTTTCTTTTCCCAGTCATCTTCACAAATGAAAAAGGAAGTCATTTGATCCTTAGTATAGTTAACCGATTCCAAAATCGCATCATTCAGCTCCAAAAAAGTAGCCTCAGAGTCGATACTGATTTCTCTTGCAAAGTCATCAACCTCATCAGATAGGATTAAGAATTTGAATATCATAATCAGATACAATTAGTTTATTTAAATCGTTTTTTTAGGTTTCGTTTAAAAAGAACCCCTTTGTTTATTGGGTAAAAATAATAAAAATATCTTGTATAGTATAACCCTTATCCGATTTTTTTATTCTGATTATTTTCATTATATTCTTTACTAATACTTTATTAAGTTACCTTATACAAGAAAGGCGCTTGATAGCGCCTTTCTTATAGAATATATTTCTTATATTATAAATAACCGCGAATAATTCCTCGTTGAGAGTTACGTACAAATAGCACGATTTCGTCTCTTTCTTTAGTTGCGGGTAATTCTGCTTCGATACGTTCTATTGCATCCGAGTTATTTAAGCCGGATAGATAGAGGTATCGGTATATTTCTTGAATATCACGTATGGTTTCATTGGTGAAATTACGTCGGCGCAAACCGATAGAGTTGATGCCGGCATAAGAAATAGGATTACGGGCAGCTTTGACGTAAGGGGGAATATCTTTATTAATGAGTGACCCTCCTTGTATCATAACGTGAGCACCTACATGGCAGAACTGGTGTACGAGAGTACCGCCTCCGATAACAGCAAAATCATCGATTCGTACTTCTCCGGCTACTTGTGTCGCATTTGACATGATAATGTTATCTCCGATAACACAATCGTGTGCGATATGACAATAAGCCATAATGAGGCAGTTGCTTCCGATCACGGTTTTACCCTTTGACGCAGTACCTCTGTTGATTGTAACACATTCGCGTATAGTGGTATTGTCTCCGATTTCGGCGGTAGTTTCTTCCCCTTTGAATTTTAGGTCTTGAGGGATTCCTGAAATAACCGCACCGGAACAAATATTGCAGTTTTTCCCGATACGAGCTCCTTCAAGAATTGTTACATTGGAACCAATGCGCGTCCCTTCACCGATAACTACGTTTTTATCGATAGTAACAAACGGTTCGATAACCACGTTAGGAGCTATCTTGGCTTCCGGATGTACATAAGCTAATGGTTGTTTCATAAAAGTGGGTATTATTTATTTTTTATAATCTGAGCCATAAATTCAGCTTCGGTTGTGATTTTGTTGCCTACAAAAGCATAGCCTTTCATATAGGCACATCCTCTGCGTAATTCTGTCATGAATGAAATATGGAATATAACCGTATCCCCCGGAACTACTTTTTGACGGAACTTTACGTTGTCTATTTTTAAAAAATAGGTCGAATATTTTTCCGGTTCTTCGACTGTGTTCAATACCAATAATCCTCCTGTTTGTGCCATAGCTTCAATCAACAAGACGCCGGGAGTGACCGGTTCTTGAGGAAAATGGCCTTGAAAGAATGGTTCGTTCGATGTAAAGTTTTTTACCCCGACAATATGATTTTTCCCTATTTCGATAATTTTATCTACCAATAACATCGGATACCGATGAGGAAGCAATTGCTTGATACGATTCACATCCATAATAGGCTCTTTATTCGGATCGTATGACGGGGCTTGTATTTCTTGCCGTTTCATTTCCTTGCGGATAGAGCGTGCCAGTTGGTTGTTGATTTTGTGTCCGGGACGGGTAGCTATGATGCGACCTTTGATCGGTTTCCCGATCAGAGCTATATCGCCGAGTATATCTAAAAGCTTATGGCGTGCAGGTTCGTTATCGAACACTAAAGGTTTATTATTGATGTATCCGAGTTCATCTACATGTTTGTGGGGGACATTCATCAAATCGGCCAGACGATCGAGTTCTTCTTGTGATGTTTTTTGATCATATATGACAATTGCATTGTCGAGATCGCCGCCTTTTATAAGATTATGTTTTACCAAAGGTTCTATTTCTCGGACAAATACGAATGTACGGCTTGCCGAAATCTCGTCTTTGAAAAGTTCCAGATCTTCCAGACAAGCATATTGATTATTGAGAACAGGCGAATCGAAATTTATCAGTACGTTTACACTAAAATGATCGTCCGGTAATACTAATATCGATGATCCGGTATTTTCATCTTTAACCTCGATTTTATCTTTGATGATGTAATAATCCCTTTCTGCTTCTTGCTCGGCGATACCGGCCTTTTCGATTGCATCGGTATAATATTTGGCACTACCGTCGAGTATCGGAAATTCAGGAGCGTTTACTTGTATCAGGCAGTTATCTATTCCTGCTCCGTATAGGGCCGCCATGGCATGTTCTATGGTACTTACGATAACTTCGTTTTTTCCCACTACAGTACCTCGTTGAGTTTCACTTACCTGATCTGCGACAGCTTCGATAACCGGTTGTTCGGGAAGGTCTATACGTTGAATTTTATACCCGTGATTTTCAGGTGCGGGAAGGAATGTGATTGTGATGTCCATTCCCGTATGCAATCCTTTTCCTGTTAAGGAGAAGCTGTTTTGTAAAGTCTGTTGTTTCATAAATATTCTCTAAATAATGCACTCTAAATAAGAAAAGGCCTTACTTTTCGAGTTGTTTCTTTAAATTTTCAATTTCTTTCTGCAACTGCTTAACGGTTTGGTTTAATTCCGGTAACTTTTTTATCATCACGGTAGAACGGGCAAATTCTCTTGCCGGTACTGCCGGATAACCCAATATGCTTGCATCGGAACTTACGTGGTTAGGAATTCCCGATTGGGCACCTATATTCACCCGGTCACCGATAGTGATGTGTCCTGCAAAACCAACTTGCCCGCCAACCATGCAATGACTGCCTATTTTCGTTGATCCTGCAACACCCACTTGGGCTGCCATGACCGTATTTTCTCCGATCTCTACATTATGGGCGACTTGAATCAAATTGTCCAGTTTAGCTCCTTTTCTTACAATAGTCGATCCCATTGTGGCGCGGTCGATCGTTGTGTTTGCTCCGATCTCTACTTGATCTTCGATGATTACATTTCCGATCTGTGCGATTTTTACGTATGTACCGTTATGAGGAGCAAAGCCGAAACCATCAGCTCCGATTACCGCACCTGCATGAATAATGCAATTTTTCCCGATCACACAGTCATGGTAAATCTTTACACCTGGGTACAAAATCGTATTATCTCCGATCGTTACGTTATCACCGATGTAAACTTGAGGATAAATCTTGACATTTTCTCCTACTTTTACATTTTCGCTTACGTAAGCGAATGCACCTATATATACAGACTGAGAAATTGTTGCAGACGCTGCAATGCATGTATCTTTATCGATACCTTTTTTTTCGGGACGAGCTTGATTTACTAAGTTAAGTAGTTGTGCCAGACAAGAATACGCATCGTCAACTTTAATTAGTGTCGCCTTTATTTTTTGTTCGGGCTCGAAATCTCGATTTACTAAAACGATACTGGCTTGGGTTGTATAGATGTGATGCGTATATTTGGGATTGGCCAAAAAAGTCAGTGTTCCGGGCTTTCCTTCTTCAATTTTAGACAAGTTGTTTACTTTAACTTGATTGTCTCCGATAATTTCGCCGTGAAGAAAATCGGCGATTTGCTGTGCGGAAAATTCCATTCGTATTAAGTTAATTCTAATGGTTACAAAATTATTTCATTTTGCAAATTACGTATTTTTTTTTCAAATATGACGGATATTTATCTGTTTTTATTCAAGTATGGAAACTTCTGTATTATAAAAAGTTTTGTGCGCTCTTTGTCTGTTTGACCGATTATAGTTTGCAGCAAGTATCAGATAGAAACGGGCTCTTAGGAGCTGTCTGAATTTTGCTCGGATCGGATTTGAAAGTTTCTTTCGAGGATATTTTATTGTTTTTACGAGGAAAGTAGCGGGCTGTCTGACGAGTGAAAGCGGGAAAACAGACCGGAAGAAAACGCAAAGATAACTTGATAGTATTTTCTTATCGAAAAATTCAGGCAGCCTCTTAATGTACCTGTCGATTTCAGAGAAAAATAAAAATGACAAATTTAATTCAGAAATATCCCACATTAAAAATAATTACTTATTTTTGCATCTTGTAAATTTTTAATTGTATTGGGCGATTTTGCGTAATACCTTGAAAATCTGATGACTTAATTATATAACCTGTTAACTTCTTTAATTATTATGAAGCTGTTACAAGCAAAATTAGCGAGATATGATGCACCGCAAAAAGCGAAGGCTTTAGGTGTTTATCCGTATTTTCGCGAAATAGAAAGTGATCAAGATACCGAAGTTATTATCAACGGCAAAAAAGTGCTGATGTTCGGGTCGAACAGTTATTTGGGATTGACTAATCATCCGAAAATTAAAGAAGCAGCGATTGCTGCAATAAAAAAATATGGTACTGGTTGTGCCGGATCGAGATTCCTGAACGGAACACTTGATATTCATGTAGAATTAGAAAAACGCTTGGCTCGTTTTGTCGGAAAAGAAGAGGCGATTATATATTCGACAGGTTTTCAGGTGAATTTGGGGGTAATATCTTGTCTTACCGGACGAGAAGATTATATTATCTGGGACGAGCTCGATCATGCTTCGATTATCGAAGGACGTCGTCTTTCGTTTTCTACTCAGTTGAAGTTTAAGCATAATGACATGACCTCTTTGGAGAAGGTTCTGAAATCTTGTCCTGAAGACAAAGTGAAATTGATTGTTGTGGACGGTGTATTCAGTATGGAAGGGGATGTTGCCAATTTGCCTGAAATCGTTGCTTTGGCAAAAAAATACAATGCTGCGGTCTATGTAGATGAAGCTCACGGTATCGGAGTTTTCGGGAAACAGGGTCGGGGAACTTGCGATCATTTCGGTGTAGCTCAAGATGTCGATTTGATTATGGGAACGTTCTCTAAATCGTTTGCTTCTTTAGGCGGTTTTGTCGCTACCGACTCTATTACGGCAAATTATTTGCGTCATAATTCTCGATCTTATATATTTAGCGCCAGCATTACACCGGCTTCTACAGCAGCAGTATCGGCAGCTTTGGATATTATGGAGAGTGAACCCGAACGTATAGAGCATCTTTGGGAAATGACCCATTATGCTTTAGCCGGTTTTCGTAATATGGGATGTGAGATAGGTAATACTTCTACTCCGATCATTCCATTATTTATTCGAGATAATAATAAAACGTTCCGCATTACTCGTGAACTTTTCGATGAAGGGGTATTTGTAAATCCGGTAGTGTCTCCTGCCGTACCTTCCGATAGTACATTGATCCGTTTCTCTTTGATGGCTACACATACGAAAGAACAGTTGGATTTTGCTCTTGATAAAATCCAAAAGTGCTTTAAACGATATGACTTATTGAAATAGCTTAAAGAAATTGGCTTTTTTAATTCATAGTTTTCCCTCTATTCGATTGTAATATGAAGAATAGAGGGAATTTTTGTATTGAACCTATCATGATATTGACCTGCAAGGATTTCGGTACTCATCCGGTGTATATCCTGATAATTTTTTAAATAATTTGCAGAAATATTGTTGAGAAGGGTAACCTAATTCTCGTGCGATACACGAGATTGTTTTGTTTGTGTTGCAAAGGCGTTCTTTTGCCAGATGCATACGTCTTAATTGAATGTATTCGGCTATGCTCATTCCTGCTTCGTGATTAAACAGGTCTTCGAAATATGCGGAAGACAGGTCTAAATTATTTGAACAATACTCGGAAGAAGGCAGACCTTCTTCCGATATTTTGTTCATAAAGAAATATTCATCGATCATCCGTTTAGTTTTTTGTATTATACATCTGTTTACCTCTGATCTTGTAATAAATTGTCGGGTATAAAAACGTCTGCAATAATTCAGAAATAACTCGATTTTTCCTGAGATAAGGATATTAGTGTATTTGTCTATACCCCAATTCAGTTCATCGGAAATATCTTCGAGACGAGCCGTGAGAATTTTCTTTTCTCGTAATGAGATGTGTAAAGATTCGTCTTGTCGATAATTGAAAAAAGAGTAATCGTCAAAATGTTTTTTTATGGCAGAGGCGTTAACCAGATCTGCATGGAAAGACAAAAATATGCTTTTTTTATAAAAATTCAAGTCTTCTGATATTAAACGAGACAGAGAATATTCCGGAGATAAGAATATTACGCTTGCATCTTGGTAATCGCAACACAATCTTCCGAAATCAGGGCATGAAGATCTGCCTATTAGTATAATACGGTAAAATCCGGTTTCTATAAAAGTATTCGATATATCGGATAAACAGCCGATGTTTATCAACGGATGTATTGTTTTGCTGTGTAACGATTTGTCACATTGCGCTATCATGTCTTCCTGATAAATTTTCGTTGTTTTTAAACCTGAAGATTTCTGTATTCATTCGGGGTGTACCCCACATTTTTTTTGAATATGCGATTAAAATGTTGTGAATATTGGAATCCCAGTTCATAAGATATCTGACTGATCGTTTTTTCTGTCCCGACAATCATCTCTTTGGCAAGATCTATGATTTTATTTTGTATATATTCTTGTGCTGTTTTTCCGGTCTCTCTTTTTATTAAGTCTCCGAAGTAGTTGGGAGAAAGACATACTTTATCTGCAAAATATTTAACGGAAGGCAAGCCGTCCACTTTAGGTTTATTATCTGTAAAATATACTTCAAGTAAATTTTCGAATTTTGTAAGAATGTCTTTATTGACAGTTGATCTTGTAATAAATTGCCGGGCATAGAAACGCATGCAATAATCCAATAATAGTTCGATGTTTTTCGATATTAAGCATTTACTGTAATTATCTATCGGATGATTAAGTTCTATATTTATTTTTTTCAAGCAGTCGAGAAAAATTTCTTTTTCTTCTTCTGACAGATGTAAAGCCTCATTCGAAGCATAGGAAAAGAAAGAGTATTGTTTTATATTCTTGCCTAATGATGTCCCTTTTATCAAATCCGGATGAAATAAAATACCATGAGCACTTAATTTTATCCCGTCTGTAATTTCTGTTTCGACGACTTGTCCGGGAGCAAAACTGGTGACAGTCCCTTCTTTATAATCATAAATCTGCCTTCCATAGCGAATATCTCCGCATTTGGTTTCTTTCAGAAATAATGCATATAGTCCGTAATTCAGTGTGAAATGAGTCGGAAATTTTGTGGCTTTCGATAAATCTACTACACCTACTAACGGATGTAGTGTCTCAAGACCGAATAATTCGTTATATCGATCTACTGTATCCAACTTTATGATTTTTTCCATAGCGCTTTATTTTATTCCGTTACAAATGTAATCAATATAAACATGAGTGCCGCTCCTCTTTATTCGGAATCAGTAATTATGTTACAACTATCCGTAATATTTGCACAAATATCTTTATGGAGATAATTTCTTGTTTTTGGGATTTCTTAAAATTTGAGTTTATCTGACCTCAAAATGTTTTGAAAATAGATTTTATTCTATTTTGGATGACATGTTAAGTAGATTAATATGTATAAAGCATGGGATTCTACATTAATATTAGTGCCTGGAGAAGAACCAATTATATTTATCTTTGTTTTTTGAGTAATAATTTGTTTATAAAATAAAAAGTTATGGGATTGATTATTTATATTATCGGTATAGTCGCAACGGTTTATGCGATTATGGATGTTTTTAAAAAGAACATATCTACAGCTTGTAAATTAGGAGTGACGATAATTCTGTTGCTTACGAGTTGGGTCGGATTATTGTTTTATCTTTTTTATGGAAAAGATCATATCGAAGAATGGTGTAAGTAGTAAGATTAAAATAGAGGTAAAGAGTTTATTCCTCTTTGCCTTTATTTCATGAATACGAAATAAACGGCCAATATCAGGCATATAAAAGCTGCGAAATGATTCCAGTGTAAGGCTTCTCCTTTAAAAAGAACGGTGGTAAATACTGTGAAGACAATAAGGGTAATAACCTCTTGAATTACTTTTAATTGCATTAAGCTGAAAGGTCCTCCGTTACCGTTAAATCCGATGCGGTTTGCCGGTATTTGAAATGAATATTCACTTAACTAAATAGACTTGCCCAAGTGAAATTTTATACCTATATTTACTTCATAATCAATATATTACATTATGATAAAAATTATAGGATACGCACGAGTTTCTACTACAAAACAAGACTTATCTCGACAAAAGCTAAAGATTAAGGAGTTCTGTGAGAACAACAATTATGAGTTAATTGAAATTATTGAGGACTTTGGAATATCTGGTGTGGTTGCAGACAGAAAAGGTTATATCGAATTACAAAGTAAAACCTACAAAGATGCAGACATGATAGTAATCTCTGAGTTATCACGTTTGAGCAGGCAAGAAGATGTAACAGAGACAGTTTACAACATTCAACAGATTATTAATAAAGGATTATCTGTAATACTCTTAGATAGTCCCAGTAAAATTTATGAAGCTAATAAACTTTTAGACATTACAGAAATACTTATCCTCACTATCAAAGCATGGGCAGCAGCACAAGAAAGATTGGATATTAAAAAGAAGAACCAAGATGGGAAGCAAGCTCTCTTCCAAGCTTATCCTTATGCAGTTGTAGACCAAAAAATACCTTATGGATATAAAGCAGTTCCTAACCCCAATGGGAAACGTCCTAAATATATTTTAGAAGAAGTACCAGAAGAAGTAGAGAATATAAAAAGACTCTTCGCTTTAGTAAACTCTGGTAAGACACTGGGAGCAGTAGCCAGATATTTCAATGAAAGGAATATTACTTTTAGAGGATATTACAGCACTGTTGCCATTCTAAGCAACTATATCCATAGTGATATTTATAGAGGAATCAGAAGAAGAACACAGAGATTAGGTAGAGAAGAACCTTATACCATCGAGGTTAGAATAAAACCTATTATCAGTGAAGAGGATTTTATGAAAGCACAAGAACTGATTAAAAACAACTATAAAAATACTCCAACTGGAAAAGTCAATCATAATCCATTAAAAGGAATCATCAGATGTAGATGTGGGAGAGCCATGACTGTAAAAGACAAAAAGCCAGCAGCAGGAATTTCAAAACTAACATATAGATGTAGCTGTGTTGATAGGAAATCTCATCCAGACTTCTGTAAATATAATATTGATGAAGTTTCTTACGACCTTACGAATGAAATATTATATAGTCTTTTCAAATCTATGCACACAGCAGAATATATCAACTTCTTTAGGAACCAAACAGACAATAGAGTTACAGAGCTACAAGAGGAAATAGCTGGAATTGAGAAACGTTTATCTACCCTATATCTTGATAAAGAGAACTTATCTAATGAAAGTCAAGAAAATGCCAACAAGTTTCTACTAACCACCAATCCTACCCTTTTAAACATTATCCAAGAGAAACAGAACCAGTTAGATGAGAAGATAAAATCTATTGATAAAGAAATTATAAGATATAAAAAATCACAAAGTAAAAAGATAGCAGACATCGAAAGGATTAAAGATAATAATGGTAAAGAGAAGCTTCAAAACCTCAGCATCGAAGAACAAGGAGAACTATATCATAAATATTTGGAGAGAGTGAATTATATTCCTGTCACTACTATGCAGGGATATTATATTGTACAGTTCCTTAATGGAATTAAATTCTATATAGCTATTACGAAAGTCAGAAGCATTGCAATGGCTTCTCTCCTATTAGACAACTGGACGATTGATGAAAAAGGAATTATAACAGCGAACTATGATACTTTAAAGTCCAGTGATATGAAGAACTTTAGCATAGAAATGATTAGGAAAACAAAGACTATGACTTTACAAGAATATCTTAAATCAGACCTTGCAAAAGAAAGAGCCTTGCATCTTGACCTTAGTTATAGAGAAAGATATTTAGAAGAACTACATAAAGCAGGGTTGGATGGTAGGCTCAGACCATTAAAAAAGGAATAACTTCATCCTTTTTAATTATCTTTGCTTCCAAACCATATAAGCAAAGATATGAGACCAATTGAAAGACTTGAAGAAACTTATTTCCCTAAAGGCATAGAGTTACTTGAATACATGGAGGAGGTAGCAGTACTTTATGTACCAGATTATGATATAGACCATGAAACAGGAGAACAATATATTTATGGTACAACCGCCTTGCCCTTATTCATAAGAAGATACAATCAGAATAAACTATATGGTAACTTCACATACGAAGATTATATAGCCAATGAGGACATACAAAATACGCTGAAAGGCTTGGGTGTTGATATAGATAAGTTTTGGTTTCTGCTTCTATTCATCTTTGACTATACTTGTGGAACGTGCTTAGATGGAATGAAAGCAACAGGCATTGGAATAGAACAGCTTACCAAATTTGCCAAAGCCATAGCTGACAACCATAAGGAGATTAACCAATTTGGAGTAAGTTTTAAGAGGCCTATTACAGTCTCTGTAAAGGTTGAAGGCAAGCATCAGATAGTAATTGACAATGCCAATGCCATAGGCTACTTGGCTACTACCATCATCAATAACCTAAAGGAGATAGAGGAACATCCTTGGATGCAGAGCCAACAAGTCAGCATGGACACCCATGCAGAAGAAAAGGAATCCGTTCAGATATGGCTGTTCTATAAGATGTTCAATGACTTCTTCAATTTATCCCCATACAATAAGCAGTTTAATGTCAGACAAAAGAAAGGAGGCACCATATCACTCAGTAAGACATTGCTCATATCAAGGCTTATCTACTTCACCAAGCTATCTAAACATAGTAAATTCTCAGATGATGAAGATGTCCTAAAAGGCTACATCAAGCAATATAAAGACAAGAGAATTAATACTGTGAATAGCATATATTTCTAATAACACACTGATAACCAATCAAGTCCTGTTCCGTACCATTAAGAGGGTACATAAAAGCAGGACTTTTTTTCTCTCTTTTAATCCTACCATTATATCCCATCTTTGCATCGTCAAAACGATAGCGGACGAGCTACCAATTTAGAGGGGAAATAAAACCACTCATTAATTTCTCTCTTTTAATCAGCCCAGAAGCCAGTAGCTTTGCAATATCAAAATTAACAAAAGCTGGAGCGCACCAGTCTAAAAACTGCAAAGAAGATATGATGACTATTTATTTTTATGGCAGCAATCGTGAAATCGTAGCAGAGAATGTAAAGAAGTGCTATTCAATGATTGAGAAATATGGCTTTAATGCTGCAATGGGTAAGATTAAGTTAGTTGGCAGCGAGGATTTAACAGGAGAGAAATTATTAAAGGTTTCCATTGTTCCTAAGTCCAATGCCAAACCTCTTTCAATAGACAACTGGATGCTGAATACAGAAGAGGTTACAGATGCCACTGAAAGAGCAGCAGCTAAAGCCCCAGTGGATGGACAACACAGGATGATAGCCATGTTCATACTGGAGGTAGAAGGCTATATTGATTTTAATGAAGAAGAAATGACTGAAACCATTAAGAAACCAGAGAATATGAGTTTGGCATTATTTACAGCCTCTATCAATAACGGCAGACCTTGGAATTACAAAGACTTTAGCAAATCAAAGTTCCAAACAGGAGACGAGAGAATTGATTATATTGAAGCACAAATTCAAGAAACAGGATTGAAGTCTGACGTAATCTATAGCTTTTATACATTAGGGCAACCAGAGGTTAAAGCTAATGTCGCCAAAGACCTTAAATTGGGCATAAATAGACTACCCAAATCTTTAAAGTTAAATGCAACCACCCAAGAGTTAGGCGATAAAGTTCTAAAGGCTTTTAAAAGCAGTAAAATCTCTGAATCTACATACGATAATGGAAGATTAGCAAAAGGATTTAAGCTGTTCTACAATGAATACAAACCAGAGATTAGCCAACTCCAGCAGTTAATCGCCATGATTAGCAAAGATGTGTGGTTTGGTAGTCAGAAGCCAGACGGTAGTGCAGAAGCCAAACAATATTACAAGAATTTTGAAAAATGGTTCCAATATATGAATGAGAGTAACAACAAGTCTGTAGAAACTGCATAACCAACTAACAATAAAGCCCATGTGACAGGTGGGCTTAATTCTTAACCAACTAAATAATAAAACAATGAACCCATATATCATACAATCCAGTTTATATTTAAGCACTATCTACGAAGCAATAATTGCTAAGCAAGAAATACTAAGAGCTAAAATGCAGCAATACAATGATGTCAAGCTCTACTTGTTCAGTTTCATTCTCCCAGAATATAGTTCTAATGAATATATTGCAAATAGCCTCAAACTTTATAATGAAAATGAACTGTTCCCCATTATTATAACTTCCATTACATATAAGGAAGTTAATAATCCAAGAATAGCTTTCAAGAATGAGAATGGAATTATACACTTAGTCCTATGTTTTGAACATAACAAGGAGGATTGACAAGGAGCAGGGAAATGTGAGAGGTTTCCCTGCCTACTTAATACTTCTGAATTGTGGTCTTATCATTAGTTCCCCACTTGTGGAATTACTACTTTTACAGTAGCACAGACAGATAATCCCACCACACAGATTGACGGACTACAAACTATTCAGAATATCAAAATGGAAGAATTTACCTATGAGCAGATAAGGGCTAAGGCTCTTAAACAGGGAATAAAAGATAATAAGGTTCATATTGGATTATGGGCTAATTTTAATAACTATCTAAAGACAAGGAGAAAGAAGAATGGAAAGGTTACTACCTATTATATCTCATTGCAAAAATTGGCTTATTGACAAGATAAAAATTGAAGCAGAGAGATTCATATTGTTAAATCTTTGGGGTGTGCTTATTCACTTTTTACTGCGTGTCTAAACACCCCCTCTCTACACTCCTACGCTACATTCCAATAAGACCCATGCAATGTCCTTACGGACACCGCAAAGGTAATCTGTAAGCTGGGAGTGACTAAAATCAATGATATGTGGATTTATAACAATCATTTCTATAACAAGCTGAGCGAACTTAGAAAATCCAACAGGTTAAGTTCCTCTAAAGTGAGATTCTTATTAAAGACCAACCAAATCATTTTAATTAAACATATTGAGCGATTGCCTTATGAGTTACGAGAAATTACCATTCAAGGAATATACAGTAATGAGCAACAATCTGATTCAGAAGTTAGGTTGTGCTGATGTTTACAGGACATATGTGTTACTATTGACAGCAGACAAATATACATTGACCACTGACACTACAATAGACCAACTTGCATCATTCGTTGGTGATAAACCTGCCAACTATAAAGGTGGTAAGAGTTCCAAATCATTCAATGACAAGTTAAGAGCCACAGGAGAAGTCAGCATACAGGATAAGGACAGTGGTAAGAAAGATAGGACTTGGACTGATTATATATTCTTTCCTGTCAGCTTTGGACATTACAGAAGAATCAACAGGGAGTTTTACGATTCATACAACAATACTCTGGATTTAAAGCTCAGAGGATTTATACTTAAACTGTTCAGTGCAGCAGAGCCATACAGTCATACTATTACCTTATCTGTAAGAATACTGAAAGAACTAATCCACATGGGACATGGCACTATCTCCAGCTACATAGACCAACTAAGGGAGATGGACTTATTAGATGAAGTTGGAGATTCAATCATTTTAAAGGCTAAAGGTTTGCTTATAGACCTACCCAAAGATAAATATGTGGAGGAAGTGAAAGCAGACTTTGAACACATGATAGCATTTAATGAGAGCAGAGGAAACCCCATTTCAAGGGAGTGCATGATTTACAAGAAGTACAAGGAGAATAATTTTGAGGAAGTAAAGGATATGCACGCTCTTATGAAATCATTATCAAGTGGGTTGGTAGGCAGAAAGCAGGAGGTAAAAGACAAGGAAGAACTGCCAGATTTAACCTTATAAAGATATGGCAATAAAAGCTCCAGACTACTAAAAAAATTTAGAGTTCTTTCTTTTAAAGGCATATTAGTTATATATTTGCAATATAACCTTATACATCAATTCAATGGCACAAATTTATCCTGACTTCTATACAATCCAGCATCTCCGCCAACCAGCAACAGAAGGAGAACTAATCCTATTAGACTTTTTACAAAAGAATCTAAATATGGAGTTTGAGATATATTACCATCCTTTCATAAATGGTGACAGACCCAATATTGTTATTCTTAAAAAGGGATGTGGAGCTATAATCATATCTGTAAATGATTGGGATTTAACTGACTATGCTATTAATGATGATTTGGATTGGTGGAATAATTCAACTTCAACAAAGGTTCAATCACCTTTCTCTCAAATAAATTACTATAAAGAGAATCTTGTCTCATTACACATAAGTACTTTCTTAGAGAAGAAAATGAATAAGTGGTACTATTCAAATATTATATATACACTTGTTTACTTCCATAAGATGTCCCAAGATAATATTGAGAAGTTTATACATGAGAATATATCCAAGGAAGATAATAAGACCAAATTTTTAAAAGACATAAAATATATACAATATTGGGGATATGATTCTCTTACACTGCAAAACTTAGAAGAATATTTCAGCAAGATAAGAATAGAACAACCTTCTTTCTTATTTGATGAAGATATTTACAATAATTTCAAACGCTACCTCAAGCCACCTTTTCATCAATTAGAAGAAGGGATTGATATTAAGTACACTAAAGCACAAGCAGAACTTATTAGAAGTGAAAGCAGACCCAGACGTAAAATAAAAGGGATTGCAGGAAGTGGTAAAACTCTTGTCCTTGCAAAGAGAGCTGTCAATGCATATCTAAGAACTAATAGTGAAATATTAATTCTAACATTTAATCTATCCCTTAAGAATTACATTCGCGACAAAATCAATGATGTAAGAGAGAGTTATCCTTGGGAGAAATTCTATATCACCAACTATCATCAGTTTATTAAATCAGAAGCAAACAACTATAACCTACCCATAAAAGGATTAAAATCTTATACGGATATTAATTTCTTTGAGCCTGTAAAGAATCACATTAAGAAGTACAAGGCTATATTCATAGATGAGGTACAAGACTACCAAACTGAATGGCTGGAAATAATTACCAAATATTTCTTATACGAGGATAGTGAATTTGTTGTGTTTGGAGATGAGAAACAAAATATTTACAGAAGACCGTTAGATGAGAACAAAGAACCAATAATTAAAACAATCGCAGGAAACTGGAACAAGTCTCTCAACGCTTCCAAAAGATTCACAAGTGAAATAGGGAAGTTAGCGATGAAGTTCCAGCACCATTTCTTAGAGAATAAATACACCATTGACAATATGGTTGTGTTAGATAACCCTATGCTTGATTTTGAACAAAGGAATATTAAATATGCCAATATTGGAGCGAAAGCCAGCACAGAAAGGATATTCAATATCTATAAAGGGACTTGTAAGAAATATTGCCTTAACCCAGCAGACATTACTATTCTATCTGGTACTGCTGATATTTTAAGAGAAATAGAATACTCTATAAGGACTCAATTAAAAGAGAATACAACCACTACATTTGAAACTAAAGAAGAATATGATAAAAGCGAATTAGAGACCAAATCTAAAAACAACTTTGAAGAGAGGATAAATACAATCAGACGATACAGAAGAAATCACTTCTCAATAAAAACAGGAACTGTAAAGCTATCTTCTATACACAGCTTTAAGGGCTGGGAATCACACACAATCTTTTTAATCATTGAGCCACATAAAAGTGATTCTATACAAGATTTTGAATCTGTTGAGCTTATATATACTGCGATAACAAGGGCACAAGTTAATTTATTCATTCTCAATATAGGTAATGAAAAGTACGATTCATTCTTTAATGACAATATCCAAAATTAATCTAACAGAACCACAAGCGAGACACCCCTACCCACATAAACACCCCCTTATAGCTCTTAAATAAAAAAGAATGCTTTAACAATGCAGTCTGACTGCTGACAGAAATAAGCATTCTTTTTAATCTGAGAGGGGGCACGATGTACTATTGCCACAGCCTACCAATAATTTACTAATGCTCCTCATTCCCTTTGAAAGAATCTTTAGGGAAAGACATAGAACAGCCTAAGATGCAAACGAAGTAATTCACTTGTGTTTTAGGTTTGTTCTTGTTAAATCCATTCAATCAATAACCATTTAATTCAATTTCATTATGAGAGATTTAGTAATTATGCCAGCTATGGCACAGCGTAGAGAATCATTAGACATGGGTGAGTTTGCAGAAGAAGCAATTATTGTGGAAGAAGTTGCAGCACCCAAAAGAGTAAATCATTTCATTGAAGCCAATACACAGGAAGTAACCTTGCAGCATCTACAACAAGACTGCATCATTCCAAGTTTTGCATCAATGGAAGAAACCATTAGTCACCAATCCTTTATAGGTGCAGTAGTGGATGCAGCTAAGGATTACTTTCATGGAGAACAGTTTGATATGCCAGAGATAAGAATCTCACATCCTATCAATGGTAGAATACCAAGTGCATTAGGTAAGAAGGCTTCTGAACTGACAGACGAAGAGAAAACTTTGTTCTATCAGAGAATGTGCTTCTGCTTTGAAATTCCATCCATTGTACACGATGAATACGGTAATCGTTTAGCTTTATCCATTGGTGGAGTGAGAGCATATAACGAGATTAACCTATACAGTAAGAAGTCTGTTGAGAGATTTAAAATCTTCATAGGCTTTAGAAATAGAGTTTGCAGTAATCTTATGCTCACCACTGATGGCTTACAGGATAAGGTAGAAGTTCTAAGCACGCAAGAACTATATGCAGCAGCATTGAATCTGTTCCATGCTTACAACCCATCCAAAGACCTGCATCTATTAAGAACACTTGGGCAGATGTCAATCTCCACAAGCGAGTTCTGTCAGATAATAGGCAGGATGAGATTATATCAAGCTCTTACACCCAACCAACAGAAACGCTTACCTCGTCTATTGTTAGGAGACAGTCAGATTAATGCGGCTTGCAGGGCATTCGTTTCTGATGCAAACTTCAAGAGTACAGGGGATAGCATTACAGGCTGGCAGCTCTTAAACCTGCTCAATGGTTCTGTAAAGTCAAGTTACATAGATAACTTCTTGGAAAGGAATCTTAACTGCACAGAGTTTGTACAAGGCATTCAACGTGCTAAATTAGGAGATAGTGAATACGCTTGGTTCTTGGGCTGAGTGGATTGTTGATTGAGAGAGGAAAGGGCAGCTGTTCAATTAGTTGTCCTTTCTTCATTTTATCAATCATCAAATATTACAATCATGAATAAATCTAAAATTGAAAATGCTATCAATCATATCACCTCTTTACAAGAAAGACTATGCTACTGTGAGAACAACCTACAATACATCAAACGCTTGCAAGCACTTAAATATTGGCTGCACAAGTTTGATTCATTTTTAGATAGGAACAGCAAACAGCATGGTGAATATGCAGCAGTTTATGAAAGTTACTTCCATACTTGTTGCGGGTTCTCATTCTACGACAGAGTTTGTAACTCAATTCTTGTTTATGAATATGGTGACAGACCATTTTAAAGAATTAATGCAAAAAGAAAGAACATTATTTTAAGTGTTCTTTCTGGCATTGTTCTATTAGTCCTTGCAAATATTCATCACTTACAGAACAAAGTAAGGTCTTAGCGGTTGAAGATTTCTTAAAATCTATATTATATCGTTTTATCTCGTTTTTATAGATTTCTTTAATTGCTACCAATGTTGAATTTAAATTAACAATAGATAAACTTAATATAGGTTCAAACAACTCCTCGCTCTTGTCCAAGTCACAATTACTTATACTTAAGCCATGTACAAACACTGATAAATAACTTGCATAAGTTGAGAAAGAGGGATTTGAATCGACCATTTTATATAAAGAGTTCCAAGTAAATTGATTTTTCTCTTTGGGGTTAAGAAGAGGTTTTAAACTCTTATATTTCCAATTTGCATTCTCAATAATCTGATTAACAATTTTATTATTATTATAGAGTGGGCTTCTTTTTAATTCTTTAATTATGAATTCCTTTGCAATCATATCAGATTTATTAGTATCTCTTACTTGGGTTACTAATGCTATAAACTCATCTTCTTTAATTCGTCCATTATTAACTATTTGATTATAATCTGGATAATCCTTATATCTACAAAGAATTCCATCCAAAACATATAAATAATGTTTGAACACCTTTTCATCTTCGTTGGAGTTCATATATACATGATAGATAGTGGCTAAATTATCAATAATATTTCTACATAAGGTACAAGCTGATACATAATCACGGTTATGTGAATAAATAAGGAATATAGACTCCCATGTTTCTAACATTTTTTTTACAAGTCGCAATACATAGCTGGGAATATCATTAATTCCATCATTATTATACAACTTTTGTAATTCAGTAGTCAAATAGTCTAATTCTGAGAATGCAAATAAATAGACATCCTCATAATTCCATCCCATTCTTTCTGCTTCTGGATAAGAAATTCTCATAATTAATTAATTTATATCCAAAGATAATCGTTTGAATACAATAAACAAAATATTCACTTTGATAATTAGTGAATGTTCCTTTAGTAATCAATGAGTTAGTAAAACCAACTCAGAATTAATATTCACTTCTATTCGTTTCATTATAAAACAGAACATTATGTCAGTTAAATATTCAAGCACAACGGCAGACTATCTTGTTTGGTCTGATGCAATGAACCTCATAAGGAAGTTAGCCAAAGACGAGAATTATAAAATCTCACTTCTTATAGCTTTGGGATGCTTCACAGGATTAAGAATATCTGATATTCTATCTCTAAGGTGGAAGCAGATATTAGGTACTGACGAGTTTACAGTAATTGAGAAGAAGACAGGCAAAGTAAGAACTATCAGACTGAACCCACAATTACAGCAGCACATTAAAGAGTGCTACGAGCATATAAATCCTCTTGGAATCAATGCACCAATTCTTATAAGTCAGAAAGGCACTATCTTCACAGTTCAGAGAATTAATATCATTCTTAAAGAGGTGAAGAAGAAGTACAGGTTAAAGATTAAGAACTTTAGCTGCCATTCGCTTAGAAAGACTTTTGGTAGGCAGGTCTATAACATGAACAGTGATAATGCTGAACTTGCCTTAGTAAAGCTCATGGAACTGTTCAACCATAGTTCTGTTGCCATTACTAAAAGATACTTGGGGTTAAGACAGGAGGAAATATTGCAGACTTATGACTGTTTGAGCTTCTGATGATTGGGACAGGATTATTAAGATTCACCTTATATGGTGGTCTGAATGGTTCTGTCCCCAATCCATGAAATATTGAGCTTAGATACATCTAAAGTCCAATCTTGGTAGTTTGGCATTTCAGCCTTATAGAAGTAAGTCAATTCCATTAATTTACAGAGTTTAGAACGATTTCAACTCTTATTAGTTAAGCCACAGGTAGCACTTCTTGAATATCCAACAATATGCTGACTTAAAGATAGTAATTCAAGGCAGGTTAGAATATTCAGAATTCAGTCTTTATATAGGGAGAAGTGAATTTGATACCCACATGGATTTACAGAGTTCAGATGCAACTCTGCTTAAATACCCTATTAATTCCCTGTTTAGTAACACAATAATTACTATTAATCTTCACTCCATGCTGATTGATTTAAAACCTTTTGTTATCTTTGCACCAATTCCAATGAACTAATGAGATAGGGAGTTGGAAGGACATATTTAACGAAAGGTGTTATTGAAATTATCTTCTACTGACAAATTCTCGCAAAATTTGAAATGGAGTGAAGATGGTAGCAATAGCACCCACATCATTTGTTATATACCTACCTTTTATAAGGTTTCTATATCTCAAACTGGTGTGGGGCTATTGTTTTATCCACTCCAAAGGCAATGCGAGAAGCCAGTCAGTAGGGTAAAACATATATAGTTCCCACACCTTTTTTATTTTAAATAGCTTATCCATAGGGAACAGGTAGGCATAATATCATTATTATGGAATTAGTTAATAGTTTAAGTGCCAAAAGTCCTCTATGCTATGATACAGGGTGTAGATTATATATGCCTTCATCATTCTTAGAGAAATCCTTTAAGTTACCATATATCGAATACACTACTAAAGGCAGAATAAGTAAGAAAGAACGAGAAGAAAAATATATTCTAAAAGAATGGGATAAACTTAGATTCTTATATAACTGCATGAGTCAATGTACAGACTTTTGCATATCTCAAGATGAAGTAGATTACTTATTATCTGATTCCTTCAAGACTTTATGTAACATATTTCAAAAAGCATACCCACCTGTTATTGATGAAGATGGATGCTTAATCATTAAATCTTTTGATGAGCCACCTAGAACTTATGTCCCTATAGCTAATCATGTGGGAGAATATTGTAGATATAAAATAGAATATTTTCCAGAAGAGGGTACATTATATGTTCAAACCACTAAGAAAGGAGATACTAAGAGTGAAATTAGAAATCTTAAAGTTGAATGCTCATTCGAGTTTTATAAATATCTACAAATATATTGGGGCATAGCATATATTGAATACCTGTCTGAAGGGGGTGAATATAATTGTTGCCCTAAATATGAAACACGCAGAATTTATGACGCTATAGATAGAGGCATGATTAGAACAATGAAATCAATATAATAACAATGAAATCAATTAGATTATTGGCAACCTCACTATTGGTTGCATTAAGCATGGGAGTTTGTTCCTGTGGGGACGATGAATTGGAGGTAAATCCACCTTTAACCAATGTAGAACAAATGTGCTTGGAATATGGAATTACAGACTATAAGAATATCGAATTGCTAAGTCTGTTTGAACATGGAAATAATACTATTATCAATTTAGGTCAAGCAAACTTCTCTGGACTAAAGGATGATAAGCTATGGCTTGCATCATTCAACGTAGAGAACAAATCACCTATTATTAATTGGACTGACGAGTTGCCATTTAACAGGAATCGCAGAATTTACAAAGGCTATGGAGAATATGAAGATGTTACGATTCAACAGATAACTCTGTTACAAGTAATGCCATTCAATCAAGACTTTGTCGCATCATTAAGTTACAGCTTTGGAAAAGACTATAGCTACTATGCCTTACTTTTCAAACAGAGTTCACAAACTAAAGAAGTTCAAATTAAAGAGGGTGGTTTCGGCATAGGCTTATGGTACGAAAACTCTATCATAAACAACAGATGTTGCTACTCGCTGTCTGGAGATACTATCTATGTAGCAGAGAAAGGTTTTGGATTTTCCAATAATGTAGGAACTCTCTATACTTCTGAACTTTTATCTTATGAAGAAGCAATCTACAGTCATAGAGATAATAAAGGCTTCTTCGTGGGTAAAAGAAGTTTTAAATTGGGAGAGGATTTATGGCATATCCAAGTACCACAGCTTAACGATGAACCTGCTGATGCCAAGATTGAGGTCAGTGTAGAAGATAAATCTACGCCAGTTTGGAAGTTCAATGTCAATATTACACATTATGATGGGGCTAAGAAGAATGTAACATTTGAAGTAGATACTGATAATGGTACAATCAAAGGACAGGATGATTATGCTTCCCTCATTATAGGTAAATGGAAGATGACAAGTGGTAATGCTGTTGCCACCCATGTAACTTATAAGAATGATGGTACATTTGAATACACAAGTACAGAAGATGGCTCTTATAACGAAGTGGGCAAGTACAAGATAGACGGTAAGAAACTCTATGAAATGTACAGTGATGAAGATGAATGGATTATCAATGATATCCTGTTACTTAATTCAATGACCTTATCAGTGCAGGAATTGGAAGCTGATGGAGTTACCCCCACAGGTCAGAAGTACTCTTATCAGAGAGTGGAATAAAGGACTTATTCATACTAAAAGTGAGCAGCATTTGAGAAAACTCTTATGCTGCTCTCTTCTATAACTATTTCATAAATACAAAATAGACAGCCAATATTAAGCAAACAAAGGCAGCTACATGATTCCAGTGCAAAGCTTCACCTTTAAAGAATACAGTTGTAAAAACTGTGAATATAATAAGAGTTATTACTTCTTGAAGAACCTTCAACTGCATCAAGGAAAATGGTCCTCCATTACCAATATATCCAATGCGATTCGCTGGAATTTGACAAGAATACTCAAGAAAAGCAATTGACCAACTAAAGGCTATTACCCCTATCAATGGAAGACCAGCAAACCAAGAATATTCCTGTTTCATCTTTAAATGACCATACCAAGCAAAAGTCATGAAGACATTCGATACTATAAGCAATAAAATTGTGTAGAGAGCTTTCATATTATTCTAATTCTACTATACATTATTATATATCAACGTAAAGTGTTAAATACTCAGTTGGGTTTTTCTATTTTATTATACTCAGCGAGAGCAATTCCCCATGAAAATAAAATTACAGCGTATAAAGGCCAGTTCGAAATGATCTTCATTTCTTGAAGTTTCAGATGACCGTACCATGCAAAAGTCATAAAAATGTTTGATACGGTTAATAATAGAATAGTGTAAAGTCCTTGCATATTAATTGTTTTTATGTTGTATTGTTTTATGAATCTGTCTTAATTTTGCTTGGGTCGGGTTCTATAAATCCCGGTAAATATTCGGGTTGTATATGGGTCATGCTGTTCCATATATGGTTACGCACTTGAGGACTTATTTTTTCTAAACTTTTTAATACCTCTTTCATCTCAGCACGATTAGATGATTTTTCATAAGGACAGACCTTTTCCTGCTTGATGTATCCCGATAGTTGAGATAACCGGAGGAGGTCTTTTTCTTCTATCAGACAAAGCGGACGGATAAGAGTCATTTTAAATTTACTCATCGATAAGCGAGGAGGCATAGTTCCGAAAGAACCTTGAAATGCCATATTCATGAGCAGCGTCTGTATTATGTCGTCTTGATGATGACCCAGCGCTATTTTATTACATTGTTGTTCTTTGGCTATGGAAAACATAGCTTTGCGCCGATACCATGAACAGAGGAAACAGGGCGATTTTCTTTTGTCGTTTTCAGGATCGAACTCTGTTATATATTCGAGGAATGGAATACCCGACTGTTCACAATGTTCTTTCAAATAGGATGTGTCGCTTTTATATGAAATATTTTTCATACGTATATGAACAGCTATTGCTGTAAATCGGGGAGAAAATATCTTCATTCGTTTTCCTAATAACTCGACCAGAGCAAGAGAATCTTTTCCTCCAGACAATCCGATAAGAATGCGGTCTCCGTTTTCTATTAACCGGTACGATTCTATCGCTTTTTTTATTTTTCGATCGAGGTGATATAATAATAGATCCTTTTCGCTTTTTTCAGTCATACCCCTTTCTGTTTTTCAAGCTGACAAAAGTAGTATATTTTAAATGATCGGAGAATCGGATTTAGGAAAATATTTTTATCTTTACCCTCATAATTTTATAATTAGGATATACATAGAGGTGATTGTTACACAACCGTATAAAATTTCCGGAGAACGGTATCTGAAACTTTTGTTTCGCCAATATTGGAAAAGAAACTGGGGGTGGTTTCTTTTGCCGGTATTTATCTTATCGGCACTGGCTTTTCATACTTCAGATGTAGTGTATGTAGTTGTTATATTAGTATTCGGTGCATTTCCTTTTTTGTTGTTAAATGCCTATTTTAAGATTGCTACCCGTCCTCATAATCGTTTTCTGTTGTTAGAGAAACAATTGGATATGGATAATGAGCAGATGATTTTTCATTTTGAAGATGATAAAACGGAAATAGTGAGGTGGTCTGATATGATTAATGCAGAACCGTTCTCATCATACTATCTGCTTTATCTCGATAAGAATCGTTTTTTCTATATTCCTAAAAATATATTTTACAATGATGGAGACCGTATTTGGTTCGAACAAGAGGTTTTGTATAAAATAATGTATCGGAATAGGCAAAACATTTCTTAAAAAAGAATATCTTTGTGTATCATCATATTGGATGTAATAAAAAACAGGAAAAATGAGATTGAACATATTGAAACCTTTTATTATTTCTATTGTTGCCTTGAGTTGGAGCATATCGCTTTGCGGACAGGGTTTAGAACGGGCAAAAGAATTATATAAGGCCGGTAAATTTGCAGAGGCTAAACCTATTTTTGAGGAAAATATTCGAAAGAATCCTTCTAATTCGAGTTTAAACCAATGGTATGGTGTTTGTCTTTTTGAAACCGGAGATTATAAAGCAGCTGAGAAGTATCTTAAATATGCGGCATCCCGTAATATTTTGGAATCATTTCGTTATTTAGGGAACTTATATTACTTGGATTATCGTTTTGAAGATGCTTTAAGTCAATATAATAAGTATTTGGAGCAATTGAAGAAAAAAAAGATGAATACAGCGGAGGCGGAGAAATTGATTAAAAATGCCGAGCGAGCTGCCCAAATGCTTCGTCGTGTTGAAGAAGTTCAGATAATCGATAGCCTTATTGTAGATAAAGCATCATTCTTTAAACATTATAAACTTTCTTCCGAGTCGGGAACACTGCATGATTACAATACGTTTTTCAATCTTTCGTCAAAAAATAACAGTACTGTGTATCAGAATCAGCGAGGTGATAAGATTCTTTATGGAGCGAAAACAGCAAAGAACGGGTATGATATTATGACTCGTAGTAAGCTGATTGATGATAGCTGGGGTGAAGAGATCGCATTACCTGCACCGGTTAACTCTTCGGCAAATGAAAATTATCCTTATTTGTTATCGGACGGGACAACTCTTTATTTTGCATCTTCCGGTGAAGAATCATTGGGTGGGTATGATATATTTGTCACACGCTTAAATTTGAATACCGGAAATTATTTAGTCCCTGAAAATATGGGAATGCCTTTCAATTCGATTTATAATGACTATATGTTAGCTATCGATGAATTGAATAATGTAGGATGGTTTGTCAGTGATCGTTTTCAGGCGGAGGATAAACTGATAGTTTATTTATTTATCCCGAATACGGAGAAAAAGATTTATAAAGGAGGGGATGAGTCTCGTGCGCGTTCTTTGGCGCGGATTGGTGCGATTAAGGATTCATGGATAAAAGGTGTCGATTATAAACCTATACTTGAAAAAATTGCCCGTATAGGTAATCCGGATGAAGGTAATGCGCAAAAAGGAGACTTTTTGTTTCAGATTAATAATAGAATTACCTATGTTACATTAAAGGATTTTGATAGCAATGAAGCCCGTAATTTATTTATTAAGGCACAAGATATTCGGAAATCGATTCGAGAGACAGAAGATAAGTTGCAGCAGTTAAGGAGCGAATATCGGATCGCTCAGAATAAGAAACCTTTTGAGTCGCAGATTGCCCGATTAGAACAAGCTTTGCTTAAACTTTATGGACAACCTGAAGAGTTGGAGGCGAAAAGTCGGGCTGAAGAAATTTCATACCTTATTAAATTGCAGAACCAAAAGAAAAAATAGTAAAAGCCGATTATGGGAATGGATATTTTTATTATTGCCTTATTGATCTTTATCGGGTTGGTGATGGTTATTCTGGAAGTCTTTTTTTTACCGGGAATAACGATTGCCGGAATCAGTGCCGTTCTTTTTTTTGTAGGAGCTGTTTTTTATGCATTTATGCAGTTAGGTGAGTTTGCCGGTTATATTACGATTGCCGTTTCGGTTATAGTAACCATAATAGGAATAGTTGCATTTATCCGCTCTCGCAGTCTTGACCGAATGGCTCTGAAAACTACGATAGACTCTGTCGCTCCTACATTGGTATCGGATCAGATAAAAGTGGGAGATGAGGGAATTACTTTGTCTCGTCTTAATCCGATGGGGTCTGTCTTGATAAATAATATTACTGTAGAGGCCCGTACACGAGAAGATTTTATCGATGAAGATACTCAGGTTGTCGTTGAAAAGGTAGATCGGACTACGGTGATTGTACAGAAAAAAGAGAATGAAAAACAAGTATAAATTAAAAATGTAGATCTTATGATGGAAATCAGCTTTTTGCTACTGATCGCAGTTGTTGTATTGGTGGTAGTTTTCTTTTATTTTGTTCCGTTTCTATTGTGGATATCGGCGATAGTATCCGGAGTCAATATCTCTCTTTTACAGCTCTTCCTGATGCGTATTCGTAAAGTTCCGCCGCAAATTATCGTACGGGCGATGATCGAGGCGCATAAAGCCGGATTGAATGCGATAACCCGGGATGAATTAGAGGCTCATTATCTTGCCGGCGGTCATGTAGAACGCGTTGTTCATGCTTTGGTATCGGCGTCTAAAGCGAATATCGATTTGGGATTCCAGATGGCGACGGCTATCGATCTTGCAGGTCGTGACGTATTTGAGGCGGTACAGATGTCGGTAAATCCGAAAGTGATAGATACTCCTCCGGTCGTTGCAGTTGCCAAAGACGGAATTCAGTTGATCGCCAAAGCCCGGGTAACGGTGCGTGCGAATATTCGTCAGTTGGTTGGTGGAGCCGGTGAAGATACTATTTTGGCGCGTGTCGGAGAGGGGATTGTCTCTTCTATCGGTTCATCGGAATCCCATAAGACCGTATTGGAAAATCCGGATTCTATATCTAAATTAGTTTTGAAAAAAGGATTGGATTCGGGAACTGCATTTGAAATACTTTCTATCGATATAGCCGATATCGATATAGGTAAAAATATCGGTGCCGGTTTGCAGATCGATCAGGCTCAGGCAGATAAGAATATCGCTCAGGCAAAAGCAGAAGAGAGACGAGCAATGGCTATAGCTCTCGAACAGGAGATGAAGGCAAAAGCTCAGGAAGCACGTGCTAAGGTGATAGAAGCCGAAGCCGAAGTTCCGAAAGCTATGGCGGAAGCGTTCCGGTCGGGCAATCTCGGCATAATGGATTACTATAAAATGAAAAATATAGAGGCGGATACGACGATGCGGGAAGCTATAGCAAAACCTTCAGCCGGCCCTTCTAAATAAGAGAATATCTGAAAAGAGACTCGAAAAAGTCCGGATATATAATTTTTTAGACAGGCTTTAAAGGAAACTCTCGGTATAATTACCGGGAGTTTTTTATGTTTAGCTATGCAGTATATTTGGGCATGAGGGTTTCGATGTGTAGAATTTATCTACAAATGTGTGGAGCGGCATCGATATTATGTCTTTCCTCATTATATAATTATTTTTCTGATAATCATTTATTTATTCTTTTTCTCTTTATAAGGTATCATTCTTGTAGTATAATTGGTAAACAGTTTACAGATATTGAATTGCATTGGATTTTTAGAGTAAAATAAATAAGTGCAAGTAAAGAGTTCGTATCTATTTTATACTTATTTTTGTAATGTAATGAGGATAAAACGATCAAATTGTTACGATTATGTATATGGAACAAATTTTTCGGACTCTGCAGGAATTGGAGGAACTGTTAAAACTAATTGATAAAAGTTCTCCGGAAGTTCCTGATATCTTGTATAAACTGGCGGTAGAAAAGGCAGAGGCCGTTACCGAAAAAGTAAAAGGTTTACCGAGTGTGAATTCTGGTATTCCTGAAGATAAGATGATTTCCGGTAATGATAGTGAGGATGTTATTGTTGATACATGTGCTTACGGCGGAGAAAAGTGCATGGATACAAAAGAACCGGAGACATCGGCGACTCGATCTGATGGGAAGAATTTTCAAGAAGAAAAGATTGAACTTGTGCAAGATTCTTTAATGGAGGAACAAAATTCGTTGGATTTTGTTGTTACAGGTGGGATGGAAGAGTCTTGCCCCGAGTCTGAAAATCTGAGTGCGGTTGAAAATGTGAGAGAGCTGAAAGATATTCGTAAGTTGATGAGTCTGAATGATAAATTCCGTTTTAAGCGTGAGTTATTTGTCAACAGCGATGAGGTGATGAATAATACTCTTGAGGCGTTGAATGAAATTTCTTCTTTTGAGGAATCGGTCGCTTTTCTTCAGGATCAGTTTGGCTGGGATATAGAAAATAACGAGCCGGCTGTAGAGTTTTTTAATGTTTTGGAGAAACGTTTTACTAATTGATATTATGGCAAAGCTCTATGTAGTTCCTACACCGGTGGGAAATCTCGAAGACATGACGATGAGAGCGATTAGGATATTGAAAGAAGCGGATTGTGTTTTGGCTGAAGATACTCGTACAAGTGGTATTTTGATGAAACATTTTGATATAAAGACCCGTATGCAGTCGCATCATAAATTCAACGAGCATAAAACGGTAGAAGGACTTGTTTCCCGATTACAAGGGGGTGAAAATATTGCGCTTATATCGGATGCCGGTACTCCTGCAATTTCTGATCCGGGTTTTTTGCTGGTCAGGGAATGTAGAAAGGCTGGGATCGATGTTGAGTGTTTACCGGGTGCGACAGCGTTTGTTCCGGCTTTGGTCACCTCAGGATTACCGAATGACCGGTTCTGTTTTGAAGGCTTTTTGCCTCAAAAAAAAGGTCGTTCTACACGCTTGTCCGAATTGGCAAAAGAAACACGTACGATGATTTTTTATGAATCTCCTTTTCGTCTGTTGAAGACATTGATTCAGTTTGCCGAAGTTTTCGGTGCAGATAGAGACGCTTCGGTAAGCCGAGAAATATCAAAGGTTCATGAAGAAACTATTCGTGGAACGTTATCAGAAATTGTTGCTCATTTTACTGAAAGAGAGCCAAAAGGTGAATTTGTAATTGTGGTAGGCGGTCTTCCGGGTAAAGCAAAATATGTAGAAATCTAAAAGGAAAAGTTATGAAAAAGTTTTTTTTAACAGTTGCCGTAATAGCCTCGACATGTCTGATTTCTTGTCAAGGAGGCGGAAAAGAGGTTCAGAGGTTGAAGCAGGAGAATGATTCTCTGATGCAGGTTAATGTTCAGACAAAAGCGGATTTTGAAGAAATGTTGCAATTGATGAATGAAGTCGAAGACGGATTCCGTCAGATGAAAGAAGCGGAAAATTATCTTATCGTACAACAAAATGCGACGGGTGATGTAGATAAGACGACGCGAGAAAAATTAAAGTCGGATATGCAGTTAGTAGCCCAGACCTTAAAAGAAAATAAAGAAAAATTGGCACAGTTGCAGAGCCAGTTGAAAAACAGTAAATATCAGTCTTCTCAATTAAAACAGACTGTAGATCGGTTGTCTGCAGAAATAGAGAGTAAGACGGCTATGATTGCCTCGTTACAGGAAGATTTGGCGAAACGGGATATTCGTATTAAAGAACTCGATGATGCTGTTTCAGACCTTTCGGGTAAAGTAACAGATCTTTCTCAGGAGACCGAAGAACAAAAAAATACGATTTCTACTCAGGATAAAGAATTGAATACTGTATTTTATGTATTTGGAACAACAAAGGAGCTGAAAGAACAGAAGATCCTTTCTGGCGGTGGTTTGTTTAAGGCAAAAGAGGTGATGAAAGGTGATTTCAACAAAGATTATTTTACTAAAGCCGATTTGCGGACGTTAAAAGAGATTCCTCTTGAAATGAAAAAAGCTAAGATTCTTACCAATCATCCCGAAGGCTCTTATTCTTTGGTGAAAAATGACAAAGGCTTGTTGACATTAGTGATCGGTGATCCTCAAAATTTTTGGAGCTTGTCTAAATATTTAGTAGTAAAAGTGGACGATTGATCTCTTGACTCGGATAAAGTTTTATAGATAGATGCGGAAATAACCTCTAAAAATGTTATTTTCGCATCTATTTTTTTAGAGAATATAAGTAAATGAAATATCAGAATATATTCGTTGATTTGGATGATACGATTTGGGATTTTCGTACGAATTCTAAAATTGCATTAGAAATAATTTACGATCGCTATGGATTGAGTGAGTATTATCCGTTGTTCGATGAATATTATAGAGTATATAGCGAGAAAAATACGGAGTTATGGTCTTTGTATCATCATAATCGTATCAGTAAAGAGACATTAATTGTAGAGCGATTTCGTTACCCTTTGCAGCGGGTGGGAGCATATAACGATAAACTGGTTTTACAATTGAATGCAGATTATTTGTCGGTATTGTCAGAGCAAGGAGAACTTGTTCCGCAGGCAAGAGAGTTGCTTGATTATTTGAAAAGTCGTTCGTACCGTTTGCATATTATCAGTAACGGTTTCAAAGAAGTTCAGTTTAAAAAGATGAAATCTGCCGGAATAGAAAACTACTTTGAAAAAATAATATTGTCAGATGAGGTCGGGGTCAATAAACCGCATCCTGATATATTCAGGTATGCATTGAATAAAACCGGTTCGTCAGGTGAGACATCGTTGATGATCGGAGATAATTATGACGCCGATATTTTAGGGGCTATGCGAAGCGGTTTGGACCAAGTTTATTTTAACCCTTTTCAGAAGCCGATTTCGGGAGAACTCCCTACCTATGAAGTAAGGACATTATCCGAGATATGTAATATATTGTAGAGAAACGGATTTTGGGATAATTTATCAGTTTCAGGGAAATACAATCGGGGTTGATTAACATCCAGTTTGTTAGAGTCTGTGTCAATTTTGCTCGGGTCAGGTTTGAGAGTTTCTTTCGAGGATATTTTTCTGTTTT
>URAV01000019.1 GCA_900545915.1 uncultured Porphyromonadaceae bacterium
CCCGTTTTCACTCGTCAGATAGCCCGCTATCCTCCTCCTGAAAACAGAAAAATATACTCGAAAGAAACTCTCAAAACTGACCCGAGCAAAATTGAGACAGGCTCTTAAAGGCTATCTAAATTTAATCCGGGTAAAATATCCTCATAAACAGCCGGTTCTCTTCTTGAGAGGAGAAGCGTACCAACACCGTTAACGACGGTTATAGCCCGAAAGAAAACGTAAAGATGACCTGATAATACTTTAGACGAACTCTTAACGCCTTTTTCTCCAATCGAACGGAGTATCAGGATCTTCGATACGAACCATTCGAACACCGGAAACAGAGAACCCGTAAGTATCTTTTGCCTCGATACGTATCGGATATATACCCGGCATAAGGTTCTCCGGCAATCTAAAATGCCATAAATGTGTAGATGCACTTTTCCGTAAAGGACTTCTACGGCTTATTTTAGTAGGGTATATTTTATCCTTATACCACTGGTTCTGTCTGGTAACCGTAGGCGCTGTTACTTCAATTTTTTCCATACGAACAGGCGGAGTATTGCCTATTTGTATACTAACCTCCGTACTATCCGACCCTCCATATATATTAGCAAAAACCTCTCCTCGTGCAAACTCTTGAAAATCTTTCACGTGCCGGTCTGTCGTATCACAACCTTGCACCCATATATCCATTTGTCTTTCAGAATCTAAGCCGACACCTTTGAAATGTATTTGATAATCATCAGGAGAAAATTCTATCGTAAAATAGTTACGAGGAGCACCGCACTGCATTAAAGCCGACGGAACTCCGAGCCAATCCTTCTCCCCGACCCACCAATGTCCGCAAGTAGCCCCTGCAACCAGTTCCTGCATTACTGAATTTCCTACCGGTATAAAATGTCGACTGACTCTATGTGTATGACCAGACAATGCAAACAATTTGCTCCTTCCATCCAATAGGAGTTTCAAATCTTCGATATTCTCGGTATGCACCAAAGGTATGTGTTGGCAAAAAACGACAAAACGGTCTTTCGGTACATAAGACAAATCATTCTTTATAAAGGCCATCTGCCGGTCGGAAATACGGGCTTTATACCCTCTCTTACCGTCCGGAGCGACATTATTCAAAACAATAAAATGAACATTTCCATAATTGAATGCATAAGTAGAAGCACCGAAATAGCGATTAAAAAGAGAGTCTTGTAATGTATGTCCGGTCGTAATCCGATCATGATTTCCGGGAAGTACCCAAGATGGTATTTCCGTACAACGAATCATCTCACGCACATCTTCGAAAAGTTCAAGACGGTTATTTACCAAATCTCCCAACCATACAGCCAACTGAATATCCTTTCTCCCGGCAAGTTCAGGTATAATAGTTTGATTAGCATAATCGAGTTCTTGAGGATTTCCCATTTGTATATCTCCGATAGCACCCAATGTAAAATGTTCCGGCTGTTTTTCTTTCTTCAGAGCAAAATCCACTTTATCTTCCGATCGCATTGTTCTAAAAACAAAATCGGAGCTTCTGATTATGTCTCCGGACGAAGAAGTGTATCCTGAAGGGAAAATAGGGAAAAGGCTCTCTCCGTCCGCCACCGATATAGAAAAGTTTCCGTCTTTATCCGTAAGAACCACATCTCTTCCATTCGATACCGGAACAGCCTTTATTCCGTGTTCTGATCGGTCTTGAATACCATTACCATTTTTATCTAAAAAAACTTTTCCCGATACAATATTTTGTGCCGTCAAGGGCATAAAACAGGCTAAATATATAGGAAGCAGAAAATTTTTAATACTTTTCATTCTTTATCTTCTTTAGGTAATAGAACCGCTTTTACGACCGGAGTTTTCAAAAAACATTTGCGAATATGGTCTGCAATATCTTTACTTGTTATATTCTTCACGCGAGCTTCATAATCCGTTATATGTTTCCAATCTGCAATATTATTATATAATGTGTTCCGTATCTGCGTCGTCCAGAAAGAACTTCTTTGATTCGTAATTTTCCAATCTTTTATAAGATTCGTCTTAACATCTTCTAATTCACTTGAAAAAGATGCCGGATCGTCACACATTTGTCCGATAATCACAAAAGTACTATCGACCAATGCCCGCACATTATCCGGCAAACAACTGAAGCTTATCGTTTCACGACATAAGGCCGAAGGATGCTGAGTAGCTCCGACCGACACCCCTACACTGTAAACCATTCCCATTTTTTCTCTCAAGACTGCCAACAATTTCATACGAAGAATACCTTTTGCTACATCATTCTTTAAATTCAGATCCATTATATTCCCATCAATGCTGTCTTGCTGAAATATCAAAGAAACGACAGCCTTAGGCGAATCTCCGGCTTTGCGGCTAAAAACAACCGGTTCAACAGGAATTTTACCACCTTTATGTACATATTCCATGCATGATTCTCCGGTCGGCAATCCTCCGAGATAAGTTTCGATAAAAGGCTCTATATCTTGTAACGAGTTATCTGAAGTAATGATAAAAGTGTACCCTTCCGCCGCACCGAAACAATGATTATAAGCCGGCAACAGCCATTCGGCTTTTACCTCATTCTCAATAATAGTATCCGATATTTCCCGATCGGTATAATCAGGAGTCCGTAAAATGTTTCTTAACTCCATATTAAATAAATCTGCATCGGTTTTACGTGTCGTTCGGTATTTTTCAATGCTTTTATCCATTACCTGTCGTAACAAGTCTATGTCGACTTTAGGTTGAGTCCACCTCAAAAAAAGTAATTGAAACATCGTTTCCATTTGATCTATTTTAGAGGTCGCTATAACACCCGAACGATGTTTCTCCACCAAGAAACGACAGGAAACATCTTTTCCTGACAAGAAATAACTAAGGGCATCTCTCGAAAATTCGCCTGCTCCACTCAGTGGAATTACAGACCCTGAAAAAATACCCGAAACATAACGTGTCGAGTCTAATGCATAAAGTCCGCCTTTACGAAAACCGCTAACCACGATCCTATCTTTATCTAAATAGTTCTTCTTAAAAATTACTTTTACACCATTAGACAGGATCAACTCCTGAGCATCAATCTCGTCTATGTTTCTACGTTCCAAGATTTTTCCACCTTCCGGTTTTTCCGGTAACAACTGATCCGGCACTTCAAATTGCAGGACATAGGGAGTAAGGGATTCTTTTTTTACCTGTTCAAAGATCGAAAGGAGTTTTCGGTCATCCGGAAATTCATCTTTATTCTTTTCGGACGAAGTAATCAGATAATGCGGAAATGCCGACCGTTCTAATTTCTGTAACTGTTTTACCAATATCGAAGAATCTATTTGTGCTATAAATTTTCTCGCCATACGATACTCTTCGGCCGGTGTAAATATCTGGTGACCGATATAAAAATTTTGATACATTTCCTCAATAAAAGAAGAGGACTGTTCCGGATTCTTAGACTCTGCCCTACGACGCAATGTATTTAAAAGCCGTTTTTTTTCTTTATCTATTTCTTTCTTGGAAAAACCGTAACGAACCATACGCTCAGTTTCTCTGGCAAATTCCGTAATACCGGCTTCTATCTTTCCCGGAATCAATTCAACGGAAGCAAATAGTCCTCCTTTAATATTCAGAAAAGAAGAATGGGACAAACTCCCCCCATTAAACGGGACATCATCAAAAGTAAGTGCATTATAACGAGCTTTTGTCAATCTGTTGAGCATGGCCCGCTGTAAATAATTTTTATAATCTTTTTCGGTTTGTACCGGATCAGGCATCGGCAAAAGACGAATAATATTCAACTCCTCTTTTTTTAACGAAGAGTGAGCAACTCTCTTAACAGATATACGATCATAATCATCGATACCATAACTTGGAATTTTTTTTATAGAGCCATTTCTCAAAGGACCGAATTTTTCAACAATCAAATTTTTTACATACTCCGAGTCTACATCTCCGGCAACGGCAACAGCCATAAGCCGAGGTGCATACCAATCTTTGTAATAATTCTTAATTTCTTCATGTTTAAAATGTCGGATAATTGCAGTATCTCCGATTGTCTTTCGTTCTGAATAACGTGAACCGTTCAGTATCTCCATCAAAAATGCCTCACCGATTTCGCTTTCAGGTCCGGTTCTGGAAAGCCATTCAGACAAAATTACTCCTCTCTCATTTTCTATTTCCATACTATCAAGTAACAAATGTCCCGCCCAATCGGCCAAAATAGTAATAGTACTATCTACCATCTGTCGGTCTGAAGAAGGAAGCTGCAATTTATAAACAGTTTCGTTCATCGAAGTATGGGCATTCAAATCTTTTCCGAACTTCGCACCATGAGATTCTAAAAAACGGATCATGGAATTTCCGGGGAAATGAGTCGTTCCATTAAAAGCCATGTGTTCAAGAAAATGTGCTAACCCTTTCTGATCCTCCGTCTCGAATACCGATCCCGACTTTATAAAAAGTCGATATATGGCTTCTCCTTTCGGATAATCATTAGGATAAATATAATATGTTAATCCGTTAGACAATTTTCCCTTGATAAGATTCGGATTTTGCGGTATTTTTTTCGCACTGACCGACAATAGTGTACTACCGATCAAAAAGAATAACAGAAGTATTTTTTTCATTAAATCAATCATACAGAAATAGCAATATATGAGATGTTTTCCGAAGTTATTTCAATATTAGTTACAACATTATTCTGAGCAGAAAGAAAAGCAGGAGCATAGCTGCATCTATGCTCCTGTTTCACTCATTAATATTTATCGACAATTAATTAGCATCGGTATAAGTATAAAGTTCTATCACATTGCCTTCTTCCATAAGCACACCGATAAAACCATCGTTATTACTGTTGAAATCGACAAACGCACGTTCTGAAGAAGCTGTATTCAAAGCAAACGCATCGCTCCACTGTTTGGTCGTATTATCAAGATTGATAACAAATGAGTTCTTAAGCCCTTTATAATCACGATAAACTACAAACGGCGTATTCTGGGCATCAACAGCGACTTTGTAAAAATTGTGCGATTCAAAAACATTATTTATCGCACCGCCTACTATAGCCAATTGTCCCGATTCCAGATTATATTTAAACAATCTTGGATTTCCGTCTTCCGTATCCGCATTATCTACAGTGCAAAGGAATACATTACCATTACCATCGATATCTATAGACAAATCTTTAATACCGTTTGAAGTCGCACCCTCTTTAAGGAATCCCCCTTCAACTACCGGAGCGATCGTACCATTCGTAAATTTGTATAAAGAATAGCCAGCACCGTTATTCGACATTGCAATATAAACACTATTTTCATAAGTTGTGGCTACAGGAACAAAAGCAGCATAAGTCGTGCCACTCACTCCCGGACGTCCGGTAAATACTTGTGCCGTTACCCAACTTGACCCGTTGAAATAAGACAATTCGGGAGCACGACGAGCAATAGCGGCTGAAGCATTATTGGATATGGTAACGACAACCGGATTTTTTGTCTGAGGATCGATAGCTAATGTTGTTCCAGAACTAGCATTGGCTTTAATAGAAAATCCAGAATTTCCAACGACACTCCAATTTCCACCCGTATATTTCATAACAGTTGCGGCAGTTCCGTTATCTTTATCTATATATAATACATAAGGAATGCCATCCGGATCAAAAGCAATATCTACTCCTCCTGAAACCGTGGTTGAGAAACTTCCTGCACCTACATTTTCAAAAGCAGAACCATTCCATTTGGCAACACATAACTTATCAGAACCATTATCATCTACCGTATAAGCAATATAAGGCATATTATCTTTCGGATTCACTTTCATTGCAAAATCTCCGGCAAGTTCTGATGTAGGGTTAAAATCGGCTATCTTTTTCCATATTTTAGGAGATTGGAACACGATAGTAATTACATAACTTTTCGAAGTATTCGATTTGGTATCCGTTACGATAATATCAACCGGATAAGTATAATCATTAGCAGTCACTCCGCTTTCTTGCAACACGCCGTTTATCTTCACCTCATTCCCATCTTCTGTCGTAAATCGAGCAACCAAAGCTGAAATATCCGTATTAGCAGGTACAGCTATTCTCATATCCCCTGTGATTTCAGGAACGATATAGTCTTCAGCCAAGGCAGAATTATCTTCGGCATAAAACCCGAAAGACTTTAAACCGACAACAGCGGTAACATCCCCGTCATTGTCATCATCAGAGCAGGCAACAAATAATGCACTGCACATACTCAATAAGAGTAAATTTAAAAATAACTTCTTCATACTCAAATTTTTATAGAGGAAATTCCTCTCATTAAACAATTTAAAATGGTATTTGCTTGGTAATCGTATATTCACTATTCAAGCGATCCGGTCCCGGAAATCCGATAGTAAAATTCTTACTGTTACTTTTCAATACAATCTTAACCGTATTATTTTTCCCTGCTTCAATCATGTGATTCAACCACTCTATACGAATAGGCCTTTCATATACACCGCTGGGAAACACGATAGAAGAACCGGGAGAGACTTGTCTAAAATCAACACCTTCCTGTAAACCGTCTCCTACGACAAGTTCATAATTAACCGTGACATCTTCCGAAATTTTTTTTGTACTCATATACACATAATAAGTAGCGACAAAAGTACCGTCACAATCTATAATCGCAGATGATCCCCCTTGTGCATCAGTAATATAAATGAAAGGATGATCGAACGGTTCTTCATCTTTAGAACAAGAAGCAAGTCCAATAGCTACAGCCAGGAGAAATAATATTTTTGCAAATTTCATATCTATAACTACTTAATTTTATCAATCAATAATTAACTCCCGGATTAAGCTGTATCTCAGGATTGGCCTCAATCTCATCCATAGGTATAGGTAACACAAACCAATCATTAGGATAAGTTTTTATTTTTACGATAGAATTCGTACTTGATTCACGCACCATATTCTGCTTTTTCCGAGTAATATCAAACAATCTATGCCCCTCAAAACAAAGCTCTTTAATACGTTCTTTCTCAACTAATTTCAGTAAATCTTCAACACTGCTATAAACTAAATTAATTTCCGAAGGCTGTTTCCCCAAAGCCCTTGCCTGCAATGCTTTAATGTCATTTGCCGCAGTTGTTTCTCCTCCGGGAAGATAACAATTCGCCTCCGCTCTAATCAAGTACATCTCCGACACTCGCGAAACGAACGGATCATAATGCTTGTCATCTTCAACCACATCTTTAGCTACATAAAATTTACGGCAAGCTTTAGTTTTAACTTCGTCTTTCGTATCATAAAGCAATTCGAGACGAATATCGTCAGGTTGATCAAAAAAGGTATATAATGTATCTGCCGGACGAGCGATAGGAGACACAGGATCATAAAATTTCCACAGATCTTTTGAAGCCCGAAAACCGTTTAACCGGAATATAGCCTCACTCCCAGCCTCTATATTAACATACATATTGACATAATTTTCATACGAAGTCAAAGGAACTTTAGCAATAACTGTTGTCGCATAATCGCTTGCTTTCTGCCACTGCTCCATATAAAGATATACTCTGGCAAGCAAAGCTTCACATGCTGTTGCAGAAGCATGATAACAATCCATTGTCGTAGATCCGAAAATTCCTATAGCCTCTTCCAAATCCGGAATAATACGTTTATTATAAACATCATATACCGAAGCCCGCAATACAGGATCATTCGCACTGGGCAAAATAGAGAGATTGGGAACTCCCCAATGTGAGGCATCAGGCGTATAAGTATAATGTTGGCCATAACAGCAGCAAAGGTTTAGATGAACTAATGCCCGGATATAAAGAGCTTGAGCCCGAATAAGCTCTATCTCTGCCGCATTTCCCGGATATTTTTCTTTCAAATCGGGAGCATATTGCAATATATTATTTACATTTCCTATTATCTCCAAACCGTCTCTCCAGATATACCCCACAGCACCGGTTTCCTGCGCCGGATCGGAAGTATAATTATACTGATCGGCAATACTTACTCCTTCTGAATTAGATAAATACAACATGTCTGCCGCAACTTCAGGATATTCAGAAAACTCTCCGTCATAAAAATTATACAACAAACGATAAGAACCGGCCAATCCAGACCGTAATCCGTCAACATCCGAAAAAAAAGTTTCTATATCGCTTTTACCGAATTTCTCTACTTCCAGAAAACTACACCCCTGAAAACCGACAAGTGCAATGCAAAATAAAATCGTATATATTTTCTTCATCGTATTCGTTATTTAAAAAGATACGCCCAAGCTCACCGAATAGGTCGTTGTCATCGGGAATCCGTTCATTAAAGTTTTATAACTGTTTTTCCCTTTTTTCTGATCCGGAGTAAATATTGCCACATTATCTCCGATAAGAGAAAGAGTACATCCGCTCATATTCATTTTTTTACAAATCGACTTCGGAAGATTATATGTCAAAACGATATTCTTCAATTCAAAATATGTCGCCTTATACAGATACCGAGTCGAGTACATACTCGATTTACTCGGATTATTATTGACAAACTTCGGATTCACCGCCAAATCCCCGGGATTTTGCCAACGATCGAGCGCCTCGATCGGCTGATTGTAAGACAGTACACTATACCCGTCATCTAATGATCCCGACATAAATGAACTCAACAAATATCCACCGATAGAATAGGTCATATTTATACGCAACGAAAGATCCTTCCACCTGAATGTATTGTGGAATCCTCCATAAACAGTCGGAGAAGAAGTTTTATACGGAACTCTGTTATCATAACTGAACGATCGGGTTATATTACCGTTCTTATCATACCACAGAGGACTTCCGTCACGAGGATCTACTCCTGCCCAGCGGACCAGATAATAAACATTTTTATCTTCTCCTTTTCTCCAAACATTAGTTATACGACCGACTTCCGTGTCATTATACAGTTTTAATATTTTATTTTTATTATGAGCTATATTGAAATCGGTAGTCCATTCAAAATCTTTCATCTGTATATTGATCGTGTTCATATTAAACTCCACACCTTGATTTCGCATCGATCCGGCATTACGATAAATCCGGGTACTACCCACAGCACGGGATACTCCCAACTTACTCAGCATATTTTCTGTTACATTCCGATAATATTCCAATTCCATATCAAACCGTTCTAAAAAACGTGCACGAATACTGACATTAGTTTTGTAAGTAGTTTCCCACGTCAATCCCGGATTAGGCGGCTCTGACATGACAGCCCCTAATTGATTATCATAAAAATAAGAGTCGCTATAATTATAAGCACCTTTTGCGGAAACGCTCGAACGTGAATTATTCGTATTTCCATACGAACCTTTCAACTTCAATACATCCATAAAATCCCATGAATAAAACGGTTCGTTATGAATATTCCAAGAAGCTCCGATCGATGCCGAATTAGCCCAGCGCGCAAACTTTCCAAAATCAGAACTTCCATCTCTTCGACCCGAAACTGTCAGATAATAACGAGAAGCCCAATTATATCCTGCCGAAAAAAAGTAGGAAAGATTCCGGGTAATATCAGAACTACTAGAACCCAGTCGGCTATCCTGCTCAGCATATCCGACTTCTTGAATAAAATCATTCATAAATCCGCTGCCTGAAGCGTTATGAGAATCTCGAGAAACATTTTTCAACTCTATACCGGCAACGGCATTTACGCCATGTTTCCTAAAACGGCGATCAAGATTCACCCGATAAACATTGACCCATGTAAGCACATTCGATTCTTCTCTACGAGAATAACCGATTCCTTCTCCATTAGAGTCCATTCCCGCCCAGTTTGTCCGGGCATCATAAGAAGCACCATGATTATTCAAATAATTTACACCGAATTGTGCTGTGGCGCTAAGCCCTTGAATAATATCATATTTTAAAGAAAAATTACCTTCAGCCTGTACCGCACGCTGCTTATCAGAATTCTCATCCCTATAAGCCAACGAATTATAAAGTTTCTTCTTTTTCCAATTCGGAACCACATTTCCAAAACTATCGGTCGTCGTCCCGTCGATTATATTATCATACAGCCTATAAGTCGTTCCGTCCATATCATAAGGAGAAAAAATCGGCAATAACTGATAATAGCTCTTCGATACGGCAAACAAATTATTTGGGTTATAGGAAACTCCTAACGTAACGGAAGAAGAAAATTTAGGGTGTATCTGCACATCCGTAACCGATCTTAATGTAATACGCTGCTGACGATTGCCTTTTTCAATTTGATCCTCTTGATAATAAGATGCAGACAAACGGTTGGACATTCGTTCACCTCCCCCGCTTGCAGAGACGTTAACTTGTAAAGTCTGTCCACTCCCGAAAAGAAGATCATGCCAATTGGTGTTTGTCGTCGAATATGAATCATGAGGATTATCTGTATATGGGAAATAATCCAGATTTTTTTCGCCCCCGTTCAGCCAAGCTTCTCGAGCCAACTCAAGGTATTGTGAGCCGTTTGTAGTTTTAAAACGTGTCGATTCATTCAAAAACGAAACTCCATACTGCACCGTAGCATTCAACACGGTCTTTCCCGAACGGCCTTTTTTAGTAGTGATCAAAATAACACCATTCGAAGCGTTAACACCGTAAATCGCTGTAGCAGAAGCGTCTTTTAAAACCGTAATAGATTCGATATCATCCGGATTCAAAAAAGAGAGTGGACTTATGCTCGTGTTCATTCCTTCTATGATATTCGTTGCCGTACCCGTATATACAGGCACACCATCGACAATCCACATCGGTTCGCTCGACGCATTCAAAGAACCATCACCTCGAATACGGACATTATTACGAGTTCTAACCGAGGGAGAATCAGTATTAGGCTCTATACGCATACCCGGTATCAAACCATCCAACATATCATCAACACGTCCGGCCGGAAGATACTTTAACTCTTTTGATCCTACCTGAAATGCACTTCCTACCATATCGGATCTTTTCTGAATAGTACCATACGCCCCTTGAACTACAACTTCGCCAATCTGATGATCATTATTCTTTAAAATAACTTTTAAATCAGTCTGCTTAGTAACGATAATAGTCTCAGATTCCATTCCGATGAAAGAAAAAACCAGAGTAGCCTTACCCACGGGAACAGATACGGTAAACTTTCCATCTATATCCGTAGTAGTCCCCTTCTTGGTTTCTTTTACAAGAATCGAGGCCCCGACAACCGGATTGCGTTCAGCATCAATAACAACTCCTGTTACTTTCCTGAATCCGGATTCCTGAGCTTCTACAATTTGATTTACCGATAATAATAAAATTATAATCAGTAAATGAAACAAAAACCTTTGCATATTTCCCAGATTAAATAAAGTCTATCAAAAAAGCCTTTCTATTCATTTTTTAAATAATTTTACAAATGTGTAAAACGAATTTGAGAAGTGCAAAAGATTTGAAGAAAATTAATAATATGTTCCTTTTTTTAAATTTACATACAACAAATAAGTTATTTATTCCTATATAAGTCTAAAACATATAAACAAATCCGCATTTTTAATCAGACAATAAAAACCACAAAAAAGAGAAACTATTAATAAAAAGCAGGTTATAATAATATTTTAAAATAAATGAATTTACAGTATTAATAAATTATTCACCCAAAGCAGTAAAATCCAATATCACTGCAAAGTATTAAAAACTCTATCCAATACAAAAAAATCTTTATAGCATTTTTAAAACAATGATAAAAGAGCATTTCAATTTTATGAGAATATTTCTTAATTTCTTATCCCGTTAGATACAACCAAGATGGTTCTTTAAATCTAAAAGCCTGTCTAAACTTTCTAATAAAATTTATATATCCAGACTTTTTTGAGTCTTCTTACGATTTATTTTCATGTTTCTGCATGTCACATAACCTACTACGCTCCTTATCGAAATAGAAAAACTCCCTCGAAAACAGTTCACCCCAAAAATGTCCATGTCAAGAGCCTATCTAAATTTAAACAGATTCTTATACAAAACCGATATTCTTCACCAAAAGAAATAGAGATATTTATTTTGTAATCGGAAAGTGATTTTCTAACTTTGCGAGTTGTCAGTTATATAACATCTTTTTACATGGATAACGATATAAAAGAGGCATGTAAAATCATGCAAGAAGGCGGACTCATATTGTACCCGACCGACACGATATGGGGAATCGGATGTGATGCCACCAACGAACTCGCAGTAAAACGAGTATATGAAATAAAAAAACGAATCGACAGTAAAGCTTTAATCGTTTTAGTGGACAGTCCTGTAAAAATAGATTTTTATACCGATCATATTCCGGATATAGCATGGGATCTGATAGATGTCGCAGATAAGCCCCTTACCATAGTTTATCCGAATGCCCGTAACCTCGCCCATAACTTATTGGCAGAAGACGGAAGTGTGGGTATCCGCATAACGAAAGAAACTTTTTCTCACAAACTATGTGAAAGATTCAGAAAAGCAATCGTTTCGACATCTGCCAATATCAGTGGAGCACCCTCTCCCCGTAATTTTTCAGAAATCTCTCAAGAAATAAAAGATGCAGTAGATTATATTGTCGAATACCGTCAAAATGAAATGACCCATCCGTCACCGTCAAGTGTCATAAAATTGGAAGAAGGAGGGATAGTTAAGATATTACGGCCATAAATGAAACAAAAACTACAAATAGCAAAATATTTCGTAGGCGACATCATTTCGGTCAGCCTTGCTTGGTTTTTGTTCAATTTGTTCCGTTATCATTTACTAAATATACAATATTCATTCGGATCTTTATCGGGTTATCTAAATTCATCGAAGATAATAGAGGGACAGATCGTTTTTCCATGTATGTTCCTTTTCATATTTTATTTATCCGGATACTATAATCGTCCGTTTCTCAAATCCCGATTAGACGAATTTTTCACGACATTTCTTTCTATTCTACTTTGTACATTCATCGTTTTCTTCGTAGCCCTGCTTAATGACCAACCACATGTTTATACGAGTTATAAATTAATTTTAGGTCTATTCGGTATATTGTTCACCTGTGTATATACCTGTCGGGCGATTATCACACAACAAGCGACATCTCGAATACATAACCGTATATGGGGTTTCAATACTTTGATTATCGGGGCAGGAAAGAAAGCTCAAAATTTGGGCTATGAACTGAATCACATGCAAAAATCTATGGGATACAAAATTATCGGATATGTAAAAACCGATGACCAACAAGAATGTATTTCCTCTGATTTACCGATATTTTCATTCTCGGAACTTCCTGAAAAAATCAAAGAATTTTCCATAGAAGAACTCATTATCGCTCAGGAGCATCATAATCGTAAGAATATGCACAAACTGATCAACAGTTTATATCCTCTCGAGTTACCGATACAAATAGAGGCAAGCGAATATGAAATGCTGACATCCCGCATAAAATTATCAAATATATACGGAACACCTTTTATCGATATCAGTATATGTTCCCTTTCCGATTGTCAAAAAAATATTAAAAGATTGTTAGACGTAATCTTGTCGGCACTTGCTCTAATCATACTTTCTCCATTATTCCTGTTTTTAGCAATAAAAATAAAAACCGGCTCGAAAGGTCCTGTTATTTTTAAACAACAGCGCATCGGATACAGAAGAAAAGAATTTACTCTTTACAAATTTAGGACGATGATAAACAATGCCGAACAAAACGGTCCGGCTCTATCTAACGAGCATGATTCCCGTATAACACCTTTCGGACATATCATGCGCAAATATAGATTGGATGAATTACCTCAATTCTGGAACGTCATTAAAGGAGACATGTCTATTGTAGGTCCGCGTCCCGAAAGGAAATATTTTATAGACCAGCTAATACGCCGTGCCCCTTATTACAGTTTATTGCATCAAGTTCGTCCGGGAATCACATCATGGGGAATGGTAAAATTCGGTTATGCCCGCAATATCGACGAAATGATAAAACGACTTAAATATGAAATTCTTTACCTTGAAAACATGTCTTTATTAGTTGATTTAAAAATTATTATTTACACAGTAAAAACAGTATTTACAGGGAAAGGCATTTAATATGGGAAAAGATTGGTTCTTAAAGCTTCTTGTCTGGCGGGAAAAAAATATAAAGGAAAAAAATTTTATTTTAATTCTCAGCTTCATTATCGGTATTTTAGCCGCAGGAGCAGCTCTTATACTAAAATACCTGATACATTTTATACAAAATCTGCTCACCGAACATTTTTCTATCAGTGGGGCAAACTATCTGTATCTTGTGTATCCGATCATAGGTATTCTTCTTTCCGGTTTATATGTGCGATATATTGTTAAAGATGATATCAGTCATGGCATAACCCGCATATTATATGCCATCTCACAGCGTAAAAGCCGATTAAAACCTCATAATATGTACACCTCAGTAGTAGCAAGTTCTATCACGATAGGATTCGGAGGATCTGTCGGTGCTGAAGCTCCCATCGTATATACCGGTGCAGCTATAGGATCGAATATCGGTAGTGCTTTCAGACTGGATACCCGTGTACTTATGCTTCTTGTCGGATGCGGAGCATCTGCCAGTATAGCCGGAATTTTCAAAGCTCCTATTGCCGGTTTGCTATTTACTCTGGAAATACTTATGATGGACTTGACTACAACATCGGTGATGCCTTTACTTATCTCCTCTGCAACGGCTGCTACCGTTGCTTATATTTTCACCGGACCGACGGCTCAGTTTAGTTTCGTTCAAACCGAACCTTTTATCGCTGAAAGAATTCCGTATGTCATTATTCTGGGAATTTTCTGCGGGTTCGTATCTCTCTATTTTACCAGAGTCATGAACTGGCTCGAAGGGAAATTCCGTAAACTCGGAAATCCTTGGAAAAAGTTCGGATTAGGCTCTATAATTTTAAGTTTGTCTATTTTCTTACTTCCTCCTCTTTATGGAGAAGGCTATGAATCTATCACCCGATTGCTCAGCGGACACCCTGACGTTATCACAGACGGTAGTATTTTTTACCCGTGGAGAGATAATTTCTGGGTCGTTTTTATGACTTTAGCCTTAATCGTGTTGCTTAAAGTATTCGCAACAAGTGCAACAAACGGAGGAGGTGGTGTCGGAGGGACATTCGCCCCAAGTCTCTATCTCGGCTGTATGGGAGGCTTTCTGTTTGCCTATACAATCAATCATTTCGAAATAGTGATTCCTCTCTCCGAAAAAAATTTCGCGCTTATGGGGATGGCCGGTGTCATGTCGGCAGTAATGCATGCACCATTAATGGCTCTTTTCCTCACTGCCGAGTTAACCGGAGGGTATGATCTTTTCCTTCCGTTGATGATTACCTCTACCGTAGCATTCGGCACAATCAGAATTTTCGAACCGCACAGTATATATACTATGCGTCTGGCCAAAAAAGGAGAGCTTCTTACTCACCATAAAGATAAAGCCGTATTGACATTGTTAAAAATGGACAGCGTTATAGAGAAAGATTTTCTCATAGTCCATCCCGAAATGAGTTTAGGAGATATGGTAAAAGTTATATCTCAGTCGCATCGTAACATATTTCCGGTCACAAACCATCGTAACCAATTACTCGGCATCGTATTATTGGATGATATAAGAAATATTATGTTTCGCCCGGAACTTTACAATCGTATGTTTGTCCGAAAATTTATGATCTCGCCTCCGGGAAAAATAGAAGTGGGTATGACAATGGAAAAGGTAATGAAAATATTTGACGAAACAAATGCATGGAATCTTCCGGTCGTAGAAAACGACCAGTACGTCGGATTTGTTTCAAAATCAAAAATATTCAATTCATACCGACGTGTATTAGTACATTATTCTCAAGATTAACAAATATATATGGAAAAGGAAAATATAAGAATCGTTTTCATGGGAACTCCCGAATTTGCCGTAGAGAGTTTAAAACATCTCGTGGAGGAAGGATATAATGTCGCAGGAGTAATTACAATGCCCGACAAACCAGCAGGACGAGGACACAAAATACAGTTTTCTCCGGTAAAGGAATATGCCATTTCTCAAGGTCTTCCCCTTTTACAACCTGAGAAATTAAAAGACGAAACTTTCCTGACCGAATTAAGAGCATGGAATGCCGACCTTCAAATCGTCGTAGCATTCCGTATGCTCCCTGAAGTTGTATGGGACATGCCCCGATTAGGGACATTCAATCTGCATGCTTCTCTCCTGCCCCAATATCGTGGGGCAGCGCCTATCAACTGGGCGATAATCAATGGTGACAAAGAGACCGGAGCTACTACATTTTTTCTTACTCATGAGATAGATACCGGCAAAATAATCATGCAAAAGCGCATCCCTATTGCAGATAATGATAATGCAGGAACAGTACATGACCGACTGATGGTTATGGGTGCTTCGATGGTAACAGAAACGGTAGATGCAATTCTCGACGGGAGGATTTCCCCTGTCGATCAAGAGTCTGTCAATGTAGACGAACCGTTAAGGCCTGCTCCCAAAATCTTTAAAGAAACCTGCCGGATCGACTGGAATAAAAGTGCAAAAGACATATATAACTTTATAAGGGGATTATCCCCTTATCCGGCAGCATGGTGCGAATGGGAAGCTCCCGACCATACGGTCTATACAGTAAAAATATTTGAAACCGAAGTTATAAATACGACAAATGGAAAACCCGGAACTTTATATACAGACGGGAAAAAATATATTGAAATATCTTGCGGAAACGGTAGTGTACGGTTAAAAGTATTGCAACTTCCCGGGAAAAAAAGATTATCGGTAGAAGAACTATTACGAGGATTCTCTCTCACCGCAGATTTTATTTGCCGATAATGCGAAAAGTTAATTCGTATAAAAAAATAATATACATCGTATCAGGGACTTTGTGCCTTATTTTAGGAGGTATCGGTCTATTTGTACCGATACTCCCGACAACTCCGTTTTGGTTACTGACCGCTTGGCTCTATACTCGTAGTTCTCCATATCTTTATAATAAAGTCATGAACATTCCTCTTTTCGGAAACTGTATTCGTAATTTTCATGAATATAAAGCAATCCCTTTACGAGGAAAGGTCATAACCATAACAACTTTATGGATTACTATAGGAATATCTATATGGGTCACAGCCGAATTATGGATAGCCATACTTTTAATTGCAATAGCCACCGGTATAACCATACACATTCTATCATATAAGACTTTACGTTCGGATATACATAAGAAAAAAGACATACATTAAAATTCCGGGTTATACGAACAGAGCATAAAACAAAAACGTTATACTATGAAAATATGTATTCTTCTTGTTTATAATGAAATTTTCTCATGTAAAATTATATCTGCTCTGTATCGTAGTCGGAGGAATGACCGGACTTATTACTGTTCCTTTCCGTTATTTACTCGTGAAGTCTTCTGATTTACGGGACATTCTTTTTTCATCATCTTACTCTTGGTGGTTTCATCCGGTAATCATAACAATCATGTGGATTATCGGAATAGCAATATGGTATCTTGTAAAAAAATATCCTATTATCTCAGGGAGCGGAATACCGCAAATCGAAGGTGCGATATTCGGAAGATTTCAATTTATCCATCCGCTAAAAACATTGATAGCTAAATTTATAGGAGGCGTTGCCGGAATAGGTATGGGACTTTCTTTAGGAAGAGAAGGTCCGTCTGTCCAAATGGGAGGATTCATTGCAAAATTAATCGGGAAGTGGGGAAAGGCTAATATTTCAGAACAACGTTATTTATATACAGGTGGAGCGAGTGCAGGCCTCTCTTCTGCCTTTACCGCACCATTGGCATCTACGATATTTATCATTGAAGAAGTTGAAAAGTTCGATTCCGTAAAAATCGCCATATCGTCACTTTTAGCTGCAATCATATCCGGCTGGATAGCATCTCAGATATTCACGGTCAACTCATATACTTTGATCAATACGGCCTACCCTGATGAAATGAATATCGGCGAAATAGCTGTTGCATTTATTCTTTTCTCAACGTTATTGACTATTATAGGAAAAACCTTCAACTATTTATTACTCCGATTTCAAAAGCAATATGGAGACAGCCGGATACCGGTCTCCATACGTATTCTCGGAATAATCATTGTTACTTATATCTTAGGATATTTCTTTTCAGGATTAGTTGCAGGAGGAGAGAATTTCTTACTAAAAGAGGCAAATGCTATTCATACCGAAATGGGTATATTGGTAATTCTTATTATCATAAAACTTTTATTTACAACGCTTTGTTATGCAACTGGCTTTCCGGGAGGTATCTTCCTGCCGCTATTGGTCATAGGCGGACTTACGGGAAAATTATTCGCACTTCTCTTGATTCGGATCGGAATGCTCTCGCCCGAGCATTTCGGTTTTTTCATGCTAATCGGGATGTCTGCGTTGTTTGCTGCGGTAGTGAGATCTCCTATTACCGGGATCATTCTAATACTCGAAATGACCCAGAAATTCAATATGTTAATACCGATAACCGTTGTTGTAGGCATAACTTATTTTATCAGTGAGATTTGGGGAGTAAAACCTATTTATGATCAACTATACAAAAACTTATTACCTGCCGATTACTCACAATCGGATGAAAGAATTACTATTCCGTTTGAAATAAATACGGAATCCTATCTCGCCGGCAGAACAAATAAAACAATTAACCTCCCGTACGGTTGCCGTATAGAAAATATAATTCGAAACAATGAATGTATTTCTAATAAAAATTATACACTCAAACCGGGAGATCAAATCAACATATCTCTTTATTCTAAAGATTTGGAAAAGTTATACCGTTCTTTGAGAAATATAACGAATGAATAAACATGAACAGAGGATTATTCAAGAGACAGAACAGCTAAAGCTAAACGGATCTTGCCATAATCTATTTCACCATTTAACGCTTCATATATAGGCTTCAAATTTTGAGTTTTATTTTCGAAAGATGATATGACATTCGCAACAGACTCGATTTCAAAAACCGAAATATAATCACTCCAATCTGTCAACTTCCGGGATATGATCAATTCTGCTATATGAGAATAAATCGTAACAGGCTTTAAATTCCGGCTTTCTGCAACCTGCTCGATCGTTAGGCCTTGACGTAAAAGCATCAAAGTCTCGATATATGAATCACCTCTTTCTCGTTTAATATTCAATTCTTTACGAAGCAAATCGACAAATTGCTTACCATAGCGAGAAACTTTTGCTTCTCCGACTCCGCTGATCCGAGCAAAATCATATAGTGTAACAGGTTTGCGCTCTACCATCTCTTGTAAGACACGATCTGTAAATATCGTATAAGCAGGTTTATCTTCTTCTGCCGCAAGCTTCATTCGCAATCCACGTAGTGCTTCAAAAAGTTTTTCGTCATCAGACAATTCCGAAACCTCATGACGCATTGTTTTTTTAGGAGTTTTGGCTATCGGCTGCACGACTTCATCGGTTACCCATGTAAGCTTAATTTCCAATTCATTCCGGAGGACTTTCCAACCCAATTCTGTCACAGATAACCGTTCACCCTGATTATAAAGCATTTCGAATAATCCTAACTGCAACATTTGCAAAAGATATCCCTGCCATTGTCGAAATGTTAAATCAGAACCGACTCCGAATGTTTTTATTTTATCATAATTTCTTTTGAGAATTTCTGCTTTATGCGACCCTCGCAAAACATCGATCAACAAATTAAAAGTCACTTGTTGGTCTGTGCGAACGATAGCACTCAAAGCTTTCTGTGCCAATACAGATCCGTCAAACCGTTGAGGCGGATTTTTGCAAACATCACAGTTTCCACAATCATGATCGACTGTTTCGCCAAAATAACTGAGTAAAATACGTCTGCGACAAACCGGAGATTCCGCATATTGCTGCATCCGGCGAAGTTTCTCCAAATTAATTTTCTTCTGCCCGCTTTCTTCAGCAAATTTTGAAAGCATTACCACATCACCTAAAGAATAGAACAGTAATGTATCGCCTTTCATTCCATCCCTTCCGGCTCTTCCGATTTCCTGATAATAACACTCTATACTCTTAGGCATATTATAATGTATGACCCAACGCACATTGGATTTGTCGATTCCCATTCCAAAAGCAATCGTAGCACAGATTATTTGCACTCGATCATTCAAGAATGCTTGCTGTGACGTTTCTCTCTCCCGAGACGATAACCCGGCATGATAAGCTGTCACCGAAATTCCGTACTGAGACAGTTCTCGGACCAACATCTCGGTATTGTTCCGACTCATACAATAAATTATTCCGCTTTGACGCGGATGCTGTTCTATAAATGAGAGTATTGCTGATAATTTTTGTTTCTTATTCAGATTTTTACGCACCGAAAGCGTGAGATTGGAACGATCAAAAGAGGATATAAACACCTGAGGGTCATCCATAGCAAGCTGAGTCACGATATCCTCACGTGTCAACTTATCTGCAGTAGCAGTCAATGCCATTAACGGCACTTTCGGAAAATATTTTTTAAGAACAGAAAGACGATTATATTCCGGTCTGAAATCATGCCCCCACTGCGAGATACAGTGCGCTTCGTCGATCGCAAATAAAGAAATATTCATTTCCAGCAACAGCCCGTCTATCTCACCCATCAACCGCTCAGGAGAAATATATAACAACTTCAAATCTCCCCGCCGAGCAGCAATCTTTACCTTTGCCGTCTCTGTCTCATTTTGTAAACTATTCAGCATTGCAGCAGGGATACCATTCGAATCAAGAGTATCGACCTGATCTTTCATTAAAGCCAATAAAGGAGAAACAACAACTGTCGTCCCCCCTTTTATAATTGCAGGAATCTGATAACAGAGAGATTTCCCTCCTCCGGTAGGCATCAATACCAAACAATCACGACCAGATATGACCGTATCGATTATTTCGGCCTGCTGAAGACGAAATGTATCATATCCATAATATTTTTTCAGAATCTGTAACGGAGTGTTCTGGTTCAAAGTCATCTAACGTCCTATGCATTCGTAATCAAAACCTAAAGCTTTCACCTCTTCTCGATCATAAATATTGCGACCATCTAATATATATGGAGTTTTCATCAATTTACGGATCACCGCCCAAGAAGGTAATCTAAACTGTTTCCATTCCGTCACCAGCATCAAACAGTCGGCATCGATCAGAGCGTCATACATATCATCGACAAAAATAATATGCTCTTCGCCTAAACGACGCTTAGCCTCCGGAATCGCAATAGGATCATAAGCTTTTACAACACATCCGGCCTTGACCAAAGCATCAACCAGCAACAGAGACGGAGCATCTCTCATATCATCGGTTTCCGGCTTGAACGAAAGTCCCCAAACGGCAATCGTTTTTCCAGACAACTTATTTGAATAATAGGCTGACAGTTTTTTGAACAAAATCATTTTCTGCTCGTCATTCACCCTTTCTACAGCTTTCAGTATCTCAAGATCGACATCATTTTCCGACGCAGTCTTTATCAATGCCCGAACATCTTTCGGGAAACATGATCCTCCATATCCGCAACCGGCATACAAAAATTTGCTGCCAATACGTTCATCACTCCCGATTCCCGCACGCACCATATTTATATCAGCACCGACTTTCTCACAAAGATTAGCAATATTATTCATAAAGCTAATGCGAGTAGCCAACATCGCATTTGCCGCATATTTAGTCATTTCGGCCGATGGAACATCCATAAATATAATACGGAAATTATTGATCAAAAACGGTTTATAAAGGCGAGACAACAAAGCTTTCGCCTTTTCCGATTCTACTCCGACAACGACACGATCAGGGTGCATAAAATCATTCACGGCATTTCCTTCTTTCAAAAACTCGGGATTAGAAGCAACGTCAAATTGAATATCCAAATTCCGAATATCCAACTCATCTTGTATAGCCCGACGCACCAAAGCTGCAGTTCCCACAGGGACAGTACTCTTCGTAACAACAAGCAGGTACTTATTCATCGTGCGTCCGATAGTACGTGCAACCTCCAAAACATAACTTAAATCGGCACTTCCATCTTCGTCGGGAGGAGTACCTACCGCACTAAAAACAATATCCACATCATTAATACATGAAGCCAGATCTGTCGTAAAATTCAATCGTCCGTCATTACAATTCTTTTTAACCAACTCTTCTAAGCCCGGTTCATAGATGGGAATTATACCGTTTTTAAGCTTTTCGATTTTAGTCCGGTCAACATCTACACAAATAACATTCGCCCCCATTTCAGCAAAACAGGTTCCTGTTACCAAACCCACATAACCGGTTCCGACAATTGCAGTTTTCATAATCTATGCTTCTATATTTAATACTTTAATTCTCAAATTAATTCCGGCAAAATTTAAACAAGTATCCAACATTTTTTAATCAAAATGCATTCTTATCACCTTTAAAAATACCGATCAAAGTCAAAAAAATAATCTTCATATCGAGCATAAAGTTCCAATTCTCGATATACCAGACATCATATTCTACTCTTTTTTCCATTTGCCAAAGTTCTTTTGTCTCTCCCCGATATCCATTTACTTGCGCCCACCCCGTTAAACCGGGTTTTATAAAATGACGAACCATATATTTATCGATAATCGCCGAGTAGTCTTTTGTGTGTTTCAGCATATGAGGACGAGGCCCGACAACCGACATCTCTCCTTTAAAAACATTAATAAACTGCGGCAATTCATCAAGACTCGTTTTTCGTAAGAACTCACCGATACGAGTTATACGGGGATCTCCTTTGGTTGCTTGCAGTTTATCACTTTCATTATTTACTTTCATCGTCCGAAATTTCAAACAATTGAATTCCCGTCCCATAAAACCTGTACGTTTCTGCTTAAATAGTACAGGTCCGGGTGAAGATAATTTCACGCATATAGCTATCGGCAACAACCAAAAAGGAGAAAGTAAAAGAATAGCCGAAGAAAAAACAAAATCGAACAAACGTTTGACTGCCCTCATCTCCCACCTCTGCAAGGGTTCTTCTCGAACAGACAATACCGGTACTCGTCCCATAATCTGAAAATGCAGCCTGCGTAAGACATAACGGCTGATTTCCGGCACTATAAAAAAGCGGATAGCATGACGCTCGGAGAACTGTAGTAAATTCAATATTTTAGCATCTTGAGATCCAGGAAGCGCGCAATAAATTTCGTCAACATTATTTTCTAATGCAAATTTTTCGACCATACCGGTATCGCCCAACAATTGGGGAATCTGACCTTTCAACTCTGCATTATCATCAAAGAAACCCAAAAATTTATACCCATATCCTAAATCTGAATGTAATTCCCGAAACAGCATCAAACCGGTTTTCCCAGCACCCACAATAATGATTCTCTTAAAATTAAATCCTTTACTTCGATAATATTTAAGAACCCTACTTGCTAATAACCACCAAAGATTCAAGGAAATAAAGAAACCGACAAAAAATGTAAGCAAAACAATCGTCCCGACCTCTATTTGCAAAAATGTCAGTAATGATATAAAAATCAGAAACAGTAATATTACCGACTCAGAAGCCGCCAATAATAAAGAATCGATATAGATAATACGGGTATTATGTATCTGATTAAACATCAACACGACCGGGAAATAAGATATATTTAGTAAAAGCCAAACTATCTTTTGATTGAATTGATGGGTCATATCTGAATCGAAAAACAGATAAACCATAAGGAAAACGAGATTGATACAACAAAAATCTCCGACTGCAACCAATCCTCTTATAAAACGTCCTCTATCTCTTCTCTCCATATTATCAAACACTTATTTCACTATAGAAGCATCTATGTGATTATCGATAAAACAGCCCGTAACAAACCGCAGTCTGTTACGAGCCGTACAAATCTTTACCTAATTTATAGATTCTCGTCGATCAATTCGATTTTCTGAGCAATCAGCAGCATTTCATCTTTTAATTTTTGCATCTTTCGTTCCATTTCCTTGAGCATGCCTCCTCCGCTTTTTGAAGATATATTTAAAAAGCCCATGTTATTTTCGTACGTCTGCAACTCCGCTTTAACATGTTCATACGAACGCATCAGTCGTTCTCTTTCCCGGTATAATTTATTTTGAGCTTGGTCAGAGGACGCCATTTGTTGAACGGCAGAAGTAAAAGAATTTAAACGATTCTTATTTTCATTCATATTCAGGCGTTTAAAATGCTTATCCAAAGCAGCCTGATAACTCTTATAAATTTTGTCTTTTTCTTTGAAAGGTACATGACCGATCTGATTCCACTCGGCCATCAAGGTTCTTACCAAAGCAACGGCTTCGGTCGTAGCCATTGCCTCATCAAGAGCATCCAATTTTTCAATAACGGCCTTTTTCAACAATAGGTTTTCCTGTTCAACCTGACGTACAGAAGCTGTCTGCTTATTTTTTTGCTCAAAGAAGTAGTCGCAAGCTGCAATAAAACGAGTCCATACAGCATCTGAATATTTCTTTGAAACCGGACCGATAGTTTTCCATTCTTTCTGAATGGCAATCATCTGATCAGTCGTATTTTTCCAATCGGTACTGTCTTTCAGAGCTTCAGCCTTTTCGCACAAGGCTTTCTTCTTCTCAAGATTGAGAGACATCTCATCTTTTACCCGTTTGAAATACTCTGCCTTCTGTTTAAAGAACTCATCACACGTTTTACGGAAACGTTCGAATAAAGCATTATTCACTTTACGGGAGGCGAAACCTATACCTTTCCATCGCTCTTGCAATGCTATAATATCCTTTGTTTTTTCATCCCAAGCACTAAACGATTTCAATGCAGTCATATCGATAGCTTCAATTTCCTCGCATATCGCAATCTTCGCCTCTTCGTTTTTCTGCTCATCAGCTTTCAAAATTTCAAAATGTTGCTGGTGAGCTTTATTGATTACTGTAGAAGCTGCTTTGAACCGATTCCACAAATCTTCACGCAATTCTTTTGCTACCGGTCCTATAGCTCTCCACTCATCATGCAAAGCTTGTAAAGATTTAAAAGCGGCTACAATATCATCATTTTTAGCTAACGCTTCGGCCGATTCACAAATTGCCAACTTCAGATCCAGATTCTTTTTAAAGTCATAATCTCGCAACTCTTTGTTGATCTTCAATAAATCGTAAAAATGCTCGACATATAACTGATAATTTTTCCATAACTCATTAACAGCAGAAGCCGGGACATCTGTAATTTCTTTGAATGCCTGTTGTAATTGCTGAAAATCGTTATAATGTTTATTGATATTATCAGAATCTTCAGTAATTTTCTTTATTTCTTCAAGAATAGATTTTTTACGCAGAAGATTTTCTTCTTTCACTTTTTCCTGTTGCTCAAGAAGTTTTGCTTTTTTTTCTTTAAACACATTCAGCAACCCTTTCAACGCCTCTTCCCACTCATCAGGCTCAGGAGTAAATCCTGAAGTGTCACCGGTCTCTTCTTCAAACTTCCGGCGAGCTTCTTCTACTTCATTTTTACGAAGCTTATAATAATTTTGTTTCAACAAATCTATCTCGTCTTTTACAGACTCGACAGGTTGATTTACAAGCTCTTTTACTCTCGCTACTATTTCTTCTCGCGACAGTTTGTTTTCAACCAATTTATTTTCTTTGGCAGTTTCCGGTAAAGAAACATTTTCCGTGGTAATGTTCTCCTCTGCCTGAGCAGACTTCTCCAACAAAGGAGCTTCATGAAGGTCCATCATATTCAAATTCTTTAAGAAAAAAAGCTAATTACTTTAGAGAGACAAAATAAAAAAATTATTTTGTCAAATCATATAAAAAGCCTCACTTTTTTCAAAGATTTCTTTTTTTTCGGAAACAAAGATTCAAAGCCTGTCTCATTTTTCCAATAAAAAAATCAGACAGGCTCTCAGATTATTCTAAAATTTCAATGCAACCAAAACCCAGATTAACTTTATCTCCCAATCCCGTATTATGAATCAATTGATGCAAAACAGGATGCAATGTCAGCTTGAATTTATACATATAACCGATAATCTTCGATTCTTCTTTTGTAAAACGCTTTATAAATATACCTTTTCGCTTAGGTTCAGATAAGAGCTCAAAATTAAAATTCATATCGCCAGAAAAATCTTTCCCATAAAAATGACGATACTTTTCCAGAATATGATTCAATAATATCTCTCCGTATCCCGGAGTAGAGGGACTCACATATTCTATACTTCTATTAGGACGAACATGCACAAATACAATAGGAGATAATGAAAGATAACTCAACGTCTCAGGATAAGAATCCATATCCGTTTTTATTATATCGTCTACTTGCAATTCTACTTGAGTATGACGATCACCTATCAACAAAATCTTTCCCGCAAAAAGAGTCTTTATAAAATCTTCGGTACAACGCTCCGGCAAACAAGAAATCCACAATTGTATTCTTTTCGAAAGTATAAAAAGACGATCGGCTTCGACCTTTATTTTAGGAATATAAAAATTCGAAATAGATAATAACCTATATTTCACACTCATTTCCGGTAAAAACCCATTCATCCTCAACCACTGTTCATACAGCTCCTTATTATCAGTCAATATCCGATGAATGCAAGAAGATAATTCATATTGGTAACTCACCGGAAGTACATTTCCCGAATGTTCTGATTTTACTGTAAGTATCAACTTAAATCGCATATATTCCCCCATTTATCCACAATAAAGGTCTTCGGGCAAAATCTCTGCAGCCCTGTTTCTACCTGTATTGATTGTCTTTCATTATATTAATCTAACTACTCTAAAATCACAAAATGGATTTTATCAGCTCTACTTACTATAATACACAAAAAACGGTTTACAATAAATTACCGTCTGCACGATAATATAGAGTAGAACTATTCTCCTCAACAAATGCTCTTTCTGCTACTTCTTTCAGCATACGGGAAGTGACACCTTTGTATTTTTCTATTTCACTATCGATATTTTCGGCTTTATCCAATAATTCGTAATAGGCTAAATTAGTTGCTTTATTCAAGTAATTAATATTAGAAAACAGATCGTTCGATTCAAATTTATTGACTACTTTTTGCAATTCATACGACGACACCTCATTCTCTCCCAATCTACGCAACTCTTCAACAATAGCACGGTCTGCATCCTCTAAAGAAACTCCTTTATTGACTTTTCCCTTGATCATAAACAATCCGGCATCTATATCACCTGTAATACTGGCATCTATATCGGCAAACAGTTTTCGATCCATGACAAGCCGTTGAAACAGCCGGGAAGATCGGCCATTGGATAGTATGTCGGACAACAAGTCAAAACAATGGTATTCTTTATCCATTCTCCGGCACATGTGATATACTTTCGTAATCGAATCTAACGGCACAGAGCGCGAAACTTCCTGAAATCGTGCAGACTCCTGAACAGGTTCTATCGGTAAATTCCGCAATTCTATATCTCTTCTCTCTATCGGACCAAACCATTTCTCGGTAAGATCAACGGTCTCTTCAAAAGAGATATTTCCCGTAACTGCCAAAATAGCATTATTCGGAGCATAATGTTTATAAAAGAACGACTTCACATCTTCCAGTTTTACCTGTTCGATATGTTCAACCCGTTTCCCTATCGTAGGCCACCTATACGGATGCACTTTATATGCCAATGGCCTTATCAATAACGGAATATCACCGTACGGCTGATTCAGGTTACGCTGCTTAAATTCTTCGATTACGACTTGCTTCTGTACGGACAGACTCTTTTCCGAGAAATCAAGCCCGAGCATACGATCCGACTCCAGCCAAAAAGCTGTTTCCACATTCTGACGCGGAACTACCGAATAATAATTCGTTATATCATTACTTGTCCACGCATTATTTTCACCACCGGCTTTTTGCAACGGTGTATCGAAATCGGGAATATTAACAGACCCACCGAACATCAGATGCTCAAACAAATGGGCAAACCCTGTACGGTTCGGATTTTCATCCTTAGACCCGACATCGTACAAAAGGTTTAATGCCACCATCTGAGTTTCTTTATCTTGATGATGAATTAAACGCAATCCGTTTGGCAAACAATATTTATTGATTCGAATCACTATTCTATAATTTTCATTCGCATTGAAATATCTTTTTTCGGGCGGTCGGCTCTACCGGTAGCTACCGACTGAATTTTATCTACGACATCCAGTCCCTCTACGACTTCACCGAATACAGTATATTCTCCATCGAGATGTGGAGCTCCGCCCATCGATGTATATGCCTCTTTCTGCTCTGGAGTAAACATTACCGGTCCTTCATCCATCAAAATTTCATGAGTCTGTGCAACAAGTGTATCCTGTAAAGCCATCAACCCTTCTTGATCGCGATTTTTACGCAACTGCATAATTTCCGATCTATGTTCTCCCACCAAACGATTAAAGATATTCCGTTCTTTCATTTGAGTGAGCTGCTGTTCCAAACTTTTCAATTTTCCCTCAGAATATACGTTTCCGGTAACTATATAAAACTGAGATCCGGAAGACTCTTTTTTCGGATTCACTTCATCTCCCTGACGAGCCGCAGCCAAAACTCCTTTTTTATGGAAATACAAAGGATACACGATTTCTGCAGGAAGGGTATATCCCGGTCCCCCGCTCCCCAATGTTTTATCAGCAGCAGCTCCCTTAGAATCAGGGTCTCCACCTTGTATCATAAAATCTTTTATAACCCTATGAAACAAAAGATCGTTATAATAGCCTTCTTTTACCAATTTGACAAAGTTATCTCTATGGAGAGGCGTTTCATTATATAATTTGACTTTAATATCGCCCAATTCAGTCTCAATCAACACATAAACATGCTCTTTGTTTACAGATGTACAACCCATACCAAATAAAATTAAACAGATTATTAATTTATTTATTCCTTTTTTCATAAGGAGAAACCACTCTAAAATCTTTACAAAGATAATCAGCAAGCCCTAATATATCGTAAAAAAACAGCTTTTTGACATATATTTAATTCTTCCTATATTTAAAATCTGTTCCACAATCAAAGCAATGAAACCTCTTACGGACTGCAAACGGATATACCTGAAGGAATATGGATATAAATATAGTCAACCAATTATATTTATGTTGGACAGAAGCTCCATAAGCAACATTTCGTGAGCCACAAACAGGGCATACAGGCCCGTCATCCGCCAAACTATTCACGGCTTTTTGATCTTCAGGAATAAAAGAAGCCTCTTGTTGCTCTTTAACTAATCTTGTCGCACTCTCGAGATCTCTCTCAAACACAGACAATTTTATTCCTCCCAGTCCTTGATTATATAAAGGATAAACCGACAAGACATTCTCATCCGATATAAAAGACGGAATTGCATTATCATCTAATATACCTTTAACAAGATATGCTTCCGTCAAATCACCAAAAGTCATAAAAACGACGATATTATCTCCAGCCATGATGCAATAATTTATTTCGAATCAAATATATAGAATATATCATAAATTCATACTATTTTAAATCTATTATTCAGCGATTAAAATTCATTCAAAATTTAAACCGGTAATAAAAGCCTGTCTAATTTTTCCAACAAATAAATATTATCCGGTCACTTTAGCATTTTCACCTGTCAGATAGCCCGCTATTTCCCTCGAAAAAATCTCAAATCTGATCCGAGTAAAACTTAAACAGACACTAAAATAATCCTCCCTCTTTTAAATATTTATTCTTTCTTCAATAAAATCTCTACCAAACTTCTACTCATTATCAAATTCCTCACAGTATATAATAAAGTTTTTATTATCTTTGTAACTTCATTTTAGGGAATCAAGCATTTGCTTATACCTTGTTTTTATCCGAAAATATGCAAAATGAACTAAATACAGCTATCCGTGCCGCTATCGAAGCAGGATCAGAGATTATTAAAATATACACCGATCCGAACGCAGATTTCAAGATCGAACAAAAAGCAGATAATTCTCCTCTCACGATAGCTGATAAAAAATCAAATGAAATAATTTTATCCTTTCTGAATCAAACTTCCTACCCGGTATTAAGTGAAGAGGGGAAAAGCATTGACTATTCGATCCGCCAATCATGGAAAAAATTATGGATAGTAGATCCTTTAGACGGAACTAAAGAATTTATTAAACGTAACGGAGAGTTTACTGTCAATATAGCTCTTGTTGTAAATGGAATTCCCGAATTGGGAGTAATTTATATTCCCGTAAAGAAAACTCTTTATTACGGACTGACCGGATACGGAGCATATAAAGTCGAAAATATCGATGCTAAACCGGAAAATTTGTCTACAGAAACTTTACGAAAATATGCCATTCAACTACCGATCAAAAGAAAAAACAATCTATTTACGGTTGTTGCATCTCGTTCACATTTGAGTCCCGAAACAGCTTCTTTCATTGCAGATTTACAACAAATACACCCAGATTTAGTAATAACTTCAGTAGGAAGTTCCATAAAAATCTGTTTGGTTAGTGAAGGAAACGCCGATATTTACCCACGTTTTGCTCCGACAATGGAATGGGATACTGCCGCCGGACATGCGATAGCCCGTGCAGCGGGAAAAGAGATATATCATACAGACCGGCAAACGCCAATCTCCTATAATAAAGAAAATTTACTTAATCCTTGGTTTATAGTCGAATAAACCTGAACAATTTTGAATATATCGAAATGAGTATAGATGCTATTATTGTTTTAACCGCCCTGATAGCCATGTTAATCGTCTTGGCAATGGATAAAATGAGACCCGGTCTTACATTGTTGCTGGTCGCTATCGGTTTTATGCTCATGGGAATCATTACTCCCAAAGAAATGGTGGCAGGATTCAGCAACCAAGGAATGATAACGGTTGCCATCTTATTTCTGGTCAGTGAAGGAGTCAGAAGATCCGGAGCTCTGGATTACTTGATAAAAAAAATATTACCCCAAACTAAAACATCTGTCAGAAAAGCACAATTCAGGATGCTTCCGACGATTAGTTTCATCTCTGCATTTTTAAACAACACAGCCGTAGTCGTTATTTTCGCCCCGATCATAAAAAAATGGGCGGAATTTGTAAATATGCCTTCGCAAAAATTTTTGATTCCTCTCTCATACGCTACCATTTTGGGAGGGCTCTGTACTTTAATAGGAACTTCGACCAACCTTGTCGTTCATGGAATGATGCAGGAATCAGGGTACGAAGGTCTAAAAATGTTCGAACTAAGCAAAATCGGCATTATCATAACAATCGCGGGACTTATCTATATTTTCATTGCCAGCAAAAAACTACTTCCGGGAAATAGTCTCAACGGTGATACGGGAAAAGAAATAAAAGAATATTATTTCGATGCGATTGTTCCTGAGAATAGCCTTTTGACAGGAGCAGTGATAGATCACGGACATTTTAAAGAAATTCCCCAAATGAGCGTTTACGGAATATATCGCAACAACAGCTTCATGCCGGCTGATAAACAACGTATTATTTTACGAGCATCAGACCAAATTATCTTGGCAGGAAAATCTTCCAGCTTAAAAACGCTTATCAACATAGAAGGAATAAAACTGACTTGTTTACAAAATGCAGATAAAAACTTCATCCAATCAGCCGTAAAATTGGTAGAAGTAGTCTTAGGTCCACGTTTTCCCGGTATCGGACAGACATTAGGTAAATTCGACTTTTTTCGACATTACGGAGGAATTGTCACTGCAGTAAATCGTAATGGAGAGCGTATCACTACCGGTTTGAATAAATTAAAATTGCAGGAGGGTGACAATCTTGTCTTACTTACAGATGATTCCTTCATACCGACATGGGGAGATTCTAAAGTTTTTTATCTTGTATCCGATGCCGGAGATTTCGAAGCTCCCCAACAAAAAAGCCGTCGCTGGCTCGCCTCGGTCATTCTTATTTTTATGATTGTCGGAGCGACAATCGGGGAATATATGCCCAGAGTCAACGGTATGAAAATAGATATGTTCTACTTTGCTGCAGCAGCCTTATTTGCCATGACCGCATTAAAAATATTCCCGGCAAAAAAATATACAAAATATGTAAGCTGGGATGTCTTGATCGCCATAGCCTCAGCATTTGCAATCAGTCAGGCAATGACCAATTCAGGAATAGCAAACATTATTGCCGGCGCAATTATAGATATAGTGAAAGATTATGGCCCGCATGCCGTACTAGCTGCATTATTTCTTATCACCAACATCTGTACCGAAGCGATTACGAACAATGCTGCGGCAGCACTTACCTTTCCGATAGCATTATCACTCTCTACCGAATTAGGGGTAGATCCTATGCCGTTTTTTATTACAATCTGTGTCGCTGCATCAGCAAGTTTTTCTATTCCGATCGGATACCAGACCAATCTGATCGTACAAAGTGTCGGGGGTTACAAATTCAAAGATTTCCTTAAAATAGGATTACCGCTCAATTTAATAATATTTATTTTATCTATCATATTGATCCCCCTCATTTGGGAATTTACACCTATAAAATAATTATAATATGGAAGAGAGACATATTTACCCTATATTCGACCGAATGCTGCAACGTAGCGACCGGGAAAAGCTTCTGAAACAAAAAGGACTTATGCTCTGGTTCACAGGATTATCGGGTTCTGGGAAAAGCACATTAGCGATTGCATTAGAAAGAGAATTGTATCAAAACGGCATATTATGCCGAATCCTCGACGGCGATAATATTCGCAGCGGCATCAATAACAATCTCGGCTTTTCTGAAGCCGACCGAATTGAAAATATCCGGAGGATCGCTGAAGTATCTAAACTGTTTGTAGATTGCGGAATTGTCACTATCGCCGCGTTCATCAGTCCGACAAACGAAATACGGCAAATGGCTGCCGATATAATAGGCAAAGACGACTTTATGGAAATTTATGTAAGCACTCCGCTTGAAGTGTGTGAGCAACGCGATGTAAAAGGGTTATATAAAAAGGCAAGAAAAGGTGAAATAAAAGACTTCACGGGTATATCTTCACCTTTTGAAATTCCGGAACAGCCTGATCTGACAATCGATACATCTACTCAAAGTTTAGAGGAGAGTGTAGCAATCCTTAAGAAAACTGTTTTTCCAAGAATAGTTTCTTTTAACATTTAATTCGGTTCAGTATCTTACTGAATGAGTATTTTTGCGCCTAAAATTAAATTTGAACAACACATGTCAACTTATAAACTAAGTCATTTAAAAGAACTGGAATCGGAAGCCATACACATTATACGGGAAGTAGTGGCGGAGTTTGAAAATCCGGTAATGCTATACTCTATAGGGAAAGATTCTTCTGTAATGGTACGTCTGGCAGAAAAAGCTTTTGCTCCGGGACGTCCACCTTTTCCTTTAATGCACATCGATTCTAAATGGAAATTTAAAGAAATGATCGAATTCAGAGATAAATATGCCAAAGAACATGACTGGAATTTGATCGTAGAATCTAATATGGAAGCTTTCAAAGCCGGTGTCGGTCCTTTTACTCATGGAAGTAAAGTTCACACGGACTTAATGAAAACCCAAGCTCTTTTAAACGCTCTTGATAAATATAAGTTTGACGCTGCTTTTGGTGGAGCTCGCAGAGATGAAGAAAAGTCCCGTGCGAAAGAACGTATTTTTTCATTCCGTGATCGTTTTCACCAATGGGATCCTAAAAACCAACGTCCCGAACTTTGGGATATTTATAATGCACGAGTGCACAAAGGTGAATCGATTCGGGTATTTCCTCTCTCTAATTGGACAGAACTCGATATATGGCAATATATTCGATTAGAAAATATTCCTATTGTTCCTCTGTACTTTGCTAAAGAACGTCCGATCGTCAACATAGATGGAAATCTAATCATGGTAGATGACGATAGAATGCCTGAAGAATACCGTAAAAAGGCAAAAATGATGAAAGTCAGATTCCGCACTTTAGGGTGTTATCCTCTTACAGGAGCGATAGAGTCTGATGCCGATACCATTGAAAAAATTGTAGAGGAAATGATGGTTACTACAAAATCGGAACGCACGACTCGGGTAATAGATTTCGATCAAGAAGCCAGTATGGAACAGAAAAAAAGAGAAGGTTATTTTTAAGGACAGAAAAGATGGCAACAAAACTAAATATATCCGATTTTCTCGACCAAGACGAGAAAAAAGATTTACTTCGATTACTAACTGCCGGTTCGGTAGATGACGGAAAATCGACATTAATAGGTCGTTTGCTTTTTGACAGCAAGAAATTGTATGAAGACCAATTAGATGCTTTGGAACGTGACAGCAAGCGAGTCGGAAATGCAGGTGACAATATCGATTATGCTTTATTATTAGACGGACTAAAAGCTGAACGAGAACAAGGTATCACAATAGACGTAGCTTACCGATATTTTTCTACAAACAAACGGAAATTTATCATTGCCGATACTCCGGGTCATGAACAATATACCCGAAACATGATCACCGGAGGCTCGACAGCGAACCTTGCAATTATTCTCGTCGATGCACGCACCGGTGTTATTACCCAGACACGCCGACACACTTATCTTGTATCTCTTCTCGGCATTAAGCACGTAGTTTTGGCGGTTAATAAAATGGACCTTGTAGAGTATGATCAACAAGTATTCGACAAAATAGTAGCAGACTACAAGCAATTTGTAACTCCATTAGGTATTCCCGACATCAACTGTATCCCATTGTCGGCATTAAAAGGTGATAATGTCGTAGATAAATCGGACAATATGCCTTGGTATGAAGGGCCTGCTTTGCTTGACTTTCTCGAAACCGTACACATCGCCAACGACCATAACTTAAAAGATTTCAGATACCCGATACAATATGTATTGCGTCCCAATTTAGACTTCAGAGGTTTTTCCGGGAAGATATCCTCCGGAATCGTACGTAAAGGCGATAAGGTCATGGCTATCCCGTCAGGAAAAATATCCCATGTAAAAGGGATTCATGTATATGAAGGGGAATTGAATGAAGCTTTTTCTCCTCAATCGATTACTATTACATTAGAGGATGAAATAGACTTATCGAGAGGTGAAATGCTCGTACATCCCGATAATCTTCCTCGTATCAGCAGAAATTTTGAAGCAATGCTCGTATGGATGGATGAAAAACCTATGGACAGGGATTTGCAATATTATATTAAACATACGACAAATACGACTCGGGTCAGAATAGACCAGATCCGTTATAAAGTAGATGTTAATACCATGGAACAATCCATGACCGAGAATCTCCAATTAAACGAGATCGGTCGTGCCGTGTTTATGACTAACAAACCTTTATTTTTTGATCCTTACAAACAAAATAAAAGTTGCGGAGCATTTATTTTGATCGACCCGATTACCAACAATACCTGTGCCGTAGGAATGATCATCGACCAGGTAGATGCATCGGACCTTGCATCAACCATTACAGAAGAAGATTGTGAACGTATGAGACAGGGAAAATCTCTCGTCTCGACAGAAGAACGCATAAAAACATTAGGACAGCAAGGAAAATTATTCGTCATTTCCGGGAAAGAGCTCTCTTCGGTCAGAGAACTTTCCGGAATATTGGAACGACGCTTATTCGACACAGGGCACATTGCTGTCGTATTCGATTCTAAGACACTGGACATTTCAGGAAAAGATATGATATCCTTAGCTTCAGCATTACAAAAACAAGGTATTATTGTAATTTGCATCGATTCACGGAACGAAATTATCGATGTCCCGGAAAAAACGGTTACGATACGATTATCCGACGAAAAGACTAACGATACAATAAGTGCCGATAGCGATCAATGTACTGTATTCCGTCAGAACATCTCCTCAGCAGTAGAGGACATCATCAACATCAAGTTATCATAATATGGGTTTATTAGAATTTTCGAAACTTCCGATCAACACTCTTGTAGGTGCAGACTGGAAAACATTTAAAGGAGTTACCGAAGGACGCATCGTTGATAAAGGGTATAAACAAAAATATTACCTGACAAAATCAGTATGCCGTTTATTAAGTCTATTACAACCGTTCGAAGACCGCAAGTATAAAAAATTACTTGCTGATAAAAAAATAGAAAATGATCCGATATTTATACTCGGTCACTGGAGAAGCGGAACAACTTTTGTCCATAACGTATTTTCTTGTGATAAGCAATTCGGATATAATACGACTTATCAAACCGTATTTCCCAACTTGATGTTATTCGGACAATCGTTCTTTAAGAAACAAACATCTTTGCTCATGCCGGATAAAAGACCGACAGATAACATGGAGTTAAAAGTCGATTTACCTCAAGAAGAAGAGTTCGCATTGTCCAATATGATACCGTATTCTTTTTACAATTTCTGGTTTTTCCCAAAATATTGGCAAGAATACAGTAAAAAATATCTGCTTTTTGAAGATATTACTCCCGAAGAACTGGAAGCGTTTAAATCTGTTTTCGAACGTTTGATCAAAGTATCGCTATGGAATACGAAAGGCAGCCGCTTTTTGTCAAAGAATCCGCCCCATACGGGAAGAATACCTCAATTGTTAGAAATGTTCCCGAATGCGAAATTTATATATTTGATGAGAAACCCATATACCGTATTCGAATCGACAAGAAGTTTTTTTACAAACACTATACAACCTTTGAAATTAGAAGAGTTCTCGAATCAGGAAATCCAAGATAATATTGTCAAGACGTACCGAGATTTATATTTCAAATATGAAAAAGATAAAAACCTCATCCCCAAAGGGAATCTCATAGAAGTCAAATTCGAAGATTTCGAAAAGAATGCCTTGGAGATGACCAAGAATATTTACGAATCACTATCTATTCCCGGTTTTGAAAATGCTCGTCCGGCAATCGAAGCTTATTTGGATACCAAAAAAGGATATAAAAAGAACCAATATAAATACGAAGAAGAAACAGTACGTATCGTAGAAAACAATTGGGACTTCGCCTTGAAAGACTGGGGATATGAATTATAAACATTCATCCTCTAAAAATATTTCATTCCCAAACAAAAAAGTCACTCTAAAATCAAATGATTTAGAGTGACTTTTATTATAAATACAAATTGTCATTTCGCATTCGAAACAGAAGTGTATAGAATAATCCCTCGACGACTAATAATCCAGGTGTCATCTTCTTTCGTCACATTATATGTATCATCATCTACCTGATTCCATGCATATCCTCCTTTCGGTAAAGAACGGCGGTCTAACACAGGTTGTATTTCTTCTTCAGGAAGGAATAACTCTACTTGCAATGAATCGGGAGAGAAAACCAAAAAGGCCGAAGAAGTAGCATTTTTATCAGTTTGCGAATCCATCCGTATTCCCGTCTCAAATATGCGGATACAATCTTTTCTCACTTCAGACCACATATATCCGGCGGCGGCATTACAACCATGTTCATCCATAGCCACTCCCACTTCCTCAACATAAGGTTCATATATTAAAACAGTCTTTCCATCATTCCCTTCAAGAATAAGTTTCTCATTTTCCATCGATGCGAAATGAGTACCGGACAATGCTTTCATATATATGTCTTCAAATCCGAGATCCGGACAAGCCATCATAGTCATACCTCCGGGGGTCATCATGAACCCTTTTTCTTTAGATAACTCATAACGTCCCATAAAACGATTGCAACCTGCCATACCGTAAACAGTATTCGTATCGGTAAAAAGTATCGTCAATTTTTCAGTTGGTAACTTTTGCAGTGTATCCCCATTCTTAAACTCGGATAATATCCATTCTTGAGATGCCAACTCTTGTTTATCTATAAGCTTTTTCCCTTTGCAGGCAGTCAATAATATGGCCGTCAAGGATAATACTATTATAAAACTCTTTTTCATAATATTGATACTTTTAATTATTTTCTCAGTATAAAAAACATTTATTCATTACTAAAAACTCATCTAAATTTTCCGATAAAAATATATCCAGACTCCGCATAAAATTTGACAAGATTTAAATTTCGCCACAAAAAGTCAAAACCATATTCCAAAGATACGAAAAATACAGACAATCAAATCAAAATCATACGGAATACGTCAAACGCAAATAATCCGACAATGAAGTCAAAGAATGAGTCCATTCCAACGGTGCAGAATCTTTTTTAAAAAACCAACTTTTAATTCCGGATTTCAATTTCGGTAAAGAATTCTCCCTATTCAACAACTTTTGCAGCGTATAACCAGTCTGATCGAATTCATTGCGAACTATGGCAACAGCGATAGAACTCAACCGTTTTACAACAAATAACGATAAATTCATATCTAAAAGAGCTTCCTCATATATACTGAGGTCTATTGGTTCATACTCTATCTTATATCCCATTTGTCGAGAAAGTTTATCTGCAATATCCTCAAAAGAGTATGAAATCTCATGCGTCAATGTAAATATCCTATTTTCAGGAGTATTTTCTATCAACAATTCAGAAATGACTTCTGCTACATCTTTCGAAGATACAAAACCTATACGACCATTTCCTCCCGGATAATAGATATGCCGACCTTCGATCGATGTTCCTATAAAAAAAGGGAGATATTCCATTAACATATTGATTCTAAGAATCGTATAAGGTATTCCCGACGACTTTATGAGATTTTCAATTTCCCTGTCCTCACGTACCATCCGGGAAGATATTCCAGAATGAGAAACAGAACTGACAAACATAATATGTCCGACTTTCGAACCCTGAGCACACCTTATTAAATTGGTATATGCCGACCGATAATCTTGTAAAAAATTAGAATTACAAATCAAAAGTCGGTCGATACCTTGAAAAGCCTTATCTAAAGAAGGCATATCAAATAAGGATACTTCAAATACTTCGGTATTTAAATATTTAAGAGATGGCAAACCCTGCTGTCGATCTGCCATTACTCGAACAGGTATTACAGATCTTTTTTCATCTAAAGCAACCAGTACATCATTACCTAAACAATTGACAATGTCCGTTACTAATATCATAAAAATAGTTTTTATAGTAGAACAATATCATATTGAGAAAAGTTCTTCGAATATTCTAAGAGTCTATTTAAAAGCAAGCTGTAAAATGTTAACAAGAAACCTTTATTTTGTTAACACATTATTCTCATTTAACAAATCATGTTAAATAAAAAACTATTTCGATCGACATATTTGTTTTGTATAAAAACATATCTTTATATTTGATACAGATTTTCATGGAATTAAGGTTTAGGTTAATTAAGTAGTAAAAAAGATAAGGCTGTCGGGATGACAGCCTTATCTTTTTTATGGTTTTCATCTATTTATAATTCTTCATCGGACAAATGTTTCGGTAAAAACAAATTTAATAATGTATAACCGATAATACCGGCCAGCAATGATCCTAACAGAATCCCCATTTTTGCCTGATTCAATAACAATTCGCCTCCGGGCATATCTCCGTACGAAAGGTTTGCAATGAAAAGAGAAACGGTAAATCCTATTCCTCCCAAAGCAGATACTCCTGCAATTGTTTTCCATGTAGCACCATGAGGCATAGACACCCATCTCATCTTTATTGCGATAAAAGTAAAAGAGAATATTCCGAAAAATTTCCCCAATACAAGTCCCAAAAATATTGCCAGACTGACTCCATGAAAAACAGAAGAAAGGTCAAAACCATCCAATGCTATGCCGGCATTAGCAAAAGCAAATAAAGGAATAATCAAATAATTTATGAGAGGATGCAATGTGTCTTCCAAATCTTGTAACGGACTAATAACTTTATCGGAAGCTGATTCGACACATTTTAATAAATTCAACTGCTCCTTACTCAAAATATGCGTCTCTCCGCTTTCCTGATTTTCAGATGCCGGAAAACGGGAAACCGTATCTCTGATCTTATTAATAAATTTTTCGGTATGCATCACAGGATGTGCCGGTACGCAGAATGCGACTAAAACTCCAGCGATAGTCGGATGTATTCCCGAATTGAGGAACAAAAACCAAACAGCAATACCAATCAATATATAGAACATTTTACTATTAATATGCCATTTCGAGCCCATTAACAGAACCACTAACAGCCCAAAGGCATACAGCAAATAGGTAAAATAGATTTCTCCTGAATAGAATATCGCTATTGCCAAGATTCCTCCGACATCGTCCGCTACTGCCAAAGTAGCCAAAAATATTTTCAATCCGATAGGCACTCTTCTGCCCAACATACTTAAAATACCTAAAGAAAATGCGATATCGGTAGCCATCGGAATCGCACTTCCTCGTAATATATCTTCTCCTTCGGCAACCATTCGGAAAATCAAAATTGGCAACACAATACCCCCTACCGCAGCGATAACCGGTAATAAAGCCTGCTTCACCGATGATAATTCACCTACCAACACTTCTCTTTTTATCTCGAGTCCTACGGAGAAAAAGAAAATTGCCATAAGAGCATCGTTTATAAATTGCATCAAAGTCATCGGCTCTCCGTGGTGGCTAAACAGATTGAAACTTCCTATCTGCAATGAGACAGGAACATTCCACCACGAAAAATACATCGATGCTAAAGGAGAATTGGCTATAATCATGGCCAATACCGTTACCATAATTAATACGTACCCGCCATTCGTATAATTTTGTAATGTACGACGGATTGCAAAAATAGAATCTTTCATAACTTAAAAATCTTAACTTTTTGTAGAACAGAAATCAAGCTATCACAGTTTAATTATTATCTGTTTTTTTAAAGAAACTGTCTAAACTATACAGAAATATTAAAAAAATAATTCTACTCATATCGCAATATGACGCTTCAAATCTAAACAGTATCAGATATACAGTGCAAAAATAATATTTTTCGGCAAAAAAACGATATAAGAAAGGAACATCCTCGTAAAGAATGTTCCTTTATCAAAACCGGTATAAAGCTTATTTCAGTCTAATTTCAACACGGCAAGAAAGGCCTTTTGTGGTACTTCTACCGAACCGATCTGCTTCATTCGTTTTTTCCCTCTTTTCTGCTTTTCCAAAAGTTTCCGTTTACGACTTATATCACCCCCGTAACATTTTGCCGTAACGTCTTTACGCACGGCCTTTATGGTTTCACGAGCAATAATCTTCGCACCGATTGCAGCCTGTATAGCAATATCAAATTGCTGGCGAGGAATCAGTTCTTTCAGTTTTTCACACATACGCCGTCCAAACGAAACCGCATTGTCAAAATGCGTCAAAGTAGATAATGCATCTACCGACTCACCATTTAACAAAATATCCAGTTTAACTAATTTCGACGGTCTGAAATCATGTAGATGATAATCGAACGAAGCGTATCCTTTAGAGATACTTTTCAACTTATCATAAAAATCGATGACAATCTCACCCAAAGGCAAATCATAGATCAGCTCGACTCTGTTACCCGAAATATATTCCTGCTTGATAAGCTCTCCTCGTTTTCCCAGACAAAGCGTCATAATCGGCCCGATATAATCGGTTGCCGTTATAACAGAGGCTCTTATATAAGGTTCTTCTATTTTTTCTATCAGAGTAGGATCGGGCAGACCGGACGGATTATGTACCTCTGTCACATTTCCTTTTTTATCATATACTTTATAGGATACATTAGGTACTGTAGTGATAACGTCCATATCAAATTCTCTGTCGAGCCGTTCCTGAATTATCTCCATGTGCAATAACCCGAGAAAACCGCAACGAAAACCGAAGCCTAATGCAACCGAAGACTCCGGCTGGAAAGTAAGTGAAGCATCATTCAATTGCAGCTTTTCTAAAGATGCTCGCAAATCTTCGAAATCTTCGCTTTCGATCGGATATACTCCTGCAAATACCATAGGTTTCACTTCCTCAAAACCATCGATTGCTTTATCACACGGACGTGCTATATGCGTAATCGTATCCCCTACTTTCACCTCCCGAGATGTTTTTATTCCCGAAATAATGTATCCTACATCACCCGTTCCAAGTTCTTTTCGAGGAGACATGTCCAACTTAAGGACTCCTATCTCATCGGCTTCATACTCTTTACCGGTAGCAACAAACTTTACTTTATCACCCGTCCGAATCACACCATTCATAATCTTAAAATATGCGATGATTCCCCTAAACGGATTGAATACGGAATCGAATATAAGACATTGCAAAGGAGCCTCCGAATCACCCGTCGGCGCAGGAATACGTTCGATAATCGATTGAAGAATTTCTTCAACTCCGACACCGGTCTTACCACTGGCACGTATTATCTCTTCTCGCTTACAACCGATCAATTCAATGATCTGATCTTCAACTTCATCGGGCATTGCGCTGGGAAGATCTACTTTATTGACAACAGGTATTATCTCCAAATCATTTTCGATCGCCATATACAAATTGGAAATCGTCTGTGCCTGAATACCCTGAGAGGCATCCACAATCAGCAAAGCCCCTTCACAAGCAGCGATAGAACGGGATACCTCGTATGAAAAGTCAACATGTCCCGGAGTATCGATCAAGTTCAATATATACTTTTCATTGTTATATATATATTCCATCTGTATGGCATGACTCTTGATAGTAATTCCCCTCTCCCGCTCCAAATCCATGTTATCCAATACCTGATCTTGCAGGTCCTTAGCTGCTATGGTATTTGTAAACTCCAATAAACGATCGGCCAATGTACTTTTTCCGTGATCTATATGTGCAATAATACAAAAATTGCGAATATTCTTCATTTATTTTTTCTTTGCTTTTTCTCTTTGCAAATATACGCAATTTTTTGATTCTCCGACAGCAAGTCGTTCTTTAGAACATCTGAGAACGGTACTACCCTTCTCTGTCAATAAAAAATGAACATACTATCCAAATACCAATCAAATGTTTTTCTTACCTGACCAAACAAATTTTCATTTTTATTTTTATCTTTGTTAAAAGAACGAGGCCATCCCCTTATGAAGAAAGTAATATCTTTGTAATATATATTTCACACTGACGAAACAGTGTTTACTGACTTTTGTATTGCAATAAAAAATAAACAGTTATGACAAATTACAGAATTCTGGTAGTCGATGACGAAGAAGATCTTTGCGAAATACTAAAGTTTAACCTCGAAACAGAAGGTTATGAAGTAGATACCGCTAATTCTGCAGAAGAAGCGCTAAAGAAAGATCTGTCGGTATATAATCTGCTCATGCTGGATGTAATGATGGGAGAAATCAGCGGATTCAAAATGGCAAACATCATTCGTAAAGATGATAACAAAGCCAAAATTCCAATTATCTTTTTAACCGCAAAAGACACAGAAAACGATCGATTGACCGGATTCAACCTCGGAGCGGATGACTACATTTCTAAACCATTTTCAATAAGAGAAGTCATTGCTCGGGTAAAGGCTGTTCTGCGACGAACGGTAACAAATAACAACACAAGTCAGGAAACTCTCTCCTTTGATCAACTTCTTGTTAATATACCGCAAAAAAAAGTAACAATCAAAGGAGAAGAAATCACGCTGACCAAAAAAGAGTTCGAAATTCTGAAACTTCTATTAGGAAATCAAGGTCACGTTTTCTCTCGTGAAGAAATACTCTCTCGTGTCTGGAGTGACGAGGTATATGTATTAGACCGCACAATAGATGTAAATATCACCCGATTAAGGAAAAAAATAGGAGAATACGGGAAAAATATCGTGACCCGTCTGGGATATGGATATTGTTTCGAAAATGCTTGACTAAAGCTAAAATAATGAGTTACACTGAGAAAGACAAACGCAGAATACCTTTTCACATAGAGCTTTTCATATCGATAGCGTCCTTGTTTATCACATTCATTTTGGTTATTTTCTTTACCCAGTTCAATCTGGACAAAGAGACTCGAAAAGGAATGCTTAATTCGATTCTTCAAGACTACAACAATCTGATATATAGAGAATATACCTCTTCACAGATGACTGAAGCTAAACTTGATTCTATAATAGCCGGTATTACCGACAAAAACTTACGTGTAACCATTACGACTCTGGACGGAAAAGTTATTACCGACAGCGGACATAACGATTCTATCCCTCTACCCAACCATAAAAAACGACCGGAAATAGATCAAGCAATTCATTCCGGAATCGGATATTCTTTACGAAGTTCCGAAACACGTCCGGGAAAAGATTATTTTTATTCTGCCCGGAAATATAAAGATGTAATCGTCCGATCGGCTCTTCCTTTCGATTTATCAACCGGATCTATGCTGAAAAGCGATAGTCAGTTTACTTATATATTAATCATAACTTCCGCATTAGCTATCATCATACTTTATTATTTTTGTAATAAATTGGGAAAATCGATCTCTATACTTCGAGATTTCTCAAACCGGGCAAAACAAGAAAAACCGATCGATGTAAATATGCCTTTAGCTCATAATGACATCGGAGACATAACTCACAATATCATCCGCATTTACAAAAATCTGCATCACACCAAAGAAGAACTTTCTATCGAAAAAGAGAAATTGATCAAACATTTACAAATCTCTAAAGAAGGACTCGCCGTCTTTTCTCAAGAAAAAAAGGTTATCGTAGCAAATAATCTATTTGTACAATATGCAAACTTGATTTCCGACGAGCCGTTTTCTTCTATTGATGATATTTTTGAAGTACAAGAGTTTAAGCAAATATTCGATTTCGTCGATAAAAACAGCTACCCGAATCATTCCCGTGAAGAAATTATAAGCGATTCATTTCTATTGAGTAAAAACAGCAAATCATTTCAAATAGAATGTATCTTGTTTCAAGACAATTCATTCGAAATATCGATAAACAACGTAACTCAACAAGAAGAAGAAAGTCGGCTGAAACGTCAGTTGACTCAAAATATCGCTCATGAACTCAAAACTCCGGTTAGCAGCATTCAGGGATATATGGAAACTATCATCGATAATCCGACTTTATCTGAAGAAAAACGCGAACTGTTTCTCGATAGGTGCTATGCCCAAACAAAACGGCTGACAGATCTATTGCATGACATTTCGATATTGAACCGAATCGACGAATCGAACGATCTTTTCGATTGCGAACCTATATCGATAAATAAAATTATCGAAGAGGTTATTGCCGATACTTCTACTTCTTTGGAAAACAAGAAAATGGAACTGGATATTTCACTACCTGAAAATATGACACTGAATGGGAATCACTCTCTTCTATATTCGATTTTCAGAAATCTTACGGATAATGCCATTGCTTATGCCGGTGAAGGGACTACCATTTCAATTCACTGTTATTTACAAGATGATAATTATTACTATTTTTCTTTCTCGGATAACGGAATCGGGGTCTCGGAAGAACATCTGAACCGCCTGTTCGAACGTTTTTACAGAGTAGATAAGGGACGTTCCCGCAAATTAGGAGGCACTGGTCTCGGACTGGCAATTGTAAAAAACGCGGTATTATTCCACAAAGGCGAAATTCTGGCAAAAAATCAGATCAATGGAGGTCTCGAATTTCTTTTCACACTGAAAAAATAGACCTACCGATAATAGAACCTGTCGTCTAAATTTTCCGACTAAAGAAAATATTATCAGATCATTTCTCTGTTTTCTCACGGTCTTTTTTCCGTTTTACTCGTCAGATAGCCCGCTATCATCCTCGTAAAAGCAGAAAAACATACTCGGAAGAAATTCTCAAAACTGACCCTGGAAAATTTAAACAGGCCCTTAATCTGAGCAAAATTTATAGGTTCTAACAATCTATCAAAAAATCAAAGGAACAAGGATTTATATACCTTTCACTCCTTTGATTTATCCCATATTTCCCTAATAGAGTATTCCTATATTTTTATTCCCCGACTATTATAAAAAATTATATGATTTTCTAATATAGAACCCTATTTAATTTATCGAAATATTTTTTATTCTATACTTTAATCTTATTTTTGTAACATAACGAGAACATTTATGACACAGACTGAAATTTATTTGAGCAATCTACAATCTCCCATACTTGAAACATTTGAATCTATATTCAATAGTATCGAGAAATTTTATGCTACATGTTATCTGATTATTAAAAATGAACATGTTTTATCTCAGGAACGACCCGAGTTGTGGGAGGAGAAAATAAAAACTGTACAGTGGTTTAAAGATAAAATAGAGAGAAAGTTAAACGAAAACGGTTTGAGTGGAAAAGATATTGTCGCCGACATAGCCAGTGACTATTTTGAAGATTATGTACATTATAAAGAGCGCGATTTTAAAATGACTAACGAAGAGTTCATATCTTACATAAAACAAATTCAAAGTTTACCCTAAAAGACATTATCGATTAAACTTCCCGATCATTCGAAAGTCTAAACACCAAACATAACAAACCCATTTCCGATAATCCGATATAACAAAACTCCATGAACACATATTTATACAAACTTAAAACATCTGTTGTTTTATGTTTATTAATAGGATTAGTCCCTAATATATATAGCCAAAATAAAGACAAGTCAGAAACATTCTCTCAAGAAGACAAATTAACCTCATATTTCGATATAATCAGCCGCATCCCTCAAGAAAAGTTATATCTACAATTGGATAAGCCTTATTACGGTGCAGGAGAAAGCATTTGGTTCAAAGGTTATCTTGTCAATGCCATTACTCACATCGACAATACTCGCAGCAACTTTATTACGGTAGAACTGATAGACCGCAACGACTCTATCATTCAACGAAAAAAAGTAAAACGGCAAGAACATGGGTTTCAAAACAATTTCGTTTTACCTGCCGAAATGCCTGCCGGTGATTATTACATAAGAGCATACAGCAATTGGATGGTAAATGCTGATCCCGAATACATGTATCTCAGAGATATTAAAATAGGAAATGCCATAGATGTGAGTATTCTTTCCTCTATCGAATACCAGAAAACAGATGACGGATACCTTGCTAAAATCAAATTTTTCAACAATACAAACGGGGTATTCAGCAAAACAAAGATAAAATATACAATCTTTGACAAAGAACTAAAAAAACCGATAAAAGGAACTTCGGTAACAAACGAAGAAGGATACATATACATCTCTTTGCCGGAATTTAAAACTCCCGATATACAACGTCGCATCGATGTCCGATTTGACGATAAGCAATATACTTATGACAGAACGTTTTTCATTCCTGACTTTTCAAAAGATTTTCACGTCGATTTTCTACCCGAAGGTGGAGAATTATTAAATACGACAAACCAGATCGTAGCATTCAAGGCTTTAGGTAGCAATGGTTTCTCAAAAGAAATAACCGGTATTATATTGAACCAAAACGGTGATACGATTTCTGTATTCGGCAGTGAATACAGAGGAATGGGAGCAGTCAGTATTTCGCCTCAAGCCGGAGATAAATTTCACGCTATCGTCACATCGAGCGACAATGTTACGAAACGGTTTGAACTTCCCGAAGTAAAAAACGACGGGATAAAATTAGCGGCAGTTCACTATAAAGGCTACATTCGTTATCAAGTACAAAAAAGTGAAAACACAGTTTTGCCCGATACACTGTATTTATTGGCTCATACACGCGGAGAATTAAGAGTATTGACCCGTATTACTGAACAAAATAGCATAGGAAAAATAAGTGACAAAACTCTGAAAAACGGAATTACTCACCTCATGCTGTTAAACAGCAAGGGGATGCCTATCAGCGAACGGCTTGTTTTCATCAAACATCCGCCTACAGATAAATGGGAGATAATTACGGATAAAAAAGAATATGGAAAAAGAGAAAAAGTAAAACTGAACATTGCAGTAACGAATAGCATCGACGGGATGCCTTTACCGGGAGAATATTCAATCAGCATAACCGACAATAATCTCGTAAAAAACGATTCTTTGGCCGATAATATATGTTCTAATATTCTTTTAACATCCGATCTAAAAGGGAATATAGAAGCTCCCGGATTTTATTTCAAAGACAATTCCGGTAAAACCGAACGTTATTTAGATTTCGTAATGCTCACTCACGGATGGAAAAGATTCAAGGTAAAAGACATAAATAAACTCCCCGATATAAATGTTCAATATCCGATAGAGCAGGGACTATACATCAGCGGTACGGTAAAAGGACTGTTCGGAAAAAAGAATAAAGCCCCGATTATTGCACTTGCGCCAACACAAAATATTCTGCAAATGACAGAGACCAACCCTGAAGGAAAATTCATGATAGATAATCTTTTATTCCCCGACAGCACTACATTTGTTATTCAAGCCAGAACCAAAAAGGGATTTGCTACGGTTGATATTACAATCGACTCGACGGCCATTCCGAAGATGGTGCATAAAATACCCTTTGTCAACGATTCCGTTCAATATATGGATAATTATTTAGCAAACGTACGGGATAAATATTATAATGAAGGCGGCATGCGTGTTATCAATTTAAAAGAAATCGTCGTAAAAGGACATAAAATAAACCAGGAAAATGAAAATAAAAGCATTTATTCGAGCGTAATGAATTATTCTATAGATAGTGAAGATATAGAACGCACTAATGCAAATTCGGTGTATGACTTACTTGGGACGATTCCCGGAGTGCAACGAAGCGGAAATCAAATACGCATACGGGGAAATAATCGTCCCCCTGTCGTTGTTGTCGATGATGTCATGTACGATGCTCCTGTAGACGAAATGGAACAAAATGAAAACTCATTCGGGCCGATTGGGGGATCGATACTCGAATCGATTATTGTATCTGATATAGCATCCCTTGAAATCATGAAGGGAAGTAATGCTTCTATTTTCGGAAGCGCCGGAAGTGGAGGAGCAATCATTATCACTTTAAAAAAAGGTGCGGAAGTAAAAGGTGCTCCTTCTCCCGGATTAATAACAATCAGACCATTGGGATATACCCAAGACGTACAATTTTATAACCCTAAATACGAAACTCCGGAAGAGAAACAAGAATCTACTCCGGATTTAAGGAGTACAATTTACTGGAATCCTTTCGTTACGATCGGAGCAGACGGCAAACAGGAAATCGAGTTTTATACTTCGGATAATCCCGGATCATATCATATCGTTATCGAAGGTATAAGTGCCGACGGCAGAGTGTGCCGATATGTAAAAGATTTGTAATCTCGACCGTTCGATAAAAAATGCTGTATGAAGAATATTTCATACAGCATTTTTTATCGAACGGCTTTTTCTACATCCTTTCTTTGAGATAAATCTGAAGAAAATAGCAAATTGTTTTCCAACCGAACTTTTTTTCGTAAGTTTGTAATTAGAATATTATTAAAAACCATAAATATGCAACAAAGTTTTAATGCGTATATAGAAAACAGCATTCGTGAACACTGGGAATCGGTCGCTTTATCGGACTTTAAAGGTGTTTCATACCAATATAAAGATATTGCCCGTAAAATAGAAAAGCTACACATTTTGATTGAAGCCGCAGGAATACAAAAAGGTGACAAAATCGCAATCTGCGGACGAAACTCGTCACATTGGGCCGTCGCTTTTTTCGCCACATTGGCATACGGTGCAGTAGCCGTACCCATACTTCATGAGTTCAAAGCAGATAACGTTCACCATATTGTCAATCATTCTGACGCTAAACTTTTGTTTGTTGGAGACGTAGTATGGGAAAACTTGAACGAGTCGCAAATGCCTAACCTCAATGCGATCATTTTGATCAACGATTTTTCCGTACTCATGTCTAAAAAGAAAAACCTGACAGATGCACGGGAACATCTGAACGAATATTTCGGAAAGAAATTCCCGAATCGATTTACAAAAGATGATGTAAAATATTATGAAGACCAACCTGACGAGTTGGCTCTCATAAATTATACTTCCGGTTCTACAGGTTTTTCAAAAGGTGTAATGCTCTCTTATCGCAGCATTTGGTCGAACTTGAAATTTTGTTTGGAGAATCTCGATTTTTTGCGTGAAGGTGACGGGACTGTATCGATGCTTCCGATGGCACATATGTATGGTCTGGCCGTAGAACTGATGCATCCTTTTGCAAAAGGTTGCCATATTCATTTTTTGACCCGCATTCCCTCTCCTAAAATAATTATGGATGCTTTTGCCGAAGTAAAACCAAAACTAATCGTAGCTGTACCTCTAATTATTGAAAAAATCATTAAAACCAAAGTATTCCCGTTGCTGGACAAACCTTTGATGAAACTTATGTTGATGATCCCCGTTCTTGATACTCAACTTCTTTCAAAAATTAAAATGAAGCTCGAAGAAACGTTCGGAGGGAATTTGCATGAATTAATTATCGGCGGTGCTGCACTGAATAAAGAAGTGGAACAATTTCTGAAAAAAATCAATTTTCCGTTTACGGTAGGATATGGAATGACGGAATGCGGACCATTGATTTCATACGCACCTTGGGAACAAAGCAGAGCCACATCTTGCGGTAAAATAGTAGATCGTATGCAAGCCCGAATCGACTCACCCGATCCGGAAAATATCGTAGGAGAACTGCATGTCAAAGGAGACAATGTTATGCTCGGGTATTATAAAAATAATGAAGCTACAGAAAACGCTTTCAAAGATGGATGGTTGAATACGGGAGATCTCGCCGTTATGGATAAGGACAATTTTATCTATCTTAAAGGCCGGAGCAAGAATATGATTTTAGGACCGTCAGGACAAAATATATACCCCGAAGAGATCGAAGGAAAATTAAACAATATGCCCTTTGTCAGCGAATCTATCGTTATTGAAAAAGAAGGGAAACTTATCGCTTTGGTTTATCCTGATTTCGAAAATGCCGAGAAAGAAAATATAACCCAGAAAAATATCGAAACTCAAATGGAGGAGAATCGAATCGCTCTGAACAAAGAGCTTCCGGCATACAGCCAGATAAGTCAAATCAACATCCATTACGAAGAGTTTGAAAAAACACCGAAACGCAGTATCAAAAGGTATTTATACCAATAAATATAACCGACACACATTTTTAAGTTAATTTCCAACTATGTATTATCAACCCGAAATCGAAACGATCAAACGTTCTGAATTACAGAAATTACAAGTCGAAAGGTTGAAAAGAAGCATCGACATTGCGCTTCATTCACCTTTTTATGCTAAAATTTTAGGAGAAAAAGGGATTACATCCGATTCTATATCGACCGTAGAAGACATTAGAAAACTACCGTTCACAACAAAAGCCGATTTAAGAGAATATTATCCTTTCGGATTGGTCGCCACAGACATGAAAAATGTCGTACGGCTACATTCTTCGAGTGGGACGACCGGTAATCCGACCGTTATATGTCATTCACAACATGATCTCGACCAATGGGCTAACCGAGTAGCACGCTGCATGTATATGGTAGGCATACGAAATACCGATGTATTTCAAAACACATCAGGATACGGCATGTTTACCGGCGGACTCGGATTTCAATACGGAGCAGAACGCTTAGGAGCTCTGACAGTTCCTGCTGCGGCAGGGAATAGTCTGCGGCAAGTAAAATTCATTACCGATTTCGGAACGACGGCAATTCATGCCATACCCAGCTATGCAACCCGTCTGGCCGAAGTCTTGTTCGAATGCGGTATCGATCCTCGAAAAGACACGAAATTAAAAACATTAATTATCGGTGCTGAACCCCATACTGAGGAACAGAGAAAACGCATAGAAGAATTATTAGGAGTGAAAGCATACAACAGTTTCGGAATGTCTGAAATGAGCGGTCCGGGCGTAGCTTTCGAATGTACTTGTCAAAACGGTTTGCATTTATGGGAAGACTGTTTCCTCATGGAAATCATCGACCCTGAAACTTTAGAACCCGTACCTGACGGTGAAATCGGAGAACTGGTACTTACGACTCTCGACCGGGATGCTATGCCGTTACTGAGATACAGAACCCGAGATTTGACCCGGATTATTCCCGGAGAGTGCCCTTGCGGACGAACTCACCGAAGAATAGATCGTCTGAAAGGACGAAGCGATGACATGTTTATCGTAAAAGGTGTGAATATCTTCCCGATGCAAATAGAAAAAATTCTTTTACAATTTAAAGAACTCGGAACAAATTACCTGATTACGATCGAAACAATCGGCAATAACGACGAACTTAAGATAGATGTCGAACTCGGAGAACTATTTACCGACGATTATAGCCAATTGCAACGACTTACAAAAGAAATTACCCATCGATTGAAAGACGAAATACTATTGACGCCTAAAGTAAAATTAGTCGATAGAGGAAGCCTTCCGCAGTCTGAGGGTAAAGCTGTGCGAGTAAAAGATTTACGCAAAAAATAAATAAAACAAAAAGTATGATCATACAACAACTTTCGGTTTTTCTCGAAAATAAATCGGGGCGGCTTAACGAAATTCTCGACATTTTAGGTAAAGCTAACATCCGTATTATTGCCGCCACAGTAGCCGACACTTCGGAATACGGAATATTGCGATTGATAACTTCTGATACAGCCCATGCCATAAAACTGCTCAAAGAGGCTAATGTCAGCGCAAATACAAGCGATGTAATCGCTCTTACGTGTGATTCTATGGCCGGTACATTTGCCAAAGAGTTGAAATATTTTGCAAAGGAGTCGATCAGTATCGAATATATGTACTGTTTTTCAAAACAAACCAATGCATTTCTTATTATACGCACAAGTAATCAGCATGCGGCATTGGAGACAATAAAGAAATATGGGTTACATAGTATTACGGAAAAGGAACTGATAGAGCTATAATCTTACCGGGAATAAAATGAAAACGAAAGACCTATTATTCGGAGGGATTGTAATACTCTGTTTCTTGCCTTTTTTCATTTCAGAATCTTTTTATAACGGATATACGGAATATAATGGATCTCATCCGTATATCATGGCATTTTTTAAATTCGCCATTCTCGCAACATTAGGCGAGGTCATCGGATTAAGAATTAAAAAGGGGGTATATAACGAACCCGGATTCGGTATTGTACCTCGAGCCATCATCTGGGGATTTTTGGGAATATGGATTGCTGTCGCAATGAAAACGTTTTCTTCCGGAGTTCCTTACTTACTCCAAAGTTTCGGAATAGAAGATGTCCCCAATGCTATGAAACAGGGTTTATCTATGGAAAAAGTACTCGGTGCGTTTTTTATCAGCGTCATGATGAATACGACATTCGGACCTGTATTTATGACCCTACATAAAATAACCGATACTCAGATATTACAATACGGAGGTAAGTTAACAGCATTGATGAGGCCTATTCCTATGGGAAAAATTCTTTCGTCTCTAAACTGGAATGTTCAATGGGGATTCGTATTTAAGAAAACGATTCCGTTTTTCTGGATTCCGGCTCATACCATAACATTTTTATTACCCGGGCAATATCAAGTTTTATTTGCAGCACTTTTAGGCGTCGCTTTAGGAATTATTCTGTCGATAGCCGCTGTTATGTCAAGAAAAAACAACAACTAATGGAAATATTAAAAAAACGAATATTAGAAGACGGGACTTGTTACGAAGGCGGCATTCTCAAAGTCGATAGTTTCATCAACCATCAAATGGATCCTATGTTAATGAAACTTATTGCTGAAGAGTTTGCTCAACGATTTGCAAACGATCGAATTAACAAAATCTTAACGATTGAGGCCAGCGGCATAGCGCCTGCAATCATGACCGGTTACACAATGCAATTACCGGTTGTTTTTGCAAAGAAAAAAGAACCTAAAACAATGCGTCATGCCTTAAGTACAATAGTACATTCTTTCACAAAAGATCGGGAATATCCGGTAAGTATAAGCGCAGAATATTTAAAACCTGAAGACCGAATATTATGTATCGATGATTTCCTCGCATACGGAAACGCAGCTTTCGGATTAATCGACTTGATCCGTCAATCAGGTGCTACATTGGCAGGAATGGGATTTATTATCGAAAAAACATTTCAACATGGAGGAGAGCAATTGAGAGAAATGGGTATTCATGTAGAATCACTCGCTCGTATAAAAAGTTTGGAGAACTGCCAGATAATTATAGAATAACAATAAAATAGGGAATAACCAGAATCAGTTATTCCCTATTTTATAAGTCTCATCCCGTTTTTTACCTTCGAGGTAATAACCAGATAATAAAAATCACTATTCTCGACTGCTTCCAAAACACGCAAACCGACTTGTTCCAACTTTCGTTTTTGGGTCTGTACGTCAGACAACATATCCTCCGATACCCGATCATCCCGCATTCGATGCATCCGGTTCAACTCTTGTCGGCTCTGAGAATGAGCAATAAGCAATACTCCATCCGGCTTTAAATTATGAGAAACCAATCGATAAACAGTTTCTTCTTTAAATTCTAAATGAGGAAACACAGAATACAGTAATATCTGATGATAACGTCCCGGAATGTCATCCGATTCTGCATCTGCAACCTGAAAAGAAAGATGAGAATCATCTCCATATTTACGTGAGGCTACCGCTATCATTCCCGAAGACATATCGATTGCCCGAATATCTCCCTCATGATTCAACTCCCGGATATAAGGAATCAAAACACCAGTTCCAGTCCCCACATCCAAGACAGAATCTCCTGATTGTATAGAAACACGACTTAATAAATAACGGAGTTTCATTTCGTCGTGACGACAGATCGTATCCCACCGTTCACTCAACTGATCAAAGAAACCGGCTTTAACCTTCATCCGTTTATCTTTTTACTTGATCACATAAAAAGTCACACCATTGATCAATACCCGTTCCAACAGTTGCTGACAGTTCAAAAAATATAAGATTCGGATTTATTTTTAATGCATTATCTCGAATATGTTCTATTTTACTGTCGACATAAGGTAAAAGATCGATTTTATTGATAATACAAATATCCGCACTGTCGAACATGTAAGGATACTTCAATGGCTTATCGTCCCCTTCGGTAACACTTATCAATACGACTCGTTTATTCTCGCCCAAATCAAAAAGAGCAGGACAGACTAAATTACCGACATTCTCAATAAACAGTAAAGAATTATCTTGCAAGTTCATTTTTTTCATCGCATGATGAATCATGGCAGCATCGAGATGACATCCGTTCTGAGTATTGATCTGTATACAAGGTATGTCTAACGCACGTATTCGATTCGCATCATTATCGGTCTGCTGATCTCCTTCAATTACAGCAACCGGTAATCTCGTTTTCAGATTAAAAAGAGTCTTCTCCAATAAAGTTGTCTTTCCCGAACCCGGAGAACTGACAATATTAAGTACAAATATCGATTTAGCCTCAAAATATCCTCTATTTCGAGCAGCTATCAAGTTATTCTCCGAAAGAATATTCCGTTCAACCAGATGTTCTCTGCTATTACGATTTTCAGAATGATGCCGCTCATGTTCATGAGCTATACCCAAAGCATGCATTTCTTCATGAGTTATCCCGTCTATAAGATGATCACAACCACAAGTCTCACACATAATATATGTTATTAGTTTACAATTTACTCTATCAACAAAGATTTAAGTCTAAGTTCCCGTCCTCGCAAAAATTCTATTTCATGAGAATAACAACGAGGACACGGATCGAACATAGACACAGGAGAGAAACGTGTCTTACAATCTCGACACACTGCCAATGATCTTATTTCAACAATACTAACTTTAGCTCCTTCCAATATGGTATTCTGCATAGCGATACTCATAGAAAATTCTAAAGCTTCGATATTGACCCCGGCCATTTCTCCTATTTCCAATTCCAACTCACTCACTCGAGTTGCATTGCTTTTTTCAGCCTCCTTTGTCGCTAAATTAATAATGCTTAACGCGATAGATAACTCATGCATAATTTTATCCTCTTTTTTTTAAAGCAGCAATATAGAGCTGTCCAACAGCAATTGCCCCATCATTACAAGGTATTTTCGATGACAAATAGTAGGATATCTTTCTATCCGACAACTGTTTTATTAACAAATTCGTAAGTCTTTTGTTCTGAAAAACACCTCCGGAAAGTACGACAGTCGTCAATCCCTCAGTTTTTATTTTTTGCATAATAATATTTAACAACATGGCAGACAATGTATTATGGAATACCGATGCTATCTCCGAAACAGGTACAGATAATCTGTAATCTTTTAAAATTCCATCAAAAAGAGACCGAAGATCAAGCGGATCATAAGAATTTATCGGATAGCAACGGGATATACCATTCTCAGCCATTTGTTCTAATAGTACCGCAGCTTCAGCCTGATAAGTATTTTCATCACAAATTCCTAAAAGCGAAGCTACGGCATCAAACAAACGCCCGGCACTCGATGTCAAAGGAGCATTGATACCCTTTTCTATAAGCATTTCGATCTGCCGTATATGAGATTTACCTAATCGTTCGATGAATGACACCGGATAATCGGCTTCATTACCATATATGCTTTTCAAATAAGAAACAGCCATTCTCCACGGAGACTTTGCTGCTGCATCTCCTCCGGGTAACGGTATATAAGGTAAATGGGCGATTCTTTTATATTCCGACTGATTACAACGAAAGATCTCTCCTCCCCAACTGCAACCGTCATCACCATACCCTGCCCCATCCAAACAAACAGCTAAGACATCTTCTGTCAAGCCGTATTCCGCCATTACTGCCGCAGCATGAGCATGATGATGCTGCACTCGCAACAGCGGAATCTGAAAACGTCGTGCCAATTGCAATGCTAACTGTGTAGAGAAATAATCAGGATGCGCATCACAAACTAAATATTGAGGAGTGAAACGGAATAAAAGGCAGAATTTATCCAAAGCCTCCCGATAGAAAAGAAATGTTTCCCGATTCTTTAAGTCTCCGATATATTGGCTCAAAATAATCTCCTTATCTTTTCCTAAGGCAAACATAGATACTCGCTCTGCTCCAAAAGCCAAAATGCCCTCAGTATCAAATTTTAAAGATAATGGTTCTGGGGTAAAACCTCTTGAACGCCGAATTATTCGAGGCTGTGCTCCTACTACTTGAACAATCGAATCATCTACCCGATTGGATATATCTCTATTATGTTCTACAAATAAATCTACTTCTCTAAGTAAATCGGATAAAGCTGTATCATTATCTATCAATATAGGATTATCCCCCCGATTACCACTCGTCATCACTAATGCTTTCAATTCGGATGAAGCAAATAAATGATAATGCACAGGTAAATAAGGCAACATAGCACCAACAGTTTTATATCCGTCATTAATCCCTGTCCCAATCTTTTGTTTTTCTTCCAGTAAAACAATCGGACGACGCCAAGAAGAAACAAGTTCTTTTTCTAATGGTAAAATATTTAGATAATGACTTAAAGTCGGAACATCCGGAAACATTATTGCAAACGGCTTTTTATATCTTTTTTTAATTTCCCGCAAACGACAAATAGCCTTTTCATTTTCTGCATTACAAATCAAATTGAATCCTCCAAGACCCTTCAACGCAACAACTCCGCCTTGTCGCAAAACTGCTGCCATACGAGAGAGTATCTCTTCATAATCAACAGTTTCATAACCATTCTTCATAAACAAATGATAATGTGGCCCGCAATGATTACAGGCAATAGGCTGTGCATGAAAACGACGATCCCGAACATCGGTATATTCAGCCTCGCATTCAGGACACATCAGAAACACAGACATTGTAGTTCCCGGCCGATCATAGGGGAGCGTATTTATTATTGAAAAGCGCGGCCCGCAATGCGTGCAATTGATAAACGGATACCGGATACGATTCGGTTGTGAAATCAAATCTTGTAAACACTCATTGCACACAGCAATATCCGGACTTATACGAGTGATATGGTTATCAACCTCCCGACTGGGAGCAATAAAAAAATCGGGTAAAGGCTTTGCTACGGGTTTCTCAAGAACTGTAACAGTCTCGATCTCTGCTACATCTGGCTTATGAGTCGTTAACCCTTTGACAAAATCATCTTTTTGAGAGGGTGTCGCCTGTATCATTACAAACACTCCGTCGTTACGATTATCGACATAACCATGTAAGTGCATATCAGTGGCAAGACGGTACACAAAAGGACGAAATCCTACTCCCTGAACCAGGCCTTTAATGTGTATATTATATTGACTAATCATTCTTTAATATTTGATTGTGAATAAACAAAAACATATTAAAATTTGTTCATAAGGAAATTTTCAAAACTGACCCGAGCAAAATTGAAACAGGCTCTAAAATTTCAAAATATATGTGTTTAGCAATTCCCGGTAAAATAATCTCTGTAGAAGTCCCTGAAGACGGAGGATTGAAAACTGCTGTCGTAGATTTCGGAGGAATACTCAAAAATATTTGTATCGAATGGGTAGAAGCTATTCCGGGAGAATATATTCTTGCTCATGCAGGCGTCGCACTGACAACAATCGATATTAAAGAGGCAGAAGAAACTCTAAAAGATTTCGAGATCATAGCCCGTCATAGTGAATCTATAAACCCCAAAGACCATGTTCAATGAATTCAGAAATCCCCAAAAAGCAAAAATACTATTAGATGCCATACATAAGATAACCCGTCACTCATGGTATATCATGGAAATATGCGGAGGGCAAACTCATGCTCTTGCCCGCTATCGCATAGAACCGTTACTGCCTAAAGAAATAAAACTGATACACGGACCGGGATGTCCTGTTTGTGTCACTCCTGTTTCTATTATCGATACTGCAATACAACTGGCATCAAAAAATAAAGTCATCTTTACTTCATTCGGGGACATGCTCCGAGTTCCGGGTTCTCGACACGACTTACTCGAAATCAAATCTCAAGGAGCGGATATACGGATCGTATATTCTCCCTTAGATGCATTACGCATAGCTTCGGAAAATCCGGACCATGAAATTGTCTTTTTCGGAATAGGATTCGAAACAACAGCTCCGATACACGCTCTTACTATTCTCGAAGCTCATAGAAAAAAAATCAGGAATTTTTCGATGTTGACATCCCTATTTACCGTACCTCAAGCCATAACGACTATCGCCCAAGACAAAAAATGTACTCTAAACGGTATTCTCGCTGCCGGTCATGTATGCGCCATTACCGGAACATCCGAATACGAAAAACTGGCAAAACATTTGAAACTATCTATCGCTGTTACCGGATTCGAACCCTTTGACTTACTATTGGGAATATACACTTGCATTGATCAATTAGAGAACCGAGAATATACTGTAAAAAATGCGTACAAACGAATAGTAGCCTGTGATGGAAATCTCAAAGCTCGACAAGAAATCGATGAAGTTTTCAAGATTTGTAACCGAAAGTGGAGAGGTATAGGAGAGATCGAAAAAAGCGGATATCAAATACGCAGTAAATATGAACAATACGATGCCTTAAAACGTTTTAATATAAAAACCGATAATAAAAAAGAGGTTTCATCATGTCAGGCCGGGGATATTATGAAAGGTAAAATAACACCTATGCAATGTAAACAGTTCGGCTCTTGCTGCACTCCCGAACATCCTATCGGCGCTCCTATGGTCTCCTCAGAAGGTGCATGCGCAGCCTATTATCGTTATAACATTTAATTAAAAAAATAATGAAATCGGCACAATGTCCCATCCCTAAGCAAAGATATGACCGAGTATTGCTCGGTCACGGAAGCGGAGGAACACTCACTCAATCTCTAATTGATGAAATATTTTATCCGGCATTCAGCAATCCGTTTCTTCAACAACAACATGACGGAACGGTATTGCCGTTAATGTCTCAACATATTGCTTTTACAACCGATTCCTTTGTCGTTTCTCCTTTATTTTTCCCCGGAGGAAACATCGGAGACCTTGCTGTAAACGGGACGGTAAATGACCTTTTATGTTGCGGTGCAACTCCGCTCTATTTGTCCGCAAGTTTTATACTGGAAGAAGGACTTCCGTTGGAAGAGCTGAAAAAAATCGTAAAGACAATGGCTAAGGCAGCAGAAAAAGCCGGAGTCACGATTGTCACAGGAGATACCAAAGTGGTAGAAAAAGGTAAATGCGACGGACTCTTCATCAACACGAGCGGTATCGGATCTATACAGAAAAACCTGCGAATATCTCCTAAAAATGTAACTGAAGGAGATATTATCATAGTTACAGGTTCTATCGGAGAGCACGGTGTCTGCATTTTATCAACTCGTGAAAATCTCGGATTCGAATCTAAAATAAAAAGTGACACTATCGCACTACGTAGTATGGTAATGAATCTACTTTCAGGCATTCCCAACATTCACATGCTACGGGATGCGACACGAGGAGGAGTCGCTTCTACGCTAAACGAAATTGCTGAAACGGCACAAGTCAGTATAGCGATCGACGAATCAAAAATCCCTATTGAAGAACCTGTACTCTCTGCATGTGAATTACTCGGATTAGATCCTCTCTATGTTGCCAATGAAGGCGTACTACTGGTTATTCTCCCTCCGGAAGAGGCCGAAAGCGCCCTGCAAATCATAAAAAACGATCTGAACGGAAGCAAAGCTGAAATTATAGGTGAAGTAGTAAAAGGTACACCCGGAGAAGTATATTTAAATACAACTCTCGGATCTTCACGGATCATCGGCAGACTATCGGGGGAACAGTTACCCAGAATATGTTGAAGATTAAATAAGTATATGGATATGAAAGCAAAAAGTTTTTATCAGGAACTCATGGATAAAGGATATTCGCGCCGGGACTTTCTCAAATTCTGCGGAATGATGGGTGCTATGCTCGGACTACAAAGTTCAGGAGTCGCACAAGTCGTAGATGCTTTGCAGAACAAACCGAGAAAACCTGTTTTGTGGTATCACTTCCAAGAATGTACCTGTTGTAGCGAATCATTCTTGCGTTCATCACATCCTCTGGTAGGCCAAATTCTATTAGAAATGATTTCTCTCGATTACTCCGACACCTTAATGGCTGCAGCCGGAGAACAGGCCGAAGAAGTTCGCCACCAAGCCATGAAAGATAATTACGGACATTATATCATGATCGTAGAAGGGTCAGTACCTTTAGGAAGTCCAGGATATTGCACCATAGCTGGACGTGATGCGAAATCGATATTCGATGAAGGCGCTGCAGGGGCTGAAGCTATTATCGCATGGGGAAATTGTGCATCTTCAGGGTGTATTCAACACGCTTATCCCAATCCGACTAAAACAGAGCCCGTTCATAAAATATATTCGGGAAAACCTATTATCAATGTTCAGGGTTGTCCACCTATTGCAGATGTCATGGCCGGCGTCATTACTTATATCCTGACATTCGATAAACTTCCCGAATTGGATAACATGGGACGTCCGTCTGTATTTTACGGACGACGAATACATGACACTTGTTACCGCCGTCCTGCCTATGATGCAGGATTATTCGTTCAATCATTCGATGATGAAAACGCTAAGAAAGGTTACTGTCTCTACTACATGGGCTGCAAAGGCCCCAATACGTTCAACTCCTGTGCTGTAATCAAATGGAACAACAGCATCAGTTACCCGATCCAGTCGGGACACGGTTGCATCGGTTGTGCCGAACCTAATTTCTGGGATTACGGCCCACTATATAGTCACATACCTTATGTTCACGGTATAGGAATAGAAGCAACAGCCGATAAGATAGGGGCTGGATTAAGCGCCGTAGCCTTAGGCGGAGTTCTGGCACATGCAGTAGTTACCAATATACAAAAACATAAGTTGATCAAAAATCAAATGGATGATCTGAGTATAAATGAAGAGGATTTCGACAAGACAGAATCGCATCTGGAAAATGAAAAAGAGAAAATAGAACAAAAAATAAAAACAGAAGAAACAGATAAACTGTAGTAAGACATAGCTATGAGTACACGAGTTGTTGTTGATCCGATTACCAGAATCGAGGGTCATTTAAGGATAGAAGCAGATATTGAGAACGGTATTATCAAAGATGCCTTTTCTACCGGTACAATGGTACGCGGCATTGAAATTATTGCACAAAACCGTGATCCGAGAGAAGTCTGGGCTTATGTAGGACGTGTATGCGGAGTATGTACGTCTATACATTCTCTGGCCTCGGTCAGGGCTGTAGAGAATGCGCTGGGAATCATTATTCCACCGAATGCGGAACGTGTACGAAGTCTCATGCAAATAGCACTTACAGAACAAGATCATGTAGTTCATTTCTATCAATTACAGGCTTTGGACTGGGTAGATGTAGTTTCAGCGCTCAAAGCAGATCCGAAAAAAACATCTGCCATCGCTCAAAGCATCTCGGCATGGCCGAAAAGTTCGATAGGTTATTTTACGGACATACAGAAGAAAATCAAAAAATTTGTCGAATCCAGCAAACTCGGGATCTTTGCAAACGGATACTGGGGACATCCGGCGTACAAATTACCTCCGGAAGTCAATCTGTTGGGAGTAGCCCACTATCTGGAAGCTCTGGAAGTACAAAAAGATATAGTAAAAGTACAAACTATTTTCGGAGGTAAAAATCCTCATCCCAATTATTTAGTCGGGGGAATGGCATGTGCGGTCAATATCAATGATCCCAATGCCATTAATCTGGAACGTCTCAGTTATGTAGCCGAAATTATTCAAACAACTCAGAATTTTGTCCGGCAAGTTTACCTGCCCGACGTACTTGCTATTGCATCCTACTATCCCGAATGGACAAAAATAGGAGGTGGATTGCGAAATTATATTTCATACGGAGACTATCCCACGGGAAATTATGGGGAACTAAGTACTTACAAAAGTCCGAGAGGAATCATCATAAACCGAGATCTACACCACATCGAAGATTTCGATCCTTATGCAATGGACGGACTTCAGGAATACGTGAACAATTCATGGTACAGTTACAGTGAAGGTAAAGATGTCGGGTTGCACCCTTCTATCGGAGAAACGAATCTGGATTACACCGGTCCTACCCCTCCCTACCAATATCTGGACAATTCTCAACCTTATAGCTGGATAAAGACCCCACGTTATAAGAACCGACCTATGGAAACCGGTCCTTTGGCTCGTATGATTGTCGGTTATGCTTCCGGTCGAGACGATTATAAAGAATTGACTGATCGCTGCTTAAAGCAACTAAATGTTCCCTTTGAAGCTATGTATTCAACAGTAGGACGAACTCTGGCACGTGCTATGGAATCGAATCTACTAGCAGACTGGATGCAGGATTTCTATATTCAATTGCTGCAAAATATAAAATCGGGAGATTACCGAATGTTCAACAATATATATTGGGAGCCTTCTACTTGGCCTCAAAAAGCTCAAGGAATCGGACTGGCAGAAGCACCTCGCGGATCGTTAGCACACTATGTCAATATAGAAAATAAACAAATAAAAAACTATCAGATGGTAGTCCCGACGACATGGAACGCCTCTCCAAGAGATACAAAGGGACAACGCTCCTCTTTTGAAGAATCATTATTGGGTACTCCCGTACATGATGCTTCAGCTCCATTGGAAATCATACGCACCATTCATTCTTTTGATCCGTGTATGGCTTGTGCCGTACATCTATACGATGAAGAAGGAAAACATGTACACCAGTTCGACACTCTATAATAAATCAGATAGTCATGATCAGTAAAAAAGCTCACCTAAGAGAAGTATATGTATGGCAATTACCCGTCAGAATTTTTCATTGGGTAAACGCATTCGCCATTACGATACTATGTATTACCGGCTACATTATAGGAGATCCTCCAGCGATAATGCACGGGACAGCACCGGAATTTAATTACTGGTTCGGATGGGTACGGCTGACACATTTCATAGCCGCATTTATTTTTATAATCAACTTTTTGGTACGCATTTACTGGTTCTTCGCCGGAAATACATTTTCCCGGTGGCCTAATTACATACCTTTGACTAAAAAACAATGGAGAGGAATTTTCGAAACGACTAAAGTGGACGTTCTGTTACTATCTCCTAAACCGGTTTACGATATCGGGCACAACAGTCTCGCCGCGTTTACTTATTTCGGACTATTTCTCATAATGATTATACAGTCTGTTACCGGACTGGCAATGTTCTATGTAGATTCCGACAGTATTTTAGCTCCGTTTTTCAGCAAACTGCTAATCATTATGGGAGGATTTTATCCGGTAAGAGATATACATCATATTCTCATGTGGGCGTTTATCCTATTCGCCATTGTTCATATTTATCTGGTATTTTACCACGATTATATCGAACGAAACGGCATTGCATCATCGATCATCGGCGGCTGGAAATTTATAGACGAACGTCTCGTAAAAGAATACGAAGACGAACAAAGAACAAAACACAAGATCGTTCTTAAAAAAGAGAAAGAAAAATTATTGAAGAAGGAAATCGAAATAAAAGAAAAATCTATACAGACTCTTAGATAAAAAAACAAGAAACTGTTTAAGAGCCTGTCGTCTAAATTTTTATGAGAATATTTCTTTAATATGATTTTTCCCTGTTGCAATATGAAGATTTTCAAATGACTGAAAAATCATACTTGCTACATCTCAAATAATATAAACAGGTTCTAAGAACCTGTCTAAATTTTCCAATTAAAAAATATTATCAGGTCATCTTTGCGTTTTCTTTCGGTCTTTTTTCCCGTTTTCA
>URAV01000020.1 GCA_900545915.1 uncultured Porphyromonadaceae bacterium
GCTCCAAATGCACCTGATGGCAGATGCCGTTGCCGGGCTTGGAGCACCAAATGCCGTGCTTGCGGGTGACAGTTTGAATATATTGATGATCGTCCGCATTCTCAAAGCCCGTTTGCAGGGTGTTGTGGTCGATATAGGCCACCGAGCGGCGGGTGCGCACGCGGTCAACGCCCATGGCTTCGAATTGCAGATAGGCCATGGTGCCGGTGGAGTCCTGCGTCAGCGTCTGGTCAATGCGGATGGAAATCTCCTCGCCGGGAATCAGTTGGCCGCTGACCAGATGCTCCGCAAGAATCTTTTGCGTTAAATTCATTTTTGCTGTTTCCTCCAAAGATCATGCGCTTCATCCTTGAAGCGTATACTTTATATACAATACGTGCCTAGGATAACAGCCCCAGTAAAAATTGTCAAGAATAAGACAACAAAAGAACAACTGGAGGGGACATGAAAGTATGCGAGGGAGGGGACTTTTCTGTAAGAAAAGTCCCCTCCCTCGCAATATTCCGTTACTCCTTTTCCGGAAGTCCCAAGTATCTGGCCATGAGATTGGCTAGATCGCGGGCTTTTTCCTTTGTGGGCATCTCGCAGAAGATGCGCAGACGAGGCTCGGTGCCGCTGAAGCGGGCAATGATCCAGCCGTCCGCAAAACGTACCTTGCAGCCGTCCATGTAGCTGACGCTCTCCACCTTCTCGGGAAACTCGGGCAGCTGCTTGTCGATCATAATCAGCTTGTGCAGACGCTCCTTCATCTCCTGATCGAAGGGCCAGTCATATTCCGCCATGTAGCAATGACCGTAGCGCTCATAAATGCTCTCTACCAGTTCGCTCAGCTTTTTGCCCGTCACGGACAGCATCTCCACCAGCAGCGCCGCCGCATAAATGCCGTCCTTGCCGTGAATGTGACCACGTACCGTCAAACCGCCGCTGCTCTCGCCGCCAATGACCGCGTTGTGCTCGTCCATCGCCGAGGAAATCCACTTGAAGCCCACTGGGACCTCGTAGCACTTCTCACCATAGGCCTCCGCCACGCGATCCAGCAGGTGTGTCGTGGCCAGATTGCGCACCGCGCAGCCGTGCCAATGCTTGTAGCCCAGCAGATAATCGTACAGCAGCACCAGAATTTCGTTCGGGTGAATGAACCGGCCCTTATCATCAATAATGCCCAGACGGTCCGCATCGCCGTCCGTCGCAATACCGATGTCCGCGTGATTTTGCAGCACAGCCGCCTTCAGCGCGCCCAGCGTCTCCATATTTGGTGCGGGCAGACGACCGCCGAACAGCGTGTCGTGCCGCTCGTGGATCACATCCACGTCGCAGCGAGCTGTCAGCAGGATCGTTTGCAAACAGGTGCGGCTCACGCCATACATGGGGTCAAGTATAATGCGCAGATTGCGGGAGCGAATCGCATCCATGTTCACCGCACGAATAATGCTGTCCAGATATTCGTTCTGCGGATTCATCTCTTCGATGAGGCCCGCGTCCACCGCCTTCTGATAGGGGATGGGATGCAGCTCGTCCGCCGTAATGGCGTTAGCCTCGTCGGCAATCTCGGAGGTGATGGACTCCACCGCGTCCCGGCCGCCCTTGGTGAACAGCTTGATGCCGTTGTACAGCGCCGGGTTGTGGCTGGCCGTCACCGCCATGCCGTAATACAGACCATAATATTGCACGGTGAACATAATCAGGGGCGTGGGCGCCTCGCGGTTGATCAGCAGCGTGTGAATATGCTCCGCCGCCATGATCTCCGCCGCCCATTGCGCGGCCTCGCGGGACAGAAAGCGCCGGTCGTAGCCGATGCAGAAGCCGCGGTCGTCGTTCTCCTCACGCTTCATGCGGCGAGCCACCGCCAGCGTCAGCCGCTGCACGTTCTCCCGCGTAAAATCATCGCCAATAATGGCACGCCAGCCGCCAGTACCAAATGCTATCATGGAAAAAGCCCTCCTGACTTTTGTAAATACGAATGCCTGCAACACAAGTTGTTTTATTCGCTTTGCGATGTAAGCTTCTCTAACACGTGCGCTGTTTCCTGCTTCACCTCTCAAATTTTTGACATTTTCAAAAGAATGAGAGGAAACTTGTATTATATGTTATGCCCTGCGGCGGAAGGTGTATGCTTTCGGGCAGCATGGGAGATACTGAGAGGGCGCTCCCATGATTTGGGAGGCGGAGAGGAGAAGAGCATGGTAGTCTTTGAGGAAAGCAAAACGCGTATCAACTTAATGCGGGCCTTTGCGGGAGAATCGCAGGCGCGCAATCGCTATACCTTTGCTGCGGAACAGGCACGTGAGCAAGGGCTGAACGTCGCAGGGGAGGTCTTCGACTTTACGGCAGCGCAGGAAAAGACCCACGCGGAGGTGTTCTATCGTCTGCTCACGCCCCTGAACGGACTGAACATCCTGATGGACGCGGGCTTCCCGGTGAACACGGGCAAAACGGCGGCGGAGCAGCTGCGCATGGCGGCGCATAATGAAATGGAAGAAAGCCGCGTTGTTTATCCCGATTTTGCCCGCACCGCCCGGGAGGAGGGCTTCGCGGCGATCGGGGATACCTTTGAGCGGATCGCGGCTATTGAGGCGTCTCATGCGGATCGCTTCACGCGAATGGCTGACGCGTTGGAGACGGGAAAGCTGTTCGCGCAGGATGGGGAAACCATCTGGATGTGCCGCAGCTGCGGTTATCTGCATTGCGGAAAGGAAGCGCCGAAGGTCTGCCCCGTGTGCAGCCGTGGTCAGGGCTTCATGATTCGGGAAAATTTCGAACCTTTTACACCCGGAAAATGATGGGAAAATGCAAAAAACCATGGTCCACCTCTTGACAAGACTGTAAGAATTGACTACAATAACTATTGTCTGACAAGTCTACAAGGGCTTGATGCGGACATGCGGGTGTAACTCAATGGTAGAGTTCCAGCTTCCCAAGCTGGCTACGTGGGTTCGATTCCCATCACCCGCTCCAACACCGCATCAATCGCCTGAGTACAGCGGTTAGAACCCGCAGTATCGCGTACAGCAAGGAGGTAATTCCCATGGCTAAGGAGCATTTTGAAAGAAACAAGCCGCATATCAACATCGGCACCATCGGTCACGTTGACCACGGCAAGACCACGCTGACCGCCGCCATCACCATGACGCTGGCCCAGAAGGGCGAAGCGCAGGCGATGCGTTATGACGAAATCGACAAGGCCCCCGAAGAAAAGGCCCGTGGCATCACGATCAACACCGCTCACGTGGAGTATGAAACCGCGAAGCGTCACTATGCGCACGTGGACTGCCCCGGTCACGCGGACTATGTGAAGAACATGATCACCGGCGCTGCCCAGATGGACGGTGCTATCCTGGTGGTTTCCGCGCCCGACGGCCCCATGCCCCAGACCCGTGAGCACATCCTGCTGGCCCGTCAGGTCGGCGTGCCCTACATTGTCGTGTTCATGAACAAGACCGACATGATGGACGACCCCGAGCTGCTGGAGCTGGTTGAGATGGAGATCCGTGAGCTGCTGAGCAGCTACGATTTCCCCGGCGACGAGATCCCGATCATCAAGGGCTCCGCGCTGAAGGCTCTGGAGTACATCCAGAACGGCGGCACCGACGTGGACAACGCCCCCGAGTGCAAGTGCATCTGGGAGCTGATGAACGCGGTGGACGAGTACATTCCTACTCCCCAGCGTGCGACCGATCAGCCCTTCCTGATGCCTGTTGAGGACGTGTTCTCCATCTCCGGCCGTGGTACTGTTGCCACCGGTCGTGTGGAGCGCGGCACCGTGAAGGTGTCCGACACCGTCGAGATCGTTGGTCTGATGGACAAGCCCCGCAGCACGGTTGTGACCGGCGTGGAAATGTTCCACAAGCTGCTGGATCAGGCCGAGGCTGGCGACAACATCGGCGCGCTGCTGCGCGGTGTGCAGCGCAATGAGGTCGAGCGCGGCCAGGTTCTGGCGAAGCCCGGCACCATTCATCCCCACACCCACTTCATTGGCCAGGTGTACGTGCTGACCAAGGAAGAAGGCGGCCGTCATACCCCCTTCTTCAATGGCTATCGTCCCCAGTTCTACTTCCGTACCACGGACGTGACTGGCAACATCAAGCTGCCCGATGGCGTGGAAATGGTGATGCCCGGCGATAACATCGACATGGAGATCACCCTGATCACCCCCATCGCTCTGGAGCAGGGCCTGCGTTTCGCTATCCGCGAGGGTGGCCGCACGGTTGGTTCCGGCGTTGTGGCGAAGGTTATCGAGTAATGAAAAATTCCCCATCCCCCGGCGCCACCGGGGGATGGGATAACCCTGTTTTTCAAAGCAGGGAAGCAACAATGCATTAGGCAGGAGGTGTCCAGCGTGGCAAATGCCGCTCGTACAAAGGTTTGCCTTGCCTGCACGGAGTGCAAGCAGCGCAACTACAACAACATGAAGAATAAGAAGAACACCCCGGATCGCATTGAGCTTATGAAGTACTGCCCTTTCTGCAAGAAACACACCGCTCATCGCGAGACGAAGTAACCGCTACCATTACGGTGAGGATGTGAGTAAAATGGCAGATGAGAACAAGACGGTCGCCGCGAAGCCTACAAAGGCCGCCGCGCAGAAGGCCCCTGTTTCCAAGTGGGATAAGTTCATCGGCTGGTGGGCCAAGCTCCCCAAGCGTATCGCTACGCCCTTCAAGAACATGTGGTATGAACTGAAGAAGGTAACGTGGCCTACCAAGAAGAAGCTTGTGACCTATTCGATTGTCGTGCTGGTTTTCATGGTCATCCTCGGACTGATCATCGGCCTGCTCGACATGGGTGCATCGGCGCTGGTAAAGCTGCTGGTGCTGTGATCCATTCACATTTAGGAGATAAAGCATGACCGAAAAGAGTAAGGAGCCCTGCTGGTATGTGGTACATACCTACTCGGGGTATGAGAACAAAGTCAAGGACACCCTGGAGAAATCCGTTGAAAACAACGGTATGCAGAACCTGATCTTCGACGTCAGAGTGCCTGTGGAGGATGTCGTTGAAATCAAAAATGGCAAGCGCGTAAAGACGCAGCGCAAGGTCTATCCTGGCTATGTGCTGGTGCATATGATCGAGACCAGCGAGAGCTGGTATGTGGTGCGTAACACGCGTGGCGTGACGGGCTTTGTGGGCCCGGACAGCAAGCCCGTTCCGCTGACGGACGCCGAGGTTGAGATGATGCTCAACACCGAGGCGAAGAGTGTGGAATTCGGCGTTGCCATTGGCGAAGAAGTGCGCATTCTCTCCGGTCCCTTGGAGAACTTCAGCGGCATTGTTGAGGACGTTGATACCGTCCGCGGCAAGCTGACGGTCAAGGTACAGATGTTCCTGGGCCGTGAAATGCCTGTTGAGGTTGATTTGGATCAGGTGGAGAAGGTCGAAAAGTGACCTCTTCCCTCCAAGGATTCTCCTTCGAAAAGGTTTTTCCATCGCGCAAGCGATGAAGCAAACAGTCCGCCCCTTGGGCGGGCGAGTGGGAGAAAGCGCCTGAGCGCGCTTTCGCCATGACCACATTTTTAGGAGGTGCCATTCCCATGGCAAAGAAAGTTTCTGGCTATATCAAGCTGCAGGTTCCGGCCGGCAAGGCGAATCCTGCGCCGCCTATCGGCCCCGCGCTGGGTCAGCACGGTGTGAACATTCCTGGCTTCTGCAAGGAATTCAACGAGCGTACCGCCAAGCAGGCGGGTCTGATCATCCCCGTGGTGATCACCGTGTACTCCGACCGTACCTTCACTTTCATTACCAAGACCCCTCCTGTTCCTGTGCTGATTAAGAAGGCCTTGAACATCGAGACCGCCAGCGGCCGCCCCAACCGTGACAAGGTTGGCAAGCTGACCAAGGAACAAGTCCGCGAGATCGCTACCACCAAGATGCCTGACCTGAATGCCGCCAGCATCGAGGCTGCCATGAGCATGGTGGCCGGCACCGCCCGCAGCATGGGCGTGACCGTGGAAGAGTAAACGGAGACAATGTGGGAGGACGTAGTGCCGCTAATACCACATGGGAGGAAAGAATAACATGAAGCATGGTAAGAAGTATACCGACAGCGTAAAGCTGATCGATTCCCTGAAGCTGTACGATCCCGAAGAGGCTACTGATCTGGTTGTGAAGACCGGCAAGGCCAAGTTTGACGAGACCGTGGAGATCTCCGTTCGTCTGGGCGTTGATCCCCGCCACGCGGACCAGCAGGTTCGCGGCGCGGTGGTTCTGCCTCACGGCACTGGCCGCACCATTCGCGTGCTGGTCATTGCCAAGGGCGACAAGGCTAAGGAGGCCGAGGCTGCGGGTGCCGATTTCGTCGGCGCTGAGGACATGATCGCCAAGATCCAGCAGGAAAACTGGTTCGGCTTTGATGTCTGCGTTGCGACCCCTGACATGATGGGTCTGGTTGGCCGTATCGGTCGTATCCTGGGCCCGAAGGGCTTGATGCCTAACCCTAAGAGCGGAACTGTTACCAATGAAATCGGAAAAGCGGTTAAAGAGGTAAAACAAGGTAAGATTGATTTCAAAGTAGATAAGAACGGTATTGTGCATGCTTCTGTAGGAAAAGTTTCTTTCTCTGCCGAGCAAATTCGTGACAATGCGAGAGAGTTTATTTCAGCTTTGATAAAATTGAAACCGACAGCTGCTAAAGGCACATATGTTAAGAGTGTTTATCTTTCAAGTACAATGAGTCCGGGTATTAAGATCGATCCGAAATCAATTGATGAGATTTAAAAAATTGAATTATGAAAAAGGAAGATAAAAGCACAGTAATAGAACAGATCGCAGCCACACTCAAGGAATACAGTCATTTTTATCTGACGGAAACATCCGCTCTGAATGCAGAAAAGACTAGTGCATTGAGACGTGAATGTTTTAAGAATGATATCAAAATGCTGGTCGTAAAAAATGCGTTGTTGCATAAGGCGATGGAAAGTCTTGAAACAGATTATAGCCCGCTTTACGACTGTTTGAAAGGCTCTACGACCATAATGTTCTCTAATACAGGTAATGCTCCTGCAAAATTGATCAAGGAGTTTAAGAAAAACTCTGATCTTCTTGGTTTCAAAGCTGCTTATGTTGAAGAAAGCTTCTATGGAGCTGATCAACTTGATGCATTAGTTGCTATTAAGAGTAAAAATGAACTTATCGCTGATGTTATCGCTCTGTTACAATCGCCTGCGAAGAACGTTGTATCGGCACTTCAATCAAGCGGTTCTACAATACATGGAGTATTGCAAACTCTATCAGAAAGATAATTTTTTAGAAAATAAATTAGTAAAAATAACAAATTAAATCATACAAAAATGGCAGATTTGAAAGCTTTTGCAGAACAATTAGTAAACCTGACCGTAAAAGAAGTAAACGAACTTGCTCAAATTTTGAAAGACGAGTACGGTATTGAACCTGCTGCTGCAGCTGTTGCTGTTGCTGCTCCTGCCGCTGCTGGTGCAGCTGCTGAAGAAAAGACATCTTTTGATGTTGTTTTGAAAGCCGCTGGTGCTAACAAGTTGGCTATTGTTAAATTAGTAAAAGAATTGACCGGTCTTGGTTTGAAAGAAGCTAAAGATCTGGTTGACGGTGCTCCTAGCAACTTGAAAGAAGGTTTGGCTAAAGCCGAAGCTGAAGCATTGAAAAAACAATTAGAAGAAGCTGGAGCTGAAGTTGAACTTAAATAGTATTTCCTGATACTCAGGTACTTTGGTAAAGAGTCCTCAGTGAGAGGCCTCTTTACCTTTTTGTGTATATATTTTAAATTAAGTTCAATTAATTCCATTTAATAAATGTCTTCAAATATTGGTAAACAACGGGTAAATTTTGCTTCAATTAAGAGTCCGCTACAATATCCGGATTTTCTTGAAGTTCAATTGAAGTCATTTCAAGACTTTCTTCAACTTGATACACCCCCCGAAAAACGAAAAAATGAGGGATTGTATAAGGTATTTGCAGAGAACTTTCCTATCGCAGATACCCGTAACAATTTTGTCCTCGAATTTTTGGATTATTATATTGATCCGCCTAGATATACAATAGATGAGTGTATAGAGAGAGGGTTGACTTACAGTGTGCCTTTAAAGGCAAAACTGAAGTTATATTGTACAGATCCCGATCACGAAGATTTCGATACCGTGATACAGGATGTGTATTTGGGCCCTATTCCGTACATGACTGCTAAAGGCACATTTGTTATTAATGGAGCCGAACGTGTTGTCGTGTCTCAGTTGCATCGGTCTCCCGGTGTGTTTTTCGGACAAAGTACGCATGCGAACGGAACCAAATTGTATTCGGCCAGAATCATTCCTTTTAAAGGTTCTTGGATCGAATTTGCAACCGATATCAATAATGTGATGTATGCTTATATCGACCGGAAGAAAAAATTGCCCGTAACTACTTTATTGCGTGCAATCGGTTTCGAGAGCGATAAAGATATCCTTGAGATTTTCGGTTTGGCAGAAGAAATAAAGGTTAATAAGACCAATCTGAAGAAAGCTTTGGGGCGTCGTTTGGCTGCCCGCGTATTGAAGACATGGGTCGAAGACTTTGTGGATGAAGATACCGGTGAGGTGGTGTCTATTGAACGTAATGAAGTTGTTATAGATCGTGAGACCGTTCTCGAAGAGAGTCACATAGAAGAGATTCTCGAATCTGGTGTTCAAAATATATTGTTGCACAAGGAAGAACGGAATCTGTCTGATTATTCGATTATTTACAATACTCTTCAGAAAGACTCCAGTAATTCTGAGAAAGAGGCTGTATTATATATATATCGTCAGCTTCGCAATGCAGAACCTGCAGATGATGCGAGTGCACGCGAAGTGATTACAAATCTGTTTTTCTCTGAGAAGAGATATGATTTGGGAGAGGTGGGACGTTATCGGATCAATAAAAAATTGAACCTTTCTACTCCTCCTGACGTAAAAGTATTGACAAAGGAAGATATTATCGAAATTATCAAGTATCTGATAGAACTGATAAATTCGAAAACCGATGTAGACGACATCGACCATTTGAGCAATCGTCGTGTACGTACTGTCGGAGAACAGCTTTATAACCAGTTCGGTGTCGGTTTAGCTCGTATGTCACGTACGATCCGTGAACGGATGAATGTACGGGATAATGAAGTATTTACTCCGATAGATTTGATTAATGCCAAGACAATTTCTTCGGTAATTAATACATTCTTCGGGACGAATGCATTATCACAGTTTATGGACCAAACCAACCCGCTGGCCGAAATGACCCATAAACGTCGTATGTCGGCTTTAGGTCCGGGCGGTTTGTCTCGTGAGCGTGCCGGTTTCGAGGTTCGTGACGTTCACTATACTCATTATGGACGTCTTTGTCCTATTGAAACTCCAGAAGGTCCTAATATCGGTCTTATCTCTTCTCTTTGCGTATATGCAAAGATCAATGATCTCGGATTTATCGAAACTCCTTATCGTAAGGTAGAAAACGGGAAAGTGGATTTGTCCGATAACGGTATTGTCTATTTGACGGCTGAAGTGGAAGAAGGACATATTATTGCACAAGGTAATGCGCCTTTGGATGATGACGGAAAATTTGTTCGTTCACGTGTAAAAGCCCGTTTGAATGCGGATTTCCCTGTGGTAGCTCCGGAAGAAGTTTCGTTGATGGACGTTTCTCCTACACAGATTGCTTCTATTGCCGCATCTTTGATTCCGTTCCTTGAACATGATGATGCTAACCGTGCATTGATGGGATCTAACATGATGCGTCAAGCCGTACCTTTGCTTCGTACAGAGGCTCCTATCGTAGGTACAGGTCTTGAAGGTCAATTGATACGTGACTCTCGTACGCAGATTACAGCTGAAGGAGCAGGGGTGATCGAATTTGTCGATGCTACTACGATACGTATTCGTTATGATCGTACTGAAGACGAGGAATTCGTTAGTTTCGAAGATGCGGTTAAAGAATATACAATACCGAAGTTCCGTAAGACAAATCAGAGTACAACTGTCGATTTGCGTCCGATTTGTCATAAGGGAGATCGTGTGGTTGCCGGTCAGATTCTTACAGAAGGATATTCTACCGAAAACGGGGAATTGGCTTTGGGTAAGAATTTGAAAGTGGCTTTCATGCCGTGGAAAGGATATAATTATGAGGATGCTATAGTGTTGAACGAACGTGTTGTTCGTGAGGATATATTGACATCGGTACACGTCGATGAATATTCTCTTGAAGTCCGTGAAACGAAACGAGGTATGGAAGAGCTTACTTCGGACATTCCGAACGTAAGTGAAGATGCCACTAAGGATTTGGATGAGCGCGGTATTATCCGTATCGGAGCTCATGTCGGTCCTGGAGATATAATGATTGGTAAGATTACACCTAAAGGTGAATCTGATCCTTCACCAGAAGAAAAACTTTTACGTGCGATATTCGGAGATAAAGCCGGAGATGTGAAAGATGCATCATTGAAAGCTACACCTTCTTTAAAGGGTGTGGTAATCGGAACTAATCTTTTCTCTCGTGCCATCAAGAAACGTAAATCTAAATTGAGTGATAAAGCTATCTTGCCTAAACTTGATGAAGAGTATGAAGTAAAGCAGGCGGCTCTTAAAGATTTATTGATCGAAAAATTGATGGTTCTTACTAACGGTAAGACTTCACAAGGTGTGAAAGATTATTTAGGAACCGAGGTTATCGCAAAAGGTGCTAAATTTTCTCAGAAAGCATTGTCTGAGATAGATTATACATCGATCCAAGTTAGTAAATGGACTACAGATCCGGCTAAAAATGATCTGATCCGTGCAACTATTATGAATTACCTGAAGAAATATAAAGAAATCGATGCTGAATTACGCCGTCGTAAATTTGATATTTCTATCGGAGATGAACTTCCTTCAGGTATTGTTCAGTTGGCAAAAGTTTATATTGCGAAGAAACGTAAGATTAGTGTAGGGGATAAGATGGCCGGACGTCACGGTAACAAAGGTATTGTGTCTCGTGTTGTACGTCAGGAAGATATGCCGTTCCTCGAAGACGGAACTCCGGTGGATATCGTATTGAACCCTCTGGGTGTGCCTTCTCGTATGAACTTAGGTCAGATTTTTGAGACTGTTTTAGGATGGGCTGGTGTAAAATTGGGCGAGAAATTCGCAACTCCGATTTTTGATGGTGCAAGTCTTGATGACTTGAATGAGTGGACGGATAAAGCCGGATTGCCTCGCTATGGAAAATCTTATTTGTATGATGGTCATACCGGAGAACGTTTTGACCAACCGGCGACAGTAGGTGTAATATATATGCTGAAGCTTGGTCATATGGTTGAAGATAAGATGCATGCCCGCTCTATAGGTCCGTACTCTTTGATTACTCAACAGCCATTGGGCGGTAAGGCACAGTTCGGAGGTCAGCGTTTTGGAGAAATGGAGGTTTGGGCATTGGAAGCATTCGGTGCTGCTCATATACTTCAGGAAATTCTGACTATTAAATCTGACGATGTGGTAGGTCGGTCTAAAGCCTATGAAGCTATTGTTAAGGGCGAACCGATGCCGAATCCGGGTATTCCTGAGTCTCTCAATGTATTGCTACATGAATTGAGAGGTCTTGGTCTTAGTATCACTTTAGAATAATAAAATAGAAGCAGCGATCCTCCGTCTGTAAAGAACGGAGGCGCTTCAATTCTGATAACGCTTTATAAATTAAATATATGGCTTTTAGAAAAGAGAACAAGATAAAGAGTAACTTTTCGAAGATTTCCATAGGTTTGGCTTCTCCGGAAGAAATTCTTGAAGGGTCGAGCGGTGAAGTCCTGAAACCAGAAACCATCAATTACCGTACATATAAACCTGAGCGGGACGGTTTGTTCTGTGAACGTATATTCGGACCGGTAAAAGATTATGAATGTCATTGCGGGAAGTATAAACGCATACGTTACAAGGGCATTGTTTGTGATCGTTGCGGTGTAGAAGTTACGGAAAAGAAAGTACGTCGTGAGCGTATGGGACATATTCAATTGGTCGTTCCTGTCGCTCATATTTGGTATTTCCGCTCTTTACCCAATAAGATCGGATATTTGCTTGGGTTGCCGACTAAAAAGTTGGATGCAATTATATATTATGAACGGTATGTTGTGATACAACCGGGAGTAAAAGACGATTTGGCCGTGTATGATTTGCTTTCGGAAGAAGAATATTTGGATATTCTGGATTCTCTACCTAAAGAAAATCAGATGTTGGATGATACAGATACCAATAAGTTTATTGCGAAAATGGGAGCTGAAGCTATCTATGATCTTTTGGCACGTCTGGACTTGGACGAGCTTTCGTATGAATTGCGTCATCGTGCCAGCACAGATGGTTCTCAACAGCGTAAAAACGAAGCATTGAAACGTCTTCAAGTTGTGGAGTCTTTCCGGGCTTCAAAACAGCGAAATCGTCCTGAATGGATGATTCTGAAAGTCGTTCCGGTTATTCCGCCGGAACTGCGTCCTCTTGTTCCTTTGGACGGCGGACGTTTTGCAACGTCTGATTTGAATGATCTTTATCGTCGTGTGATCATCCGTAACAATCGTTTGAAACGTTTGATGGAGATTAAAGCTCCCGAAGTGATTTTACGAAATGAAAAGCGTATGCTTCAGGAGGCTGTAGACTCTTTATTGGATAATTCCCGTAAGTCGAGTGCTGTAAAAACCGATGCCAATCGTCCGTTGAAATCTCTTTCTGACAGTTTAAAAGGAAAGCAAGGGCGTTTCCGTCAGAATTTGTTGGGAAAACGTGTCGATTATTCTGCACGTTCGGTAATTGTCGTCGGACCAGAATTGAAAATGCACGAGTGCGGTCTTCCGAAGGATATGGCTGCGGAACTTTACAAACCGTTTGTTATTCGAAAACTGATTGAACGTGGTATTGTCAAGACCGTTAAATCTGCCAAGAAAATCGTTGACCGAAAAGAACCTGTAGTATGGGATATTTTGGAACATGTGATGAAAGGTCACCCTGTATTGCTGAACCGTGCCCCGACACTGCACCGTTTAGGTATTCAGGCTTTCCAGCCGAAAATGATCGAGGGAAAGGCAATTCAATTGCATCCGTTGGCATGTACGGCATTTAACGCCGACTTTGACGGTGACCAGATGGCAGTTCATTTACCTCTGGGAAATGAAGCTATTCTGGAGGCTCAAATGTTAATGTTAGGTGCTCATAATATTCTTAATCCTGCAAATGGAGCTCCTATTACAGTGCCGTCTCAGGATATGGTGCTCGGGTTGTATTATATTACAAAACTTCGCCCGGGTTCTTTGGGTGAAGGATTGGTATTTTATGGACCGGAAGAGGCCGAGATAGCGTATAATGAAGGAAAAGTTTCCCTTCATGCTCCTGTAAAAGTCGTAGTAAAGGATTTGGATGAAAACGGAAATATTGTAGATATACTTCGTGAGACTTCTGTGGGTCGGGTTTTGGTAAATGAGAAAGTTCCTGTAGAAGTCGGGTATATTAATGAAATTCTGACAAAGAAATCTTTACGTGGTATTATCGGTAAAGTAATTAAAGTTTGCGGAGTTGTTCGTGCGGCTCAATTCCTTGATGATATTAAGAATTTAGGATATCAGATGGCTTTCAAGGGAGGTTTGTCCTTTAACCTTGCCGATGTGATTATTCCGCCTGAAAAGGAAGCCTTGGTTAATGAAGGATATGCTAACGTAGAGCAGATCATGGCGAATTATAACATGGGTTTCATTACTTATAATGAACGATATAATCAGATTATCGATACATGGACTCATGTCAATTCAAAATTGTCGGATATTCTGATGAAACAATTGACAAATGATAATCAGGGATTTAACTCTGTATTCATGATGTTGGATTCTGGAGCTCGTGGTTCTAAAGAACAAATTCGTCAGCTTTCCGGTATGCGTGGTTTGATGGCAAAACCTCAAAAATCGGGGGCAGAAGGCGGACAGATTATTGAGAACCCTATTTTGGCGAACTTTAAGGAGGGATTGTCTGTATTGGAATATTTTATTTCTACTCACGGTGCTCGTAAAGGTCTTGCCGATACAGCTTTGAAAACAGCAGATGCCGGATACTTGACCCGTCGTTTGGTCGATGTAGCCCATGACGTGATTATCCATGAAGAGGATTGCGGTACGTTAAGAGGTCTTGTATGTACTGAGTTGAAAAATAATGAAGAAACAGTCGCTTCTTTGGAAGAACGTATTTTAGGACGTGTTTCTGTACATGATATTCAGCACCCGTTAACCGGAGAGGTTTTGGTTCATGCCGGTGAAGAAATAACTGAAGATATTGCTAAGAAAATAAGTGATTCACCGATTGAACGTGTAGAAATTCGTTCGGTATTGACTTGTGAATCGAAGAAGGGAGTTTGTGCTAAATGTTACGGACGTAATTTGGCTACAAACCGTTTGGTTCAAAAAGGTGAAGCTGTCGGTGTTATAGCAGCTCAGTCTATCGGAGAACCGGGAACTCAGTTGACATTGCGTACATTCCATGTGGGTGGTATTGCTTCTAATATTGCAGCTGTATCGAATGTCACTTCACGTTATGACGGTATTCTTGAAATAGATGAACTTCGTACCGTAGATAGTATTGACGAAACCGGAAAGAAAGTGATGATTGTCGTAGGTCGTTTGGCTGAAATGCGTATCATCGATCCGAATACGAAAATCGTATTGACGACAACTAATATTCCTTACGGTTCTAAGCTTTACTTTAATAGTGGGGATACTCTTAAAAAAGGAGATGTCGTTTGCGAATGGGATCCGTTTAATGCCGTTATCGTTTCAGAAGCTACCGGTAAGGTTAAGTTCGATAATGTAATTGAAGGGGTGACTTATAAAGTCGAATCGGACGAGCAAACAGGTCTCCGAGAAAAGATCATTATAGAATCTAAGGATAGAACCCGAGTTCCATCGGCTCTTATTTTGGATGAAAAAGGAGATGTGATTCGCTCCTATTCATTGCCTATGGGAGCTCACCTTATGGTTGATGAAGGTCAGAAAATAAAATCAGGAGATGTGTTTGTAAAGATACCGCGTGCTGTAGGAAAAGCTGGTGATATTACCGGAGGTCTTCCTCGTGTTACCGAGTTGTTCGAAGCGCGTAATCCTTCTAACCCTGCTGTCGTTTCTGAAATCGATGGAGAAATCAATTTTGGTAAAGTGAAACGCGGTAATCGTGAAATTTCTGTAACTTCTAAAACCGGACAGGTCAAGAAATATTTAGTTCCTTTGTCAAAACAAATATTGGTACAGGAGAACGATTATGTACGGGCTGGGACTCCGCTTTCGGACGGTGCTATTACTCCTTCTGATATTTTAGCGATTAAGGGTCCGACCGCTGTTCAGGAATATATCGTTAATGAGGTTCAGGATGTGTATCGTTTGCAAGGTGTGAAAATCAATGATAAACACTTTGAGGTTATCGTTCGCCAAATGATGCGTAAGGTAATGGTAATAGATCCGGGTGATACTCGTTTCTTGGAACAACAGATTATCGATAAGCACGAATTTATGGAGGAAAATGATCGTATCTGGGGTAAAAAAGTGGTTATCGATGCCGGAGATTCTCAGACAATGAAACCGGGACAGATTGTGACTGCTCGTAAATTGAGAGATGAAAACTCTGCATTGAAACGTCGCGATTTACATTTGGTAGAAGTTCGCGATGCTGTGCCTGCTACTTCTGAACAAATTTTGCAAGGTATTACTCGTGCGGCTCTTCAGACTTCTAGCTTTATGTCGGCTGCTTCGTTCCAAGAAACTACAAAAGTGTTGAACGAAGCTGCGATTAACGGTAAAGTAGATAAACTTGAAGGAATGAAGGAAAATGTAATTTGCGGACATCTGATTCCTGCCGGTACTGGTCAGCGTGAATTTGACAAGTTGGTTGTCGGTTCTAAAGAAGAATTTGACCGAGTATTTGCTAATCGGAAAAATGTAACGGATTTTTAATTTTAGATTTCTAAATAAAAAGAGATCGCCTGAAAATTTTTCAGGCGATCTCTTTTTATTTTATTATGCTATGGCAGTTCGTGTTATTGTCTTTTTTTTACAGAATCGTTCACACTGCATTGTAATATCATAGCCTAACATTGCCCCTAATATAAAATCTTCTTCTGGAGAAAGTTTATTTAACGGTTTATCGATGAATGTCCGTACGGTTTCCAGACAAGAACGTTTTCCGAAATATAAATTGACTTTATTTTGTACGACTTCTTGAATCAAATACTCGATTTTCTGCTCCCTTAATCGTTCTGTGACAAGATCGGCGCAAGATTTGCACATCGTACAGAGAACCAGATTACGGACTCCTTTCTTAAATTCATAAATCTGGTGAAGAAATACTTTTATAGAGTCAAAGCGGTTATAATCTTCTACACTCATTCAATTTCTTTTTTGATTAAGTTACACCATTCGTGTATGCGTTCTGATACTTTTTGTGAACTTTCATTACAATCATCGATTGCCAGACCTACAAATTTTCCGTTTCTGCAAATTAAAGAATCCGTTACGGCATAGTCTTTGGGTTCGAAACTACCGATAAAGTTACAACCGCTTTCAGATAATTCATCATAAATTAATCCTACTGCGTCACAAAATGTGTCGGGATATGATTCACCGTCTCCACATCCGAATATACCGACTTTTTTCCCATTCAAATTCTGACTTTTTAATGATTTTATGAAATCATACCAATCGTCTTGTAATTCTCCACACCCCCATGTCGATGAGCCTAATAACAAACAATCGTATTTGTCTGTCGCTTCTACTGGGGTTTCGGATACATTGTGAATATCTGTAGAGGATATTCCTAATTCTTGTGCAATTTGGTTGGCTACGGACTCTGTTGTTCCTGTTGTACTGCCGAAAAATATACCTATCATAATTATAAATTATTTGTTTTTGGCAAAGTAATAAGATATATCCTCCTGCATCAATCCCCTGAACTTATGAAAATAAGGTCTTTCTATACCTACAAATTATGATAGCTCTGCCAAAATCTTGTCTGAATTTTCCGACAAAAAATATTATCAGGTCATTTTGGCGTTTTCTTCCGGACTGTTTTCACGTTCTTACATGTCTTTAACCCATTCGTTTTTTATCAGGAAGAAAATTTTTTCAAAAAAAACTCTCAAAAAACGTTTGTCCAAAATTTTAAAATAGGCTTATTAATAACGCTATATTCAAAATCGTAACTAATGTCCCTAAAGATAAAAGGATGATTGTCGTCGATTTTTTGTTGACGTGTTTACCCATTACTTTTTTAGAGGAAGTCAGATAAATTTGTGTGAATACTGTAATAGGAAGTTGTACGCTCAACAGCATTTGGGATATGATAAGCCCTTGAAACGGATCTTTGATGAAAAAGATGAGCAATAAAGCCGGAATAAAAGAGAGTAATGTTCCTATTTTCGTATGAATGTCTTTCGGACTATAAGCCTCGTTGAAAAAACCCGCGAAAATAGAAGCCCCTGCAATTCCCGATGTAATGGTCGATGAAATTCCTGCAAATAATAGGGCAATTGCAAATATGACTCCTGCATTGTTTCCGACGAGGGGGGTAAGTAAATTGGCCGCCTGACTAAGTTCGTCCACAACGACTCCTTGTTTATAAAAAGTTGCTGCGGCAAGGATGATCATTGCAGAGTTAATAGCCCAACCTATTCCCATAGAGAGTAGCGTGTCGTAGAATTCATATTTTAATTGCTTCTTTATTACGTTTTCATTCTCTAAATTCCATTCTCGGCTTTGAATGACTTCGGAATGAAGGAAAAGATTATGCGGCATAACTACAGCTCCGAGTACACTCATTATAATCAATAATGAATTGTCCGGGAAAGATGGTGTTACCCAGCTTTTTGCGGTGTTTGTCCACTCTACATCTATCAATGTCAGTTCATAGAGAAAAGAAAGGCCTATTATTGAGACAAACATGATAATCCACCGTTCGATTTTACTGTATGTATTACTGAACAGCATAATAATACAAGCAATTGTTATGATGACAGCTCCTGCTTTTATCGGAATATCGAATAACATTTCTAAAGCGATTGCTCCTCCGAGTATTTCGGCAAGCGAGGTAGATATGCTTGCTAATATCGCAGAACCTAATATTGGTCGGGAGACTGTTTTGCGAATATATTTGTTGGTGGCCTCTGCAAGGCATAATCCCGTAACGATTCCCAAATGAGCGACGTTATGTTGGATGATAATCAACATAATGGAAGAGAATGTTACTACCCATAGTAATGCGTAGCCAAATGAAGATCCGGCAGCTAAATTTGTAGCCCAATTCCCGGGATCTATAAACCCGACAGTAACAAGCAATCCCGGACCGATATATTTAAGTAAATCCAGAGCTCCTGATTGGGTTTTATGGGTTGTTTTTAATTTCTTGAAAATATTCATATCTTGTAATTAACAGCAATTCCCGTCGCAATGTTCTCCGGGAAGCTCCATTTCTAATGTGACGTGTTGAATGTTTGCTTTTCTCAGTATTTCTTTCAAATGGCATTTCAAGTTTTGACTGTCAGCGAACGAGTCTATAACAATATGAGCCGTTAAAGCCGTTTGAGTCGTACTGATTGCCCATATATGAAGATGGTGTATTTCTTTTACTCTATTGTCTTCCAATAGTAATGTCCTGATTTTATCGGGATTAATTCCAACAGGCACTCCGTCTAAAGATAGGCGTAGGCTGTCGTGGAGTAGATTCCATGTTGATATTAAAATGACGATAGCAACGATCAGTCCAATAATAGGGTCTATCATGTACCAATCTGTGTATTGTATGATTATACCAGAAATCAATACTCCGACCGAAACAAGAGTATCGGCTGCCATGTGCAGGTAAGCACCTTTAATGTTAAGATCGTGTTTACGATCTTTAAAAAAAAGCCAGGCTGTAAAAGCATTGATTAAAATCCCGATTCCGGCGACCCAGGCAATGGCATCACCTTCGATAGGCTGTGGATTTTTTAGCTTTTCTATACTTTCAGAAAATATTACTCCTACGGCAACTAATAAAATGATCGCATTTAGCAAAGATACCAGAATTGTACTTTTTTTATATCCGTATGTATAGTTTACCGAAGCCTTTACCTTCATAAGGCGAAAAGCCAATAATGCCAATATGAGACTGACTACATCGCTTAAGTTATGTCCTGCGTCAGATAATAATGCAAGGGAGTTCAGATATAATCCTGCCCCGGCTTCTACAATAACGAATGCAAGGTTCAAACCGATTCCCCATATAAATGCTCGATTTATATTTTCTACATGAGGTGCGTGATGGATATGGTCATGACAATGTCCCATAACTTTAAATTTTTATTTCACAAAGTTATTTAGAATAATTATAAATAAAAAGAAAAAAGGTACTTTTTCTTAGGGCTTGTTGTCTAAATTTTACTCGAGTCAGTTTTAAGATTTTCTTTCGAGGATGTTTTGTCGTAAAACGAAAAAACATTCTTTAGTTAGGCCTGAGTAAAATTTAGGTGGGTTCTTAATAAAACTTGAGATAATCAGAGCATTCTATTTTAGCTTGAATGTATAGCCTATTGTCAAAGTTGCCATATCTACTTTGTTCCCATAACAGTACCGTATTCGGATAGGCAGTTCACATTTTTTCAAATGTAAGTACATTCCTATGCCGGCTATAATTCCCCAGTTATAAACATTGATTGCGTTATCTGCTTTGTATTGTTGTGCAATGAGATATCCGTGATGTACTCCGATTTCAAAAAATGGCCTGGCAGTTCCATTCATTACACGACTTTCTATTGTATAGTAGTTTGTGAGGGTATAGGACCATCCTTTTTGGGTTGAAGGGAATTCTGTCCAATATAAATAATCAGGAGACGTGTTTAGCTCTAATCCGATATTGAAAACAAAGCGATCGGAGAATTTACTTAAATTTGTCGCTACAAATGAGCCGATGGCAAATCCCGGATGCCAACCGTTGAGATCATTATAATGATTTATTACAGCCCCTGCCTGAGGGGAGATCCACCATCTTCGAGGAGAATTTCTCTCTTTATATGATACACAGGAGAAGTCGGAACATATAATTTTATGAAAATTACTGAATAGTTCGATTAAGCTTTTTCTATCAATTCTGGTATTATCGATTTGTGGCTTAAGTTCTGGATATTCAGCAAAAAGAAAATTTAATTTTGCTCTGTTTTGTTGTCGTGTAATATTTTCGGTCTTTAGATTTTTGTCCTCTTTTAGTTCAATCATTTTTCCTGAAGGAACTTCTGTTATAAAAGAAGATTTTCCGTCAGGATATTCAGGGCAGACTCCTATTTTCAAATAGTATAAATTTATATTTCCGGTCAATAATGTTTCTATAAAAACATATTTTTTGAAATGAGGAATATCTATTTCTTTTGATATGTATGTCAACCCTTTTTCATAACCGTAAGAGATAATTTCTTCAGGTATGTAGGTTATGATTTCCGATTGTGGACTATTTTTAAATAAACATTCTCTCCAATCTCCATCTCCATTTCTATAGCCGAGTATTCCATGTATAGTGTCGTTATTGTGTGTAATTATGTATCCATTCATCCATTCTATGTTTGAGTTTGAGGCATAAATTACAAAATTGAGAGATAAAAGCAAAGATGTAAAAAGTCCTTTAAAAAAATGCGTATTCATGATTTTATGGTATAATAAGGTTAACTTAGCTATATTATAGACAAATTTAGATGAGTGAAAACGTCAGTTTGAAGGCATAAATAACCCTCGAAAGTTCTTGTTTTCAACTTTTCGAGGGTTATGATTTTTTGAGATTATTATATAATAGGTGGTAGGGTTATTGTTGCCCAAATTTTTTCGATTGTTCTGCAATTAGTTCATCGTCATCGAAATAATTGATCTTCATTGCTTTGCGAACATCAGAAAGTGTATCGGCTGCCGCTTCTCTTGCTACTTCGCTTCCTTTTTTCAATATATTATAAATTGCTGGAATATCTTTTTCGAACTCTTTTCGTCTTGAACGTATCGGTTCTAATTCTTCTTGCATGATTGCATTCAAAAATCTTTTAACTTTAACATCTCCCAATCCCCCTCTTTGATAGTGAGCTTTTAATTCGTCAAGGTTAGGATAGTCTGGCAGGTATTTCTCAAAATGTTCGGGTTTGCAGAATGCGTCGAGATAAGTAAATACTGTATTCCCTTCAATTTTCCCTGGATCTTGTACACGTAAATGTCCGGGATCGGTAAACATACTCATTATTTTTTTTTGTAAGTCGTCTGCAGATTCCGATAAATATATGCAATTGTTCAATGATTTGCTCATTTTGGCTTTCCCGTCTGTTCCCGGAAGTCTCAGACAGGCAGAGTTATCCGGCAATAAAATTTCCGGTTCAATCAAGGTTTCTCCATAAACGGCATTGAATTTCCGGACTATTTCTCTTGTTTGTTCCAACATCGGTTCTTGGTCTTCTCCGACAGGAACTGTTGTCGCTTTGAAAGCTGTGATATCAGATGCTTGGCTGATGGGATAGGTGAAAAATCCCACAGGAATCGAGGTCGCAAAATTTCGCATCTGTATTTCTGTTTTTACAGTAGGATTCCTTTGCAGTCGGGAGACCGTTACCAGATTCATGTAGTAAAAAGCCAGTTCGCAAAGTTCCGGTATTTGGGATTGGATGAATATGGTCGATTTTGTCGGATCGATTCCGCATGCTAAGTAATCTAAAGCTACCTCTATTATATTCTGACGGACTTTTTCAGGGTTTTCTGCATTATCGGTAAGAGCCTGAGCATCGGCAATCATAATAAATATTTTGTCGTATAAGTTTGAATTTTGCAGCTCTACTCTTCGTTTCAACGACCCAACATAATGTCCGATGTGTAATTTCCCGGTCGGGCGATCTGCGGTCAATATTATTTTTTCTTTTCCCATTTATATGTTATGTTTAATTATGCTGTTTCGATATTTTGCAAAAATACAGATTTAGCGATTAGTTTTGCCTATTTAATTTATTTTTTTGTATATCCTTTTGTCTTTCTTAGAGCTTGTCTAAATTTTGCTCGGGTCAGATTTGAGAGTTTCTTACGAGGATATTTTTCTGTTTTTATGAGGATGATAGCGGGCTATCTGACGAGGGAAAACGGGAAAATAGACCGGAAGAAAGCGCAAAAATGACCTGATAATATTTTCTAATTGGAAAATTTAGACAGGCTCTTAGAAAATATAAAATTTACATGTTGCTGTATTTTTAGAACATTTTCCTCTTGAGAGGAGCTTAATGGAGGGTGACTAAAAAAGATGATAACTATAGGACATGAAACAGGCTGCTTTAGGTAAGAATATTAAAGCAACCTGTTTATTTTTAGAGACCGGTAAAAGTTCTATATCCGGATTTTTCGAGTCTTTTCCGGTATGTTCACTCGTTCCTGCACGTCTACGCTACACTTTTATCGGGACAGAAGAATGCCTTTGAAAACTATTATCAAAAACTGTCCGCGCACAATTAAACACTCAGTCTCTGAAATTTTTTATTCAGGGAATATTTCGTAGCCACAAATTTGTGGAGCTCCTGATTTTATATCTTTCAATTCAATTGTGATTTTTTGATCTTTATCGGGAACAATTCCTTTAATTTCTTTAACGAGAGCTTTAAATTTACTTCCGGCTTCTTTAATAACATCTAAATTTGTCAATACGGTTTTGCCGTTGATCAATACGTTGAAGCGACGTTTTCCCGGAGGCGTATTTTTATCCAACTCTGCAAAGTGTAGTCTGACCGTGTAAATTTCATTTGGATTCTTCATCAAATTCGGATAGGAACAAGATCCCCAGCGAACCGTCTTGTATATTGCTTCAGGTCCTGACATAGGTGCACTTACATCGACATCTTCAGTACAATATCCTAAAGCTCCTTCAAGAAAGCCCGGATCTTTAGAAAATCCGTCTCTGTTATATCCGGAACAATTGATGCGGATTTCATCGGACGGTTCTAATTTTGGAGCAGTGAATGTAAACTCTGATTTAGGCCAACTATTTACTTCTGCATTTTTATTCGGGGCGATATAAGTCGATGAGGATACTTTGATATTCCATCCGTCGACCAAAACGAGCGGCTTTTCTCCTTTGAGATTAGCAATATCTGCTTCGATTGTTATTTTTCTCTCTTCTTTCGGTGCTAAAGAAATGTAATTGTCGCTGTAATATACTGGAAGTACACGTTTCCCGGTTTTCCCTCGATGCAATTGCAAGTGGGTCATTAAAGCGATGTTTTTATTCGGGTTGCGTAAAATAACATCGATGAATATTTTTCCGTCTTTTGTACGGGTAGAGGCTTTCGTTGCGAGTTTTACGACAGGCATTGATTCAAGAGCGGTGAGGTCGTTTGGTTTTGAAGAGATCCCCCGCCAGTAAAAATTGTCTGAGATCAGTTTCCCGTCAGAGTCTCGAAGTTCGAGTTTTATAAAATGAACCGGAGATAAGTTCGAAGGCCATTCAATGTCGCTTATTTTATTTACCGAACAGGCAGAGGCATTTACACCATAACTCTTTTCGGCTGCAACAGACCCGTCGATATTGTAAATTGTAATTTTTGCATAAGCCCTGCTTAATGCCTTCGGCTCATGATTAATTACCTGTATTATGCCATTCTCTGTTTCGTTGAATTGAATGTGTATTTGTTCACAAGCTTTTTGTAAAGCGAAGAAAGAAGCGTTCGGTTCTAAATCATAGTGGAACATTTGCCAAACAAAGCTCGGTTGGGCGGGAACACTCATCCATAACAATATTCCTTGTGTCGGGGAAAACATTTTACCTATTCGTCCTTCATATAAAGCACGAAAACCTTCATAATTCATCATTTGTGATTTACGGACAAAATCAGCTACATTGACAACTTTTCCATAACGTTTTGTCATTGTTTTCATTAGGTTACGTCCACCTCCTGAAATGAAATTATGTTCTGCCCATGCATCGGTAATACTTGTCCAATCTTTTTCCGGCATCATGCCTTGAATAGATTCCAATGTCGGTATAGATTGAGGACCGATTTCTGTTTTAAATGTTTCTTTCTTATTGAATTTTTTGCTTTCGGAAAAACGGTAATAATCTACCGGAGTCTGCCATTCATACGGACCTCCAGAATTGCATCCGCCTCCACCACCGGAATTGGATTGATAATGGCGTAGGGGATCGAGCTCTGCAAGAACGTAGCGTACAGCGTCATCGAGATATTTAGGAGGATACGCTTCGTTGCGCGCACACCATATAACCAGTGACGGATGATTGCGGAAATTTAATATTTTATCGCGGACATTTGCCATGTAAAGGTCTTGGTCGAGAGGATCTGCTGCATTGAATTGCCAGAATTCGTCCCAAATCATTATACCGTATTTATCGCAAAGGTCGTAGAGGATTTTGCTTGCGGCTTGTCCTCCCCATAGACGTATCATGTTGAAATTGGCATCTTTATGCATGCGTATCTGAGCTTCTAACCGTTTGGGATCGATTCGCTTCATGGCTTCATCCAATCCCCAATTGCCTCCTTTACAAAATATGCGTACCCCATTTACCGTAAGACCCAGATTCTCACTTTCGGGGATATCGTATGATACTTCTCGGATACCGAATGTTATCTCTTTCTCATCAGAAACTTTTCCGTCTATTTCAAAAGACAAATGCATAGAATAAAGATTCTGTTCTCCTAATCCGTTAGGCCACCAAAGTTTCGGATTTTCGATATTTAGTTGAGTAAACTCTTTAGGATCGAATGTAAATGTCAGTGATCGCCAAGGGGCGATTTCTACCATTTTTTCGAACTTTACATTGTTGAAACTTCCTTTGATTATACCTTTTTGTGCATTTCCGGTTATATTTTGTACTGTTGTTTGTACAGTTACGGAAGCTTTATCGGTACGTGGTAACGGCAAATCCGATGTAATTAATGGATCTTTCATTAATACGTGACCTGTTGCAGAAAGAAAGACGTCTTGCCATATTCCGCTGTTTCGATCTCGGATTCCGGACAACCAGTCCCATCCGTTGGAACATCCGAAGGTCGGCCCGTCAAGGCGACCCACACCTCCGCACGGACCTCCAACCGTACCCATAATATGTTCGAAAGGAACTCCGGTATTTGGTTGAGGAGAAATACGGACGGCAATAACAGCTGTTTGCCCGGGTTTAACGAATGGCGTAATATCGAAATTGCCTCGTATGAATGCTCCTTTAATCGGACCTACCCGACGTCCATTTACCCAAATATCGGCAGAGTAGTTAATTCCGTCGAAATTGAGCCATATAGTTTTGTTTTTATATGACTCCGGGATCATAACTTCATTTCTGTACCACCAGTCTGTGTGACAAAGATATTCCGGTATTACTTCAGGGCGATTGTTCTCTCCGTATAGCGGTTCGGGATAAACACCGTTATTTACTAAAGTCGTGAGAACGGTTCCGGGAACTGTTGCTTTATACCAACCTGAAGGTTGATATTTTACTGTAGAGATTACTTTACCCTCTTGTGGAACTTTTGCAGCGTTTTCCATTTCCCATCCGGCTTTCATACCTTCTTTGAAAATTATGGCTGCGTCTTGCATTTCCCATCCGGAGTTGATCAGTATCTTATTTGATGCTTGTCCATGAACAGATAGTGACAGTAGCAGCATTGTCAAGGTTGTAAACAAGCTAAGTATCCCTTTTCTTTGAATGATAATTTGGGGTAGGCGCAATGCTCTGCTAAAGAGAGTATGCTGTTGATAAAAATAAAGTGTTTTCATAAGATTATATTGGCTTTTGATATTAATATACACTTGGGAATTACTATCCTTTATTTCAGATTTTCAGTTATTTTTGAAATAAAAAAACAGCTCTTGATAAAAGCTGTTTACAAAGTAAATTCCGAGTGATTAACGATCGGATAAAATTGTACTTAAATTTGCATTAAGAATCATTCAACCTTATTTTAAGCCGATAATCTGTCATTTTTATCTGATATTTTCTTTTAGTAATAATGTAATATCCGAATTTCCGGCGATGATTGAAATGCCTCTGTTATTCCGAAATGAAATTACTTTGCCTTGGGCTTCTTCTACCAGTAAAATGCCGGCGCAAACATCCCATAAATTCAGATTTAATTCCCAATAACCATCTAAATTCCCGGCTGCTACACAACATAAATCATACGCTGCAGAACCCATACGCCTGATTCCTCTTACTTTGGGTAAGATATGAACTATATTGGCTGAATTGTTATCCGGGTTAGTCCCATGATCGTATGGAAAACCTGTCGCGATGACAGATCGAGATAATTCTGTTTTATCGGAGACTTTCAATTTTTGTCCGTTTCTATAAGCTCCTTCACCTTTTATTGTAGTATAGAGTTCGTTTAAATAGGGAGCGTAAATAACTCCGATAATTGTCTCTTTTTTATATTGCAGCCCTATCGATACACAGAAAACGGGTAATCCTTGGCTAAAATTCGTAGTGCCGTCTAAAGGATCTATGATCCAACAATAATCACTACCTTTTTCATGTATTCCGGTTTCTTCTCCTAACATGTCGTGATCTGGAAAATGAGTGGCAAGTTGATCTTGGAAATATTGCTCGCAAGCTTTATCCGCTGCGGTTACGATATCAAAAATATTCGATTTGGTTTTTATTGATAGATGACTTTTTCTGAAATATGAAAGCTGAATTTCTCCCATCATTTTAGCCCATTCTATCGCTTTTGTTTCTAATTCTTTCCAGTCGTTCATGATGAAACATTGATTAAAAAAATCCGCTATGCCTTTTTTTCTGGTATAGCGGATTTATATGATTTTATCGTCATTTAGTTAGTCTTCCGATTCGTCTTCCAGATCCTCGATCGGTAATTGTCGCTTGAATGCCTCTTTGAAAGAGATTAGAGATTCGGTTCTGGCTAAGCCTAAAGGCTGTAGTTTGGTATGGATTATTTTTAATAAATGGCTATTGTTGCGAGCATATAATTTGATAAACATATCGTATTGTCCTGTCGTATAATGGCATTCTACGACTTCGGGAATTTGTCGAAGTTTTTCCAGAACTTCTTTGAATTGTCCGGGATTTTGAAGATAAAGACCTATGTAAGCACATGTTTCGAACCCGATTTTATTGGAGTCGATTGTGTATTCCGATCCTTTAATGATTCCCAAGTTTGTCAATTTTTGTACCCGTTGATGAATTGCTGCTCCGGATACATTACACTCACGAGCTACTTCCAGAAACGGAATGCGGGCGTTGGATGCGATTAGTTTTAAGATTTTATAATCTAAACTATCTAATTGGTGGTGTCCCATTTATGTATGTACTTTAATTGATTTAAATGCAATTTTATACAAATGTATGGAAAATAGATTACATTTTCAAATAAAAATGGAAGAAAAACGAATTTATTTTTGAAAATCGATCTTACAATTTTCTTTTTATAATATTTTGATATTCTGATTGTAACTTTAATGTTTTATCTGTAAAGAAACGGGCTCTTATGGTTTATTCAAGAAGCGGTATGCCAGCCATGATAATGTTTTTACTCCGGTTTTTAAGGCCGCTTCATCGATTAGGAAATACGGAGTATGCTGGCCTTGACATTCAGGGTTAGCAGATCCTTTTATTCCCAGTCTGAAAAATGTAGAGGGTATAACATGTGAATAAAATGCGAAATCTTCAGAAGTCATCCGTTTTTCTAACGGAATCACGTGTTTCTCTCCTAATAGTTCTATTGCGTAGTTACGGGCTTCTTCTGTGATGTTCGTGTCATTTATAAGTGCAGGATACCCGTCTTTCATATCTATCTCGCAAGTACATCCATAGCTTTCGGTCGTTTGTTTGATTGTTTGCAGAATAAGAGATCTCAACTTCATCCTTTCTTTTTCTTCCATACATCTCAAAGTCCCGGATATTTGAACTTCTTGAGGAATGATGTTTGTTGCTCCGTCTGCAATGAAACGACCTATAGACAAGGTGGCCGGGATAAAAGGATTGCGTCTGCGGCTGATAATTTGTTGCAAAGATATTACGACTTGAGCTGCCGCCAGCACCGTATCGTTCAGCAAATGAGGCATTGCTCCGTGTCCACCTTTCCCTTTTACCGTAATGTGAATCTCGTCTGCAGAAGCCATTATACATCCGTCACCGAACGCTACTGTACCACAAGGTATTTCGGTATGGGTATGTAGTGCCATCATACATTCCGGGCAGATATTATCGAAAAGACCGTCCTGGAGCATTAACCGTGCTCCGCCCGGGTGACGTTCCTCTCCCGGTTGGAAGATGAGTAGCAATGTTCCGCCGAATTCTTTTTTTAATTTATTCATTACAAGAGCACTGCCTAATAAGCAGGCCGTGTGGGTATCATGTCCGCAAGCATGCATTACATGAGGTATTTTTGACCGATATTCGATCTTATTTTTTTCTTCTATTGGCAGAGCATCCATATCTGCACGGAGTCCGATAATGTGTTTACCTTCTTTCTCGCCTTCTATCCGAGCCAGAATTCCGTAGCCTCCTATTCGGTTACGATAAGAAATACCTTCTTTTTTCAATATTTCTTCGATAAAGAGAGACGTCTCTTTTTCTTGGAAAGAGAGTTCCGGATATTGGTGTAGATGTCGATATATCGATATGACATCTTTTTCGATTTGGTCGCTGAGCCGGTTGATAATATTTTTCATATAAATATAAATGATTCACAAACTTACGTATTCTAATAATAAATAACGATACTTTTTCGTTATTCTTTTGTTACTTTTAATAAGATACGATGTGTTAAAATCGTTAGTTTAAAATATTAAAGGCATCTGAATTTTAGATTTATTTAGCCTTTTGTTCTATATTTGTTTGAATTTTTGCATTTAGCAAAGATTTGTAACACAAAGGAAATAAAATGAAACTATTTTATCCTATATGGATGGTTGTTCTTTTCTCTTGTTTATTATTCGTGTGTTCTTGTATTCGTCAACCAGAACAAAAGAGAATCGTGACCGTTACCATACAGCCTCAAAAATATTTTGCGGAAAAAATTGCTGGGGATAGGTTCGATATCAATTGTATTGTACCTAATGGTAGTAATCCGGAAGCTTATGACCCTTCTCCTTCTCATTTGGTTCGCGTAGGGAAAAGTGTTGCCTATCTGAAGATCGGCTATATCGGTTTTGAAGTAGCTTGGCTTGATAAATTGGCGAAAAATAATCCGGAAATGAGAATTTATGATACTTCCGAAGGAGTGTCTTTATTGACCGGTACTCATGAGTGTCATGAAGAACCACATGCTCTGCATATGGAGAATATAGATCCTCATATATGGAGTTCTCCCAAAAGAGCCCGTATTATTGTGCAGAATATGTATGATGCATTTATCGATATTGATCCTGACGGAAAAGAGTATTATACTAAAAATTATGAAAAGCTTGTAGCGGAGATAAACCGGATAGATACTTTGTTAACTAAGAAGCTTGTTCCCCATAAAGGAGAAATGTTTGCGATTTATCATCCGTCGCTTAGTTATTTGGCGCATGATTACGGTCTGCGCCAATTGAGTGTAGAGTTGAACGGAAAAGGCCCTTCGGCTTTTTATATGAAGAGAGCTATCGATACGGCACGTGAAAATAATGTTCATATCGTATTTATTCAGAAAGAGTTTAATATTAAACAAGCTCTTACATTTGCAGAGGAATTGAAAGGGAAAGTTGTTCAGATCGACCCTTTGAATTACGAGTGGGGAGAAGAATTAATTCATATCGCAGATGCTTTTGATTAGGGATAAACGAATCGAGGTTGCCGGGGTTTCGTTGCAATATGATCGTACTCCGGTTCTTGAAAATATCGATCTTACCGTTTATGACAAGGATTTTTTGGCAATTACCGGTCCTAACGGGGGAGGAAAGACGACATTGTTGCGGATTATTCTTGGATTGTTGTCTCCTTTATCCGGTAAAGTTTTGTTTTATCGCGATGGATTGAAAGTCCCGTATTTGAATATGGGATATTTGCCACAAAAGAATACAATAGATTCGCGTTTCCCTCTTACTGTTTCGGAAGTTATTTTTTCGGGTTTGATGGGCGAAAAACGTTTTTTGAAACCATTTACACCAGAACAACGGTTGCGGGTAGAGGAAGCTTTGTCTCTTGTCGGGCTTGAGAAATTTGGAGAACGTCCTATCGGAAAACTTTCCGGAGGTCAAATGCAGCGTGCCTTGCTTGCAAGAGCTCTTGTTTCGCGTCCGGAAATTCTCTTGTTAGACGAACCGTCGTCTTATGTCGATCAAGAATTTGAGGAACGTATGTATGAAATCTTTCGTGAAATTAATAAAACAACGACTGTTATTTTGGTATCACATGAATTGAACAAGATGGAGGAGATGGCAACTCGTATAGTGCGGATTAATCGGTCTATTCGTGAGGTAAATAACCGGGAATTATGATTTCCGGTATAACCCTCCGGGATATGGTCGGACAAGACCTTTGAATTCGAGTTCGAGAAGAGTTGCCAATACTTGAGATGCAGGCAGATTCCCGATGATTGTCAATTGATTTATATGGCATTCTCCTTTTTCCTCCAATATTTCCATCAATAATGTTTCGGTTTCGTTCAGCTCCGGAAAAAGAGATATTTGTTTCGGTTCTTTATTCGGGATGTCCCAACACATGGCATCGGCGATATCCCGAGCCGAAGTTACTAAGGCTGCCCGGTTGTTTCTTATTAACTGATTGCAACCTTTAGAATATTCATTCTGTATGTTTCCGGGCAGAGCGAATACATCCCGATGATAGCTTTCTGCAATTCCGGCAGTAATTAAAGAACCACCCTTTTCTGCTGATTCTATAATCAGTGTTGCATCCGACATTCCGGCAACTATTCGGTTACGGGCTACAAAATTCCCTTTATGTGTCGGATGCTGAGATGAATACTCAGTCAGTAATCCTCCGCAAGAAAGCATTTCTGCAGCAGTCTTTCTATGTGTAGCCGGGTATAAAGTATTCATTCCGTGAGCTAAAATGCCGATAGTTTGAAGCTTATTATTTAGAGCTTCTCGATGTGCGCATATATCTATTCCGTAAGCTAACCCGCTTACTATTATTAGGTCAGGAAACCATCTGGACAATTCTTGTAAGAGGGTTTTACAAAAGTCTCGTCCGTAATTAGTCGCATGGCGAGTACCTACAATACTTATTATTTTAGAGGAATTCAGGTTTGCCGTACCTCTATAATATAACAATATCGGAGCATCGATACACTCATTCAAACGGGCTGGATATTCAGAGTCGGAGAAGAATATAGGGACAATGTGATTTTTTTCAATAAAATCTATTTCTCTTTTAGCTGTTTCAATGGCTGTTTTTATGGAATCGTCATTAAAGACGGGTGTTTGCAGTTTGCATATATTCTGCAAGTTTTGTCCTTTTTCCTTAAATATTCCTGAAGCGCTGCCTATTGTATCCAGTAATGCCTTTGCCAGTAGCAAATTCATACCTTTAATGCGGGTCAAAGCGATCTGATATATTGTCTCTTCGCACAATGCCATAACAATAAAGAGGTTACAGATATTCCTTGAATAGTTTTTCTAATTCTTCTCCTCGACTGATACGTCCGTTTACGATACAGACAGTCTCCACTCGACTTTTGATGCAGAGCTTTTTGTCTGATCGGCGAAAAATGTCTTGATAAAAAACGAATTTTGCTCCTTCTTTTCGTAAAAAAAGCTTACAGGTAAACCAATCTTGACTTTTAAGCGAGGTTTTGTAGTCTATTTCTATACGGCAAACTACCGGTTCTATACCTTGTTTCCTCATATCGACAAAAGCAGTTCCTGTACTTTGCAGAAATTCATGTCGTGCATGTTCCAGATAGTGCTGGTAGTTTGCATTGTTGACGATACCTTGCATGTCGCACTCGTAGTCACGCACTTTCATTTCCAATTCAAAACAATATTTCTTTTCCATTAAAAAGTTGATGCTAATTTATTAAATGGGCGATACGATCGATCAGTTCGTTTCCCAATTCTGTTTTTGCTTTAATATGTTCGTTTACGGTTTTTACAAAAGGATTATTCTCAAAAGCTCCTCTGACCTGTTCAAAATCGACATTTTTTTGTTGAGTATTTCCGTCTATTCCGAATCCGGTTTTTGCTGTCATTGAAAATTCTTTTTTTGCATCGGCATATAACATCTCATCGAGGCTTACGACAGCATCTTTCCATATATTGACGATTTCCGTAATATCTTGTGCCGTTATTTGGTCGATAGAACGGTGATACCATGATTGCATTACTTCATATGCCCATGCCCATTCTAAATCATAGTAGCGTTTATGCAGACTTATAAATGTTTGCTGTATCGGTTCGAGCGTTTTTATTTCTTCTGATTCTATTTGGCTGATGAGGCGGTCTATTTCTGATTTGGGAGCTATCAAACCCGAAAGATCCAGCCAATCTCCTGTCCCTATGTTATTGTCGGGACGTAATCGCTCTCTTATTTCTTCATCGCTTTTGAAACGGATGTTTTCCAAACGTTTGATTATAGAGTTCCCTAAAAATTTGTTGATAGCTTTGGAGTATAAGTTAATACCCTTGACTAAAGATGTGTTTTTGATACAAGCGCTTTGATAGGAATACACTTCGGATGTTTCTCCCGAACTTTCCTGTAAATGGCGCAAAACTTCTATGGCTGTCAGCATTTTCTGTATCGTGTAAGGACTTAGTAGATTAAAATTCACCATGTCGAGGTGTTCCGGATCTTTCCGGTTATCTCGTTTCGGCCATTTTAGCGCATCCCGAATAGTTCCTACACTTTTCAAGTTTACTCCCGGTACGAGATATGATTCAGAACCTTTCTCAATAAGATAAGAAAAAGGAAGTTTAGACGTGTCCGGATGTCGCACATGCCGACCCATGACAAGAGAAAAAGCTCCTATTTTAGCAGGCCAAAGAACATAAGAATCACTTGTCGTTTTAGATCCTCTTTCTACGATACCTTGGTGAATAGGTCCGAGTTTATACATGTGGTTGCTTTGGTTAGAACCGCTTCCTGCATTCAGAAAAGAAAACATTCCGGCGATTAAAAGGCTCGACTTGTGCATCGATACGGTATAAGGGCCGGCAAAGATAGCACATGCTTCTCCGTTTTCTCCTTGACAATTACAGAAGAATAAAGAATCGTGTGCCGAAAAAAGATGAGAAAGATGACAAGCTTGTCCGATAAAACAACGCATCATGACAACACCGTCGCTGACATGTGCTCCGGAACTGATAATGAAATCTTCTGCCATTACATTATGCCCGATCACGACGGGATCGTTTTCGTTACTGTTGATAGTGCCGTTTTCCAGTCGTGAAGTCCCGTCGATGGTACAATAACTTCCGATACGGACATTTTTAATTGTTCCGGTATTTATGATAGTTACATGGTCTCCGATAGTTCCTGTTTCTGAGGCGTGATCTTCGGCATACGTGTCGATCATTTTTTTTAACTTCTCTATTAAGAGGGGGCGATGACGATATAAAGCTATGATATAAGCCAGATGAGCCGATAGTTTATCGTAAATGGGAACTTCCCGTCCGCCTGTTTCGCTAAGTACAGAAACCTCTGTTCCGTTTCCGAATTTGCTTTTACCGTCAACTACCAGAATATTTACATTTTGGATGAAACTGTCATTTCCTATTCGGTAATTGGCGATATAATTAGGTACGTTTTCGATTAACACATCATCTCCGATTTCGCAGTTATGTAAAGTCACGTGTCGCAATCCGGAATGTTTTTTTAATCCTCCATCTAATGTAAACTCTTTTTTGAAAGCACCTAATTTTATTTGACCCGAAAAACGGGTATGACATATATGATCGGGAATAAAGTCCTTTGTTACGGATATTGCCGACCAATCATCTGCCATGCAGTTCTGTCGTTTTAATTGCTCGATTTCTGTAATCGTTAATCCTCTGTAAGCTCCCATTGTGTAGTGATGTATGAGTTGTATTTTAAAGTTTGTTTCTTTTTCAGAGCCTATATGTTTTCCTCTTCATCATATTTTTGAAAAAGGAAATCGTTATAAGGGAAACGGGTCACGTGTATCTCTTTAACACGTTCGTATAACAGTTTTTTTAGTTCTTCGATATTGTTTTTTTCTTTTGCCGATATGAAAATACAATTTTCATTCATTTTGGCCATCCAAGTTTCTTTCAGCTCGTCTAACGAGATATTCTCTTTCGTTTTAGGCGATAGGTCATCCGGATCTTTTTCTACATACGAAAATGCATCGATTTTGTTAAATACGATTATCATCGGTTTATCGGAAGAGTTACAAACTTCATGCAGCGTCTGATTTACGATTTCTATCTGTTCTTCGAAAGACGGATGTGAAATGTCAACGACATGCACTAATAAATCGGCATCCCGAACTTCGTCTAATGTAGATTTGAAAGATTCGACCAAATGAGTCGGAAGTTTCCGGATAAAACCTACTGTATCGGTCAATAAGAAAGGCAAGTTATCGATGATGACTTTTCGCACAGTCGTGTCTAAAGTTGCAAAAAGCTTGTTTTCAGCGAAAACTTCCGATTTACTGAGCAAGTTCATCAGAGTAGATTTCCCGACGTTTGTATATCCGACCAATGCGACACGCACCATTTTCCCTCTGTTTTTTCGTTGCATCTCTTTTTGTTTGTCTATTTGCTTCAGTTCTGTTTTTAATCGGGAAATTTTATCCAAAATAATTCGTCGGTCTGTTTCGATTTGGGTTTCACCCGGACCTCGCATTCCGATACCTCCCCGTTGTCGCTCCAAGTGAGTCCATAACCGGGTCAGTCGAGGAAGAAGATATTGATATTGAGCCAGTTCTACTTGACTTTTTGCGTTGGCGGTTTGCGCTCTTTTTGCAAAAATGTCGAGGATAAGACTGGTGCGGTCTAATATTTTTACTTGAAGTTCTTTTTCTATATTTTTTAATTGTTTTGGAGACAGATCATCATCGAAAATAACGAGACCTATTTCATTTTCTTCGACATAATCCTTGATTTCTTGTAATTTCCCGGCTCCGACAAATGTTACGGGATTTGGATATTCTAACCGTTGTAAAAATTTTTTGACCGGTTCTGCTCCCGCTGTTTCTGCCAAGAACGCTAACTCGTCCAGATACTCGTTCGCTTTTGTTTCGTTTTGAGTTTGGGTGATAATACCAACTAAGACCGTGCGTTCAGATTCTTGTTTAGTCAGGATAAATTCTTTCATTGACAATATTCTTATAGTTATTGCAAATATAATGCAAATGGCTTATATTTTGTTCTTCTTGCAGTTATAAACTGTATATATCCTAATCTTATTGATAGAGTTACAAATCGAGCCGTTTTTTTACTATCGCTGGATTTCCTGCAGCAAAAGAATCATCTGGAATGTCTTTAACTACGACACTCCCTGCTCCGATGATACATCGGTTACCTATTGTTACTCCCGGACAAATTACTACACCTCCTCCGATCCAGCAATCGTCTCCGATCGTAATTGCTTTTCCGTGTTCTACTCCGGTAGCTCGTACTTTAAAGTCGGATGGATGAATCGGTGCATAGATCTGGACATTCGGACCTATCAGTATATTTTTACCCAAAGTGATGGGTGCTGTATCTAAGATTGTGCATCCGTAATTGATAAACCCGTTTTCTCCTCCATATATTAAAGATCCGAAATCACAAAGAAAGGGGGGCTGTATTCGCAATGTCGGATGTGCATTGGGTAGTAATTTACCTAATAAAGGGTTCTCTTCGAGACAGTTGACAAAGGATTCTTTATTGTATTGTTCGACTAAAGCTAATGCTTGTTGATGCATTTGTTGTAATTCGGGGTCGTAAGGAGTGTATAATTCTCCTGCTAACATTTTTTCTTTTTCTGTTTTCATTCGTTATTCTTGAGTGAAGATAAAATTTGTTTTGTCTGAAAGATTCTCATTAAAAGAAAAACCTTCCCATGAAAAAGCTTTCAAGTCTTCAGGCTTTTCGATTTTATTTTTGATTATGAAACGTGTCATAGCACCGCGAGCCATTTTTGTGTAAATGACGACAGTCGTCCGTTTTCCGTTTTTCCAGACTTTAAATTGCGGAGTAATAACGGTAACGGAAGATTCTATTTCTTTCCAATCGAATAATTGTTTCATTTCGCTACTTGCCAAATTGAATAGAATATTTCCGTTTTTTCTTATTTCCGATAAAAGCGGTTGTGTCAGTCGGGATTTCCAGTATTCGAACATGGAGTCTGTTCCGGTTCTGGGTAATGTGACACTGCCTTCTAATCGATATGGTTTGATGCCGTCTAACGGGCGTAATAATCCGTAACAAAAAGACGTGATTCGTAAATGTTTTTGTGCATATAAAAATTCTTCACGAGTAAAGTCGCTCGGATTGATGTTTTTAAATACGATTCCCGTATATGCAAGCAAAGCTTGCAATGTCGGTGTCTCTTCGGAGTAGAAGAGTCTGTATCGTTCATAGTTTTCCAGAGCTAATCGGGAAGTAATGTGTAACATTCTCTTCAATTCATCGGGCGAATATTCGGTTAGTTGCAGGATAATATCCGAAGCCTCTTTTCCGAATTTCGGAGTAGTAAGAGCCGGAGCTTTTATTCCGGTCGTGTCACACATTGTTTTGGCACAAGATAGAAGTGTCATCATAATCGTGTCAGTAAAATGTTTATTCAGTAAATGTAAAAGAAAAAATCGTATTATGGAAAAACTTCTTTTGGTATGGTTAATATATTATTGTGTATTTTGTTGGATTACAATTTTTTTTATCTTTGTGAAAGTTGAATTCGTCATCAGTCGCTGATTAATACCATGTGCTTATAGTAGGTCTATGAAAATCTCTCAAGTATATTTGATTTTTAGTGTATTCTTTATTATCGGTTTTGGAGAAGCTTATTCTATTTTAGACAAATCTCGGTATTTGTTTCATACGTTTCCTGTATCTATCAATACACATCAAGCTGTTACGTCTATAACGAGAGACCGTCAGGGGAAAATGTGGATAACAACAGAAGATGATGTTATGAGTTTTGATGGATATTCTTTTGTGTCGTTTATTCGTAAAGTGGATAAATTGGAGAATGCCGACCGGATGATGTTTAATCGTATTATCCCTGATTATTGCGGTAATTTGTATTTATCCAGTAGATATGGTGGTCTGTTTCGGATGTCTGCTGACCAGCTTTGTTTTAAGAATTTGTTTAAAGGAAATGTTGCATTCCCATGCGAATCTTCTGATCATAAAATTTGGCTATTATATAATGAGCAACCTTTCGTGTTTGATCCTGCAACTGGTGAACTAATGAAAGTTTCCGGTATGGAACGGGAAAAAGGCAGTTGCCTGTATGTTTTTAATAATGAATTTTGGGCAGGTGGTATTGCCGGTGGAATATTCCGCTTTGATACCGATTCCCAGAGGTTTGTCCCTTTTTCTCAATTGTTTGTTAAAGATATGATTCAGAGAATTGTGAGATATGGAGATTTTGTTTATGTTTTATCTGATCATAGTGGATTATTTAAATATGATATGTCGGGAGTATTGGTACAACATTATCCTTTATCTCATGATGGCAAAACTTCTGTTTATACGAAGGATATGAATATAGATAGTCAGAATGTGATGTGGATTGGAGTACAAAACGGTCTTTTTTTGCTGGATCTTCAAAGCGGAGATGACTTTTTTTTACAGAATGATCCACATCAGTTATATTCGTTACCCTATAACTCTGTTTGGACTATATATACTAATGAAGATGGAGAGGTTTGGACTGGCACATACGGAGGAGGACTGGCATATTTTAATTATTCCGATTCTCATTATCGTTTTTTCACCCAGACGACCGAAATACCGTTAAGTTATAATATTGTCAGTTGTTTTGCCGAAGATCAAGATCATAATATTTGGATTGGAACAGAGGGGGGCGGTCTGAATCGGTTGGACAGGGAATCAGGACGTATTACTTACTATAAACATAATAGTAGGCCGGATAGTCCGGGAAGTAATTTAATAAAAAAGTTGTACTATCATCCTATTTATGGAAAACTGTATGCCGGGTTATATAGGGGAGGGCTGAATGAAATAGATCCACATACGGGTAAGGCGTTTCGTTACCGATTGCCTGACCCTTCAAAATCTTCCCGAAATTTGGACGTTTATGATTTTGAAGTTCTTAATGATAGTATTGTCTTAGTGATAGATAAAGAGAGGGGAGTGTTTTCTTGCAATATACGGCTTGGAACGACCCGCCCGTTGTTTCCTGATGAGAAATTGAAATTTTATAGTTTATATAAGACAAGAGACGGATTATTATGGTTAGCGGGACAGCAAGGTATTGTCGTGATTAATCCTAATAATCAAAAGATCGTAAAGCGTTATGATAAGTATTCTGAAAAGGGCCGGTTAAGTGGTAATAATGTATATACAATTTGTCAGACTGTTACAGGAGATGTTTGGATCGGTACGCGGGGCGATGGGGTGACAGTTATCAGTCCTCGAGGGAATGTGACTTATTATAATCGAAAAAACGGACTTGATGCCGATATTGTATATAGTATATTAGAAGATGCAGAGTTTCATGACCTTTGGTTAACAACTGATAAAGGCATGTTTCATTATGTAACGTCTTCAAAAGAGTTTGTTCGGTTTGATCTGCCTGATGCATTTGTCTCCGGATCTTTTTATCCGAATGCCCAATATAAAACGGCTTTAGGAGATTTGTTATTCGGACATACAAATGGTTTTTTGTGGATTGAACCTTCTCGAATAAAAGTAAATCGGAATAAAGCTTCAGTATATTTTACGGGGTTATATATTAATAATGTTAAGGTAGAGCCGAAAGAAAAAAATTCACCGTTAAAACAAGATATCTCAGTAACCGACAAAATTGTGTTGGATGCTTCTGATACGAATATAGCTTTTAGTTTTGCATCGTCGAATTACCTTTATCCGTCCAGAAATCAGTTTGCATGTAGATTGAAAGGTTTCGATGACAATTGGAGGGTATTGGCTCCAGGGGAGTATAAGACTTATTTTTCAGGATTATCTACCGGCCGGTATGTTTTTGAAGTGAAAGCAGCAAATAATAATGGGATATGGAATGATGCCGTTACTTCGGTAGTGGTGATAAAGAATCCGCCTGTATGGTTTACCTGGTATGCATTTGTTGCTTATTTCTCAGTTTTGGTTTTTCTGTTTTATTGGTTATGGCGCAATTCATCTCGTTTCCGGTATTTGCTTTTGCAGTTGTCGAAAGAACAGGAACAACGGATGCGGATAGAACAAACAACTGAGCAAAAAGTCTCTTTTTTCACGAATATATCTCATGAACTACGAGCGCCTTTGAGTGTGGTTAATGATTTGATTATACGTTTACGTCCCGGTTTGAGGGATAATAAAGAGTCTGAAGAGCTGTTGGGACAAATGCAATCCCAGGTTATAAGGGTAAATAATTTGCTTGATCAGTTGTTGGATATACAAACGATTGAGGGTAATTCTTTAATTATTAACTGTTTTAAGGGGGATTCTGTCACTTTTTTTCGAAAACTGTGTTCTAATTATGAGAATGTAGCGACAGGATATAATATTTCTATAATATTTAAGTCTGCTTTTGCTTCTGCAACTTTTTTGTTTGATCCGCTTATATGGGAAAAGATAATAGGTAATTTATTTATTAATTTGGTTCGTTATCTCCCTTCTGGAAATGATTTGACTTTTTCTTTGGAAGAGCCTGATACCCAGCATTTGGAGCAAAGCGGTTATTCTACGTTAGATAGCAAGAGAAAAATATCTTTAAGAATTTCAGGAAATGGAGTATTGTTATCTTTAGATGAAGCAAACGCTTTGTTTTATAGGTTCTATTCAGAAGCAGGAAATACTATTTCGGGGATAAATGCCGAATCTCGTTTAGGTTTGTCTTTGGTTAAAGAATTACTGGCATTATTGCAGGGGAATATATTTTATACTTATGTGGAGAGAAAGCTTGAATTCAATATCGTTTTTCCTGTAGAGTCCGCTCAAATGTCGTCCGTAAATTCAGAAGACTTCGATTTATCTTCTTATACTTTTTCTTATACGGCTCATTTATTGTCCGGGTTATGTCCCCAAATAAACAAGGAGGAATCGGAAACGATAGAAAAGAAAAAATATTCGATATTAATTGTCGAAAGGGATGCCGTATTAAGGAGTTATTTGACGGATATTTTGTCTTCGAAGTTTTCGGTTATTGCAGCGAAAGACGGGAAGGGAGCTTTAGAGATAGCTTTGCGGGAGAGGATTTCTGTGATACTTACAGAGATCATGATTCCTATAATCGATGGTTTTGAACTATGTAGGCAATTGAAATCCAATCCTACAACATCAAATATACCGATCATTATTTTATCCTCACGTTTATCTGAAAAAGATAAATGGAAGGGTATGGACTCTGGGGCGGACTTATATATAGAAAAGCCATTCGATTCAGCGTTATTGATTCGGCAGATACAGAATTTGATTCGAACTCTTGAAACTCAACGAATGATTTCAGGAAAAACATTGGTACCTGTGCCGACTCCCGTTTCGGTGGAATCTGCGGATAGTATTTTTTTGCAAAGAGCATTAGCGTTGATAGAGAAAAATATGGATGACCCGTCATATGATGTGGAAAATTTTGTTTTAGATATGGCAATGAGCCGTTCGTTGTTGTACAAAAAAATAAAACTGTTGACCGGACATTCTGTGAAAACGTTTATTTTAGAAATAAAGTTGAAACGAGCTGTACAGCTTTTGACCGATACGGATTTGAATATAAGTGAAATATCGGATCGAGTAGGCTTTACCGAATCTCGTTATTTCGGTACTTGTTTTAAAAAACGCTTTGGTGTGACTCCGAGCGAGTTTATAAAGGAAAAGAGAAAAGCCGATAAATAACATCTGTTTATGTGCGGTATTTGTCCATAAAATGTTTAAAAAATGGTATAACTCCGTTTTTATACATCTTATAAATATCTGTAAACCAATTCCTGTTTTTCGTACTTGATATTTGTATTGTCGGAATAGACCGATAAATAATATTAACCTTTAAATATTTTAGATTATGAAAAACAGATTACTGCTTCTTTCGGTTTTTTTATTAGCTGGAGTTATTTCTAAAGCCCAAAATTTAATTACGAATGGAGATTTTGAAAACTCGGATGGCTGGATAGTCGCTTCTCAAATGGTTAGAGGTGATGCCGCAATAGTAGATCATAGTCCTGATTTGCCGTTGGAAGATGGGGGAAGTAAGACTATGAGGCTTCATGGAAATTCAAATATTTTGACTACTGCCAAAACTTATTATAGAAGAGATGAAATAGCTGCTGCAGTAGAGAAACAGGTCTATACACTTACTTTCTGGGCAAAGGGAAAAAATGCAGAAATGGATATTTATCTTGCATTGGTAGGGAAAAATGCCGCAGGTGCGAATAAAGTTGATTTAGGAAATGGCGTGTTTACTATTCCGGCTGATGATGTATGGCGAAAATACACAAAAGTTTTAGATTACTCTTCCGGTAAAGTTATGGCCGGAACTGTAACTGATGTTTTAGAAGAAACGGAATGGGATTTTACTCAGCCTTTTACCTTTCGTATAGGTATTGCCGGTCCGCAAGATATGACGGGTAAAAATGCTTATGTTGCATTGGATAATGTGAGTATTGTTGCAGGAAATACTTCCGGTATAAAATCTTATAGCGACAATTGTGCTGGTGAAATATATGGTAGTTCTTCGGGAATTGTCGTGAACGGTATTGAAGGGAAAGTCTCTTTTTATACAGCAACAGGAAGTCTGGTAAAATCGGCATATGTTGATGGTTCTTCTTCGGTATTTGATTTGCCACAGGGGGTGTATTTGGTGCAGGTGAATGGGAATAAAGTGTATCGAGTTATACGTTAGGAAGGAGTCTTATAGATTAAAATCTAAAAGTGATGAGAAATAAATTATTATTGATTGCTGTTTTGTTAGGGGGATTATCATCTCTTTGGGCACAGGAGAATAAGTTGATGAATGCCGGATTTGAAGAAGGTACGGTAAAAAACAAACGTGGAGGGGTTGAGAATGGAGAATGGTATAAAAATAATTTGCCGAATTCATCGATAATGCCTGTTGTAAATGTTGCGTATGAAGGAGATAAATCTCTACGATTTGTTTGTAATGATAGGATCGATACTCGTTATAAAAATTTTGTAGCTCAGAAAGGTCTTCAATTAAGTCGAAAAAAAATAAAGGTGTCGTTTTATGCTCGGTCAGCTAAACCTGTAATACTGAATGTCTCTTTTGTCGGTTTTGCAGAAGGTAAAGGAAATAAATCGATTGCCGGTCGTGGTGAAAATGTCAATATAACGGGCGATAATGATTGGCATTTATACACCGTAGAAGTGGATTTGGGATCAGGAAAAATCGTTTCGGATAAGAAAACTCATAGTTTAAATTTTGATGAGCCTTTTGAATTGAGAATTGCTGTCGATGGGGGACAAGATTTCAGTCGTGCGAAATCTGTTTTTTATATTGATAACATTTCTGTAAATGAAAAAGTGTAGGTGTTAATTTTTTATTATAAAACTACCGGCTTATTCTTGTCTCATCTGATATTTGAAAGCTTGGGGATAGGTCTGAGCCGGTTCTAAGATATACATATATGCAAATACTTGTTTTGAAAAAAATATGTGTTTTGATAGCTTCTTTGTTACTATTTGCGAATAATACAATTGCTCAAAAAAACAGTATGAGCAAAATTATTGATGAAGCTTTCAAAAACGCAAGTTCTCAATATGCAGGATTAATAAAAGAAATGTCTTCTACTCCGGGCCTTTTACCCCATTCTATTTTGCCGGACGGATCTTTACATCGGGTATCTCCGTCTTCTTGGGTAAGCGGTTTTTTCCCGGGATCTCTTTGGTATATTTATGAGTATACGGGAAACGTTACTGTTCGTAAAAATGCTGAGAAATTTACAACTTATCTGAAGACACAAAAAAATAATAATAAAACGCATGATATCGGTTTTATGCTTTATTGCAGCTATGGCAATAAATGGCGGTTATGCGGAAAGGATAAAGAAACAGAAGATGTCCTGTTGGCTGGAGCAAAGGCGTTAAGCTCTCGTTTTAATGTTCAAGTGGGTTGTACGCAATCTTGGGATACCGGTAAATGCGGTTGGAGTTTTCCGGTTATTATCGATAATATGATGAATTTGGAATTATTGATGTGGGCATATAAAACAAGTGGTGATCCGGTATTTAAGAATATTGCCGTCAGGCATGCCGATACGACCTTAAAAAACCATTTTAGAAAAGATAACAGTTCATATCATGTTGTCTCTTATAATCCTAAAACCGGAGCAGTAGAGAAAAAAGAGACGCATCAGGGATATAGTAACGAAAGTGCATGGGCGAGGGGACAAGCCTGGGGGCTATACGGCTATACGATGATGTATAGGGAGACCGGAAATAAGTCTTATCTCGAAATGGCCCGCAAGATCGCATCTTTTATCATTCGTCATAAAAATTTGCCTAAAGATAAAATTCCTTATTGGGACTTTGATGCACCTAATATTCCTCATGCATATCGAGATGTTTCGGCAGGTGCTATAATATGTTCGGCCCTAATAGAATTGAGTGATTATGTAAAGGCAGATGAAGCTGATGAATATCTTGCTGTCGCCGAGACGCAATTGCGCGCTTTGGCTTCTCCAGCTTATACAGCCAAGCCGGGAACAAACAAATTCTTTATTCTGAAACATTCTGTCGGTTATTTGCCCGGGAATAGGGAAATAGATGTTCCTTTGAGCTATGCCGATTATTACTATCTCGAAGCTATGCTTCGTTTCAAAGATAGAGTATTAAAGAAATAATCTAATATATGTCAGGCCATGAAAATAAACGATTATTATTGTATTTATTTACTGTCATTATTACGAAAATGGCGGTTCGTATATATGTTTTTTCTTGTTTTGTTATCCTGTGTTTCTGTTTATGCTCAGCAAAACCGTAATATTTCGGGAAAAGTAATGGATGAGAAAGGGGAAATGCTGCCCGGTGTCAGTATTATGTTAAAGGGAACTTCCCGAGGAACGATGAGTGATGCGAATGGAGCTTTTTCTATTTCTGTGTCTTCTGATACTTCGGTTTTGATATTTTCGTTTGTCGGTTATGAATCTCAAGAAATCCCTGTGAAAAAAAATAAGCAGTTGCGGGTTATTATGACCGAAGATGTGCGTCAATTGAATGAAGTCGTAGTAATGGGATATGGATCTTTTTCCCGAAAAGATGTGACCGGATCTGTTGCGAAAGTAGACATGGACGAGCTGTCAACCATTCCGGTATCTTCTTTTAGCGAGGCTTTGGAAGGTCGTGTTGCCGGTGTACAGATACAGGCCTCTGACGGGCAACCCGGAGAGACTCCCGGAATATTGATTCGTGGAAATAATTCCTTGACTCAAGATAATTCTCCGTTATATGTCGTAGACGGTTTCCCTATGGAAGATTTTGATGCGGCCTCGATAAGTAATGATGATATAGAATCCTTAAATATTTTGAAAGATGCTTCGGCTACGGCTATTTATGGAGCTCGGGCTGCTAATGGAGTTGTGGTCATAACGACAAAGAAAGGACGGAAAAGTCGCCCGATTATATCGTTCAGTGCATCGTTGGGCTGGCAAGAAATCAGCAAACAGATGGAGATGATGTCTCCGTATGAGTTTGTTCGTTATAATCTCGAACTAAAACCGGATATTACCGAGAGACGCTATTTGTCCGGATGCAATATGACTTTGGACGATTATAAAAATATGAAAGGAATAAATTGGCAAGATGAGATACAGAATGATTGTCCTTTGCTGATGACATATAACTTGAGTATAAGAGGCGGTAATGATCGTACGAAATATTCCGTTTCCGGTTCTACTTATAATCAGAATGGAGTTATTGATAATTCCGGATATGATCGATATACAGGACGAGTTTCTTTGGATCAACGAATAAATCGCTTTTTCTCTGCCGGATTAAATGCCGGATATACTGAAATGACAAAGTTCGGACAAAACCTGGCTACGGGTGATACTGAAAGCAATTCTACGACTTATTTGCTGTATCGTACGTGGGCATATAGGCCGGTAGGAACCGGAGGCAGCTTGGATATATTGGATGAAATTGTAGATGAGGATAATTTGTCGGCAACTGATGTACGGATCAATCCGGTGCTCTCAAATGCGAATGAGTCGAGAAAGACCCGGTTAAAGGTCCTTACGACGAACGCTTATTTGGAAGCAAAACCTCTTAGCGGATTGACTATTCGGGTTACAGGTGCTTTGAATAAACGGATGCAACGACGAGAAACCTTTAATAATTCGAAAACGACACAAGGAAGTCCTTTGAACAAATTGAATACAAGGGGCCAGTGGGGATCGGTTCTCAATGATGAACGTTCGGTGTGGAGTAATGAGAATACGATAACTTATAATAAAACATTTTCTGGTGCTCATCATTTAAATGCGGTTGCCGGATTCTCGGTACAAGGAGGAAGAAACACGACTTACGGCTCGTCTGCAATTTTAGTGCCGAATGAAGAATTGGGAATCGACGGTTTAAGTGAGGGAACTCCTTACACGGTAACGTCGGATAATACACATTATACTATGGCATCTTTTTTCGGACGTGTAAATTATAGTTTATATTCGAGATATTTATTTACGTTTACATTCCGAGGAGACGGATCTTCTCGATTTGCGCCTGGAAATCGGTGGGGATATTTTCCGTCAGGTGCATTTGCCTGGAATTTTTCAGAAGAACCGTTTATGAAAAAAGTTTCTTTTATTTCTACCGGTAAATTGAGAACAAGTTATGGAGAAACGGGCAATAACAGGGTTTCTGATTTTTCTTATTATCCTTCGATAGGATTGCCTATTGCGAGTTGTTACTCTTTCAATAACGGCACTCCAACACATGGCTTTATTCCTTCGGGTATTTCCAACTCCGAATTGAAGTGGGAAAGGACAGGTCAGTTCGATATTGGAGTGGATATCGGATTTTTTAGAGATAGAGTACAACTGACGGTCGATTGGTATCAGAAAATTACCCGAGATTTGTTACTATTGGCAGATCTTCCTTATACAATGGGTTTTGAATCAGCCTATGAAAATGTCGGAAAAATGAGAAACCGAGGATTGGAAATATCTTTGAAAACCGTAAATGTTAAAACTCGGAATTTCCGTTGGGAAAGTGATTTCAACATAAGTTTTAATCGTAATAAAATATTGTCTCTTACCGGAAATCAACGCAATCTGTATTCTTTTGTTCCTTTGAATACGAACTTTAATAATTCTCCGCTGTATGTTGCGCAGGTGGGGCAACCGACGGGAATGTTTTTCGGATATGTGTTTGATGGAATTTATCAAGAAGAAGATTTTGACCAGCCTTCACCGGGGAAATATATTCTTAAAGATAATGTCCCGACCAACGGAAATGAACGGTCGGTGATACAACCGGGTGATATCAAATATCGAGATTTAAACGGCGATGGAGTTGTCAATACTTATGATCAGACAATTATCGGTCGGGGGCAACCGTTGCATACCGGAGGTTTTAATAATACATTTACATATAAAGGCTTTTCATTGGGAATATTCTTAAGTTGGTCTTATGGTAACGATGTTTATAACGCCAATCGTCTTTTTCTCGAAGGAAATGCTCTGGTGGCTACAGATATAAATCAGTATAAAAGTTATGAAAACAGGTGGACTCCGGAAAATAGAAGCAATAAATATTTTCGGACAGGAGGACAAGGTCCTGCAGGGTATCATTCTTCTCGTGTTCTGGAAGATGGTTCTTATCTGCGGTTGCAGAATCTGACTTTCGGGTATAATTTTCCGCGGAAATGGTTGAAGAGGATATATCTCAGTTCTTTAAATTTGAGTTTTACAGCAAGAAACTTAGTGACATTTACGGGATATTCGGGGATGGATCCGTCTGTTTCTACAAGAAGCAGTATTTTGACACCTTCATTCGATTATTCGGCCTATCCTTCGGCTAAATCATTTATGTTCAGTTTGAAAACGACATTTTGAAACTTTAAATTTAGAATAGTATGAAATATAAATATTATATTCTTGTAGCCTGTCTTTCGGCTTTTTTATCATCATGTTCAGATTTTTTGGATACAGAGCCGGATGATTTTTTGTCGTTGACTTATTACGAAACGGAGGATCAGTTGGAATATGCATTAGCCGGTGTTTATGATATTTTGGGAAATACGGCTTTCTATGGTCAGCAGTATATCTGTCGTATGGGAAATGAGGCTGATGAAGGTTATTTTAACCGGGAAGAGGTAATGGAAGGTCCTCAAGTATATAATTTTTCTACTTCCGATAATATAGTACAAGGACTGTGGAAAATTTTGTATGATGGAATTAATCGAGCCAATCTTGTATTAGCGAGCCTTGAACAGAAACCTGCTGTCGATCCTTTATTGGCAGACCGGATAAAGGGCGAAACTCTTTTTTTGAGAGCATATTATTATTTTATTTTAGTAGAACATTGGGGCGATGTTCCTTTGATATTGTCTCCTACTGTTGATCTCAAAAATAAAGAAGTCGGGAGAACTCCTTCGGAAAAGGTATATGAACAGATTATCGGAGATATGGATTTGGCTGAAGATTTGGTTCAGTCGGCTACGGAAGCAGGATTCGGCGGTCGGGTCACGAAATCTGCGGTACGAGGTATTTTAGCTCGGGTTTGTCTGCGTATGGCCGGTAATCCGTTAAATGATGAAAGTCGTTATGCCGAAGCTCGTTCGTGGGCAAAAAAAGTAATAGACGATACAGAATCAGGTCATCGTTTACATCCGGATTATAGTCAGGTATTCATCAATTATGCACAGGATAAATATGACATAAAAGAGAGTATTTGGGAAGTGGAGTTTTGGGGTAATGCCCAAAATTCTTATCGTGAGACGGGGCGTGTCGGAGCTTGGCTGGGTTTGCGTAGTGAGAGCGAGGAAATGGGGTTGGCCTATGGGCATATAAGTGCTACAGCATATCTTTACCGTTTATATGATACGGGTGATTTGCGAAGAGATTGGGCAATCGCACCTTATACATACGGTAAGGACGGCTCTCATATTCCGCGTCCGGAAGCCGTAGGTTTTGATGCATGGAAACGTTATTGCGGTAAATGGCGTCGGGAATATGAGACTGTTTATCCGAGAGCGAATAATGCTACTTCACAAAACTTTCCGTTGTTGCGTTATTCCGATGTCTTATTAATGTTTGCTGAAGCTGATAATGCTGTAAATCATGGCCCTACTCAGGAGGCTTATAATGCTATAAATCTTGTGCGTCGCAGGGCTTTCGGGTTATTGGATGTAAACGGTAAAACCGATCTGACACAACCGGAATCCTGTGATTTATCAGGACTCAATGAGACATCTTTCCAAGAGGAAATTATGAATGAACGTTCTCGGGAGCTATGTTTTGAGGCATTGCGAAAACAAGATCTTATCCGATGGGGTAAGCTTGTCGAAAATATGAAAAATATAGAAAATTTGATCGATATGGAATATAGCGGGCAATTTTTTGTATTAGCTTTCCGGAATGTATCACAAAGGCATCTTTTGTTCCCTATTCCGGCACGAGAAATGATTTTAAATAAAAAGTTGACTCAAAATCCTCAATGGTAATGGAAAAAATAAGTATAAATCTAAAAGAGATATTTAGAGCCTCTGTATATATCGGTTCATTGTTTTGGGGGCTGATTGGGGTAACTGCTTGTGATCCTCAGATGGAATTGAGCGGTGATGTAGAAGATTTTACGGTTACATTGCTTACGCCTAAAATAAAGGCCGGCGAACAGGCTGTATTTGAGTTTACCGGAGATCCTGATATTATTTCTGTATTTACCGGTGAAGTATATAGCGAATATTCTTGTCGAGAGCATCGTATATTGGAGAGTGGAGATTATAATCTGTCTTTCAGTACAGCGACTAAGTATGGAGTCCAGGAGAATCATTTTTCGATATTGATTTCATCAGACTTTAACGGAAACTATTCGGATATATCACATGTGAAAGCTGCTACATGGACTGATATAACCGATCGTTTTACGATAGCTACGGGTAATACGAACGGGACTTATGTCAATTCGGGAACTTTAAAGATGAATGAATTTATGGAAGAAGGTAAACCTGTATATATAGGATTACGCTATGTTAATCAGGCTACGGCGATAGCCGGGGCTTGTCGAACATGGTATGTTCGGGATTTCCAGTTATCGACGAAGACTAATTTATTCGGAGAACAAGTTATTGCTGATATGTCATCAGCAGGGTTTTCATTAGTTGATGCCGGAATTGGGGGAGCTTGCCGTTCGACGATTTTATCGGTTATAACATTGCTTGGACCGGCAGGTACTTCATCGCAGGAAGCAAGTGAGAATTGGATGATAACAAAACCTTTAGTTCGCCAATCGCAGATAGATTTAGGTCAGGATCGTCCTACACCGTTGAAAGGCATGACCGAGCAACGCTTGTCGGAGTATAAGTATATTTATAAAGAACCGGGTAAGTATAGAGTGACTTTTGTCGCAACTAATGCCAATGCCGACCGTTCTCAAACTGTTGTGAGAGAAGTAGAAATTGAAGTAGAACCTTAAAATCAGACTACTATGAGTATGAATACCATGATAAAAAAAGGTTTTTGTTTAGTATTTGCGTTCTGTTTACCGTTGTCTATATTGGCTTTGGATTTAAACGATTTACGTCTTAATTGGTATAATGAGTTGACTGGGTATCCCTATGATCCGGAAGTAATAGAAATTAAAAATAAAATTACCAGTTTGACTTCGGCCGGAAAAAAGCAGTGGGATGCGATGATTAAAGATTCCGGCAGATCTCGGTTATGGAACGATCTTTCATATGGCAGTTCTGCCGATATAACTGAATCGTATGATCGGTTGCAGAGCATGGCTCTGGCTTATAATTTGGACGGATCGGACTTGTATCGGAATGAGCAATTGAAATCGGACATTCTTTCGGCTTTGGAATGGATGTATATGAATCAGTATAACGAAAGTACCAATGATTCGGGACAAAATTGGTGGGATTATAAAATTGGAGCTCCTCTCAGGTTGAATAATGTCATTGTTTTGATGTATGATAATATGCCTCCCGATTTACGGAACAAGTATTTGCTTCCGGTATTTCATTTTTGTCCGGATGTAGGATATTACACAGGTGCTAATCTGGCGTGGATAGCGACGGTTATTGCTGTACGGGGCATTATTTCCGGTAATGAAACGGATGTTATTTATGCTCGTAATAGTCTGAATCCTTTGTTTGATTATGTAACTCAAGGTGACGGGTTTTATGAAGACGGTTCGTTTATACAGCACGAACGTCATCCGTACACAGGTGGTTACGGAACATCGTTGTTAGCTACTTTAACCGACTTGATGATATTATATCATGGTTCTTCTATCGATTTTTCTGAAGAGAATAGAAATGTGGTTTCCGAATGGATATGGAGAGCTTTTGAGCCTCTTGTATTTCGGGGAGGCATGATGTCTATGGTAAGAGGGCGGGAGATTGCCCGATCTGCTACTACAGACCATAAAAGGGGACGTTCATTGGTACAGATTCTGATGCGGTTGCGGTATTTACTTCCTGAAGAGAGTTCTTTGAGGATTGCTTCTTTGGTAAAAGACTGGTTGATTTCTGATAAAACTTTTTCGGATTATTATGCGTACATGAATTCTATTCGAGCGATTAAAGAAACAAAAGCGTTGATAGAAAATACCGATATTCCTATACGGGAGGTTTACGAAGTTTATCGTCAATTTCCTTGTATGGACAGAGCAGTGCAGCATCGTCCGACGTATGCGGTAGGAATATCCATGTATTCTTCCCGTATATATAATTATGAGAATACCAATCGTGAGAATATCAGAGGATGGCATAATGCCGATGGTGCAGTTTATTTATATACTCCGGATCAGAACCATTATGAGGGAAATTTTTGGGCAACCGTAAATCCGTATCGTATATCAGGAACGACTGTGGCCGAAAATTCTACGGCAAAGGCTAAAACTTTGTCTGAAAAATCATGGGTAGGAGGAGTCGGTATTTCCGGAAAATATGGTTGTTCCGGCATGTTCTATGAATCGAAAGATCCGGTGGTGAGTGCTAAAAAATCATGGTTTATGTTTGATGATGAGCTGGTCGCATTAGGTGCCGGCATTACAAATAAAAGTCAGGTGAACGTGTGTACTTATATCGATCAGCGAAAATTGGTTTCGGATAACCGAAATGTTTTTACAGTAGACGGTGTAAAGCAAAATGCATTATTCGGATCGGATACAGCTCCGTTGAATTTGACCGGTGTTACTTGGGCGCATTTGTCCGGAAAGTATTCTGGAATGGAAGTCGGTTATTATTTCCCGGAATCTATGGATTTGAAAGCAATACGGCAACAACAAACAGGATCATGGAGAGATATAAATGAAGGTGGTAGTACGGCGGTACAGAAAGATTATTATTTGACTTTATGGAAAGAGCATGGGAATTGTTCGGATGATACTGATTCGGATGAAAATCGTTATAGTTATGTACTGATCCCGTCGTGTACTACTTCTCAGTTAAAAAATTACTGTTCCGATCCTGATATAAAAATATTAAGCAATACGTCATCCGTACAAGCAGTAATGGAAAAAACATTGGGGATAATAGGCGCGAATTTTTGGAACAATTCGACTTCTCAATATGTCGCTATAGATGGTGTTCCTTTTTTATATTGTGATAAAAAGGCTTCGGTTATTGTACGTGAAGGAAAAAACGAGATTGAGGTTTCCGTGTCAGATCCGACAATGTTGAATACCGATGAAATTATGATACGGTTGGTTTCTTTGGCTGCCGGATCGATCATAAGAAAAGATGAGCGGGTAACTGTTCTTTCTTATGAACCTTTGGTTTTGAGTTTTAATGTAAGAGATTTATCGGGGAAAGGGTTGAATGCCGTTTTTCAAAAAAAAGAACTTTCATCTGTCGAACGGATACAGACCGATACGGTTTCTTTTGACCTGAAGTATGTTTCTGAGAAAGGAGATATAAATCTTTCGGTATATTCTCCTAAAGAACAAAAAGCTTTGTTCAGAGTTACGGATATGAATGGGAGATTATTTGTCGAGCGGGAACTGTCTCTTGTTTCCGGAATGGAAAATTATCATCTCCCTTCGAAGTATTTCTCTTCAGGGTGTTATCTGCTTTCATTGATTTTATCGGACAGGGTTATCAGTAAAAAATTTATCCGATAGGGAAACTATTATAAAATAAGAAGTCTATGAGTCGATTTATTTTATTATGTATAACCGGCATTTTGTCTTTCTCTGTTGTTCATGCAGAATTGAAACTTGCATCTCTGTTTTCTGATAATATGGTTATTCAGAGAGATTCCTATGTGCCGGTCTGGGGTTTTGCAGATCCGATGACCGAAGTTGCGGTACGAGGATCTTGGTGTAAACAGTGGAGTAGGGTAACTTCTGATTCGGTGGGTAAATGGAAAGTATATATAAAGACGCCTCCTGCCGGAGGACCATTTTCTATTTGGTGTAAAAGTAAATCCGGTAAGGCAGAAGTGCGGAATGTTCTTTCGGGTGAAGTGTGGTTATGTGGAGGTCAGTCGAATATGGAAATGACGGTCAGAGGAAGTTTAAACCAACCTGTTCTACATGCAAATGATATTCTTATGGATGCTGAAAATGAACAAATTAGGCTAATACGTATAGCTCGTAATGCACAGTTGGTTACTCAAGATACCTGTAGAGGACAATGGAAAACGGCATCTTCCGTATCGATCAGGTATTTTAGTCTTGTCGGTTATTTGTTTGCAAAAACTTTACAAAAACAACTTAAAGTTCCGGTAGGAATGATTGAAACTTCTTGGGGCGGTTCAGCAATACAGCCGTGGATGAGTAGGGAGAGCTTAGAATCGATGAATATTTCTGTCCCGGATGATTTCCGTAATTTTAAAGTGCATCGTAGAGCACCCTCTTCTTTATATAATGGAATGGTTGCTCCGATTGCCGGTTTTGGGATACGGGGTTTTCTGTGGTATCAGGGTGAATCGAACGTGGAAGATCCGAATTTGTATAGAAGATTACTTCCTGAAATGGTAAAAGATTGGCGTAAATCATGGAATAACGATACTTTACCTTTTTATTATGTTCAGGTTGCTCCGTATGATTATCCGAATGGGAATGGTGCATTGCTACGAGAGGCGCAGTTGAAAGCATATAAGAATATTCCGTATAGCGGTATGGTTGTCATTACAGATGCCGGAATCGAAAAGTGCATTCATCCGTCAAATAAATCTATTGTAGCAAAAAGGTTGGTCTATTGGGCGATGAATCGGACATACGGGAAACGTGCTATAGCCTGTGATTTCCCGGAGCTGGATTCTTATGTTGTAAAGGATGGTAAAATGCTACTTCAGTTTAAAAATGCTCCGAACGGACTGACATCGTATAATAAACCGATTACGCTTTTTGAGGTCGCTGGAGAGGATAGGGTATTTTATCCTGCAAAAGCTGTAATTGGCAAAGAAAAGGGTATTGTAGTTTGGAACGATCAAGTAAAGAATCCGGTTGCAGTGCGTTATGGATTTAAAAGTTGGATTAAGGGAGAATTATATAGTACGGAGGGGATTCCTGTTCCTTCATTCCGTACAGATAATTGGAATGTTGAATAATTTAATGTAAAGAAAAATATGGAAGAAAATAGAATATCACGTCGGAATTTTGTGAAACAATTGGGTATAATGGGTGTTGCCGTATCGGGAATTGCATCTGTTTCTGCTGCGTTGCCCGTTAATTCAGAGGATAGAAAAAAAATGTCTTTAAAAAAATGTTCTGTCCCGATATCAGAGGGTTGGGATGTAATTGTTGTCGGAGGAGGACCTTCTGGATGTACTGCTGCTATTGCCGCAGCAAGGGAAGGAGCGAAGACGCTTTTAATTGAATCTACGGGAATGCTGGGAGGCATGGGTACTGCCGGATTGATGAATGCTTGGTGTCCTTTTACAGATGGTGAAAAAATAATTTATAACGGATTGGCTGAAAAGGTGATGAGGGCTGCTAAAAAAGGTGTACCTCACGTCCCGGAAAACAATTATAACTGGTTACCGATAAATACTGAGCAGTTGAAAAGGGTATATGATGAAATGGTTTTGAGTTCGGGAGCTTCTGTATTGTTATTTACCCAGTTATCTGCTGTGGAAATGAAAAATGATGAAATGATAGATTCGATTATCGTGTCGAATAAAGCCGGATTGACAGCATATAAGGCAAAAGTATATATTGATTGTACTGGAGATGGAGATATGGCAGCTTGGGCTGGAGCAGATTTTCTGCATGGAGATGAGTCGGAAAAAGTACAGTCTGCAACACTCTGTTTTTCTATGGCGAATGTGAATCAGCAAAATTATAATAAAGCTCGCTATACGATAGAGGGTGCTAAACCGCAAAGTCCCATTCATAAGATTTTGGCTTCGGGTAAATATCCTTTGATTCCTGATTCGCATTTTAATGTAAAGATGTCAGCTCCCTCCTTTTTGATGTTTAATGCAGGGCATATACAGGTGAATAGTACCGACCCTCTGGATCTTTCGGACGCAATGATGCGGGGACGGCAGTTAGTGAAACAAATGGATGAAGGTTTACATGAGTTTGCTCCGGAAATTTTCGGTGATTCTTATCTTTCGGCGACGGGATCGTTATTGGGATTGAGAGAAAGCCGTCGTATTGTGGGTGATTATCTATTTACGATAGATGATTGGCTGGCACGAAGATCTTTTGATGATGAAATAGGACGGAATTGTTATTATATCGATGTTCATAAAAAGAACAAGAAAAAGCGTTATCCTCGTTATTCCAAAGGGGAATCTCACGGGATTCCGTATCGTTGCCTTACTCCTAAGAAATTGAAAAATGTTTTGGTAGCAGGTCGTTGTATATCTACAGATGAATATGCTTTTGGCAGTTTGCGGGTTATGCCGGCTTGTTTGGTGACTGGTGAAGCTGCCGGATTAGCTGGGGCTTTGGCTGCCCGTTCCGTAAAACCGGATGTGCATGAAGTTGATGTAACTTTATTGCGGAAACGCTTAAAAGAGGAAGGACAGAATATACGGTAATCTGGCATAGAAAATCGAGTTTATAAAATTGTATTATGAGAACTTTTGAAAATTGATATAAATGGGAGGTTGCCCTTATAAAATATTGTCTATTTTTTTCTTTTTTCTCTTCAATATGGCGTATGCTGAAGATATACAAATTTGTAAGAAGAATCTGATAGAATGGCATACGAGTTCATTATATGAAGATGAAAAAATAGTATCTGAGATTATTCGTTTGACAGATAACGGTTCATATATTGATCAGTCTGTTAAGGAATTGTATCTGAATATTCTTTTACCTTATGATACAGTAGAACATTGGGTTGTTTCGCAGTTACCGGATGGAAGTTGGCCGGATATAAATTATGAAGACCGAAGTGCAAGTCTTTGGCTTCCGTCTTTTCATGTAGCTCGTCTTTTTCATTTGGCGAAAAGCTATTGTGCAGTGAAATCTGGTCAGTACCATCAAGATAAGGTACTAAAAGCATTTTTATCGGGATTGGGTTATTGGTGTAATTACGAAAATACTTCTACAAATTGGTGGTTTACCGATATCGGAATTAATAAAATGCTCGGACCTGCATTGTTGATGATGGAAGATTATTTGTCCGAGGATTTAAGAAGTAAGGCACTTGAACAGTTGTGCCGTTCTCATATAGGCAAGACCGGACAAAATAAAGTTTGGTTAGCAGGAAATGTTGTCTATAAAGCGTTATTTGAGGAAGATAAAACCGAATTGGAGTTGGCTCGAGATGTAATAGTTTCGGAAATATATCTAACGATGGGAGATGGGATACAACCCGATTATTCATATCATTTGCATGGCCCTCAGTTACAATTTGGTAATTATGGCCTTGCTTATGCTTTGAGTATGACGTACTGGGCCTGTATTTTTCGGGATACAAAATTTTCTTTTACTGAGAAACAGATTGGAATATTGGGAGATTACCTGTTAAAAGGGTTGGAGCGTGTTATATGGAATGGTAGAATGGATTTTAGCGCTTGCGGTCGTCAGCTATTTAAGAATGTTCAAAGAGGAAAGGCCTTGGCATTGGTACAGGCTTTGTCCGATATTTCTCATGTCGATCGTGAGCGGGCTTGTCAATATAAAAAATCGTACAGTTCTATTCTTGCTGAATCCCAGAATTGTGATTCTTTCGGAACTTATGCTTTTTATCGGTCGGACATGCTGGTTAGTAAAACTCAAAAAGCTTATATCTCCGTGAGATTTTCTTCTCCTCGTGTCATTGCTACGGAGACAGGTAATAAAGAGAATCTGAAAGGATATTATTTAGGAGACGGTGTGACGACTTTAATGCGAGATGGGAAAGAATATGAGAATATATTTCCGGTTTGGGATTGGCGTCTCTTGCCCGGTATAACCGTACCTGTAAATTATGGGAATTTACCTTTATTAGGATGGAAAGGGTATCGTAATGGGAATGCGTTTTCCGGCGTGATAGCTGATGGAGAAAACGGTATTGCTGCTTTTTCTCTCGATCGTGACGGAGTAACGGGGAAAAAGGGGTATTTTTTGTTCGGAGATTTATTTGTATGTTTGGGAAATGGTTTAAGTAGCTCCAAAGGTGATTCTTTACAGACAACGATAAACCAAACATATTATGCCGGTAATTGTACCATAAACTTTGAAGGGAAAACATCTGTTCTGAAAAATGATATTTTTGAGTTGCCTCCAGAAAGTAGCTGTCGGGTTAGTCATGGTGGCTGGGATTATTGTATTCTTCCAGGACAAAAAGGACGTATTTTTGTAAAAAAGAGTTTTGGTAATTGGCATGAAATAGCTGCATTTTACGGCATGTCCGGACAATCTGCAAAAATATTTACTTGTGTTTTAGATAATCATCAGGGATGTTATGCTTACATGGTAACACCTTCCGATAAAAGTAGTCGGAAAGCATTTTCGTCAGTGGATATTTTAAGCCGGACCGAAGAGTGCCAAGCTGTAAAACAAAAAAACAATAATCTCATATCAGCTATATTTTATAAACCGGGTTTGCTTCATCTCGATGCTTATTGCGATTTTATTGCAGTAACTCCGGCATTATTTATACTCCGGCCTTATAAAGATGGTTGGAAAATAACGATGTCCGATCCTACGCAGCAATTAAAAGCAATAGTTTTTGAAATTTCCGGAAAGTATTCAGGCGGAGTTTATATCCCAAAGGAAAACCGTACTCGTTTTACTGTTGGCTGTCCTCAAGGTAAATATGCAGGTTCAGGAGTCTCTATTACGTTATAGTTATGGATATAAGAAAAAGAGTCTGTCGTCTAAATTTCTAGTAAAGAAATTCTCAAAGTTGATGAGAGTAAATTTAACAAGCTGTCCCTATCATATTTGAAAAATCCTTTTGTCTGTTCTTCTGTTAAGAATAGGCAGACAAAAGGATATCATCAAATTATAGGTAGATGGAAAAGCTTTTTCAGTCGGGAGTAATACCTTGTTTCTTTAATAGTTCGAGTCCCAAATCTTTTAATTTATATTTTTGTATTTTTCCGCTACCTGTTAATGGGAATTGATCTATAAAGAAGATATATTTAGGTATTTTATGTCGTGAAATTTTCCCTTTACAGAAGTCTTTTACATCGCAGTCATGCAGGCTTTCGCCCTCTTTCAGTATAATGAACGCTCCGACTTCTTCTCCGTATTTCTTTGAGGGTACGGCAGCAACTTGTACGTCTTTGATCTGTGGGATCTGATACAAGAATTCTTCAATTTCGCGTGGATATATATTCTCCCCGCCTCGAATAATCATATCTTTGATGCGTCCGGTAATTTTATAATTACCTTCCGGTGTTTTTATTCCCAGATCTCCGGAATGCAGGAATCCGTTTTTATCGATAATGGCAGCTGTGGCCTCCGGCATTTTGTAATATCCTTTCATGATATTGTATCCTCGACAACACATTTCCCCTTGTACTCCTACCGGGCATTCTTCAAGGGTTTCCGGATCTATTACACGCACTTCTACTCCGGGAAGATCGCTTCCTACTGTCGATGCTCTGACTTCGACCGGATCATCGACCTTACTTTGAGTCATGCCCGGCGATGTTTCTGTCAGTCCGTAAACACTTGTGATTTCTTTCATATACATTTTGTCCATTACTTCCCGCATAAGCCATTCGGGACACAGAGATCCTGCCATAATTCCCGTGCGCAGAGATGAAAGGTCGAACATGCTGAACATCGGGTGATTCAACTCGGCAATAAACATTGTCGGGACACCGTATAGCGCAGTGCATCGTTCTTTATGAACCGAGGCCAGTACTATAAGCGGATCGAATCGTTCAAGCATTACGGCACACCCCCCGTTGGTGACGATGGCCATAATACCTAGTACGATGCCGAAACAGTGGAAAAGAGGTACGGGAAGGCATACCCGGTCGTTTTCAGTAAATTTCATGCATTGTCCTATACAATATCCGTTGTTCGTGATATTGTGGTGAGTAAGCATTACTCCTTTGGGGAAACCTGTAGTCCCCGAAGTATATTGCATATTTACTACATCATAACAGTTGAATTTCTGTTTTTGGGCTTCCAATTTTTCATCGGTTATGGTATTTCCCAATAAAAGAAGTTCTGCTGTATTGTACATGCCCCGATGTTTCTCCTGTCCGATATAAACGACATTGCGCATATAGGGGAACTTATTACTTTTCAAATGTCCCCGTTGTGAGGTTTTCAATTCGGGGAGCATTGTATAAGTCATGTCGATGTAATCGCTGTCGAATGTACCATTGGAAATGCATAATGTGTGAATATCGGCATTTTCTACCAGATATTCCAGCTCATGTTGTTTGTAGTTCGTATTTACAGTAACCAGAATTGCTCCGATTTTGGCAGATGCAAACAGAAATGTGAGCCAATCGGGTACGTTCGTTGCCCAAATACCGACTTTAGAGTCTTTTTCAACTCCTATAGCCATCATCCCTTTGGCAAGATTATTTACACGTTTGTTGAATTCCGAGTAAGTAAAACGCAAATCTCGGTCCGAGTAAACGATAAATTCTTTATCAGGTGTTTTTTCTGCCCAATATTCGAGAAAATCCCCTAATGTTTTTTCAAATAATTGCATAGTCTGAAATTTTAGCGGTTTTTAGGCAGGAACATAAACTACAGCGAGAATACTGGCTGTTTGGTTATTATAAGCATGTACGTGATGAGGCACGATAGAGTCGTAATAAATGCTATCACCTTTTTTCAGAACGTATGTTTCGTTACCGTAATTGATTTCTATTTCTCCATCTGTAACCATGATGAATTCCTCTCCTTCATGTGAAGACATTTCATATTCGTTTGTCGGGGCTGGAGCTATGTTTATAAAAAAAGGCTCCATGTGGCGGTTCGATTTCGATTTTGACAAAGAATAATATTCCATGTGTCTGGATGCATTCGGAGTATTTGTTGAGAAACTGATGCTTTTTTCCTCTTGCATATTTCGACATATTACAGGACCAAGCTCTTCCTGATCATCAAGGAATGTTCCTAACCGTATTCCCATAGCCCGGGCTATTTTTAGCAACGGGGCAAGTGCCGGTAAGTCGATATTGTCTTCTATTCGGGCAACCTGTTCTTCGCTTAATCCGGCTTGATCGGCTACCTCTTTACGGCTCATATTTTTATTTTCCCGAATCGTTTGTATTTTATAGCCAACGGTCTTGTTATTTTTCATAACTCACTATTATATTGTATGTTTTTATGATGTAATTTGCAATAATATGAAATAATTATTGGCAAAAATAAGAAAAACTTTAATTTGAGTGAAAGAATATACGGAATTTTTCCTAAATAAATTACTGAAAATCGTTTTATCGAGTTTTTTATTTTTCGGATTTGATGTTTGGAAAATATGATTACCGATATTTTATATTGAAATTAATTAAGTAAGTAGTATATTTGTAGTGTATAAATATTTATTATGCAGAAATAAATCAAAACTCATTCTGATAAATAAAAAATAAAATGAAAGTAGTAAATTTATGTGTATCATTATTGGTACTCTCTTTTATCGTAGCGTGTCAGCCCAAAACGACATCTTCTGATCAATTGGCAGACGAAGTATATCAGGTAGATAGTCTGTTGTTTTTGCAAGATTCTTTGATCGGTGACACAGTAGAACTGGAAGGTTTTTGTATCGATGTTTGCGGACATGGAGGTTCTCATATTACTTTGATGGGAAGCGATACGACTCAGATTGTCAATGTCGAGGCCGGGTCTCAGATCGGTTCGTTCAGCAACGACCTGAGAAATAATAATGTTCGTGTAAAGGTCGTTATTAATGAACAACGAGTGGATGAAGCTTTTCTTTCTGACTGGGAACACCGTTTAGATGAAAGTTTGAAGACTCCGCAAGGTAATCCGGAAGCTGTAGCAATGTTGAAACAGCAAATTGCTGAAATTCGGGCAGCAATAGCGGAACGTACCGAAAAAGAAAATAAGAATTATTATAGTCAATATCATATCGTTGCTTCAGAATATGCCGTCCAATAATTTTTCTGCTAAGATGCGCAAATGGTTTCGGATCATTCATCGGGATCTTTCCTTTATTTTTGCCGGGATAATAATTGTTTATGCGGTTTCGGGTATTGCATTGAACCATAAACGTGATTTTAATTCGGATTATCGGATTTCTCGTTCTGAAATTATGTTGAAAGGCGATTTTCCGAAACAGGAAAAAGTGTCGAAAGAAGAGACTTTGGTTTTACTTAAGCAAATCGGTGAAGAGAATGCTTATATGAAACACTATTATTTCGGAGATCAGCAGATGAAAGTCTTTTTGAAAGGAGGTTCTTCTTTAGAAGTCGATATGAATACCGGTAAAGCTTTATATGAGTCGGTAAAAAAACGTCCGGTATTGAGTGCTTTCAATCGTTTGCATTATAATCCGATGCGTTGGTGGACATGGTTCTCCGATGTGTTTGCCGTGTCTCTGATTATTATAACGATTACCGGATTGTTTATGAATAAAGGAAATAAGGGAATTATCGGTCGGGGAGGAATCGAATTTATAATAGGGATTTTGATTCCCGTTTTGTTCCTGATTTATTTAAGCTGATATAGACTTGGTATTATAAAAAAGGGGCTGTCCAAAAAGTCGGACAGCCCCTTTTGCTATTGTTTATTTCGGTAA
>URAV01000021.1 GCA_900545915.1 uncultured Porphyromonadaceae bacterium
GGACGGAACGTCTAAAACGGCTTCTGAAACCTCTGGCTCTTCGGTCTTGATCCATGTCTATTCAAAGTTATTTATATTTATAACAAGAGTACAAATGTACGACAGGCTCTAAGAGCTCTATATATAATTTGAGTAGGTTCGGTAAATCGAGATTAACTCCTCTATTATGTTTGGCTTTTGTTTATAATAATCGGATATTGATCTTTTATCTCTGTTGTCTATGACTAAAGAATCGGTGTCCTCGTCATATTTTATATAATTATTGAAAATTGAGTTACCGTCTTGTATAACGATCTTTTTTGAGGAAAAATATAAGTTGGATAATGTTAAGATCAGTTCGTCATCGAGTAAACCTAATTGCATTTTCATAAGGGTGTCGAAAGGAGAACTTTTTCTGTTAAGAATAGAGTAGTTGTTTTTTTTCCCGTTCCAAGCAATATCTCCATTATAAATTTCAATAGTCGGTTGATCGATATATACGATTATCAATTGATAGAAAGGTGCGTAATCTTCATAATTCAAGGTTGCGGCAAAAGCTAAAGCACGAAGAGTCGATTGCGGATTATAGATATATAAGCCTATCCTGACCTTTTCTTTTTTGATTAATATCTGCTTTAGTCTGAATGATATTAATTGATGCCAAGCTTCTGCATTGGACAGACAATTGATACTTTTCTCCAGTACTTCAGTAATTCGTTTTTCTTGAGAAGATTCTCCTATAAAAGAATACCGCTCATAACTGTTGCCGTCCAATCCTTTGATCTCGGATATAAGCATTTCATTGCTATATCGAGGATCATCTGCAAATATACCGTATTTATAAATAGAGGGTACAATCCAGTTTCCGGCACTTAGTTCGGCATCGAATTTTTCAGGATATCCGGCTTCACTGGCATCATAATTTGCTCTTTTACACAAAGCGATAATCAATTCTTCTTCTAAGTGCTGGGTATATTCCTCCTTCGTTTCATATGAATCGGCTTCGTTTTCAAAAGTATTACCGGTTATAAGTCCTATTTTTTGAATTAATTCCGTATCGCTCATTTTTTGCCAGGTAAAGACGGATGCATACGGATATATGATTTTGTGAGTAGAATCCATATATATCATTACATAATCGGAAATGTGTGCCTGAATGCACAATGATTCGAATGTTCGTCTAAAAGATTCCCTTTTTTCTTTAGTATAAAAGAGATTGAGCGAATATATTCTTGGAAAGTGTCTGTCAAAAATGTTGGGAGGTAAAGCTTGTTGTTCTTCTATGGAATAAGGGATAAATGAGACCGGATCGATTTCGATTTTATATCCTTTAATTGCATAGGTCGTGTTATTGACAAGTTCGGAAAAAGCCCTTATTATTTCAGACCAGTGAGTAGAAATAATTATAATGCGAATTTCCCCGTCTTTAGCTTTATATTTTTGTTTTATAAGTGCATGGTATTTAAGAATTTCTGTTATAGTATCTCTCGCCGAGTTATTAGCTCTTTTAACTTCGATGATAACAAAATTGTTGAATACATCTTTAGCCAGAATATCAATGAAGCCTTTGCTACCGATATGATCGGGCAAAGGGAATTCTGTTCGTATCAATGATAATTCCGGAGCAATGAATGAGAGGTTTTGAGCCAACCAATTTCTTATCGTGTCTTCAATATTATTATACTGTCTGTTACTCATATTATATAAAAATATTAGAATTCATATTCCATTTCAGAATAAAAGTCTTTGACATCTATTTCTCCTAAAAAACGAGGAGGGTATGCTTTTTATTAATTCATATTTCTCAATTAAGCATTTTTTGTTTTTTTTCTCTCCAAGGTTTTCCCAGATTTGACATTGAATTAAAGAAAAATAGAACCTGTTTATAAGCTATGCCCGATACATTTTCGCATAAGATTTTTTTTGTTGAAAGTCTAAATAAGGGCATTCGTCGATATATTTTATAGTTCTATAAATATGTCTGAAATAGTAGCCTGATTTAGATTGATGTCCTCCGTAAATACGATCTTATCGGTATTTAGGAATTGCTTTTTCGAAGAATTGAATTTGTTTGTGGATATAATTCGTTTGTTTCGACTTTTCTTTAATACAATTAAGTATTTGATTTTGGATATTTATTAGGTATTATTTATTTAAGATTTGCGGAGAGGGAGGGATTCGAACCCCCGGTACCTTGCAGTACAACGGTTTTCAAGACCGCCGCGATCGACCACTCTGCCACCTCTCCAATACCTTTGTCCTTCAAAGGCGATGCAAAAGTAGTGATTAATTCTGTATTCGCAAATATTCTTTGATGAATTTATTAAGAGTCAGTCTGCATTTTTCGATAAAAAATATCATCAGGTCATTTTTATGCTTTCTTCCGGTCTGTTTTTCCGTTTTCACTTGTCAGATAGCCCACTATTATCCTTATAAAGACAGAAGAACATTCTCGAAATGAATGTTCAAATCTGACCCGAGTAAAATTTAGATAGGTTCTAAAGATGAGAAAAAAATGTCTTATTTATTATTTTTCCATTGTTTAAAAGGATTGTGGATAAGATTTGAATTATAAAAACGGGCGTCATCAGTTACTTCTTGTCCGATCCAATCAGGTTTTATAAAAGGAAAATCTTCTGTGGGAAGTTCAATTTCGGCCACTGTCAATCCGGCATTTTCTCCCATAAACTCATCGATTTCCCAGATTATCTTGTCTGTACCGACATATATATATCGATATTTTTCGATAATTGGTTTTAAACATAAATTGTTCAATATTTCTTCTGCTTCTATGACCGGAATTTCATATTCATATTCTTGTCGAAAACATCCTGTAGTTTTTCCTTTTATAGTTATAAAGCCTTTATCCCCGGCAATACGAATGCGGACAGTACGCTCTTTATCGACTGATAAATAACCTTGTTTATAGTAAATTTTAGAACTGTATTCACGATATTTGATCCCATGTACAAGGAATTTTCGTTCAATTTCTTTTCCCATTTTTCTATTGGATAAAATCTTTTTGTAAATATAAAATACTTGTAAGGCAAAATGTTCTAAACGTTTGATTTTTGAATTTAAACTTTGTTAAACATTGTGGGCGAAATCTTTAATGCAATATTCAACGTTAATATTTTATCTAAATTTGCGCCTCGGATAGTAATCGAGAGACATGAGTAAAAAAATATATATAATCTCCCTTTTCTGTATCTGTTTTTTGTTTCCATATAAAGCTGTTGCGCAGTCCACTATAATAACCGGAATTGTTACCGATTCGGTTACAAATGAGCCGTTACCTTATGTTTCGGTTTTTTTGAAAGGTCCTCAGGTTGGAGTAACTACGGATGATGAAGGGCGTTTTTCTATAAAAACTTCTTCTGCGTTTTCTAAAATTATTTTTACCTCTTTAGGTTATCAGGGAAAAGAAATATCGGTAAAACGTGGAGGAACTCATAATTTGGAAGTCCGGCTGCTACCCTCGACTTATGATGTGAAAGAAGTGATAGTGCGACCTAAAAGAGATCGTTATAAAAGAAAAGGAAATCCCGCTGTCGATTTTGTTAAAAATATTATAGAACGGCGTGATCAAAATTCTCCGGAAAATCATGATTATTATAATTATGAACAGTATGATAAACTGACGTTGGCCTTGAATGACTTTTCTGAGGAGCAAAAGAAGAAGTGGTTGTTTAAGAAATTCCAGTTTATTTTTGATTATGTAGATACTTCCGAAGTTTCAGGAAAACCGATACTGACAGTTTCGATCAAAGAAAAGATAGCAGAAAACCACTATCGAAAGAGTCCTACCAGTCATAAACAACAAGTGACAGGGATAAAAAGAGCGGGTATAGACGAGATGTTCAACCAGGAGAGTCTACAACAGTTCTATGATGAGGTGTTCAAAGAGGTAGATATTTTCGGCAATGATGTAACTATGTTGTTGACACGCTTTGTCAGCCCTTTGTCAAATATCGGTCCGGCTTTCTATCGTTATTATCTGATGGATACTATACAAGTTGAGGGAGAAAGATGCGTCGATTTGGCTTTTGCTCCTTTTAATTCCGAATCTACAGGATTTGTCGGGCACTTGTATGTTACTTTAGATTCAACCTATTTTGTTAAAAAGGCAAAGCTTACAGTTCCTAAAGCCATTAATTTAAATTATGTGGAGAACCTTGTCATTTCTCAGGATTTTAAGCGATTGCCGGATGGTACTCGTATCAAGACGAAAGACGATGCTGTTGTAGAATTTAGAATATTGCCCGGTACGCAAGGACTGTATGCCCGACGTCTGTCTACTTACACAAAACATGATTTTTCACCTCCTGCCGATATGTCTATCTTTAGTAAGGAGGGACACGTGATTGTGGATGAAATGGCAGAAGTAAAGCCCGAAGCTTTTTGGATTGATAATCGGCATGTGGCAGTAAAGTCGAAAGAAAATGCAGTCGATAAGTTGCTGGTTCGTTTACGGGAAGTGCCGGTATTTTATTGGACGGAAAAGGTTATATCGATTCTGATTTCGGGATATATCGAAACTTCGAAAGAAAGCAAATTCGACTTCGGACCGATGAATACGACGATCAGCGGTAATTCTGTGGAAGGTGCGCGTTTGAGAGTAGGGGGACTGACTACGGCGAATTTGAATCCGCATTGGTTTGGTAACGGTTACCTCGCATACGGAACTCGAGATAAGAAATTCAAATATAAGGCCGAGTTGCAGTATTCTTTCAATAAGAAGAAATATCATCCGGGAGAATTTCCTGTACATTCTATCCGGTTGATGCATAGCTATGACATTAATCAGCTTGGGCAACATTATTTATATACCAACAAAGACAATGTATTTCTGGCATTAAAACGTATGGAAGATGTTCGCTCTACCTATTTGCGGAATACCGAATTAGGATATTTGCGTGAACATAAGTTCGGATTTTCATACGGTTTGGATTTGCGCTATAAGACAGAAGAAGCAACGAAATGGGTACCGTTCAAACCGTTAGCAGGAAATGAATTTAAAAGATATTCCGAAGCTGAAGCTGAAATAAAATTGCGTTATGCTCCGAATGAAAAATTTTATCAGACGAAGGGTCAACGTTATCCGATTACAAAAGATGCACCGGTATTTACATTATCTCATGTCGTGGGATTGAAAGGCGTTTTTGACAGTAAGTATAATTATAATCGCACCGATTTCAGTGTAAGAAAAGCATTTTGGTTTTCAGCTTTTGGTCATTTGAACGTTATGCTTCAGGCCGGAAAAGTTTGGAATAAAGTTCCTTATCCGATGTTGATCATACCGAATGCTAATCTTTCCTATTTAATCCAACAAGGCTCTTATTCGTTGATGAATCCGATGGAATTCATAAATGATTCGTATGCGTCATGGGATTTGACCTATTTTGCTAACGGTATATTATTCAATCGTATTCCGTTGGTCAAGTATATGAAACTTAGGGAAGTGATTTCTTTTAAAGGTATGTTCGGACATTTATCCGATAAAAACAATCCGGCATTACATCCCGATTCTGATTTTTTATGGGCTTTTCCGTCAACAACCCGTATGATGGATAAAAAGACCCCTTATATGGAGTTCGGAGCTGGTCTCGACAACATATTTACGATATTGCGGGTCGAATATGTCTGGCGTTTGACTTATCGTAATCATCCCGGAATAGATCGTTCGGGAGTGCGCATTGCTATGCATTTCTCGTTTTAAAAAATACGTATGCCATCATACACAATGGGAGCATACGTATTTGTTAGTCCGGCTTCTGTTTGATCACGTATTAATTCTGACTCTCTGTGGCATATTGGTAGTCATAATGTTCTAACAAATTCCCTTCGTGATCTTTTATATCGGTTAACCGTCCGAACGGATCGTATATATAGGATGTTTTTATTCTTCTCGGATCGGTTTTCGAAATTATTCCGATACCAGGTTTATAAGTATAGGTCGTTATCAACGCTTCCGGCAAATCGTCTCTGAGGTTGTCTATTAATTGCCATTGACTGACAGACGGGATATCTCGGGATCCGATTTGTTCTAATGTCTGAGATGAAATAAAGCGGTTAAATCTTTCGTATGTTACATTTTTTATTTCCGCAATCGGATATTGATAGTTATATCCCCATATATAAATAGCTTCCGGTTTACCGTCTTTTTCTATATATGTCGGATTTCCTAAAGGAGTATAGTGAGAATATATGATTCTCGGTTCCATGTTATTCGCATTTTTCCCGATATAAGTTTTACTTAAGTTTATACCATCATATTCATGTTGTATTATTTGTGTAACATTGTCATTTACGTATTTGGTTGTACGTATTACCGGATATATATGATGTTCTATCAGTTGACTATAATCACCTTGTATATCGTCCGGATATTCATAAGTAGTTTTGTGTATATCGCCGTTGCTGTTTATCATACTTGTTTCGATGACTCTGTTTTTATCATCATATTTATAATTTGTTTCGATATCCATTAAATCATTATTTGAGCTACCTCCTTTAGATTTGATTTCTTTTATTACATAAGGACAGAATGTATATATTTTTTGAGTACTTAGCCTCCAGAAATTCAGACCACGAGGACTTGGTAAAACTTTCTGTACTATGGATTTTATATAATTGTCGTATCGGGTTGTGTCGTTATTGTATTGGTATTCTATCTTTGAGTCGATATTTCCTGTACTTGTATAGTGCGTGACACTTTTTAATAGACCTCTTTCTAACTCATCAGAGGTATAAGGTTCATCCAATGTTAGTCCTAATATATTCTCAATTCTAGCTATGGCTGGTTCGTCCATGAAATTTTCATGGTTAGTATAAGTATATATCGATTTACTTCCGTTAGAGAAATGTTCGATTACTCTGGAATAGGTTACCGGAGCTCCGCTTGAGTTGTTTAGAGGATTTAATAAATTTTCTGAAATTTGTAGAATTTCCAACCTGTCTCTTTCATGTGTTTTTTGATTAAACCATCCTTTTCCTATCTCTTTGAATTCATATATATTTTTAGTGAGTCCTCTTGCCCAAAAAGTTGGTTCAATTGATAAAATTCCACTTGAAGTTCCATCTTCCAATTCATAAGAGAAAGTTCGTATTATATCATTTCCATCAGAATCCGTATTAGGAGTATCTGTTATTTTTTTTATACGGAGTCCTCCACAAATTCCGATTTGAGCTCGCAAACCGCATGCTTGAAAATCGTATATTGTATCTCTATCTTCAATAATATAATTAAAGATAGGAAATTTTTTCATTACTTGAGAATAAACATGTGGTTCATATTCGAAAGTTGTATATCCTCCTGTAGGATAATAAATTCGCGTTAGTATTTCAGCATCCATAACTTCCGGATTAGGTTGCCTTATCCGTTCTATGGCGGTAGAATCATCTATATTTGCCATATATCCATTTCCATAGTATGTATTGTTGAAATATCCCCATTTGTCCGATTTTTTTGCATTGTAGGGGGGTAATTTCGTTTGATTATATTGGAATTGGTAACGATATTTTGTTTCTTTTGTTTGAGGGAAAGAGGTTTCTAATGACTCCAATTTTAACCTTTCAGATTCATTCTCGATATAGTTGAACTTCACATTCATTTTGTTCTTTACTATTATATTGTCTAATTTTAGAAAAGCACTTTTTTCGATTAGTCCTATATCGTCTAAGATTGTATTTCCATATTTCGATGCAAATATTTTGAGATTATCTCTATCTTTATTACTATATTGATATGTGAGTTCATTTGATGTAGAAGTTGAGAAATCTATGGTATCATGGTTGGATGTTATGATTTTCTTTAAATAAGAAGGATGTATAACCATAAAATTGTCATCATATTCCGGATCTGGATAATGGGCGTTCGGATCGTTAATAACTTTATATCTATATCCGCATTTCTGGTTGATTAGCGCATCGGTGCTTCGGTCATAGAAGAAGTGAATATATTCTCCATGCGGACTTTCGATGGAGGTTAGGTTCCATGTAGTTGGAGTTGTGGTGTACCCGCTTCCTGCAAGAGCTGATGTATAAGCGATAGATGCTTGTGTAGGGTCGTTATAACTCCCGTAACCTGTTGCTCCGAAAATATATTTTATGCCGTTGGATGTTGTAATGGTAAACTGAATAAAAGGTTTGGTTACATCGACTGTTGGACCCTCTACGAGAGAATCATTATTGAAAGTTGTAAATGATTGAATATCACTTTGATATAATTTATATTCTATTTTTAAGTCGATCGGTTGTTTGCTTTGCACTTTAGTAACAGTTGCTCCTGTTTGGGGATCATTGGTGAAAAAGAAACTTCCTCCTATACCGGAAAAGTTAAATATAAACTCGTCCGGTTCTGTATCATAGTGAAAATGTGCGGCATCATTTAAAATAGTAACTAATGAACTTTCTGCAGTCCAATTGTCTATGTTTAATAAACTGTTTTTATAGAAGAAGCCATATTGGCTACTTTGATAAAGATCTTTATAATAAAGAATAATATCTCGTTGTAATGCTTCATCTTTTTTCCCTTTTACAATTCTGGTTATACTGCCTCCGGCTTGTAAATTCCAGCCCAAACCTACCCAGCCGGGGTGTTCATCGGTTTTATTCCCTCCGGAATGATATTGTAAAACGATCGGGACTTCGATATCCTGTAACTTGATTGTATATATAGGTATAGATATGTTGATCAATCCGTTATAATAACTTACAGGTATTTGTCCGTATTTCCCTAATGAGGCTGCGTTGGGTGTCGGAAAATCTATTGTTTTAGCCCCCATCATTTCAGGAAATAGAGGTTCTGTCTGAGCATGGATATTGATACTTATTAGAAATACGATAAATAGTGTTGTGATGTGTTTCATGTCGTTTTTACTTAGGTAATTATAATTTTGTAATTGTAGTTTTGGGGTTTTATTATATCCAATGATTTTATATGAAAGCAGAGTACTATTCGTTTATAGATCATTTTGTGAAAAGCCTACCTTATCACCTCCTTTTCCTGTTAATCGTTAGCATTATGGTGTCATATCTTGATACCGGACTTTTAAATAGCAGTTCAAGATTTGCGTAATTTTCCGAATAGATTTTTTCTAAGGGATCATGCATATTTATTAGTTGAAAAGATTTTTTTTCGATGATGATGAAGTTTATATATTCTATGCTGGAATCAAAATAGATTGGACAGATGCCGATATCGGATTGTTTCAAACATTTTTTTGCTACATAATCAAAGAAGATATTTCTATGATTTTCATAGTTTGTGCTATCGATTAGTTCATGCTTCATTTGGAAAGCAAATACTGCATTGTAGATGCTGTCCAATGGGATATCTGCCGCTTTTGTGGATAAAGCGAGACATGCAAAGAGGATAAGAATAAATGCTTTCATATTTTGAATGTTTAGTTTGTTTTATAGTCAACTATAAAATTCGAACATGAATCTTTATATTCGTTTATTCCTTTTTTTATATATATTGTATATCCATAAGACTGAAAGTGCTATCGTAAGAATGTATATTTGTAAAAAGGCATAGCATATAATAACTGAAAAAGCACTTTGAAAAGAATAAGTTGATATATATTTTTCATACGTTAAAGGAAAATTATTCTGTACTACATAGTCTATATATTTGAAATTTTTATGTAAAGAAAATACTATCCAAAATCCGGAAATCCAACTATATATGAGTATTTTATTTACCGGACTTTTAAACCAATAATAATACAAGCATATAACCGGAATTCCCGGAGTTAAATAAATATGAATTAGTTCGCTTAGATTCTCGTCAAGACCTCCTTGAGAAAGAGCTAGAGGAAATATAACCCAAACTGATCCGGGCATTATAGCGATGTGTACGATTATCAAGCCCACTAAAATACATGTGATTATCTTTATTGTTGTTTTCATTTTTTATGAATGTCTTTTTTTCTATCTTCCATACTACTGTTTTGAGTTGATTTGATCAATCAAATACAATATAAAAAATTAGAAATTATTAATCCGGCTAGACTTCAGTTCTTCCGCATTTTTGCGCCTATTCCAGCGGATTATTTTCTAAGGTGATTTCTATGGAGTCTCGATTAAATGTGGTATCCTTAAGTTCTGCCGCATGTTGCAGTTCATCTTTGGGAAACCAAGAATAGTATCCTGTATATTTACGTATCAGATATACCAGTCTGTTGTTTTTATTTTGCATGACACGGTTTTTATAAATTGTGTTTAAGGCAAGGTCATTAACCGTAATAGAGTCTCGTATTCCGTTTTTTATAGACCAGAATTGCCATGCGTGCATCTAAATAATCCAATGAATCGGGTATCCCTTCTTGCGAATGTAGATTTGTTAGTTTATATTCTATTTTTTTGATTAATCCCAACGAGCTTTTTGTCCGTTGACTTTTAGCACTATGGTATCGTATTCCGATACCGGACTTTTGAATAGTGAATCAAGATGTGCATGGTTTTCCGAATAGGTTTTGTTTAATAGCCTTATGTATTTGAAGATTTCGTCTTGTTTAGTATTATTTCTTATCATACAATTGATCAATGGGGCGAGACAATCAAAATATGCACCATACATATTCAATAAAGAGACCTTTTTCTTTTCGATAATACCTAAATTATTGATTCCGAAAGCGGAATAAATAAAATATGACAAGTCACTTTTGGGGGAGAAGCGTTTAATTTTACATTGGGATATATCGAAAACCTGCTCGCGTTTCCTTTCAATTTCCCTTGTATATCTTGGTCCTATATAGAAAGAATGAGATCTATCCACATACTCATTTCTTTTAGCGATTGAAGCTAAATAAGAGAGATATTCTAAAATCAGTTTGTCCGGAATATTGTTTCTTTTGAAATAATCAAAGAATATTTCCACGTTTTTTTCTAAGGGATCATGCATATTTACTAATTGAAAAGATTTTTTTTCAATGATGATGAAGTTAACATATTCTGGGCTTGCATAATAATATATCTGATAAATGCCAATATCGGATTGTTTCAAATATTTTTGGGTTACAGGATCAAAGAGGTAATCTATACGCTCTTCATAATTGTATTGTTCGGTCTTTTTTTGGAAAGCGAATACCGCATTGTAGATGCTGTCCAATGGGATGTCTGTTGCTTTTGCGGATAAAGCGAGACATGTAAAGAGGATAAGAATAAATGCTTTCATATTTTGAATGTTTAGTTTGTTTTCTCTTTTTTATTTTTTATTTCATTGATATAAGTATCTTCTCTTATATCGGCAGACTTTTCGACTTTGGGATCGTTCTGTTGTTTGTTTTCTTTTTCTAAAGATAATTTTATATTTTCAGGATCGGCATGTCCCGATTCGTGGGCGGCAATAGCACCGATTGCTTCTTCGAGAGACAAACCTTGATATTCATTTTGAAGTTCTCTTTTTACAGATCCTTCATATATTTCTATCAAGATTTTAATAACTCTTGTTATGTTTGTTTTTATGTTTTTTGCTGTTGATTTTATGTTTGCTCCACCTCTTAGGTTACCATTTTCTCCACAGACAACAATGTCTTTGATCTCCAATGTTATAGGATATTCACTATCCATCATTCCCTGTAAATAACTTGTTCCTGATGGAGTTAACATCAAGGCATTTCCGATTCTTTTCGCACTTTCGGTGGCATTTTTTGACCATCCTGTTTGGGGGGAATATGTAATCGGTCGGTTGTTGGAATCTACGATTTTCATCCCGTCCGGATCGATATAATTTACCGGATCTCCGCCACAATAAATATAAGGACTTAGATCATAAAATTCTTCGGTTTTGGGATCGGGAGTGGTAAATCGGACAGTCAGGCGGGGATCATACCAACGTGCAGAATAATCGTACCAACCTAATCCGTGCATGGTTTCGTGCTCTTTCCCGTTATATCGTTTACGGTCGTCGGTTTGCGGTTCAAGTCCGTCGATATCCCCGTGCATGGCTCCTTCGGGATAGTAATCGTAGTTATAACATAGCCGGTTGCCGTTCAGCACGGCACGTATATTCCCCTGATGGTCGTGAATATACTGGTAAAAAGTATATTCAGGTTCGCTACCGTTTCCTTTACCGACTTTTATATAACCGTCGGGTATATATATTTTGCTTAATGCTCCGTTCTCATATAGATAATTCCCGCAATAGTCGGTACTGTCGGTATATTGCATATCGTTTTCTGAAACGGGCATCGTATTTCCTACAGGAACAAAAAGGTTGTGTGCCGAAGTTCCGTAACGGGCCTTTAATTTCCGACCGACGGCATCATACGAGAAACCGATGTTCAGACCTTTCTCTTTGAAAGAGATATTATTCGGCAAATTGAGAATATTATAATCGATGTTATCTATACTCCGGTTTTTATCCTGTACCAGATTGCCATTGTTGTCATAAAAGAATTCCGTTTCTTCCTCTACCATATTTCCGATATTTATATCGTATATGCTGTCGGGTTGTTGTACCGATTTCAGTTGATTTCCGTTATGAGTAAAAGTCAAGTGGTTTATATACCCGTATTTATCTACCCAAGTCTGAGATCCGTCATCATACGTGAATAACTCTTTCCCGATTACGCCTTTTCGTTCGAGATACGTAATATTGCCGTTCTTGTCATGTGTATAAGATGTCGAGTAAAAATTCAAAGAGTCTGGAGTAAAACCGGCTGATGTAAGCCAACCTCTATTGTTATAGAAAAAACCATAACTCTGTTTTTCGGGGCGGGATGCAGAAGTCCATGCTATAGAAGCTATGTTTTTGTATCGGTATCTTAAATTTTCTGAGAAATAGGGAGCTGCGTTCAATGTATCTATCCGGTTTGCGATATCATAATGGTAGTTTATGCTGACATTGTCGGTCAGTTCTTTGTTTTTTACTTGTCCCAGTTCATTATAAGTTATTCGGTTTATTTGCTTTTCGGCGAGATTATCGATTTGCAATTTTATTCCGGTCGGTCGTTCGGCATTGTCATACGTATAGGTATAAACCTCTTTTACCGGGTTATTTAATGTAGAGGAAGAATGTGATTTTTCTATTCTTACGGGTTTTCCGGTAAAAGAATATTCTGTATTTGTAATATCGTAACCGGCTAAATGGTTATTGGTTCGGGTTTGTATTTCACGACCTTTTTGATCATAATAATGTACGGTGACTTTATTGGGAACAGATTTGTCGAAAGAGGCGACAATGCTGCCTGTAAGCAACCCTTGACTGTCGGTGTGGATTTTATCTCCGGTAGTTTGCGAATCGTGGGCCAATCGGTTACTATGTGAGTCTGTCAGTTTGAGAAAATTGTAATTATCGTAATAGTTTATTGACAGGATGTTCAGGTTGCCCATCGGACACTCGTTGCTGTATCCTCCGTATTCTTCGGAATTTCCTGTAAATATTTCTGATACTAACATGTCTGCATACACAGTTCGCAGTTCGGTTACACTCCGGTTGTCGGTTAAAGTTCCCGTTAAGAGAGGACGTGATAAATTGTCGTATTTGACAAAGCTCCATTCGTTTCGTTCGCGCTGGTTTCCGTCTTGAGTCAATATAGGGCGGTCGGCTTTGTCATATATAATGTATATAGGTTCGACACCGGGCAGTTTTTTCTTGATCATCCGGTTTCGGTGGTCATATTCATAAATATAGGCATATAGATCGAGAGGATTTCCGGTAGAGAGGGTATATTCCGTGCCGGTCATTTTTTCGACGGCAAGAGGAGGAAGTACATATCTTAGGTTTCCGTACTGGTCATATATGAAATAGGTGTCATAATTTCCCTGAAAGATATCCGGGTATCGAATAAGTACGGTTTTCCCCGTTTTATCCGTGAAATTTTGGGTTTCTATCTGATTATCGAAAACGTCTTTATTTAATAAAAGATTGGCGTTATAGGTTCCGTCTTTTTTGATTCCGTTATTTATAATTTTGTATTTATTGACCTCGTACATGGGAATCCATTGGGTGTTTAAGATGTAACCTTCACTGTATCGGTTTGAATTTTTCGGATATTGTATCAGACGGCAATGGCTCAATGGAGTATTGTCATATGTTTTTTTCGTATATGGTTCTTCATCATTGTGGAATGATTGAGCAACAGAAACAAATCCCTGAAAGTAAGCTCCATTATTAGAGGGAACAGGCGTTTTTACCCATTCTTTGACAGCATTTCCCATATTGTCGTATTCTATGATGGAGATTAAATCCGCTCCCGAAGGGGATATGTTTTTTTCTATGTTTTGAATGATTCTTCCGAGTCCGTCGAAATATTGTATATTGGTTAAGGAATTATCGCTTGTAATGTGTATAGATTCAAGATCTTTGCTCTCTTTTGTCATTATAACGGAAGTTATCGCATTTTTCCCGGTGTAGTTTATCGGAAAATTTATCTCGGGACTCTCGTCCATCGACGGTATATTCTCATCAGACGGATTGAGATCGAAATAAAGAGACAGAGGCGATACTTGTCCGTTTTTGAAAAATGAGGCAAAAAATTTGCTGGAACCGTTTTTTACTAAATTATTGCAGCGTTGTACAGATCGACATGAATTGATATCGGAAGAGGTGTTAAGAGAGAATAAAACAGAGTCTTTCTTCATATCTATCTGGTCGACACACTTGTCTTTCCAGTCATACAATTTGATATCCGGAACTTTATCGGTCATTAAGAACGTATTTCGGTATGTGACTATACGCTTTTCGTTTTCTTTCAATTGTGGAAATATATCTGTTATCTGAAACTGATTATCTTGTCGATATACACTGAGGAGCATCCCTTTGGGGGGAATGATCAGGGTGTCGGGGAACTGAAATTCTTCGTTTAAGAATTCAGACTTTACTTTCCAGTCTTTCATTTCGATCGGTCTTTCCGTCGGATTATAGAATTCGATAAACTGTCCTTGATTATTTGCCGCAATTGAAGACGGTATACTATGAAAAATTTCTGTAATTAACAGGTAGTCGTCAGGATAAGAGAACCCGAAATCTACTTTAACCGTTCCCTTGTTGGTAATGTCTTTTTCCAGAATTAAATAGTAATTCCCTTCTTTTAGAATGATTCTGAGGTTATTCGTATTTTTGAAAAATATTTGTCTCAATGTGTCATTGTATATATACATGTTTACAGCTTGGCTGGTCTTTATGGAAACAGGGACTCCTTCACCTCTGTCTATATTGATTTTGAATTTGGCATCTTTCAATCCGTTATTGTTGTAATCACTGTTACAAGCATCGAATAAAATAGTTTTGTTGTCATAGCGACTTATGTATATCGGGTTATACGTAGGTGGAGTGTTTTGAGTATAATACCCGTAAAGGTAAATGTTTATGAACCCGTCATAAATGTCCGGTTCATTACTTTCTGCAACTATGTAGTAAGTTCCGGGATTTAAGACTTGGTCGAAAGTATTTGTTTCCGTAAATATCGGATTTTCAATGTTATTCTCGGAGTATGCCCGGATACATGTATTTTTATTTGTGGAAGATTCGGTTATAAAGTCTGTTTCGAGATGTATTTTCATAGGGATATTGCCTGAAATATTTATTTTATAAACAATATCTCCGCAATCAGGGTTCGTTCCGGGAAATGTACTGGTATAATTATAGGTATTGTATTGTTTCGAGGAGAAGAGTCCCTCTTTTATCTCTTCGATGTAAATCGGTTGTTCATATCCGTTTATTCCGTCTTGCGGACGAAAACTTTTGGCTCGTACTGCTGCCGTTATCGGATAAGGGGCGATCTGCGTATCTATATATAACCGTATTTTGTACGGGTAATATGCTTCTAAGATGCCGGTTATCTCCGGAGCGTAACAGGTACGGCTCATTTCACTTGTCGCAATCACTTCATCTCCTTTTCGTATCTCTATTCGTGTAATGGCATAATCGGTAGAACCGCACATGTCGATTTTGACACCCATTCGCCGGTTGGCCGTAACGGCTATTTCGGTGATATTGTCGAAAGGATCTTCGTTGATGGTATATACCCCTTGACAAATTTCTCCGTAGTTATTGAATGTATAGGATGCTATATCGATCGATATTCCGTATTGTACGGATAGAAAAAATGTAATGACACCTAAAATACATCGTTTCATGGCATGATACTTTAAAATAAAACAGAGGTTGTATGTTTTTAGAGACTTTTTAAAACAGTCCGTTTTTCTATATAATTCCCGAAAATTAAATGTATATGATATTCTCCGGGTTGGTATTCTTGCATATCGATTTGTCTTGCATGATTTCCGGTGGGTAATGTTTCTTGCGATGTTATTTTTATTAGTCTGAATCCGGAATCATATAGATATACCTGAACCGGAGTTTCTTTTTTTAAGTGATATTCGATTTTTAAGAAATCTTTGACCGGTTGAGGATAAAGTCTGATGTTTTCGACCCATTCGTTATATCCGGGATCTTTCTCTTTTGATGCTGCTATACTATCTGCCAGCGCTTTGTCAAAGGCCATTTCTTGTAATTCTTTTTCATTTATCGGGTCTGGATTCATATTTGCATTTTCTTCCGGAGGGAAGTAGAAAGATGAGTAATATATGTTTTTGCGAGAAGGGTGTATGATTTGAGTTTGTATTGTTTCGAATACAGGATACCGATACCCTTTGGCAAACCATGTATAAGTTTGTTTTTGTATAGAATATTTGCTGGTATCGGTTTGTTGTAAAATCGTTTTATTATGTAAACGTAAAACTGATAATGTATCGCCTTCCGGAGTTATTAGTTTTCCGAAAGCATCCGCTGTCGTTTCTGAATTTCCCGAAATATGCAATGGTAACTTTCCGCAATAATTACCTTTTGCTGCGAGTGGGGAATTGATACTGTCTTTATAATTGAACGGATAGATCAATTTCAATTCCGGTAAAGTGTAAATCATGCGGGTCGTACCGTTTACATATTTGTCGAGAAACAGTGAATCGCGTGTAATCCTGTAATAATAAGAGGTATTATGGGCGTTTTCTACATAACCGGCTGTATCGGTTTCATTTTCCCGGTATCTGATTCTGTAATTATCATCCACGATTTTTAAATTACTATAATCCCATAGAATATTTTCACCTGAATTTCCCGGATCTTTATATTCTACTTGCCATTTTAGAAGCCTGTCACCCCATCGGCATTTATTATGGCTGAGTTTGATGGTAGGAGTTTGAGCGAATAGAGATGTTGCAAATCCTACAATAATAAACAGTACGATTCTTTTCATGGCAGATTTTATTATATAATTGTCCGTTAATAGTGTGTATATATAGGCTTGAATAGTGAATATCTGATATTTATTATACAACTATTTAGCAAATATAATCAAAAAAATAAGAATTGATATGGAAATTGTGTGAAAAAAATCAACTAAAAAAGTGTAAAAACTACTCTTATAATAATTTTTACACTTTTTAGTCTATTTAAATTCATACGAATTTTTTTTATTGGAGAATATTATTAAGTCACTTTTGTGTCTTCTTCGGGTTTATAACGATGTGGCGGTATCGGTACAGTTTCCCTCTAAAGAGGGAAGCTGAATGTTCATGTGGATTTCTCTCAAAACTAATCCGAGTAAAATTTATACAGGCTCTTAAGTTATGGCGCAAAAATAAAAAGGAAGACTTTATCGGTTATTTAAGTCTATTTAAATGGCAATTAAAAACGGCTTAATATGGAGTTGTTGCTGAAATTTGTGAGGCAGATGAGCCTTTTTTAATTTTAATGATTGGGGAAATATAATGCTTAAATATAAAAATCGGTGCAGTTTATTTCGATATACGATATTCTGAACTGCACCGATTTTTATGAAATGATTATTTATTTAAAATAACCTACCGGATGATTTAAAAAAGGAGTCTGATCTCCCGTAAGTTTCAAAGCCTTTTTTAATGCTGCTTTATCCATACTTCCGCGTGGAACGGTTGCCATACCTGTTCCTGCACAAAATAGCGATATATTTTGAGATACTATTCCGGCATCCATTGCTCCCCAGTCGCTGCTTGTATCAGATACTAAAATGAGACATACCGGCGCTTTCAGAGGCCTTACGTCTCCGGAGCTGACAGGTTCGAGTGTATTCTTTTGAGGATTATATAAATAGCTCCCGTCTGCTGTACAAACATATACTTTTATATCTTGTTTGTTCATTGCCGATGGAGCTGTTCTTTTTCCCGATTCAGATCGGTTGATACCGTTGGCTGCCCAGCAGAGATCTGAAAGATCCTTAAGACTCAGTTCTTTCGTAGAGAATTCCCGGGTAGATTTTCTGTTTTTTAGTGCTGTCATTACGGCATCTCCTCGTTGTGTGTCCGGGTCGTTCAGTTGTATTGTTTTTAGTTCTTTAGCTTGAGCGCATCCACAAGCTATGATTCCGCAAACCGTGATGGATAATAATAGATTTTTCATTGTGAAGTGTTTTTAAAGAAATTCTAATTGTTTATTTATGAATAAAATTTCGTCATTCGATAAATGCACGTCGGCAGCTCGGGCATTGGAGATTGCCTGTTCTTTGTTACGAGCTCCGGCTAAAGCAATAGTAATGCCCGGATGATCAATTGTCCAGCGTAGTACAAGTTGAGAAAGGGTAATGCCTTTTTCATCGGCAATAGGTTTTATTTTCGCTAAAAAAGCGTTGGTCCTGATAATACTGTCATCTGTGAAATACGGATTATTTTTTCGATGGTCTCCTTTTTTAAAGTTTTGTCCCGGTGTCATTTTTCCTGTCAATAATCCTCGTTCCATAGGACTATAAGCAATTACCGATTTTTCGTTTCGGATGCAGAATGGAATGATCTTGTCTTCACTTCCTCGATTTACCATGCTGAAAGGAATTTGGTCAGATATTATATTTACAGCCTTATCAGCTTCTTCGATCTGTTCGGGAGTGTAATTGCATACTCCGGCATACCGGATTTTTCCTTGTTCAATGAGACGGGCTACAGCTTCGAACGTTTCCGATATAGGGGTCGTTATATCTGCCCAATGTATTTGATAGAGATCTATATAGTCGGTTTTTAATCGTTTCAGGCTATTTTCACATTCTTGTATGATACTCTCTTTCCCGGCATATTTATAGATATCTATATCTTTCCCCTGATTATTTTGGCTGTGGACATAGAAATTCCCTTTATTCAAGTCCCAGCGTAATCCGAATTTTGTCAGTATCTGTATTTTATCGCGGGGAATGTCTTGTAATGCCTCTCCGACAATCTCTTCACTTTCTCCTTGTCCGTATATCGGGGCAGTATCGAAAGAGGTCATGCCTTCGGTGTATGCTGCACGCATAGCTTCAATAGCTTCGTTTCGGTCTGTTTGTCCCCACATCCAACCTCCTGCAGCCCATGCGCCGAAAGCGATAACTGACAGATTAAGTTCCGAATGTTGCAGTTTTCTGTATTCCATAATATATCTGATTTTATAAATGTATGATATATTGATAACAAAATTAAAAGAAGTAAGATTGTTTCCGATATTATTTATCGAATAAAATAGTGAGGTTTTACATAATTTATGATTTGAAAGCGAGGTGTAATCCTCTGAAACAGAAAACAAACATTCTTGTAATATGTAGGAAATATAACTATTGTTCTTTTGTTAAAGTAAAATTAAAATTATTCTATGACAAGAACAAAAGTCTCTACAGTGATTCTGTCAGATGTACATATCGGATCAGAACATTCAAAAGTGAAAGAGTTGACTTCTTTCCTGAAAAATATCGATTGTGATAAACTTATTTTGAACGGAGATATTCTGGATGGGTGGAAGTTGCAGAGAAATCCCTTCGGACGCTGGAAACGTTCTTATACGGAACTTATAAAAGTTATTATGAAAATGATGGAAAAGCACGGGACAAAAGTTATTTATGTTCGGGGAAATCATGATGACTTTTTAGACAAGATACTGCCTTTGTCGCTTTCATCCGTTTCATTGGTAAAAGATTATGTGCATATATCTCACGGAAGACGTTATTACGTAACGCACGGAGATGTTTTCGATAATATCAGTACACATTTGGTTTGGTTGGCTAAACTTGGAGATTATGGTTATTCAGCTCTATTGTGGATAAATAGGATATTGAATAATTATCGACGGAAACAGGGAAAACCTTATTACTCTTTTTCACAGTCTGTCAAACACAAGGTAAAATCTGCCGTATCTTATATTTCAGATTTTGAGAAGGAACTGACAGCACTTGCAGCAGCCCGTCATTTCGATGGAATTATTTGCGGACATATTCATCAACCGGCAGATACATGGTATGGAAACATTCATTATCTCAATTCTGGTGACTGGGTAGAATCTCTTAGCGCTTTGATCGAGCATATAGATGGTACGTGGGAGATATACCGTTATGAAGAATGTTTACTTAAAAATGAAGTATTCGGTGAAAGTGCCTGATAAACTGTTTATTATTTTTTTTGTTATATGGATTAGAATCTAAAAATATATGAAGTATCTGTTTATTATACAAGGTGAGGGTCGGGGGCATTTTACTCAAGCGTTGGTAATGCAGGAGCGGATGCGAATGAGAGGAGATGAAATTACGGCTTTTTTGGTCGGGAAAAGCTCTGCAAGACAGTTACCCGATTATTTCCTAAATCAGGCAACAGCACCGGTTATTCAATTCGAGAGTCCTAATTTTTTGCCGACAGCGCAAAATAAGCGTCCCGGATTATGGAAAAGTGTGTTTTATAACTTGTTGAAATTACCTGTTTTTATTTCAAATATGAATTTTATTCGGAAACAGATAAAACTATATGAGCCGGACATCGTGCTTAATTTTTATGAGTTGTTGACCGGATTGACTTACTTATTCATGCCTCCTTCGATTCCTATGGTTTGTATCGGACACCAATATATGTTTCTACATCGAAAATTTCGTTTTCCGAAAAAATCTCCTGTCGAGCTTTTCTTTTTGAGATTTTTTACTCGGCTTACCAGTATGGGAGCTGATCGAAGGTTGGCTTTGTCTTTTTATCCTATGGGAGATGATATTTCTCGTCACATTGTTGTCGTCCCTCCGTTGTTACGTTCCGAAGTCACCCGTTTAGAGCCTGTTAAAGGCGATTATATATTGGGTTATATGTTGAATAGCGGTTATCTTTCCGAAATCAGCAAATGGCATGAACATAATCCTGAAGAGACATTGCATTTTTTCTGGGATAAAAAAGATGCAGCCGAAAGGTTGGACATATCCTCTACATTCTCTCTGTTTCGGATCGACGACAAGTCTTTCCTGAAACAAATGGCCGGTTGTAAAGCTTATTCCACTACGGCCGGATTCGAATCGGTGTGCGAAGCGCTCTATTTACAGAAGCCTGTGTTAATGGTACCTGCACATATAGAACAGGAATGCAATGCTTTTGATGCCTTGCGTGCTGGAGCAGGTATTGTGTCCGATAATTTCGATTTGAGCGCATTATTGCAGTCTGTTGCGATTTATAAACCCAATACCCTGTTTCGAAGATGGGTCGCTAATGCCGACACGCTTATTTTTTCTGAATTAAAAGATGTTTATTTATCTCATAAATACCCTGAACGAAAAGGGCTGATTTGGAATTATCATGCTTAATTTTTATGATCTTCGACAGTTGTCGAAGATAGTTTGAATATAGAAAAAATTTGCTTCAATTCTGTGTAGCTTCGTTCTATTGTATTAAATTTGCACTCAATTTTTGGGGAGCATTCTGAGAAATATTCATAAATCTTGAAGATTGTCGAACAATTATTTCAATCTGTCTGTATATTTCTTTAGGATAAAATAATTTATAAGTAGAGAGGAGTACATGAAAAAAGTTCATATTATATCCCTTGGAGACACGTATATGTTCCGTTTAGCTGTCGCTTTACGTGAAAAAGGATATAGTGTCAGTTGTTCTGGAGCGGATATTATGGGAGCTGAAGCTGATATTTTGAGGGAGAAAGATATCCTGTTGGCCGATTTACAGCCGATAAGCGATCCTTTTAAAGAAAAGGTCGATTTTGTCGTTTCTCCGTTGCAGTCGGTTTCTGATCATCCGGAACTTATTCGTGCAAAGGAATCCGGGTTATTGATCCTTTCTGTTCCGGAACTTGTGTTGAGAATGGCAAAAGATAAGATACGTTTGGTTTTTTGTAATCCTCGGCATCCGAACAGAATTATGAGTATGGTTTTGAAAGCCTTGCGTAAGCAAAACATGCGTTGCGATTACGTTGCGTTGAATGAGATTCCGGGTCAGAATAAACAAATCTCTCTAAGCTATGATGCGCGAATCTCATTATTGGAAGGTGACGCTTTTCTTGAAGAGAAGCCATTGGCTCACCAGCAATATAAACCGCATATATTGATTATGTCCGATTTATTGTGGCATCCTACAAAAATGCATGCTACTTTCGAATCTTATGTCGATTTTTGGAGAGATATGGTTTCTTCGATCGAACGGGATGGGAAATTTATATATAACCAGAATATTCCTTTACTTCAGGATTTGGCAGATACGGTCAGAGAGGATATAACAGCTGTTCCTTATCTACCGCATCCTATTGTAAGAACCGGCGATAATATCGAATTAGAAACCCGTTATGGACGAGTACCTGTAACATTGTCTGATGAAGAATTGTTGGGTGATATCAATGCTGCCCGTTTAGCTTGTCGTCATTTAGGGGTGAATGATAAAGAATTTTATGCGATTTTTGAATGTATATTCAGAAATTGTTAAAAATAAATTGTTTATTTGTCCTCCGGATAAATTTTAAAATATGATTATAGCCAGCCAAAAAAGGAAAGAAAATATAGCTGAGTATTTGCTCTATATGTGGCAGATCGAAGATATTATCCGAGCATATAAACTGGATATTGATACTATTGATGAACAGATCGTCTCGAAGTATGATGTTCCGGATGATAAAAAGAAGGAAATTCGAGAGTGGTATGAAAGCCTTATCGATATGATGAGGCGTGAAGGGATAGTGGAAAGCGGACATCTTCAGCTGAATAAAAATGTTATTATCGACCTTACCGATCTGCATCTGGCTTTGTTAAAATCTCCGAAAGAACCGTTTTATGGGGCGACATTTTTTAAAACGCTCCCTTATATTGTTGAGTTGAGGGCAAAAACAGGGGACGAACCGGTCGGTGAGATAGAGACTTGTTTTAATGCGCTTTATGGAATTTTAATGCTTCGGTTACAGAAAAAGGAAATTTCTGAACAGACACAGGCTGCAATGAAACAAATATCGACTTTTTTAGCATTATTGTCTGAAAAATATAAACAAGAAAAAGCCGGAGATCTGGAATTGTAAAATTTAAAGGTAAACATCGCATGGCAAAGATTTTAGTAACCGGTGCTAACGGTCAGTTAGGTAATGAAATGCGCTGTCTGGCGGAAGAGGATAAAAAAAATACTTTTCTGTTTACGGATATACAAGATTTGGATATTACCGATTTGGAAGCCGTAATGAAATATGTCGCAGGTCATGGTATCGAAGTTATAGTCAATTGTGCAGCTTATACTGCAGTAGATAAAGCAGAAGATAATGAGGAAATTTGTCGGAAGATTAATGCTTTGGCAGTGGCGAATCTTGCAAAGTCTGCTGCAATGAATCGGGCTAAAGTTATTCATGTTTCTACAGACTATGTATATAGCGGAGTGCATTATAAGCCATATTCGGAGAATGACGAAACAGCTCCATGTTCAGTATATGGAGTGACTAAACTTGAAGGAGAGCGGTTATTGTTCGATAATTGTCCTGATGCTGTTGTGTTACGGACTTCTTGGCTATATTCGGCTTACGGCAATAATTTTGTAAAAACGATGATTCGACTTGGAAAAGAACGGGAGAAATTAAGTGTCGTATTTGACCAAATCGGTACACCTACTTATGCCGGAGATTTGGCAAAGGCGATAATGGTTATTATCGATAATAAGACGTTTATTCCCGGTATCTATAACTTTTCGAATGAAGGGGTGTGTAGCTGGTATGATTTTACTAAAGCGATACACCGTATTGCCGGGATTACGACTTGTGAAGTGTCGCCGATAGAAGGAAGCGAATATCCGGCAAAAGCGGCACGACCTTTTTATAGCGTGATGAATAAGAGAAAAATAAAAGAGACATATCCGGTTTCCATACCATACTGGGAAAACAGTCTTGTAAAATGTATTAATTTATTAATAAAATAATTATTGTAAAGTGGCTACGATAACCGAAGAGATACAAAAAAGAAGGACATTTGCTATTATCAGTCATCCGGATGCCGGAAAAACTACATTGACCGAAAAATTATTATTATTCGGAGGTGCGATTCATGTAGCCGGCGCTGTAAAATCGAATAAGATCAAGAAAACTGCGACTTCGGACTGGATGGAAATAGAAAAGCAGAGGGGAATTTCGGTTGCGACCTCGGTGATGGGGTTTAATTATGGAGATTATAAAATAAATATTTTGGATACCCCCGGTCATCAAGACTTTGCAGAAGATACTTACCGCACGTTGACAGCTGTGGATAGCGTGATTATCGTTGTAGATGCAGCAAAGGGAGTTGAGATGCAGACCCGTAAGTTGATGGAAGTGTGTCGCATGCGCAATACTCCTGTAATCGTGTTTGTAAATAAATTAGACCGGGAAGGGCAAGATCCTTTCGATTTGCTTGATGAACTGGAGTCGGAACTTAAAATAGGCGTGCGTCCGTTAAGTTGGCCTATCAATATGGGACAGCGGTTTAAAGGGGTGTATAATATATATGAAGAAGGATTAAATCTTTATACTCCGAGTAAACAGGTAGTTACCGAATCTGTAGAATTCAGGGATATCAATAATCCTGAGTTAGAAAAATATATCGGTTCGGAAGATGCCTCCAAACTCAGAGCCGATTTGGAACTGATAGAGGGAGTATATCCTGAATTCAATGTTTCCGATTATTTAAAAGGCAATATAGCACCTGTATTCTTTGGGTCGGCATTAAATAATTTCGGAGTAAAAGAATTGTTAGATTGTTTTGTGAAAATAGCACCTTCTCCCAGACCGGTACAAGCTGTAGAACGTATAGTTTGTCCTGAAGAGGCGAATTTTTCAGGGTTTGTTTTTAAGATACATGCTAACATGGACCCCAACCATCGGAGTTGTATCGCCTTTGTAAAAGTCTGTTCCGGAAAATTTGAACGGAATGCAAACTATAAACATGTGCGAAATGGTAAATTTATGAAATTCTCCAGTCCGACAGCTTTTATGGCACAGCGGAAATCTACGGTCGATGAAGCTTATCCGGGAGATATTGTCGGATTGCCAGATACCGGAAACTTTAAAATCGGAGATACTTTGACAGCGGGAGAGGAGTTGCATTTTAAAGGATTACCGAGTTTTTCTCCTGAAATGTTCAAGTATATAGAAAATACTGACCCGATGAAGACAAAACAGCTGAATAAAGGAATAGATCAATTGATGGATGAAGGTGTAGCCCAGTTATTCGTCAATCAGTTTAATGGGCGAAAAATTATCGGGACAGTAGGACAATTGCAGTTTGAGGTGATTCAATATCGTTTATTACACGAATATGGGGCGCAATGTAAATGGGAACCTATCAGCCTTTATAAAGCTTGTTGGATAGAGAGCGATGATGTTGAAGCTTTAGAGAATTTCAAAAAACGGAAATATCAGTTTATGGCAAAAGATAAAGAAGACAGAGATGTATTTCTTGCGGACTCTAATTATGTATTGCAAATGGCGCAGACAGATTTTCCGAAAATAAAGTTTCATTTTACTTCAGAATTTTAAAAAATATTTTGTGATGATGAAAAAGCAGAAAACACTATAAGAAATAAAGTAGAAGTTTTCTGCTTTTGTTATATATCGGAATATTACTTAAAAAGGCGACAGTTATTAATTTATAGTTAAAAAAGATATGAATCATTTAGATCCGCTGATTTCAGATTTAGCTTTGATTCTTATGCTGGCGGGCATAACGACCTTGCTCTTCAAATGGATGAAGCAACCGGTCGTTTTAGGTTATATTGTTACCGGTTTTTTGGCAGGACCGCATTTCTCGTTTTTTCCTACTGTAACCGATATTGCGAATATCGATATTTGGGCGGAAATAGGAATTATCGTTTTGCTGTTTTCTTTGGGATTAGAATTCAGTTTTCGGAAGTTGGTCAATGTCGGAGGTTCTGCGGTAATAACGGCATTAGTGATAGTTGTCGGAATGATGCTGTTGGGATATGCTGCCGGACGTCTATTGCATTTCACATATTTAGATAGTCTTTTTTTGGGAGGAATGTTGTCGATGTCATCTACGACAATTATCATCAAGGCATTTACCGATTTGAATATGCGAAAACAGCAGTTCACGACAATTGTGTTCGGTGTGTTGATTGTAGAAGATATGTTTGCCGTTTTAATGATGGTGCTTCTTTCATCCATTGCCGTAAATAATGAACTGGAAGGTTCGGAACTTATTTATAGTATATTGAAGTTGGCATTTTTCCTGATAACATGGTTCTTGATAGGTATTTTTGTTTTACCTACTTTCTTGAAAAAAGCGAGACGTTTTCTTAACTCCGAAACTTTATTAGTCGTTTCTATGGGATTGTGTTTGGGAATGGTAGTATTAGCATCTTATGTGGGTTTTTCTTCTGCTTTAGGTGCTTTTGTCATGGGGTCTATTTTAGCCGGTACAAATGAGGCTGAACGAATTGAAAAAGTAGTGCAGCCGGTTAAAGATCTGTTTGGTGCTGTGTTTTTTATTTCTGTCGGGATGCTTGTCAGTCCAGAAGCTTTGGTACAGTATGCTATTCCTATTATTATTCTTTCATTGGTGGTAATTGCCGGACAAATATTTTTCGGTACAAGCGGAATGTTGATCTCCGGTCAACCGTTGAAAATTGCCGTAAAATCGGGATTTAGTCTTTCCCAGATCGGAGAGTTCGCTTTCATTATCGCGACTTTGGGAATGTCTCTGAAAGTGATCGATGGATTCTTATATCCGATCGTCGTTGCCGTATCGGTTATAACGACTTTTACAACTCCTTATTTTATAAAACTTTCTGATCCGGCAGCGAATTGGGTAGAGAAACATTTACCGGAAAAATTAAATTTTATCCTTGAGAGATATAGTGCCAATGCCTCGGCAGTACAACCTGAGAACACATGGAAGCGAGTATTGGGAGTTTACTTAGGGAAGATAGCTCTTTACTCGACTATTCTTGTCGGAATTATTTTGCTTTCACTTACTTGGTTTTTACCTTTAATGAAAGAACTGATTCCCTCCGTATGGGGAAATTATATCGGAGTAGGGGTTACGCTCTTGGTGATGCTGCCTTTTCTTTGGGCGTTGACTATGAAACGAATAAATAGCCGGAAATTACTTACTTTAGAAGAAAATAAACGGGCAAATCAAGTTCCTCTTTTCTTTATGGTTATATTCCGATTTTTTATAGGTTTGGGTTTTGTGGTTTATTTTTTGTCTATCGCTTATTCACAACGTACCGGAGTTTTGCTGGGAGTGGTTTTGTTTGTAGTGGTTATGCTATTGATGTCTAAAAGATTACAACGGCAAATCGTTTCTCTTGAAGGAAAATTTATGGATAATCTAAATGAGCGGGAATTGCGTCGTACAGGTAAGAAAAATAATTTGGTACGTAACATGCATTTAGCCCACATGGAGGTGAATGGGGAATGTGCGTTTATTGGAAAACGTTTGGAGGACGCAAACATCCGTAAAGAATTTGGTGTAAATATCGTAAGTATAAAAAGAGGATTAAAGCGAATAAATATTCCGAAAGGAGATAGCCGCCTTTTCCCGGGAGATATCGTGAGTGTGATTGGAACAGATGAACAGATACAGAAATTTCTCGATGCTGTAGAGCCGGAAGAGATTTCTGCAGATGAAACAGAAAACGAAGAACATTTTGAACTCGAACGGATAATTATTCCGAAAAATTCTCCGTTAATTGGAAAAACGATTGCTCAATCGGGAATCAGAGAAAAAGATTCTTGCCTTGTTGTCGGAGTAGAACGTGTGGATGGTACATTTTTAGCCCCGACCGGAAATATCGTTTTGAAAGAGACGGATATGTTGTGGATTGTGGGGACAAAAGCCCGGATTGGAGCATTGCTAAAATAATAGTAGTTGCGTATTTACCTCTTTATGATTACATTTGTATCACGAAAAATATAATAATTTATATACTCACTTTATGCAGGAAAAAATTATAATTCTTGATTTCGGTTCACAAACGACTCAGCTTATAGGACGGCGTGTGCGAGAACTGGATACTTACTGCGAGATTCTTCCGTATAATAAATTCCCCGAAGACGATCAGAATATAAAAGGGGTGATTCTTTCGGGCAGTCCGTTTTCTGTTTATGATAAGAATGCCTTTAAGGTCGATCTGAGCCGAATATGGGGGAAGTATCCTATTTTAGGAATTTGTTATGGTGCTCAGTTTATGGCATATAACAATGGTGGAAAAGTAGAACCGGCAGGAAGCCGGGAATACGGACGGGCACATTTATCCTCTTTTTCTAAGGAAAATAAGTTATTCAAAGGAATAAAGGACAATACGCAGGTTTGGATGTCTCATGGCGATACGATAACCTCGATTCCTTCAAATTTTAAAATAATAGCTTCTACCGACGAAGTAAAAATTGCGGCTTATCAGGTAGAGAACGAAAATATATGGGGCGTACAATTTCATCCGGAAGTCTATCATACCGAAGAAGGGACACAATTGCTTCGTAATTTTGTCGTAGAAATTTGCGGTTGTAAACAAGACTGGTCTCCCTCGTCTTTTATTGAAACTACAGTGGCACAGTTAAGAGAACAGTTGAAAGATGATAAAGTAATTCTCGCTCTTTCTGGGGGAGTAGATTCTTCTGTTGCTGCAGTTTTATTAAATAAAGCGATTGGCAAAAATCTTACTTGTATTTTTGTGGATCACGGTATGCTTCGGAAAAATGAATTCGAAAATGTGATGCGTGATTATGAGCATCTCGGATTAAATGTGATAGGAGTGAATGCACATGATAAGTTTTTCGGAGAATTGGCAGGCGTGACAGAACCCGAACGTAAAAGAAAAATCATCGGAAAAGGATTTATCGATGTTTTCGATGAAGAAGCTCATAAAATAAAAGATGTGAAGTGGTTGGCTCAAGGCACGATTTATCCGGATTGTATCGAATCTCTTTCGATAACGGGAACAGTGATAAAGAGTCATCACAATGTCGGTGGGCTTCCCGAGAAAATGAATCTGAAATTGTGTGAACCTCTACGTTTATTGTTTAAAGATGAAGTTCGTCGGGTTGGTAGAGAATTGGGAATGATGGAACATTTGATTACACGACATCCTTTCCCGGGACCCGGTTTGGCCGTTCGTATTTTGGGAGATATTACACCCGAAAAAGTTTCGATTTTACAAAATGCCGATGATATTTTTATTCGCGGACTTCGTGAGTGGGGATTATATGATAAAGTTTGGCAAGCAGGAGTTGTATTGCTTCCGGTGCAGTCGGTTGGTGTGATGGGAGATGAACGAACCTATGAGCGAGCTGTCGCTTTACGAGCCGTGACATCTACAGATGCAATGACTGCTGATTGGGCAAAACTTCCGTATGATTTCCTTGCTAAAATATCGAATGAGATTATCAATAAAGTAAAAGGAGTGAACCGTGTCGTTTATGACATTAGTTCTAAACCGCCTGCCACGATCGAGTGGGAGTAAAGATGATAACAGGCTATCTGACGAATGAAAACTGACTGGAAGAATATAAAGGTGGCTTGATAATATTTCTTTATCAGAAAATTTAAATAGGCTTTTAAAAACAATGTATCCTTTATTGTTTAATAGAGGATACATTGTTTTTTATATAATATTTAATAGCAATGTTATATCGAATATTGAGATAAACATTTCGGTGTTTTATATTGTTGTTTTTATCGGATCGTTCAAAAAAGATCTGGTAAAAATTACAATTATGGAGAAAATATTTAGAATCTGTTTTATTACGGTTTTATTGGGGCTGTTTATGCCTGTTCATGCACAGAAAAAAAAGATGTCCCCATTGTTTAATGATGATTTTATTATACTTACAGGGAAAAACGGACCGAGTTATAAAGACATTGTTAATATATTTAGAGAAACAAGGTCTTTACATTTTCAAGATCCGGATGCTCCGCGTTTCCTTTTAGTAGATCAAAAGCACCAGATGGCTTTAGGTATCGGAGGATATGTTAGACTTACTACATCGTATGATTTTCGAGGGATTTCGGACAATGTAGATTTTGTACCTTATGATATTCCTACGCCGGCAAATCCTGCCGAGAAGAGCCAATATCAAATGGATGCTTCGACATCACGTATCTTTTTGAAATTGGTGGGAAACAATAAAGCTTTAGGAAAATTTTCTGCTTATATCGAAACTGATTTTCGAGGCGATCATCATACTTTAAGATTGCGTCAGGCATACGTGTCGATGCGAGGATTTTTGTTGGGACAGTCTTGGAGTACTTTTTCCGATCTGGCATCGATACCTCCGACGATTGATTTTGAAGGGCCTAATGCCAATACAACTTTGAGAAATGTTCAAGTAAGATATACTTATGATATAAATAAACATTGGCAGGTGGCTATTGCAGCGGAAAATCCGAATCCGGATATTACTTATGGGGCTTATTCCCGAAGTATCAAGCAGCGTATGCCGGACATTCCAGCTTATATACAATATAATTGGGGAGCATCGAGCCATATTCGTGCAACCGGATTATTTCGGGGATTGAGTTATCGAAACATGGTTACGGAAAAGAATCGGACGTTGGTGGGATGGGGTGCTCAATTGAGTGGCTTGGCAACCTTGTTTCCGGGTTTTACGTTCTATTATCAGGGAACATACGGAAAAGGTATTTCCCAGTATATCGATGATTTAGATAGCAACAATTCAGATCTTGTTCCTGATCCGTGTTCTGAAGGGCGTTTGCAAACTTTACCGGTTTTTGCTTTTTTAGGCGGAGTGAAATATGCTTTTACATCCAAATGTTTTGCTTCGGCATCTTATAGTCAGGTGCGTTTATATTCCCGGCATGGTTATTATGATGCAGAAGGTTATAAATATGGTCAATATGCTGTCGGAAACGTATTTTGGAATGTGACACCCAATTGCCAGTTGGGAATAGAATATTTGTATGGCCGTCGTATGAGTATGGATAAAAGTAGCGGCCATGCAAACCGTATTCAGGCAATGGTGCAATACAATTTTTGATAATGTTTATCTTTCATGATTCTTCAGATATATTAATATCCATAAAAAACAGCTTTGGAAAAAACTCTCCAAAGCTGTTTTTTATGGATATTATTGGTTAATAAGACTCTATTTATTATCTTTGCCGCAAAGGGATTATTATTTTGTTTTTTAATTACAGGTCGTTTAGCATTTCTTAGGGATTGTTTTGCTAATATCTGATCTGATAATAGGTGTTGTTATATCTGTCCTATATATTGTATTGGAATGAGAAAATTGGCTCTATTTGCCGTTCTGGCAATATTTTTTATGTCTTGTAGTGAAACGAAACGAGTTACTTATTTGCAAGAGGTCGAAAGCCTTCCTGTAGAAGTTTTAAAGCAAAAGTCTTTGTTAGCAGATCCACGTATTGTTCCGGGAGATTTATTGTCTATCTCTGTGGGATCGGATAGTCCGGAGTCCGTATCGATTTTTAATAAAATATCTTCTTCTACTTCAGGCATTACAGAAAATGCGACAACCTCTTCTGTTTCTAATAATAATTCGACCTATCTTGTCGATAATAAGGGAATAATTGATTTTCCGATTATCGGTAAATTAAATATAGGAGGCATGACCCGTACAGAAGCCGAAGAATTTATAAAATCTAAAATATATCCTCAATATGTAAAAAAAGAACCGACGGTAACTATCCGTGTCGAGAATTTTAAAATTGCCGTATTAGGAGAAGTGAAAACGCCGAGTATTTATAATGTCCCGAATGAGAGGGTTTCTGTATTAGAGGCTGTTGCTATGGCTGGAGATTTGCAGCTTACCGGACGCCGGGATAACGTATTGTTGATTCGTTTTAAAGGAGATGGTTCTAAAGAAGTAGCTCGAATCAATTTGAATGATCCGAATCTATTGTTTTCTCCGTATTTTTATTTGCAGCAAAATGATATATTGTATGTTGAGCCGAATAAATCAAAAGCTCGTACGGCTTATACTGTACCTCCGATGCTGACCTTAAGTTTGAGCATTCTTTCCACATTGTTGGGAATTACTAATATTATAGTCACTTTAACTCGTTAATACAGTTTTTAATGGATTCAAAGGATATTCTTTCGCAAGAAGAAGAGCAAGATAAAGCTGTCGATTTTAGAGAAATACTTTTTAATTATTTGGTTCATTGGAAATGGTTCGTTGCCAGTATTATAGTGGCAATGAGTATTGCATTTTTCATATTGGCGCGTAAAAATAACGTTTACACGGTAACTGCTTCTGTTTTGATGAAGAACGATAAAAGCAGTGCAACTCCCGATATGTTGATGATGGAGAGTTTGGGAATGGCGTCTGTTAAAAATAATCTTGAAAATGAAGTTGAGATTATGCGTTCTAAAAATGTAATGCTTCAGGTTGTCATGGATCTGAAGTTATATACAAATTACGTAATGAAAAAAGGAATGCGTAAGATAGACTTATATAAAGATACTCCGATAGAGCTGTCTATTGATAGTGCAACGGTGAGGAATTTAGTATTTCCGATAACTGTAAATGCCGTTCCGAAACCAGATGGAGATTACAATGTAAAAGTTTCGTATAATGGAGAAAATAAATCATTGGTATTGACCGCTAATCCTTTACCGATAAATATCGGAGATATTTCGTTCACTTTGGTTCGTAATTTTACTGTACAAGTACCTGAAGGAGATATTATAATTACTGTTTCAAATCCGAGGAATATGGCAAATTATCTTTCGAAAGCCATTGTTGCAGACGCTTTGAGCAAGGGTTCTACAATACTGACTCTTTCGTTGAATACTTTTAATATTGCGAAAGCCAAAGATGTGCTTAACCGTGTCGTATTTTATTATAATGAATTAAGCATGGCAGAAAAAAATCGGGTAGCGTTGAATACTGAACGGTTTATCGATGAACGTATTGTTGCCATATCTAAAGAATTGGGAAATGTTGAGAAACAGGCGGAAAATTTCCGAAAAGCACATAGATTGACAGATGTGAAGAATGAAGGAGAGAAGTTTACAACGGAATTATCAGAAACAGAGAAGAAGCTGTTCGAGTTGGAAACTCAACTGAATCTGGTCGATTATGTAGACCAGTTTGTTGCTAATAAACAACACATGTACACTCCTATTCCTTACTTGGGTATTGCCGATGCCAGATTTTCTGAATTAATCAATAAATATAATCAAATGCTGCTTGTGCGAGAACGTTTGTTACGATCTTCTTCAGAGGACAATCCTTTGATTGCAGATATAAACCATGATATATCCGATTTAAGAAAGGGCGTTTTAAGCGGTATAATTTCTGCTCGGAAAGGTTTGAATATAGAAAAAAAAGATTTACAAGCTAAAAATCGTCAACTTAATAATATGGTAGCTTCAGTTCCTGAAGTTGAAAGGGAATTGACGGAAATTATGCGTCAGCAATCCATTAAGGATAAATTGTATGTTTTCTTATTGGAGAAGAGAGAAGAGAACTCCTTGAACAAGACGTTAACAGTCCCTGTTGCCAGTATTGTCGATACTCCCGATGTTACGGGAGGACCTGTCGAGCCTAATAAACCTAAGACTTTTTTGATTGCATTTGTTTTTGGCCTTTCGATACCTGCATTGTTTATCTTTTTAAGAGATATGTTCAATGTGAAATTTAAAGATCGTATGGATGTAGAGCGTTTGACTTCAGTCCCTGTTTTAGGAGAAATAGCGAAGAACGATAGTGGCGATCAGTTTGTTGTAAAAGCGAAATCGACAGCTCCCATTGTCGAATTGTTTCGGTTGGTCAGGAATAGTTTGCAGTTTATGTTGAATGAACCGGATAAAAAGGTAATAAATGTAACATCTACCGTTACGCAAGAAGGTAAGACATTCTTTTCAATGAATTTGGCTTTGAGTTTTGCTTTGACAAACAAAAAAGTAATATTGGTAGGGTTAGATATTCGTAGGCCTCAGTTAAAAAAGCATTTTTCTATTATGACGAATAAAGGGATCACCTCATATTTGTCAGGTCAGGAAACCGATTTAGACGGATTGATAGTTCCTTCCGGTATGTCTGAATATCTCGACTTATTACCCGCCGGTCCTATTCCTCCTAATCCGAATGAATTGCTTACAAATTCTCGTTTAGATCAAGTATTTGAGATATTACGTGAAAAATATGATTATATTATTGTCGATACAGCTCCGGTCGGAATGGTTTCAGACACTTTTTTGTTGAATCGTTTGGCTGATGTTAATTTATATGTTACGAGAGCTAATTATTCTTCGAAGAAATATTTAGCGTTACTGAATAGTTATGTAGCAGATAAAAGACTGACTTCTACCTATTTGATCGTTAATGCGGTCGATATGCAGACCCAGTCTTATAGTTATAGAAAATATGGTTATGGCTACGGTTACGGGTATGGCTCTAAGTATAGTTATAGTTCGGCTTATGGTTATGGCGGAAGTAGTAGCGATGAGAATCAGAGAAATAAAAAAAGGAAGAAGAATTGGTTTTGAGAAAATATAGTCCGCTGTATTGGCTGGTAAGAATAAGGGTGTACGTGCTGTATATCCTTTTTTTATTGATCTCTGTATTCCGGATGTCTCTGTAACCAAATTGCAGCATAACTGCAAGTTGCTACCGGTTTGAGATGATTGTCTATGGCATAGTCGTATGTCGCTTTTACCAGTTGAGAAGCAACTCCTTGTCCTCCGATTTGAGGGGGAACTATAGTATGGAGTATATCAAGCTTTCCGTTTTTGATTTGATAAGAAACATATCCGGTATAACCGTTAATTATCGTACTGAATATTTTTCGGTTAGGATCGTGAATAATTTCCATTTCTTTTTTATTATGATTATGAAAAAACAGGTTGCTTTAAAGCAACCTGTTTAGTTAAACTGTTGATATAAAACTTTTTTTATTTAGTCTTAACTTCAATTTCCGGAGCAATGAGTTTATATCCTTTACCGTGGATATTGATAATCTCGATTGAAGGATCATCCTTCAGGTGTTTACGTAATTTAGTGATGTAAACATCCATACTGCGGGCATTGAAATAATTGTCATCGATCCAGATTGTTTTCAATGCAAAATTACGTTCCAAAATCTCATTTACATGAGCACACAAAAGACTTAGTAATTCCGATTCTTTTGTTGTCAGTTTGGTTACTTTATCACCGATAGACAAAACCTGTTTCTGAGTATCGAATGTAAAGTTTCCGATTTTGTACATAGTAACTTCTTTCCCTTTTTTCCCTTTTACCCGGCGCAAGATAGCTTCAATTCTGAATACCAGCTCTTCCATACTGAAAGGTTTGGTAATATAGTCGTCAGCACCGATTTTGAATCCTTCGAGAATATCTTCTTTTAACGATTTAGCCGTCAAGAAAATAATAGGTACTTCGCTGTTTATGGTACGAATCTCCTGAGCAAGTGTGAAACCGTCTTTTTTAGGCATCATCACGTCCAGTACACATAAATCGTATTTACCTTTTAAAAAGGCTTTATATCCGCTTTCTCCATCTGAGAAAAGATCCGCTGCATAACCTTTTGCTTGCAAATATTCTCTTAACAACATGCCAAGATTTTCATCATCTTCGCATAGTAATATACGCAATCTTTCTTCCATAATTATTTGTTTTTTATTAGAGGTAATATAATTATAAATTTTGTTCCTACATTCAGTTCACTTTCTGCACGGATCGTTCCGTTCAGATCGTGTATGATTTTATGTACGTATGCCAACCCCAAACCGAACCCTTTGACATTATGTACATTTCCGGTCGAGACACGGTAGAATTTTTCGAATATTTTTTTCAGGTCCTCTTTCTTAATGCCTATTCCGTTGTCTTGAATCGATATTTCTACCTTATCGTTCTCTAAAATGCGGGTTCGTATGAATAAAGATAACGGAACGTCTTCCCGCGCATATTTTACCGCATTGTCCAATAAGTTGAAGATTACATTCGTAAAATGCATTTCATCTACTTTTACCCATGCATCTTCAGCTTCGAGATCGGCTTCTATCGTACCTCCGTATTTTTCAACTTTCAGTTTGAATGTACTCATTACGCTGGTAATAATACCATTGACATCTACCGTATTGAGCTTCATCATGGTCTTTTGTCTTTCGAACATAGACATTTGTAAAACTTTTTCTACCTGGAAGCGAAGCCTTTTCGTTTCATCGTTTATAACACCCGATATATGTTGAAACATCTGAGGACTTTTAGCTACTGCCGGATCTTTCAGCATTTGCGCAGCCAAAGAAATCGTAGATATCGGAGTTTTAAATTCATGAGTCATATTATTGATGAAATCATTCTTCATCTCAGTCAGTTTTTTTTGCCGGAATGCTGTTACGATAGTAAAAATAAAAGTAATCAACATTACCATCGTAAAAGCAAAAGAGGGGATCATGAACCGTATCGAACTGAAAATATAATCACTTTTTGTCGGAAAATAAACTTTCAAATAATTAAGTCGATTCGGCGGATCGTTCGGAAAAAGAATCTGGGTGAATAATGCCGATTCTTTTTGAGGTGCATACTCTGGAGTATTGTAAACCGTTTTCCCGTTTTTATTGATAATTGCATATTGAAACGGGATGTTCAATCCGTTATTTTGCAATTCCGATTTCAGATAATTTTCGATCTTTCTTGCATCAACCCGCTCCATAATCGGTTTATTGCTGGCTGTACTTAAAATGTTAAGTATTACCTCATCCAATAATCCTTTTTGATAAAGATACTGTCCTTTCAGCATCTCTTGCATCCCTTTGTATGTTTTAGTTATCGAATTATTATCCTCTTTAGGAGTAACCGAAACTTTGGGTTGCATCATTATCGTGCTTGTAAGCTCTTTAAAACTGAAGTTTGATACTGTACCGTCAGGAGAAACAATAGAAAACTGATGGTGCGTTGAGATTACATCTTTACCTAAAGTTTTACTAGTACCCCGTTCGAATGAGAGCAGACGCTTCTGCGTTTCTTCGATATCTTCTGCTAAATAACGTTTCGTTTCATCTTGTTCTAAAGTTGTCGACACATCGTATAAGCTGCGTTTTACCGCTTCGGAAAATTGCTCGTTCCTCATCCTCACCATATTTTCCATATAGCTGATCTGCATGTAGAGCAACCCGATAAAGGTAAGTGCCATAATTGCTGCCAATAACCATATTGTCGATTTCTTCATAATCGTTTATCCGGTAAATCATTTTTTAGAGCCCGATTCAGTAATTTTTTTTGAATTTTGCCCTTCATTCCCCAATATTTTCAACATTTTTATTAGATAAACAACTTTGTTCGCTTTTTGTTTAACAGAATAATGAATTTTTTTAGGAATTCTCTGTTTAACATTTCAGTGCGAATTTAACATATAAATGTTTACAAACAAAAAGTCGTCAAGCTATTGACGACTTTTTATTAATATTTAACAATATCACTGTTTGAATTTTCAATATCATTATTCTGTATCTTGTGAGGCTTCATAAGCTTTCAGCAATTTTTCTTGAATGTCGGATGGCACTAATTCATATGATGAATATTTCATTGTGAAAGATGAACGACCTCCGGTAATGGAACTCAATGAAGTAGAGTAAGATGCCATTTCTTTTAAAGGTACTTTGGCACTGATTTTTTCAAAACCTTTTTCACTTGACATTCCCATAATGATTGCCCGACGTCCTTGCAAATCACTCATGACGTCACCCATTTTATCCGATGGAACTAAAACTTCAACATCATATATAGGTTCTAGAATTTTAGGCCCTGCATTCTTGAACGCTTCGCTAAATGCATTTCTTCCGGCTAAGCGGAATGAAATTTCATTAGAATCTACCGGGTGCATTTTCCCATCATAAACACATACTCTGACATCGCGGGCATAAGAACCGGTTAGAGGCCCTTGTTCCATACGGTCCATTAGTCCTTTTAATATAGCTGGTAGAAAACGTGCATCGATAGCACCGCCTACAATACAATTTACAAATACGAGTTTACCTCCCCATTCAAGATCGATTACCTGAGTATCTCGTACATTCATCTTATATTCTTGATTATTGAAGCGGTAACTTTCAGGAGCAGGCATTCCTTCGTAATAAGGTTCTATGATTAAATGTACTTCTCCGAATTGTCCAGCTCCGCCCGATTGTTTTTTATGACGATAATCCGCTCGGGCGGCTTTAGTAATCGTTTCACGATAAGGGATTTTCGGCTCTCTATATTCGACAGCTATTTTGTCGTTATTTTCAATGCGCCATTTTAAAGTTCTTAAATGAAATTCTCCCTGTCCCGAAACTATAGTTTGTTTCAATTCTTTAGATTGTTCTATGATCCATGTCGGATCTTCTTCGTGCATTCGGGTAAGAATTTCACTTAGTTTTTCGGCATCAGCTTCATTAACAGGCTTTATAGCTCTTTGAAATTTCGGATCTGGGTATTTTACGAAGTCGAAGACATATTCGCAATTTTTATCATCAAGTGTATTTCCTGTACGTACATCTTTTAGTTTGACTGTCGCACCGATATCTCCGGCAACCAACTCTTCTATTTTTGTCCTTATTTGTCCGCATACGCAGAACATTTGGGCTATACGTTCTTTTGTTCCGCGATTTATGTTTTGCAGATCGTCTCCTTCTTTTATAGTACCGGACATTACTTTAAAGTAGGAAACTTCACCGATATGGGGCTCTACTGTTGTCTTGAAGAAATATAAGCTTGTAGGGCCTTTCGCATCGGGAGCTACTTCAGTTCCGTCGGTTGTAACCGGTTTTGGCATTTCGCTTACAAACGGAACTACATTTCCGAGGAATTCCATCATCCGGCGTACTCCCATATCTCGTAATGCACTGACGCAAAATACCGGGAACATACTGCGGGTAATCAGTCCTTTTCGGATACCCTCACGCATTTCGTCTTCGGTCAATACTCCTTGATCAAAGAATTTTTCCATGAGTCCCTCATCATTTTCAGCTGCAGCTTCTATTAATTTCTGGTGCAGATCTGCTGCTTTTTCTTTTTCTTCGGCAGGAATCTCCAGTACTTCAGGAGTTCCACCTTCCGGTTTCCATTTATACATTTTCATTTTCAAGACGTCTATCATTGCGTTGAATGACGCACCGCAGGAAATCGGATATTGTATTTGTACTATTTTATTTCCGAAAGATTCTCGGAGTTGTTCTATCGTGTTGTCGTAATCGGCTTTTTCTCCGTCCAATTGATTCATTGCGAAGATTACCGGTTTATGCAAAGTTTCGGTATATCGGAATATATTCTGAGTACCGACTTCGACACCGTATTGAGAGTCAATAACAATTACACCGGTATCGGTAACGTTGAGAGCAGTAATAGCGCTTCCAACGAAATCATCAGACCCCGGACAGTCGATGACGTTGAGTTTTTTCCCTAAAAATTCGGCATAAAAAACGGTGGAAAACACAGAATAACCATACTCTCGTTCCACCGGGAAATAGTCTGAAACCGTGTTTTGTGCATCTACGGTTCCCCTACGTTTTATAACCCCACACTCGAAAAGCATAGCTTCTGCAAGTGTGGTTTTCCCAGATCCTTTACTACCCAATAGGGCGATGTTTTTAATCTCATGAGACTGATATACTTTCATAACGGTCATGATTTAAGGTGAGACAATCAATGATTTCCCTGTGAATTTTTCACAGAGCGTTCGCAAATTATATAATTAAAATGAAAAAAGCAATCTGTCGCACTGTGTTAGAAAACAGTGTTTTTGAACACGAACCGTTTCTGTTTTTTAACTTCCGAAAAATACTATCTTTGTTTACAGTTATGGCAGGACTCTATATACATATTCCTTTTTGTAAAAAACGTTGTATTTACTGCGATTTTTATTCCGGTATCGATATGTCTCAGAAAGAGAGGTATATTCGGGCATTAAGTAGAGAATGGGACGAACGGTGTACGGAATTGGGAAATGTAAATATCGATACGGTTTATTTAGGTGGTGGAACACCGTCACAACTGACTATTTCGGAATTAGAGTTTTTATTCGATAACCTAACCGGCATTAATTGGGAACAATGTAAAGAAGTTACTATTGAAGTTAATCCGGATGATCTTACGGAAGATTATGTCGAAGGGCTTGTGTCGTTGCCAGTGAACCGGATAAGTATGGGAATTCAGAGTTTTAAGGATTCCGATCTCCTTTTTTTGAATAGGAGGCATACCTCTTTGCAAGCTATTGACGCTGTAAAATTGTGCCAAGCTGCAGGATTCGAAAATTTGAGTATTGACTTAATATATGGTTTGCCGGGACAGACATTGGAGTCTTGGGAGCAAAATGTAAAAAAGGCTATAGCCTTGAAAGTCCCTCATATATCGGCATATAATCTGATTTATGAGGAAGGGACGGGGCTTTCAGAATTATTGAGAAAGGGAAAAGTTCGGGAGTGTGACGAAGAGCTTGCTTTACAGATGTTCGGATTATTAATTGATATGTTGGAACAAGAGGGTTTCGAACATTATGAGATTTCTAATTTTGCCTTACCCGGACGTTATTCTCGTCATAATACTGCTTATTGGCAAAATGTACCTTATTTAGGTCTCGGAGCTTCAGCTCATAGTTATAACGGCTATTCCCGTTCATGGAATATCGCCGATTTGCGATTGTATTGTGATAAGATAGAATCGGGCGGGACGGCATATACTTTAGAACAGTTGTCTTTTGATGATCTGTATAATGATTTTGTTTTGACTTCTTTACGGACAATGTGGGGACTTGATTTGGACAAAGTTAAGTTTTTATATGGGAATGATCGTTATATGTATTGTTTGCAACAAGCATTGATTCATATCCAATCCGGCAATTTGAGTATGTCGGGAAAACATTTGCGCCTTACCCGAAAAGGTCTCTTTATTTCCGATACGATTATGTCTGATCTTTTTTATGTTGATTAAGAGCCAGTCTGAATTTTACTCGGGTCGGGTTAAGAGTTTCTTTCGAGAATATTTTTCTGTTTTTGTGAGGATGATAGCGGGTTATCTGACGAATGAAAACGTAAAAATGATCTGATAATAAATTCATTATCAGAAAATTTAGATGGGCTCTAAATTCAGAATATTTTATCCGGGATGGAATAAAATTGATTTTTAGGTGATTTTTGATTATTTGAACAGGTTTTTAAGTAATAGACGGGTCGATAAAAGAATATCATGTATTATTTAATTGTAATCGGATGAGCGCGTTAATAATTTTCTGTAAAATTTAAACGGGCTTTCGTCGCAATTCAACAATTCATCGTAAATTCGTGTTATTTAAAAAACGTATAAATAACAATAAAGAGAAACAGATGATACCTTTTAAGCCGATTACTTTGTCCGATAAGAAAAAAATAACAACATATACGTTATCCAGTAATTCCCGGAATTGTGATTTTTCTTTCGCTAATATGTGCAGTTGGCGTTTTTTGTATGATAGCGAGTATGCCATTATTGAAGACTCGTTGTTGATACGCTTTTATATAGAAGATCGCCGTCCTGCATATATGATGCCGTTAGGGAACGGGTCTTTGGAAAAGATGATAAATCTATTAGAAGATGACGCCCGTTCTATGGGACATACACTTTGTTTGTTGGGAATAACTCCGGAAGCTAAGAATCAGCTTGAAAAAATTCTTCCCGGCAAGTTTCGTTTTATTCCTGAACGAGATTATTTCGATTATATCTATTTACGTTCCGATTTAGCATATTTAGTCGGTAAGAAATATCAACCGAAAAGAAATCATATCAATCGTTTCCGGCAAGAATACGATGATTATCGTTATACCCCTCTTACATTAGATATAATTCCGCAATGCCTCGAGTTGGAAACAAAATGGTGTAAAGAGAATAATTGTTCAGATAATGAAGATTTGTTGAATGAACGCCGTTCAATGACTTATGCACTGCAACATTTCGAAGAATTAGGTATTATGGGAGGAGCTATTTGGGTAGGAGGTGAGATCGTGGCATTCACTTTCGGTGCACCTATAACCCATGATACTTTCGGTGTGCATGTTGAAAAAGCCGATACGGATATTGAAGGAGCTTATGCCGTGATTAATCAGGAATTTGCTCAGCATATTCCGGAACAATATATTTATATTAACCGAGAAGAAGATTTAGGCATTCCCGGATTAAGAAAAGCCAAATTATCTTATCATCCGGCTATCTTATTAGAGAAAAATGTTGCGATTCTTCATCATGTATAAAAATAATTTTTATGATTGATAAACAGCAAGTTATTGATTTATGGCAAGAATGTTTCAATGATTCCGAAGCATTCGTCCGACTCTATTTTTCTACGAAGTACGCAGAAGAGAATACTCTTGTGCATGTTGAAAACGGAAAAGTGTTGTCGGCGTTACAGATGTTGCCCTATTCGATGACTTGTTGGGGAAGAGAACTTCGTATCTCTTATATTTCCGGAGCTTCGACTTGGCCGGAAGCAAGAGGTCGGGGATTGATGAAAGGTTTGTTGACAGAAGCTTTTAGAGTAATGAGATCGAGAGATGTTCATTTCTCTACACTGATTCCGGCAGAATCATGGCTTTTCGATTTTTATAGAAAACTCGGTTATGGTACGGTTTTCTATTCTCGTATAAAGAGTTATGAAGTTGTCCCTATCAAAAAATACTCTTTGTCACATAGTTATTCTGAAGAAGAACTATATGCTTATTTTATGATTTCTATGGAAAAAAGACCATGTTGTATTCAACATTCTTTTCAAGATTTTCAGATTATTCTTGCAGATTTATATCTTGCGGGTGGGAAAGTATTTGCGGTTTCCGGAGATAAAGGGCATATAGGAGGATTGGCATTAGTTGTTCAGGATTCCGGAAAGGTTTGGATAAAAGAATGGATGTATGATAATGATGAAATAAAAAAAACGTTGCTTTTTGAAATTGAATCTCTTTATCCTCGACATGAAATTGTCTCGATCATCCCGGTTTCGCATGAAGAAGGAACACCTTTCGGTATGATGAGAATTATCGACGCTTCTATGATTTTGCAGTACTATGCCGCAGCATATCCGGAAATTGATATGACTATTTCTCTTATAGATGAACATATCCCTTCAAATACGGCAACCTATATATTAGAAAAGGGCTTTTGTAAGAAAAAGCCCTTTCGATCCGACAATGTCGGTTTTATATTTTCACCGGCAGAACTTATTGAGAGAATATTTTCTAATAAGTCTTGCCCTGTTCCATGCATGTCTTTGATGTTGAATTAGCGATCTGCCTGAATTTTGTCCGAGTCTGATTTGAGAATTTCTTTATTGAAAAATTCAAACAAGATCTGGAAATTATATCTACATATATAGTACGACGGCAAGACTCATCAGTCCTATAAATATCCATAACATAACCCCTTGTACAAGCGGTTTTATTCCTACATGTTTTAATACTTGACGAGATAAACCTGCCCCGATAAGAAATAGGGTGACAGTCAGTCCTTTCTTGGCCGCCCATACGATACTGCCGCTGATATTCTCGGGAATGGACAGATAAGTATTGGCGATCATGGCTAATACGAAAAAGAGAATAAACCAAGGAATAGATACCTTATTCGATTTTTCTTTGAAAATAAAAGTCGTAATAAATGCCAACGGTATTATCCAGAGAGCCCGAGTAAGTTTTACCATAGTAGCGACTTCAAGGGCTTTTTGTCCGTATGCCGCTCCCGCACCGACGACGGAGCTCGTATCATGTATGGCTATTGCCGCCCAAAGTCCGAATTGTTCTTGAGTCATATCCAACAAGTGTCCTATCGGAGGGAAAATAAAAAGGGCGATAGCATTGAGGATAAATATTGTTCCTAAAGATACGGACATTTGATTGTCGTCTGCACGGAGTACCGGAGCTACTGCGGCAATAGCACTGCCTCCGCATATCGCAGTTCCGGAAGAAATCAGATAAGAAGTTTTCCGGTTTACGTGCAACCATTTTCCGATCAGAAATCCGATGATCATAACCGATGTTACCGAAACGATGGTAAAAATCATGCCTTCTTTCCCAGCTTGTAATGATTCATGAAGGTTCATTCCGAAACCTAACCCGACAACCGAAAACTGTAATAAATATTTAGATGTTTTTTTGCTGAATTTGGGATAAGGTTGTCCTAATGTCAAGGCGAACGCTAATCCTATAAATAATGCGATTGCAGGAGTGACCTGTGGTAAGAGACACACTAAAAATAATACGATAAACAAAGGCTTATCGTATTTCTTAAAAAAACTGTTCATATTCTATTTCTGTTTAGGCTTAATATTTTCGATACGGCCGGGAACAATCGGTTGTTTCATAGCTCTGATAACCAGATATATACCGGCTAAAACAAATGGAATACTCAATAATTGTCCCATGTTGAGAATCATATTTTCTTCAAAATCTTCTTGGTCGTTTTTCAGAAACTCGATACAGAAACGGGACAAGAAAATCCCGATTAGGAATACCCCGAAGATGAGTCCCGGACGGTCTCCTGCATTCCGCTTCCAATACATATACATCAATAAAATAAAGACGATTATATAGCATATCGCTTCATATATTTGAGTAGGATGGGACGGTGCGGTGAAGATCGGCTCTGCACCTAAATAATGCCATTGATGGAGATTTTCAATGAATCGGAATCCCCAAGGCAGATCGGTAGGATGACCGAAAATTTCATGATTCATTAGATTTCCCGTACGTATAAGTGCACCGACGAGAGCAACCGGGATTACGAGACGATCGAATGCCCATAAAGGATTGCGATGAGTTACACGCTTGGAGTAGATCAGTAAGGCTATAATGATACCGATTGCACCGCCATGACTGGCAAGTCCGCCTTCCCAAATCTTGAATATATCCAATGGATGAGCAGAGTAATACTCCCATCCGTAGAAAAGGCAATGTCCGAGCCGTGAACCTATGACAGTCGCGATGACTACATAAATAAAGATTTTATCGCACCATCCGGCTGGGGTATTGTCATGCTTGAATATTTTATCTTCGATCTGGTATCCTAACAGAAAACCGATAGCAAAAAATAACCCGTACCAACGTATTTCTCTTGTAAAAATAGTAAAGATTGCCGGATCGACAGTCCAAGTGACAACATCTAACATCTGATCGTTTGTGTTTGATTTTATAAAAAAGCCTTGTCAATATCTATTTTATTGACAAGGCGCAAAGGTAAGAATATTTTTCGGAAGAATTTATATCTTAGGCCCTGTATAAATTTGTACAGGTCGCATTTGGGAGTTCCTTTCGAAAATGTATTTCTATTTTACAAGGATGATAGCGGGCTATCTGACGAGTGTTAACGGTAAAAACAGATCGAAAGAAAACGTAATGATGACCCGATAATATTTCCTTATTTCTTATACCAGATGTTTGATCAGAGTTTCTCTGTCACCGTAAAGCATATCGATAACAGGTATTTCGATCATAGTATAACATCCCGGTTGTTGAAGTAATGAGGCTCGGGCTACACCGACCAGATTTTGTGCGGTCAAGGCCGGATTATTGATTTTCATATTGAATTCGAAAAGCTGATTTTGAGTAGTTCCCGATACGCCTTTGCGGGTCATATGTACTCCATGTCCCATATCGAGAAGGGCATTGACGTCTTCTACTTGCATGACGTGCGTTTCGTCATTTATAAAATAGGCATCGTTTTTGATAGCTTTAGCGACTGCTTCAAATTTGTAACCGTCTTTTAGTTCGATATATACCATTCGCCGGTGGATTCCTGTTCCGAGAGGAATTGTCATCGATAATGCGGCTTTTACGCCTTCTACGGCTTTTACGGCAACAGTGTGTCCCATACTCATTCCGGGACCGAAGTTTGTATAAGTGATGCCTTTGGGAGCACAGGCTTCCATTAAAGCACGGACGATCGAGTCACTACCCGGATCCCATCCTGCTGCTGTAATCGATACGGAATTATGTTTTTTGGCGATAGAGTCGAGTCGGCTGCGTAAATCAGCGATTTGTGTATGAATGTCGAAGCTGTCTACGGTATTGATACCTAAAGATAGAGCTTTAATTGCAAAATCTTCGACTTTACGGGTTGGGGTACACAGAATTGCGACTGCAACATCTTGAAGGTTTTCTATGCCTTCGACAACAGGGTATTCTTTTAATTCGTCCGGAACGTTGTTTGCATCTCGGCGAACGACACCTGCTATTTCAAAGTCCGGTGCAGCTTGTAAAGCTTCCAGAACGTATTTACCGATATTACCGTATCCTACGATAGCTGCTCTTATTTTTTTCATTTTGTTATCTGTTTATATATTTATCTTGAAATATGCTACTAAAACACTGGCAAAGATAGATATTTTCTTTATAATACGAAATAATTTGGGCTTTACTGTATTAGTTTTAATTAATTTTTTATTTCGTGAGGTTAAATATCGACATCCGTTTTTTTGTATTTTAATCCGAAAGCAAGGAATTTTCGATCTTTTTATTTAAAGAGTTATATCGTATCTTTGCGTTTTAATATAACAATAAATATATGATTTCTGTTGACGGGCTGACCGTGGAATTTGGAGGTACGACACTTTTTCAAGATGTCTCGTTTGTAGTTAATGAAAAAGATCGTATTGCTTTAATGGGGAAAAATGGGGCGGGAAAATCCACTTTGTTGAAAATTTTGGCAGGGGTGAGGACTCCTTCTCGTGGAAGTATTTCTGTACCTAAGGATACGGTAATTGCATACCTTCCCCAGCATTTGATGACTGATAACAAGCGAACTGTATTTGAGGAAACATCGCAGGCTTTTTCTCATCTTTTTGAGATGGAGAAAGAGATAGAACGACTTAACAATGAATTGGCTACCCGTACCGATTATGAATCTGAGGAGTATTATAAGCTGATAGAAGACGTTTCTTTATTGAGTGAAAAATTTTATTCGGTAGATGCGACCAATTATGAAGAAGATGTCGAAAAAGTATTGTTGGGATTAGGTTTTAAGCGATCTGATTTTTCCAGATCCACCTCTGAGTTCAGCGGAGGATGGCGCATGCGTATTGAATTGGCTAAACTGTTGCTGAAGCGTCCGGATATTCTGTTGCTCGACGAGCCTACCAATCATTTGGATATCGAGTCTATACAATGGTTGGAAAATTTCCTTGTTTCGAATGCAAAAGCAGTAATCGTAATATCTCACGACCGGGCTTTTGTAGATAACATTACTACTCGGACGATAGAAGTAACTATGGGGCGTATTTATGATTATAAGGTAAATTATTCGAAATATCTCGAGTTGCGGAAAGAACGGCGTGAACAACAGCAGAAAGCTTATGAAGATCAGCAAAAAATGATTGCTGAAACAAAAGAGTTTATCGAACGTTTCAAAGGAACTTATTCCAAAACTTTGCAAGTACAATCTCGTGTGAAGATGTTGGAAAAACTTGAGCTGGTCGAAGTCGATGAGGAGGATACCTCTGCTCTGAAATTACGTTTCCCGCCTTCTCCCCGTTCGGGTAATTATCCGGTAATTATAGAGGATGTTTCGAAGTCGTACGGTAACCATACCGTATTTTCGAAGGCTACATTGACTATCGAAAGGGGAGAAAAAGTTGCGTTTGTCGGGAAAAACGGTGAAGGGAAATCGACATTGGTCAAATGTATAATGGGAGAAACGACGTTTGATGGAACACTAACTCTCGGACATAATGTAATGATCGGTTATTTTGCTCAGAATCAAGCTTCTCTATTGGATGAAGAACTTACGGTTTTCCAAACGATAGATGATGTTGCCAAAGGGGATATACGAACAAAGATAAAAGATATATTGGGAGCATTTATGTTCGGCGGTGAGAATTCAGCCAAAAAGGTAAAAGTGCTTTCCGGCGGTGAGCGTACCCGTTTGGCAATGATCAAATTATTATTGGAGCCTGTAAATCTGTTGATTTTAGACGAACCGACGAATCATTTGGATTTAAAAACAAAAGATATTCTTAAAACAGCTCTTAAAGAATTTGACGGCACATTGATCGTAGTTTCTCATGATCGCGACTTTTTAAATGGTTTGGTAGATAAAGTATATGAGTTCGGAAATAAGCGAGTTGTAGAACATTTAGGAGGAATATACGATTTCTTGGAAAAGAAAAGAATAGATAACTTGCGTGAACTGGAACGGAATAATTAATGTATTATAATTATGGTAAAGCAAAATTCTTTTTGTCTTCCTGCTTTCAGACGAGGTTTTCATCTGATTACTTCATTCGTGGAAAAGGAACTTCCTGAATTACCGGAAGAAGGGTTGTTGAATTTGTTCATACAGCATACTTCTGCAGGATTAACTATAAATGAGAATGCCGATCCTTCGGTTCGTACAGATTTTGAGCGATCGTTCAATCATTTAATTCCGGAGAATCAGTCCTATTATACGCATGTATTGGAGGGAAGCGACGATATGCCTGCTCATTTGAAATCTTCTGTGATAGGGGTATCGTTGACCGTTCCCATTCGCAATAAAAAGTTGGCTTTGGGAACATGGCAAGGAATATATCTGTGTGAGTTCAGAGATTATGGAGGTCCTCGTAAATTGGTCGCCACAATCTGGTATTAATCGAAAAATAAAAGAAATATATAACTTATGAATATATCGGTCGTACATACTATTTTTTTCTCTCCGACACATACATCTTTGAAAATTGCTGATGCTATTGCAAATGGAATAGGTTCTTGTGAGCATAAGGAGTTGGATATTACGTATGAGAAGCCTGCAAAGAATATTTTGATAGAGGAGGGGATTGCTGTTATTTCTGTTCCTGTATACGGAGGGCGGGTTGCCGAAACAGCAGTAGAACGTTTGCGTTCGATACGGGGGAATAATATTCCGGCTGTGGTTGCAGTTGTTTACGGAAATAGAGATTATGAAGATGCATTGATAGAGTTACGGAATATTGCAAAAGAGCAAGGTTTTATTCCGGTGTCGGGAGGAGCGTTTATCGGAGAACATTCATACAGTCGTCCGGATCGTCCGGTTGCTGAAGGACGCCCGGATAAGGCGGATATAGATAAGGCTTTTGCATTCGGTTCGAAAACGGCAGCTTTTTTAAGTGATTGGTCGGGAGAGGCTTTTGATTTACAAGTAAAAGGAAATTTCCCATATAAGGTAAAAGGAAACAAAACACCTCAAACTCCGATTACGATTTCAGAACTTTGCACACAATGCGGATATTGTATTGAGATATGTCCAACACAGGCTATTGAACTGCAAGATGAAATTGTAAGTGATCCGGAATCGTGTATCAAATGTTGTGCTTGTGTTAAGGAATGTCCCAATCAGGCAAGAGTGTTTGAAACACCATTTACCGATTATCTGTTTAAAAATTTTTCATCTCGGCATGATCCTGAATTGTTTTTTCCTTGGAAGATTTAGACAGGCTCTTAGATAAGAAAATTGGATTGAAAAATAAAATCTCCTTATTGCAGTTTTTCAACAGAAACTCAATAAGGAGATTTTATTATGTTCGTTATTTTAGCGCTTAGAAGGCGCTATTTTTTTATTTCTTCAGAGCTGCTATGACTGCGTCATAATTCGGTTCTTGAGTAATTTCCGGGACGAGTTCTTCGTATATGACATTAAAGTTCTCGTCTATTACTACTACAGCTCGGGCTAATAGTCCGGCTAACGGTCCGTCCACCATTTCTATACCATATTGTTGGGAAAAATCTGAGGCTCTGAATGCCGAAGCCGGGATCACGTTTTCTATCCCTTCTGTCGTGCAGAACCGGCTTTGAGCAAAAGGCAGGTCTTTAGATATTGCTATCACAAGCGTGTTATCCATATCGGCTGCAAGTTTATTGAATTTACGAACCGATGTTGCACAGACACTTGTATCCAGACTTGGGAAAATATTAAGAACCAGTCGTTTCCCTTTCAGGTCACAACAACTTAATTCACTTAAATCTGCTTTTACTAAACTGAAGCAAGGTGCTTTACTTCCTACTTTGGGTAATTCTCCGTTGGTAGAAACGGGATTCCCTTTAAATTTTATTTGAGCCATAATTTTTAATTTGAAATTGTGATTATACTATTGTTTATTTTGAAATAACAAATAAAAGAAATTTTCTGTTTAATCTTTTAATGTTTCTAATATTTGTTGTAAATTTTCGATCAAATCGGGATCATATCCTATTTGCACCGAAATAATTTTTTTTTCGGAAGATATAACGAACAACGTAGGATAGTTTGCTATACCGTATTTGGCTGCTATACTTTGAGCATTACAAGTAACGATTCCGGGCAATTCGTTTTGTTCTTGATATTTTATCAGGTCATCTGAGTTTTTTTCAGATAATAAAGTAATCCATAGGAGATTTTTATTGTCTGAGAAATATTTTGCACAATCCAGTGTATTTTTGCAGAAACTACTTGTCGTATCGACAAATGCAAGTATCAGAGGCCGGTCTTCATATTCCGACAGATTGAATCTTTTCTCATCATTCAGCAGCGGAAGTGAAAAGTTGGGAGCTGTTTTGCCTGTTAGGTTATTGGCTTTAAAATAGTTACTTCGGAACGTTGCGATAATATTGCCTTTCTGTTCTATGAAATTCTCTTCCGAGAAAAAATTATTCGGAAAAGGTGTTTTTATATCTGATGATATGTATTTGACGGTAACCGTTTGAGATCCTAAATGTCCGGGATTATTTTCTACTTCTTTAAATATCGGAGTGCCGGATTCTGAATCGAATGTGTAAACGGACGATCGAATTATCTCCCCGTTGATATATTCATCTATATACAAAGCATTGCATTTACGGTTATTTATCAATGTATCAGAGTATGTCCGAATGCGGTTTTCCGGGTTGCTGAGACATCTTTGCAAGCGAGATGCGATTTCCATAGGAAGTTCTTCTATAAATAATCCCGAACGATGTATTCCCGGTAACTCGTTTTGATTGTTCATTTTGTCATGGAAGGGAGCTGTATCTTCTTCCGCATGATATTCCCGTAGTCTTTGATTACTGAAATTGTAATAGTTTCCGGAGTCGTAATAGATGAAGTTTCCGTTTATTGCCGGATTGCTTTCTGATGTAAGATCGATGAAATATGAATATCCATATAAGGTATCTGTCGGATTTCTCTGACATCGAAGAGACAACCTGTATTCGACTTCCTCATCGGTCATCGGTAATGTAACTCGGAACAAGGCTTCTCCCCGATAATGTTCTATTTGATTTAAACGGGAAATGATTTGTGAAACTTGATTTGTTTCAGAAAAAACGGTTATGAAATAGAAACTGCTAACAATAAGGCAAATTATTTTCTTTATCATATTATGTGTTATTGTTAATGATGATACAGTTATAACAAAATATGAAAAGAAATGTTTTTATTTTGAATCGGGCACAGATGTTTTATCTGCTGAAGAGCAAGAGAATTTGCCTTGTATGAAATATTCGGTGGGTATGTCGAATAACCCTTGTCTGTTGTCGATAAACTTAATGAGTTTCTGAAAAATGGCATTGTAGGAAAGTATTTTCGGGTTACCTATCAGAAACAACTGTTTACGGGCGCGAGTCAGTACGACATTCAATTTCCTGTCTATAATCTGGCCGTTATCTTTAAATACATTTCCGGTGAGAAAGTCGAGCTGGTAAATTTTTTGTACGGTAAACCCGTAAATAATAAAATCCCGTTCACTACCCTGATACCGTTCTACTGTGTCGATCGTAACATCCGATAATGCCGGGATATTTAGTTGCTTTATCTCTTTTCGTATCAGAGCGATCTGATTGCGATAAGGTACGATTATCCCTACAGTTTGAGGATTGAAATTATTTTTGTTTATTATATAAAACGCTTTTAATAAAGCCGATATGCGTATAGCTTCATCTTTGTTCGTTTTATCGGATATGGGGGTTTTGTCACCTTTTGATACGATAAATGCCAATCGATGAGAGGCGATAAGATTTTGTAAACCGTCGGATTTGTCGTAAGAAGGGTAATGAAGTAATTCCGATTGATGCTTTAAAGGAATAGGTTTCAGTTTCTTCTCATAGAAAATATCGTTCGAGAAAGATGAAATTTCCGGATGCATGCGTCCTTGTTTGAATAACATGTGTATGAAATCTTCCGAACCGTTTTTCTTTTGTATATCGATCAGCCGCTCGAATAGAGAATTACGGCAATCGCTCATTCCTATCTTTATCAGTTCGGGTTCTATTACGACAGACTCTTTTTCGGATTGTTGAACCACAGCGGGCAGTTGTTTATGGTCTCCGATAAAAATAAACTTGTCTATGGCTGTTTGTTTTTTGTGTTTGGCACATAACATTCCGAGAAGATTCGGTTCTATAATTTGAGATGCTTCATCGATAATAGCCAAATCGAAATGTTTGATGTCGAATAAGTTGAGTTTTCCCGATATGCTGGTTATCGTTCCTACAAACACCCGGGTCTCCTGAATTACTTTGCGAAGAATATCCGCATTCGGATTTAATCGTATTTTCTCATCCAACAGATTTTTTCTAAAACGTTCGTCACAAGATAATTCCGAACCGATTCTGATATATTGTATTTTGTGCTTATCCATCTTGTCGCAGATTTCATCTACTGCCCGATTGGTATAAGCCGACAATAGTATCGAAGCCGATTCGGAGAGAGCTTCTTTAACCATTGAAACTAAGGCATAAGAAGTTTTCCCCGTGCCGGGAGGTCCTATTAGCAGAAAGTAATCATTGGCTTGTTTAGCTTTCAGTATTACTTCATTGAGAGATACATTTTCGGTATTGTAGTTTCCGTTTAGTTTTTTGGTAGAATCTTTTGTCGGCAAACGTAAGTTCAATAATAACTCTTTTCGTTTTTTATCTGTCGATAAGAATGCGAATAGGGCTTGGTATATCGAGGCATAAGAAGATTCCCAAAAGTCGTGTTCTATCGCCCATTTTTGATTCTCCGGGAAAATGCAGGTATTTTTTTGAGGAGACTGCAATCTGACAGTTACCTCTGTATAAGATATATTCTTGATCGTTCCGCGTAATATTTTCGCTTTACAAGCATTAGGTATATCTCCCTCCGAATATGAATAGAGCAATACTATATCGCCTGCTCTGAAGTTAGGTAATAAATCATCTCCTTGTGATGGGACGGAAAATGTGATTGTATCGTATCCTCCGTATGTTCCGGACTCTTCTTTATTTGTAAGATCAAGTCCTGTTAAAATGTCCCCGGTAGATTCTTTTTCTGCTACTTCGCATCTCCATATTCCTGAAAACCCTCTGCTTTTGCTTGAATTTCCGGTTTTTGCAAGAAGATGTTCTTTAGAGATAAAAGTGAAAAATCTTGCAAAATAGCATTTTTCGAGATCGGATGCATTTTGGTATGTATTTAATATTTGCCTGATATGAGGAAGCTGGAATTTTTTCCAGAGCACGTTTGTTTTCGCATATATGTTTAACTCTTCCGGAGTCAGATTTTCGAGAATATTTTTTACCGCGCCTTCTGCGTAGAGCATTTCATATCTGACTATACGGTTTCTTAACCTCAGAATTTTTCTCATAAGGTTCGGGTCGGAAGACCCTTCGAGCATCAGACCGTCGGGATATTTCGAATATAGCAGATATTGTTCCGAATCTTTACTTTTAATGTTGAAATTATAGGAGAGTAGCAGACGGTATAGTAACATCTGGACATAATGTTCTTCTTTATGTCCGTTGGTATAAATATCTCTTTTGCCCGACTTTTGTTCCATCAGAATTTTATAGTTATCCTGTAAAAGATCTACGCGTCCTTGAATGCCCAATTCCTTACAAATAAAAGACGGTTCGAGAATGAGTTTATCTCGTTCGATATTATGAATGTCGGGAAAAGATTTTTCGACAAAATTCCGGATATTTTTCATCTGTTCTTTTGCCTGATGATGAAAATCTCTCAGACTTTCCTCGCACGTGATTATTTTTAGAGCGGATTTAATGAAGAAACGTTTGATCGAGTTGTTGTAACTATTCTCTTGCAGATCTTGTGTATTGATGATTTCATCGAGAAATTGTCCGGCCAGATTTCCTAAGAGCATAGCCGAAGTATTTCGGGCAGGGGATATTTTTTCCAGCAGGTAATTGCAGGGATGATCTCCATGTTCTTTCCAGCAACGGGCTATTGTAGAGATATCGAGTAAATAGTCCGGTTCGTAGATGATTTGTTCCGGACAAAGAATTCCGTTTTTTCCGATTTTCGTGTTCAACAGATATAGCTGTGTATTCTCGGCTAACAAATCGGCGATATAGTCGAGATCGTCATTTTGAGCATATTTATGATAATCTATTTTTACGAAAGCCGAGTTATCGTCTTCGGTGTAGCCTGTAATGAAATCTTTATCCCAAGACGAAACGGTGATTCTTATGTTAGTATCGGGTATATCGCCGGCCGGTATGATTGACCGGGTTACATGAGGAAGACATTCTTTTAAGTTTTCGGGAATCGGTTTCCCGTATATTTTTGCAATGAAACCGGATAAGCTTTTCAAATCATATAAATAATCCTCGTATGAAGGAATATCCCGATTTCGTCTTGTCCGGTTACAGTGAATGCGGAATTTATTGAGATGATATATTTCTGTATCCGAAAAATTATGATTTTTACAAATATAGGTCATTCTTGGGAATACACCGGAGAAACTGATACGGCAATTTTGCGTCTTTTCTTCGATTATATTGATAAAGACGGTATATAAGCCGGCGTATTTTCTCTTAACGGAACAATCTTTATTATTATGTATCTCCGTTATATCTTGAAAATAAATATCAGGGAAATGATGCTGTCTCGATTCAGAATCGGATACTTTATTTTCTATGTACATTTTTTATACAGAAAGCCATTTATAAGAATCTTCTATCGAAAAATCTCTTTTTTTACAATATTCAGTCCGTTGTTCCATATCGATTTGTCCGATATGGAAATAAGTCGATTGCGGATGAGCTATCATAATCCCTGAGACCGTAGAGTTCGGCTTCATTGCACCGTTTTCGGTTAATGAAACATCGATTCGGTCGAATCCGAGCAGTTTGTCGATGTCGAAAGCAAGCGATTGGTCGGGAAGAGATGGATAGCCGATTGCCGGACGAATTCCTTGATAATGTTCTTTCAGCAAGCTTTCTACCGTTGCGGTCTCATTCGGTGAATATCCCCATATTTCTTTTCTCACCCGATAATGTAAGAGTTCGGTTGCAGCTTCGGCGATGCGGTCGGCGAGAGATTGCAGTAAGAGAGCGTTATAATTATCGTCTTGCTGTTTGTAATATTCGATCCGGTTCTCGATCTCTTTTCCTGCCGTTACTGTAAAGACTCCTATATAGTCTGTCTTTTGGGTGTTTGCTGGCATGATGAAATCTGAAAGTGAATAGTAGCAGGCTTCGGTTTCTTTTTTTTGTACTTGCTGTCGCAAGCATGGAATGATGTGCGATGCGCCTTCTTTCTGAATATATATAGACTCATTTTGAGAATTTGCCTCGAATATTCCGACCAAAATATCCGTTTCTGTTTGGTCTTCGATCAGTTTGTCGAGCATTCGGGAAGCCTCTTTATATAATTGCATCGCTTCGGCAGCCTTCGCTCTTTCCTGCTCCGGAAATTGGGTAAGCCAAGATGCCTTGCAGTGGTCGCATCCGTTTATGAATGCGATAGATGCGAATTTTCCTCCTAATTTCCATGCATTGAAAAAGAATATCCAATTGATGTACGGACGAATTTCTTTGATTGAAAAATGCAGTTTTTGAACTTGTCCGGTCAATAACGGTTTTACCGGATTATATTTTTCCCACTCTATTTGGATTTTATGATTTCTCGCGTTGCTTAACGGTGTGAGAAGTATTTTTTCTTGAATGGATTCTCTGAGCTCTTCTTGTTCCTTTTTTAGTTGTTCCAAAAAGATTTTTCGGGTTTCGCTGTTTGCCAGTTGTGCTGCGATCAGAGGATTTTGAGAAGCGTCTTTCACGTGAATCACCGGACCTTTGTAACGGGGAGCTATTTTTACGGCAGTATGTATTTTTGAGGTAGTTGCTCCGCCGATCATAAGAGGAATAGTCATTCCTGCCTTTTCCATCTCTTCAGCTACATGACACATCTCTTCGAGAGATGGTGTGATAAGACCGCTTAAGCAGACGATGTCCACCTTTTCTTCGATAGCGGTTTTTATGATTTTTTCGGTAGGAACCATAACCCCTAAATCGATAACTTCATAATTATTACACGCCAAAACTACACCTACGATATTTTTCCCGATATCATGTACATCGCCTTTGACTGTTGCCAGCAGGAACTTGCCTGCTTTTGCCGGAGAACTTTTGTCTGTTTTATCCGCTTCGATAAACGGTTTGAGAATGGCTACCGCCTGTTTCATTGTACGAGCTGTTTTTACAACTTGTGGTAAAAACATTTTCCCCGCACCGAATAGTTCTCCTACCGTGTTCATTCCTTTCATAAGCGGACCGTCTATGACTTTTACGGCTTTGCCATATACTCGCATGGCTTCAGTCAAATCGGTTTCCAGATTTTCGGATATACCTTTGATTAATGCATACTCCAATCTCTCGTCTAAAGTCATTTCGACTCTTATATCTTTTTTTTCTACGGTCTTACCGTTTTGTCGATTTTTTAATTCTTCGGCGAGAATTATCAGTTTTTCAGTAGCGTCCGGTTTCCGGTTCAGTATTACATCCTCGATGACAGAAAGAATCTCTTTCGGTATGTCTGTATATGTGACGGAAGTTCCGGGATTGACGATTCCCATATCCATTCCGGCTTTAACAGCATGAAAAAGAAATGCTGCATGCATCGCTTCTCGTATGTAGTTGTTCCCTCGGAAAGAAAAAGAGAGATTGCTGATTCCTCCGCTGACTTTTGCTCCGGGCAGATTTTTCTTGATCCATGCCGTAGCTTTGATGAAATCGATACCATAATTCAGGTGCTCGTCTATACCTGTTGCTACAGCCAATACATTCGGATCGAAAATAATATCGTTTGGATCTATACCTGCTTTTTGGGTCAATAGTTTATATGCCCGTTCACATACTTCTATCTTGCGGTCGAAGCTGTCTGCCTGTCCATTCTCGTCGAATGCCATGACAACCATTGCAGCTCCCAGTTTCTTGATCATACGGGCATGCTCGAGAAATATGGTTTCACCCTCTTTCAGACTGATCGAATTGACTATGGATTTACCCTGTACGCATTTTAGTCCGGATTCTATTACTTCCCATTTGGACGAATCGATCATAACAGGGACTTTCGATATTTCCGGCTCGGAAGCGATCAGGTTTAAGAATGTGATCATTTCCGATTTTGCATCGAGCATGGCATCATCCATGTTTATATCGATGATTTGAGCTCCGTCTTCTACTTGTTTTCGGGCAATGCCTAAGGCTTCTTCGTAATTTTTTTCCGAAATGAGACGGAGAAACTTACGAGAGCCGGCAACATTGCATCGCTCGCCTACGTTAATGAAATTGTTTTCCGGTTTTATTTCGAGACGTTCTAATCCGGAGAGCCATAAGACATTCGGTCTATCGATAGGAATATGAGGTTGTTTTCCGTTAATTAGATCGTTATACAATTTTATATGTGCAGGAGTAGTACCGCAACATCCCCCTATGATGTTAACCAGTCTTTCTTCAACGAACTCTCTCATTTGATTTGCCATGTCTTCGGGAGTTTCGTCATATTCTCCGAAACGGTTCGGCAGTCCGGCATTAGGATAAGCACTGATATAATACGGTGCGATTTCAGATAGTTGTTTCAAGAAAGGTTTCATGTCCCGAGCCCCAAAGGAACAGTTCAATCCTAATGTAAGAATCGGGGCGTGTTGTATCGATGTGAGGAAAGCTTCTAATGTTTGTCCGGACAATGTTCGACCTCCGGAATCGGAGACTGTGGCAGAAACCATGATCGGAACGTAAATTCCGGTCTCTTCCATTGCAGATGTGGCGGCAAATAAAGCCGCTTTTGCATTTAACGTGTCGAATACGGTTTCGATCAGTAGAGTATCTACACCGCCGGAGAGCAAAGCTTTTATCTGTTCCAGATAAGAAAATACCAGATCATCGTAGTTTAAGGATCTGAATGCAGGATTGTTTACGTCCGGAGACATCGATGTAGTTTTGTTCGTCGGACCGATAGATCCGGCAACGAAGCGGGGTTTGTCTTCTGTCGTGTATTTATCGGCTGCTTTGCGTGCTAATTGTGCCGCTTTTATATTTATCTCTCGTATATGATTCTGCATACCGTAATCGCTCATTGATACGGATGTCGCATTAAATGTATTTGTTTCGATAATATCCGATCCGACTTGTAGATAAGCTTCGTGTATTTCGCTGATGATTTGGGGCTGAGTAAGACATAAAATATCATTATTGCCTTTAAGCTCTCCGGTATGTTTAGTAAAAAGTTCTCCTCGATAGTCGTTTTCAGACAGGTTATAACGTTGAATCATAGTACCCATTGCACCATCGAGAATCAATATTCGTTGCTTCAGCGCATCTTGTATCGTCATATTTTTTGAATTTGTGATCTTTTGCTCTCTGACGTTTTATTCTTTTAAGTGAAGACAAAGTTATAAAAAAATAGGAAAGAGCCGGGGAAATATTTATTTCTTAATTTTTGAAGGGTTTTTTGCAATATAATCTTTCCAGCTTGCATAAGCTTTTTCCATTTGCGGGCGATTTGTCTGGAAGAAGTGGCATAAAGCGGCAGCTAACCCGTCTGTGGCATCTAATTGAGGCAGCATGTTTTCTTCTGGAATATGTAGCATTCGTTTTAGCATATCTGCAACCTGTTCTTTAGAGGCATTACCGTTTCCGGTAATAGACATTTTTATTTTCAAAGGGGCATATTCTGTAATAGGAATATCTCGGTATAATGCCGCCGACATCGCTACACCTTGTGCTCTTCCGAGCTTTAACATAGATTGGACGTTTTTCCCGAAAAAAGGCGATTCGATAGCCATCTCATCCGGATGATATTGGTCTATCAGTCCCAATACCCTTTCGAATATTCTACGTAATTTCATATAATGATTATCGAATTTATTAAGTTGCAGAATGCCCAAGGTAATAAGTTCCGGCTTATTACCGCTTATTTTCAGAACTCCGTATCCCATGACTGTAGTTCCGGGATCGATACCGATAATGATTCTTTCCTTCGGCATATTATTCGATAATTTCGAGAAGAGTAGTAAACCCTACGACTTGATCTTTGAATTTTTCGGTCAAAGCATGCGCCAGATCATCTCCGGTCTCGTGATACCAGCGAGACAAAGAAGCCATATCTTTTACGTGAAATTGGAGTGAGTAGTTTTCTCCTTCATTTTCATTTCCCGTTATTATACGACAAAGCTGAGGTTCGCTTAATTCTTCACGTTGTAAAGCTGTCGGAATATATATTTCCTTTATCCAGTTGATGAATATTTCTTTTATATTGTCGGATGCGTGGTATGTTGTATTGATTATGATCATTGTTTTTATGTATAATTAGTTTCGATCGAGGTAAAACAAATTCGATTTTTTAGAATTTGAAATGCAACTTATTAACTATGAATGAGCTGTCAAAAGAGATTTCCATAAAATTTGAACAGCTCTGAATTTTCTGTTTTTATATATTGCAAAAATAGAAAAACTTCGTGATATATTGTGATTATTCGAAAATGATTCTATCTTTGCACCAAGAAAAGGGGGCATTAGCTCATCTGGCTAGAGCGTTTGACTGGCAGTCAAAAGGTGGCAGGTTCGAGTCCTGTATGCTCCACTTTAATTTTTTATAAAGCGTTTATAATCAATAAATTATAAACGCTTTGTGTTTTTAGTGGTCAAAATAGGGGATGAATTTATTTTCTATTTATATAGAATACTAAGTATTGAAGTATATCAAAATTGCTTATATTGGTAATCAATACCTTTTTATCTCAATTTTTTTGTTACTCATTCTGTTTACTAAGTGATGTATGAGAGCATTTAATTGAATTTGAAAAAGAAGTAATCAAATATTTATGTGATATAACAAATACTGATGAGTTATATATTAAAAATATTTGAATTCAGTTTAGGGTTAAGTATCTTCCCCTAATTTATTCCCTGTTAATTTGTAAATTTCATTATTCTTTCATATCTGTTTCTAAAAGTTCAGCTAACGAGTGTTTAAGTTGTTCCCGGATACGATGTATTTGGCTTTTTACCGTACCTTCTGGAATATTCAGAATTTCCGATATTTCGGCATATCGTTTTCCTTCAATAAGAAGTTTTATTATTTTTCTACTTTGGTTGTCTAAAAGATTCAAAACTTCCAGAATATAGTTGTAATCATAATTTATTTGAACAGGTTCGCCTCCTTCGATTTTATACTGGTCTTGAGGATCGAGAATTATGGCTTTTTCCTGAAGTTGTTTTATCTTTCTTCTATCTGAAATAAAAAGATTCTTAATAAAAGTATAACTTATTTTAATCGGATAATAATGCTTTTCGAATTTATCACGATTCTCCAATATTTTAACATTTGTTTCTTGTACTAAGTCCCATGCGTATGTCGGGTTATGCGTTAAAGCTATGGCAAAATTTAAAAGTTTTTCTTGAATGCAGAGTAATTCGTGTTCGAAATTAAAGGTTCCCATTTATTTTGAATTTATCGTGAACAAAAAGGAATCCTCGTCGGTTAATCAATTGCTTAATCTTAATTAACGGTGCACAAACATACACACGACGAGGATTCCAAAGATCTTCTTCGTGCATGTTTGTGCATCCGTACGTAAGATTAAGCACATAAATGTACATAAAATTTTCATCGTATAGCTTTGTGGAATCTTATTTTTTCTTTTTGCTCAAAGACTTGTTATGTTAAATTCATCTTTGATATTGTTAATAATATGGGGCTTTTATGAGAAGTGATATATCTATAATAGTTATAATATATGTGTAATTTAATATATTTATATTATATATTTTGAAGGGGATAAAAT
>URAV01000022.1 GCA_900545915.1 uncultured Porphyromonadaceae bacterium
TAATAAAAGGGCGGCTTAACAAAAAAAGAAGGTATCCTTTTCAGACACCTTCTTTTTTATAATAGGGAAAAATATTAGTTGGCTTTCTGAACTACCGGGATGCGGAAAAGTTCTTTATCACCGCCTTTTAATACAACATCTAATTTGCGATCTGCACCTGTGGTATTAGCAGATTTGGGAGATATAACAACATTCCCATATATTCCGTAACTTGCATTTAACCAAGATTCTTCTTCTGTTATGGGATTTGATGTTCCAGCAGTACAAATTGCTACATCGATGCTTCCGTTTGCTTCGATACCGTATTCAACTCTGCTTGTGCTGATATCGCTAGCATTGAAACTCAATAATGTATTGTTTGCGATTGTTGTTTCCCAATCTGCGTCCCAAACCGTAATTTCTGTTGCAGGCTTGGGATTTTGCATGATAGAAATACTTACCGGTTCTGCTGTTCCGGCACTGATATTTAACATTATATTTCTCATCATACCGGTTTCATTCGCTTGAGTAAATTGAATTTCAACCGTTTCTCCACTGCGTCCGCTTGTTTTATTGATACTGTACCAAGGAATGTAACTATCATCCCAATCATTATAATCTTCAATTTCTATGTTCCAGCGTGCGGCATTTGTCTTAATGATAAAACTGAACGGAGCACCGTCTTTATAAGGTGCGGTATAAGAGTATATATCGTTTACCATAGGTACACCTGAGAGTGTAATAGTGTTTTGAGTATCAGTTCCTAATTGGGTTATTGTAAATTCAACAGGTTCTGCACCGGGTACGGTAATTTTGAATGTCGCCGTTCTGTCGTTGCTTTCGGTATGAATACCCGCCTTTACCGAAATAGTCGTATTATTCAATACTTTGGCAGTACACCAAGAACCGTTATTTTCGACAGCTTCTACTTTAATTAATTCTGCAGGAGCGTTTGTTGTAATGTGAACGACCGTATCGACCAATTGGTCGGTAGGAAGTTCCAATAAAGCATCATCTTCGGATGCTAAAGACAGAGTGTAATTTACTTCTTCTCCTTTTTTGTCGTCATCGTCATCTGAACAACTGTTCAGTGTAAATGAAAATGTTACTGCTAATAAGGCGATAGCTAAAAATTTCAGATCAGTAATTTTCATAGATCATTTATTATTTAGTTAGTAAATAGGGGAAGCGGTAACAGCCGCTTCCCATTAATTATTATTTGTCAAACAATTTTTGAATAACTGTAATCTGGTAATCATAGTATGCTCTTGTACGAGCATCTCCTGTACCTCTTTTTGCCTTGTACAGATTTAATATGTTTTTTAAAGTCGCGGTAATAATCGGACGACCGACACCGGCAGATAATTTTGCTGGCGTCATATTATGCCGGGCATAAGATTGTTCTTCTTTATGAAAACTGCATTTATCGTGTTGTTTACAAAAAGCATTGCTTTCTTTTGCTACCGAATCCATCATTTTTTTCAATTCTTGTTCAGGATCAGCCAATCCACCCATTAACCCTTTGTTCATAGACGGGTCGAGGTTGGAGTATTTCATCAATGCTGCAACTGCGGCATTTTGAAGGTTCATGTCTTCCTGAGTCAGGGATTTTGATTTGATCGTATTTACGAATATCGCATTTGTTGCATCTTTCAGATATTCATCTAATGTATATAGGTTTTCTTGTCCTGAACGTTCTCCCTCATAAATGCTTCCCATAATTCCCGGACCTAAGATTCGTCCTACGATAGAGTATTGGAAATTGTCATAGAGATTAGATTCCAATCCGGTAATTCTCATTATGTTTTCAGGAAGAAGCCATTTCCGGCAATTCAGTGCTTGATCGGTAAGCCATATCATCGCTTTTTTCTGTTTATCTTTTGTGATGTACCGTTTTGCATAATTGCTTTTTCCGTCTTGTACTATGTCTTTATATTCCACTCCTCCGAGGTAAGGCATTACGTGAGTCAAATATCTCATATACTGACTTACACAGGCCATATACATTTCTTGTATATCATCATAGTTTTTATTTTCCTGAGCAAACCAGTCGTCGATGTTTGAAATAATATATTTCAGGTTTTCGATACCGTAGTTGCTAGCTTTGATATGATCATTTCCCAAATCTTCGGTTTGGTCGGTAGGGTCTTCATTGAGGAACAGTTGCTGTGCTCCGAATTCATACATCGGATCTCCTTTTTTATCTGCAATGATTTTATTCAGATAAGGATATTCATCTTCTGCAGTTTTTGCATCTTTGAAGATACGATACCCCCAATTGATAGCGTGCATATCATAAACACCCATTAATGGAGGAACCATCCGTACGCCTTTTTCAAAGTCTCCTCTTTGCGCAACATAATTATTCCGGGCATAATCCATGATACTCGGAGTAGTCCCGTATTTTTGTGTGAAAGACGGACTGCGTAAAGAATCAACGGGGAAGGAGTAACTTGCACCCATATTGTGCATCAATCCGAGTGTGTGGCCGATTTCGTGGGATGCTACATAACGTAAAGACTCATTCATTACATCATCATCGAAAATCATTTTACGGACACGTGCATCTACTGCTCCGGTTTGGGAAAAGCGCCAGTTGTGAACTAACGAAATTACATTATGATACCACATGACTTCACCAACCAGAATTTCTCCGCTACGCGGATCTATATAACTCGGTCCGGCGGCATTAGCAATGTCGTTGGTCATGTAACGTACGCAATTGTAGCGAATATCGTCCGGATCGAAATTCGGGTCGTCTGTCGGATAATCTTTTGCTACTACTACGTTTTTAAATCCTGCTGCTTCAAAGGCTTTGTTCCAATCTTCGATACCGGCTTTTACTGCACCTCTCCATTTTTCAGGAAATGCAGAATCTACATAATAAACGATTTGTTTTTTAGGTTCTACCAGCTCTCCTTTGAAATATTTCTCTAAGTCTTCTTCTTTCGGCTCTACACGCCAGCGGTGAATAAATTCTTTCGGCAGGATTTTATCCGCTTCGGATGTGTAATAATAATAACCAGAACTGAAGTATCCTACTCGATTGTCTTGATAACGGCTTCTCATCGGTTCTTTGGGGAGTTCTATTATAGAACGGCGCATTGTGAGGGTATATCCTCCTGCTGTAATATTGAAATTCAGAATGCTGGTAATTTCTATGTTCTTTTCAAAACTCTTTACCTCTTTTAATCTTGAGGCTGACGCATCATAAGAGGCACTCATCGTTTCTCTTGTGCGGACACTTTGGCGAATCGGAGTGATGCACTTTTCATTCGATACGAAAAAAGAGGTGACATCTATTAATAGAGTATCGTTGCGGGATGCTTTTATTTTGAATGTTTTCAAAATCGGGTTATTGAAGTTCCGTTTGAAAGATGTAGCGATAGCATCGTCTTCTTTTACTTTATCGTAAGTTTGTACCGTATGCATATATACGTTGCTTGTATCTGCGGAAAGGCAGAACATGAACGGGTCTCCCAACATTTCTCCTGCGGTAAAGTTTGAGCTGTTACTGGTTTCCGATACCCGGTTTGCCAATAAATACAGGTTATCCAGATTTTTCGGCGTTATTTCCAAAAGAAGTTCATTTTTAGGTGTAACCCATGCTTTAAATACGCCATCGTGAGGTGTTGCTTTTTGAATGGCATCGGCAAATTTATCTTTTTTCTTTGCTGGTGCTGTTTGTTCGGTTTTACCTTTATTTTTCTTACTTTTTCGCTTAAACCATCCCGCATTTGCGTCTGGCAGAGCTACTGATAATGAAATCAACAAAGCAAACAACTTGTATTTCATACTGTACATAATTTATGATAGTTAATGATTTTGGTTGAAGAATAAATTTGTTATTTTGATCTTTTAAAATTGTTTAAATGCAATATTCTTTATACGGGAGAAATCTCCCCAAATTTCCTGATCGATAATTTCTATTTTATCGGCTGAGTCGGTTACCTGATATTTTCTTAAAGTTCCTCCGTTCTCTTGCCCTTCTTTGTATGTGGCGATATAAAAGAAGTCTTGATCTTTCTGATCCGAGATAACATCGTTGAAGATTGCCGTGATTTTTTCGCCCGGAAAAGATCGGAGTTCGACAGCTGCACTTCCGTTTCTGAAATTGTAACCGTATAACGTATTTCCGGCTGCATATATCAAGTATCCTTGTCGGTTTGTTAAACTGAATAATTCAGACTGGTCTATATTCGTTGCCCCTGAAACCATGTATTTCCCGCCTTTAGTTGCAGAGCCTCCGGTACGTGTAATCGTGTAAGTGTAGAGGTATAACTTTCCGTCAGCCGGATTTTTTAGCAATGTCGCAGATTGTCCGCTACCAAAAAGCGAGTTGATTGTAGTTACAAAATCGAGTCCGTCGGGAGCAAAATCTTTTTTGGTATTCCAACTGAAAGTGTTGTCGCTATCACTATCTGCCAAATCTTTCATACTATTAGCCAAAGTCCTTAGATAGGTGAATCTTTTATCATCGGTATTATATAGAATGAATTGATCGATAACAGCAGCAGATATATCTTCTCCACTACGGTTACAGGCTATTTTGTCTCCGATATTAAAATATTTATATCCGCTTTCTTCTTCGTAATAGCTGACCGGATTTCCGAATTCTCCTTCGTTCGAACTGGATAGGACATAAGCTTTACCGTCAGCGAGAAACATACCTCTTTTATCTTTTAGCTTTTGAATATCTGTGATAACAATGTTATTGCGATATCCTTTTTGGTCTGGGTCGAAGATTGTCAATTCCGTAGGCTGATCAAATTCGTCACGTCCGTATCTGAAGGTATTGTGAGCTGTACATACATAGACTTGTTCTTCATATAATTCGGGGCTATTATCTACCCATATCAGGTTAATGTCTTTGTGTGGGACACTACTGCTGTTTGTCAGGATATTTTTTAAATGCAGAGTATCCCGGCTTATCGACAACATATCGACGCGGACATTTCCGGCTTCGTCTTCGCAGGCCAATATCCATCCCTTAGTATATGATGTACTGACATTCAGTTCTACGCTTTTGCTGAACACTACATCGGTGTTTTGATCAGTTATTTTTAAATAGAGAGTGAACGCTTCGGCCGGAAGGGTTATGATGCAGTCCAGATTTCGTTCAGTTCCCAGAACAAAACGTTCGCCCGGATATTTCTGAGTTCCGACAGCGACCCATTCATATTTATAAGATCCTTTTTCTTCAGGGTCTAATGAAAAATTCAGTTCTGGTGTAATTGTCAGTCTATCTACATTTGCCCGTACGTTGTAAATCGTATCGGCGGCAAATCCTTTGTCTCCTATGGTAATGTCATTGATGTCCGTATAGTCGTAATTTCCTTTATCTCTGAAACAAGATGAAAGTAACAACATGCAAAGTACCAATAGATAAGCATTATATTTCATTGTCAATCCTTTTTTAATATTGAATACCTTCTCCGGCAGTCATTTTTACAAGATTCCCCTCCGAATCTCGATAATCTTCATAAACGGTCTGTCCTTTGGCTTCCATTTCTTTTAGGTATTGGTCGAATTTGATTCCTAACGTTTTTATTTTTACAGTTGACATGGGCTCTAAGAAATCAAGCAGTGTCAAATTGAACAGTTCGCAAATAAGCCTATTCTTTTTTTCAGAGTAAGGACCTAAAAAATATTCGTTGAATCCCGGTAATTTTACCCATTTATCACTGATCGAGATCGTGTGGTGTATAACATCTATGCCGGTTTTGTCAGAGCTGTTGGGGGCTAACCAATATGGCATAGGCAGATTGAAATCTTTTGATTCTTTCAGTTGAATTTGAAGTGTCCGTTCATTATCTTTTAATGAACTTTTTTTATAGAAGTGAATCGGTATTTGGGCATAGATTTCATTTGCCTTTACATAATATTTTTCTTGTAAGGGTTCGTAATCTTCTCCGGCGATAGCCGTACTTTTTTCCGGCACGACTTCAATAGAAATTTCTCTGTCGTGCGGAACTGTTTCTCCGATGATTTTTACTCTGACAATCAGTATGGAGTCTTCCTTGTCGAATACGGCAAACGGTAAACTCGTATTATCGGTATAGTCTAATTTGCTGTCATCCAATCCGCCTTTGGTTTTGGACATAGCAAAATATATACCTGAAGTTCCCGAATATTCAGGTATCTCTTCCCTGCATCCGGTAAATAGTGCTAAAATAGCTATAAGATTTAGAAATATGATTTTCTTCATTTTCTTTTTCCCTTTTTCATTATTTTATTCACGCTCTGCCAACTCTTTATCCGGGAGATCGAATTGATAGTTCGATAGTTCTATTTTCATATCTCCTGCACTCCTGTCATATAATCGGGGTATTTCTGTAATTCCTTTTCGTTTATAATACCAGAATAGTTGACCTTCACCGATAAACTCCCGCACATATTCATCTTCTATACTTCCGTCAAGGCTTCCTCCGGAAGAGACTTGTGCTGCTTTTCTTGCACTTCTCAAGTCGTTGACCCATGTGAGAGATTTTTCGCATTCGGCTATGATAAGATACATTTCCGAGATTCGTAAAATGGGAATAATCGATGCATATCCCAAATCACCGTCGGTTACAAAGCCGTATTTGACAAAAAAACGACCGTCGTTTGCTTCAATATCCCGTAGAGCCTGAAAGTGACAAGTCCTTAAATCTCCTTCATCATCATATAAAGCCTTTACGCCGTTTTCAGTCATTGTAAGGAGATTTTTAAGTTCCAGTTTATTAGAAAACAACTTGTCATATATATCGGTAGATCTTTGTGTATTATAAGCTCCGAACAAAACTTCTGAAGAAAATATGCGGTCTTCAGCTTCACGGTTCACAGTACCGGTGGCAGCTTGTCCGTTTACTTGTTCACGGGTTGCGAACGGGAAAAATTTAGATGCTCCGGCAATGACTTTCCGTGCATATCTCCCGGCTTCTGTCGTATTTCCGGCATATAGATATACTCGTGCGGTTAATGCTTGAACAGCAAAGTAATTTAAACGAAGATTTCTGTATCTCAGTCTGTTATTTCCTTCGGCACTGGATTGTGGACCTTTGGTAATGACCGGATCTACATTTAATAATAAGTTTTCGGCTTGGTTCAAATCCGTTAATATTTTATCTACGACATCTATTGCGCTTAATAAAGGCTTTACATTTTTTTCTGTATCATCTGAATATGGAATGCAGACTTTTCCCGGCTCGTAAGAATAGATCGGACCGAAAATGCGAAACATCTCGAAATGCAACATCGCGCGTAATGCCAGACATTCTCCCTTTATCAATTCATAATTAGAATCGGAGAGTACCGAACGATCGTTTTCGCAGTGCTCCAGTATGATGTTTATATTGGCGATCAGGAAATAGGCCTCTTTCCAAGTATCTGCTACCGCATCTTTTTTAGCTTGGAGTTCGAAGTTTGCTAAAGACCTGTATGTATGAGAATTTAACGGTTTTGTCGTATCGTAATACTGTGCTAATATATCGAATGTTCCTGCTGTTAAAGTCCTTCCGTATAAATTGGTGTTTAGCAGGTGTACATATACACCGTTCAATGCGGTGAAGAAACCCGATTCACTTTGGAAAAGAGCATCTTCCATGATACGATCTTCCGAATCCACTTTCAGCCAATCTTTGCAGGAACTTCCTCCCAAAAGTATTGTTATTAGTGTGATAATAATGACATATTGTTTCATAACCTATAATCCCTTTCTAATTAAAATCGTACACCTACAGATAAAGAAACGCTTTTGGAGAACGGATAATCAGTTCCTCTTTCTTCTTTAAATGAGGATATTCTGAAAATATCATTCATATACAAACGGAAAGAAACACCTTGAGCTTTCATTGCTCGTACCCATTTACCTGCGGTTTCGTAACCGAAACTGATAGATTCACCGGATAGTACGTTTTCGTTGATTACGAAACGGGAAGACATCGGAGTACTTTCAAAATTGTCGATTGCCTTGAATTTTGCCTTATCGCCCGGTTTCTGCCAACGATCGTACAGGGCTCTTTTATCTTGATTATAATACATTCCCTGTTCTGTTATATTTTCGACTTTGTTGTATAAAGCAGAAGCAAAAGTTTGTGCTCCTAATTGGTAACGTAAGTTGACAGATGCGGAAAACTGTTTATAATAGAACGATACGCTGAAAACTCCTTCGAGATCTTTTGCCGTAGATCCTACAACAACCTCATCGTTTGCATCGTATTGAAATGTGTAACTTCCGTCTTTCTTGATAAAAATTTCACGTCCTGTTGCCGGATCTATACCTGCCGAACGTACCGCCCATATATCGTCAGGACTTGCTCCGTCATAGTAACGACGTAGGGATGTACTGCTTCCTTTTTCGTTCATAAAGTCAAGTTTGTTACCGATATTGAAGTATTCGGAAGTTCCGTTGCTGAAAGTAAGATTGAAGTTTAATCGTGTCGTGGGACGTTTTATTGCTGTATAACTGATTGTTCCGGAAAAACCTTTGGAAATCTGTCCGCCAAAATTGGTATATATCTTGTCTGTCCCGACAGAAGGAGGCATAGGGATAGAGACTAAAAGAGGATCGGTTACTTTATAATAATAATCTCCACCTATTCGCAGTCGACTATCCAGAAATTCAAAATCTATACCGAAGTTTTTGTCGATCGTCTTTTGCCATTCCAGCCCTTTGTTGGCAAATTTTTCTATAATCGCACTTGTCCCGAAATGGTTTTGATATTCGGGGTTGTAAATGTATGTTCCGGACGAAAGATAAGCATCGAAGTTTTGGTTGCCCGGGTTACCGATAGAGAATCTCAGTTTCAAAAGGTCGATCCAATCGACTTGAAACCATCGTTCGTTGTTGATATTCCATGCAATACCTGCTGCCCAAGTTGATGTGAATAATTTTTGAGCTCCGAATACAGACGATCCGTCGAAACGTAAACTCGCATCGACCATATATCTATTCCTGTATGAGTAGTTCCCGTTTAAATAGAAACTTGTCGATCGACTTGTCGCGTTTTTGTAAGTAGGCTTTGCTCCCTCGTCAAATCCAGCAGAAAATTGAGGATTTTGATGTAAATCGCTGGTAAATCCGTAAACGGAATATCCTGAGTTTTTGGTGCTTTTTTCACTAAATGTCCATCCTCCTACGGCATTTATTTGGTGTCTGTCTTTAATGACTTTACCGTAAGTCAGGGTAATATCTCCGTTATAAGAAAAAGTTTCACTGTCATTTTTAGAATAAGAGCCTTTTTTGTCTACACCTGTGAAATCCGGATGGCTCGGAGACTTGAATGCTTCATTTTGAGAGATTAACTTACTGATTCCTATACGGCCTCTCAATTGAAACGATTGAAGAAATCGCCATATAATGCTGAAATTGTCTCGTAGAGTGATGTCATCGGTCACATCATTGTTAACGATGTTGTAAAGATATAGTGGGTTATAGATCGGTTCTCCTGCAACTTCGAGAGGTTCTAACAGTTCCGATACAGTACCGTCGTCATTCGTTTTTCTGTAATAAGGATTTGCTTCGGCAAATTTTGAGAATTCTACCGGTTCCCGCTTTGAATTTACCAAATCAACGTTGAACTTGTTCGAGAAAATTAAAGAATTCTTACGATAGGTGAGGTCGATGTTTCCGCTCATGATTTGTCTGTCAGAACCTTTCATTACTCCGCTTTCGTCATTATAACTTAGTCCTATACCATACTGCATGGCTTTGTCCCCTCCATCTACATATAGATTATGAGAGTGATTGAAGACCGCTCGCAAAGGTTCTGACAACCAGTAAGTATCTACGCCTCTCTTTATCTCTTTCAGTCGGCTGTAATAAAGGGCGTCTAAAGCATCCTGACTTTCCATATTATCTTTAGCCGTGTAACGTCCGGCGAGAAGTTCGTACTGTAGCTTTTCTTCTCCGTTCATAAGATTGTATCCTGTCAGATCAGGCATCTGCAATTGGAAGTTTCCACTGTAAGAAACTCTTAATTGTCCGGGTTCGGGTTTTACGGTTTCCACAACGATAACCCCATTGGCAGATTTTGATCCGTATATTGCGGTGGATGCTGCATCTTTCAACACAGTAACATTGGCGATACGGTCCATATTCAAGTTCATGATGTCATTTATTGTGACTTCTATTCCATCCAAAATGAAAAGCGGTTGGTTGGCAGTATTGTCATAGTCTGAAGAAAGTTCTCCGACAATACTGGTTTTCCCTCTGATCTCCATATCCGGCATTCGGTTCGGGTCAGAACCCCAAGTGTTATTGTCCATTACTCTTAGGGAGGGTTCTAAAGTTTTCAAACTTTGAATTAGGTTTTTTGTACCGATTGTCTTTAAATCTTCTTTTGAATAAGTTGTTGCCGAACCGGTAAAACTGTCTTTTTTACGGACATAGATACCGGTAACCACGACATCCTGTATCTTTTTTACCTTTTCTTCCAGAACGATTATCGCAGATTTTTGTCCGGTGAAAGTAAATTCTTTGGGCTCCATACCCAAACAACTGATAATGATGATTTGCTTACCTTCCGGAATATTTTTTAATATGAAATTTCCGTATGCATCTGTCGAAGTTCCTGATGCCGGTTTGCTTTTGACATATACCACAGCTCCCGGAAGAGGTTCACCCGACTGATCTTTTACAACTCCCATGAAAATTCTTTCTTTTGAAGTTTTTTCTTTTGAGTTTTTTGTATCCTTATCATTATTTTGAGAAAATAACGGGAGTACGGAGAATAAACATACCAAAAAAATAAAAAGATATTTTTGCATGAGTAATATTCTAAGAAATTATAGTTTAGTAAGTAGCATATTTTAAAATCAAAAAACTTCGCTGAAAAATAATACCGATAACACAGTTTAGGTTATGTCCTTTCGACTGTTTATTTATATTGAAATTTATATCCGATTACCGGATGTTACTTATTTGATTTATTCGAATCGATTGTTGTAAATTTCTATCAGTTTTAACCGTTTTCTTACTTATTTCTCGCATTTTAGTAACATGATAAACATTTGTGATATTTTAGATAATGCTTAAAATGGTGTGCAAATATAGATATTTGTATAGAAATACAGTGTTAATTATCCTAAAATAATAATTTTATTATTTAGAATGATTCTTCTTAACTTATATTATGTGTTTATAATACAAAGCTTTGCAATAATATTATTTATATTTTTATCTCTTTGTATATTTACTCAATAATTAGACCTATATTAGGGGAAATGCATATAGGAGAGAGAAAATAGGCTTATGGCATTTTGTGGCTCTTTGTTTGTTAATGGTGTACTTTTGTCGGGAATTGATGCTCTCCGGAATCGGTTTATAAAATAATCTATTTTTGATTTTAGAATATTTCTATTTGTATAGAATAGGGTGATATGGAATAAATATGCATATAAATTACCATCCGGATGTTGCTCCTCCGCCTCCGGATCGGCCGCCACCGAAACTTCCTCCGCTGAAACCTCCGAAACCACCACCTCCTCTTCGATTATTTCCGGATGCGACGATAATCATCGGTATTATATAAGTGCTTTTTTTCTGAAAATTGCAGTGTGCGCAATGATATGTTTTCTCTCCTGTTCCGGTTGAAAACGGAGTAGGTGCGATTAGTATGCGATCTCGGTCTAAGCTGTAGGCTTTTGCATGACATTGCGGGCAGGTGCTGTATTTGGTGTAACGGTTTTCATACGGATAGACTTCTGTATTTCCGCATTGGTCGCATAGCCAGACGTCATAATCGACCGACTGTAATTTTTCTTCGGTGTTTTCTTGTGGAGTTAAATAACGATTATCTTCCTCTTCATTAAGTTTTTTCATTTTTGCTCCACATCGATTACATTTTCGAGGTTTATTTCTGAGCCGTTTTAATCGGATCGAAATCCAAATATACAGAAATAATACGAAAACAGGAAAAATAAAAGAGAGTACGGCCAGAGTACTTTTATATCCGGACAAGGTTCTGTATTGTTCGTAGTAGTCTTTTGCTTTCGATGATTTCACGGATGATCGTACCATAAAGAGTAATATCATGGAAAATAGAAGGGATGTGATTGCATAATACCATAATACTTTACCCCAGTCTTCTTGTGCAGATTGATTTTGTACCCATAATTCATTTCGGGCTTCCGGAGTACTTAATCTGTGATATATGGCGTTCAATCCCAGTAACATTCCTTTATCGTAATTTCCTGTTTTAAATTCAGGGAGCATGTATCGGGTTTGAATGCGTTTGCAGATAGCATCCGGTAAAATACCTTCCAATCCGTATCCTGTTTCGAATGTGATTTTACGTTGGTCTAAAACGAATAGTATCAGTAGTCCGTTATCTTTTTCCCGTTTTCCTATACCCCAATGTCCGAATAATGCGGTAGCGAATTGCTTTATATCGGCATCCCCAATGGAATTTACTGCTACGACGGCGACTTCGACACTTGTTTTCGTTTGAAGAGAGTCCAACAGTAAGTTCATTTGCTGTTCCGTCAAAGGAGATAGTATTGCGTCCGGATTGCTTACGAATGCCTTAGCATTTTGTAAATGTACGTTAGGGATGGTTTCGATGGTATATTCTGCACCGAAAAGCAATGTCGTAGTAAAGAGAAAAGATAGTATGAAAAAATATATTCGTTTCATTGTTGTTTGTTATTGGTTATAAGGCCGGAAGACTCATCCCGTTTATTTTCCGGTATAAATCCAGTGCATATACGTCTGTCATGCCGGAAATATAGTCGATAACGGCTTGGATTCTTTTATAGATGTTTTCGTTTCGAGTTTCGTATTGTCCCGGCACTTTGTTTAACAGCAGCTGCGAGTATGCTTTACCGGGATTGATGACCGCGTCGATCAGTTTATCCAATAGAACGGAAATGATACGGTTACCGGCAAGTTCTATATCCAGAACGTCCGAAGCTTTGTAGATGTGTTCATAAGCTACATCAGAACAATTTTTGTAAGCATTTCGTGGAATTTCTCCAATGTGATCCATAAGTACGCCATCGAATTCTCCTTTCAAGAGCTCTTCTTCTCTTTCACAAAAAATTCGAGAACATTCATCTACCAATACCCCTACGACGCAAGAGCGTAGGTAAGCGATTTGCTCATTAATGTCCGATACAATATTCAATGTTTCCTGAATGTGTTTCAATCGGGAATCCGAAAAGAACCCGAGAAATAGTTCTTTGGTTTTCTCGGTCGTTAATATTTTGAGTTTGTGAGCATCTTCTATGTCCATTACTTGATAACAGATATCGTCTGCCGCTTCTACTAAGTAAACGAGCGGGTGCCGGCAGTATCGTATTCCGGGAATGTCCATACGCAACATACCTAAAGTATCTGCTACTTTGACAAAATCATCAGCCTCGGAAGTGAAGAAACCGAACTTTCCTCTTTCCCCTGCAAGATTCGATGCATAAGGGTATTTTACGATCGATGCCAGAGTCGAATAAGTCATAACGAATCCTCCGGCTCGTCGTCCGTTAAATTGATGAGTCAATAATCGAAAAGCATTTGCATTCCCTTCAAAATGGGTCAAGTCTTTCCATTCGTCTGTTCCCAGTTTATTTTTTAAGCTGAGACCGTTTCCTTCTGAAAAATAAGTGGCGATAGCTCTTTCTCCGGAATGTCCGAAAGGCGGGTTTCCCATATCGTGTGCCAGACAAGCGGCGGCGACAATAGCTCCGATACCGTGTAGTTTCCCTGCCCAAGGTTCATTTGAATATCTTTCGAGTAGAACAGACGAAACATTGTTACCTAATGATCTGCCGACACATGAAACTTCGAGACTGTGAGTTAAACGATTATGTACAAATACGCTTCCGGGAAGAGGAAATACTTGGGTCTTGTTTTGCAATCTTCTGAACGGAGCAGAAAAAACAAGGCGGTCATAGTCTCTTTGGAAATCGGAACGTGAATGTTGTCGTTCTTCGTGATAACGTTCCAGTCCGAATCGTTTCGAGGAGAGTAAACGTTCCCACGACATTTTGGATTCTGTATATTTCATTTTGTTTCGAATACGATGTTGTTTGGCAAAAATACAAAAAAAATAATACCTCGATATATGATCGTGTCTCTCTTTAGAGTCTGTCTCAATTTTACTCGGGTCAGATTTGAAAGTTTCTTTCGAGGATGTTACGAGGATGATAGCAGGCTATCTGACGAGAGAAAACGGGAAAAAAGACCGGAAGAAAACGTAAAGATGACCTGATAGTATTTTTTTGTCGGAAAATTTAGACAGACTCTTAGTCTTATTTCTAATTGAGGTTGGTTTTTAAAGTCGGATGTTTATGACAAGGCTGAAATTGCAGAATAATTGAGTGGAATCGGTTGTTTTTATAGAAAATAGTTTAGAGAAAGCATTAAAAATAAAAAAATAGAAAGATAGTTTAAGCATATTTCGTTATTTTCGCAAGTTGATATATTTTGTTTTCGATAATGAAAACATGATTGAAATAAACAGGAAATAGTTGATTATGGAAGTTAAAGTAAAGATAGTTAACCGATCGAGGCATAAATTACCGGAATATGGTACGGAGCATGCTGCCGGAATGGATATTCGTGCCAACTTGAATGAACCTGTGGTACTTAAACCGATGCAGCGAGTCCTGATTCCTACAGGACTATATATCGAACTTCCCGAAGGATATGAAGCCCAGATACGTCCTCGTAGCGGACTGGCATTGAAAAAAGGAATAGGAATTCTCAATTCTCCGGGTACGATCGATGCCGATTATCGAGGAGAGATCGGTATTATTTTGATTAATTTTTCAAACGAAGATTTTGTCATTCATGATGGTGAGCGCATTTGTCAAATGGTTGTTAAGGAGTATTGCCGGGTAGATTGGGTAGAAGTGCAAACCCTTGAAGATAGTGATCGGGGGACGGGAGGTTTTGGACATACAGGTGTGAAATAAGAGTGTTTTTAATACAATATTATGTAAATGAAATATATAGGTTGTCGTTTATTGGTATGTCTGGCGTTATTGTCTGTTTGTTTTTCTTGCGGAAGTAGTCGTAATTTCGGCAGAAAAAAAACAGATATCGGAAGGGGGTTGTCCGAATCGGACCAACGCAAATTCGACTATTTTTTTCTGGAAGCCGACCGAATGAAAAATCTCGGGAAACAAGATGCTGCATTTGATTTGTTGCAGCAAGCTGCGGCGATAGATACGTCGAGTGCTGTTGTCAAATATAATTTAGCCAATTATTACCTGCATTTAAAAAAGCCGCAGCTTGCTTATGATTGTTTAAAAGAAGCTGCCGAGAAAAGTCCCGATAACTATTGGTACAATGTTATGGCTGCCAATCTTGCACAGAATCTCGGTGATGCTGAGCAGGCGATTTCTCTGATTCGACGGATGATAGAATATAATCCTAATAAACCGGAGTTGAATTATATGTTGGCGGAGGTATATGCGCAAAAGGGAGATTTTCGGCAGGCTATTGATGCGTACAATCAATTGGAACAATCGATGGGTGTCGTAGAACCTATAATCCTTCAAAAAGTAAAACTGTATAAGGCCTTAAAACAAGATGACAAGGCTTTTGCCGAAGTGCAGCGTTTGATCGATGCTCATCCGAAAGATATTACTTATCTTATTTTATTGGGAGATCTTTATCTTGATTCGAATCGAGATGAAGATGCTTGGAAAGTATATCAACATGCCGGTGAAATAGAGCCGGACAATGCATATTTGATGGTGTCTAAAGCCAACTATTACAATAAAAAGGGGGATAAAGAGGCTTATCAGAACCAAATTCTGGATGCTTTGCTGAGTAAAAATCTGGATGTAGAGACTAAACAAAAAATACTGACAGGTTTCCTTTCGGAGTTGTTGCAGAAAAAAGAGAACCTGGACCAAGCGGATGCGATGTTTTCCGCATTGCTCGAAATGCATCCTCAAGAAGAGGAACTTCATAAATTGTATGCTGATGTATTGTGGATACGACAGAAAAAGAGCGATGCCGTCGCACAGATGCAGATTGCTGTAGATTTAGCTCCTGTACGTTTAGAATATTGGCAACAATTGATAGGTGCTATTTTAGATCAGAAAAAATATGATGATGCTATTATTGCAGGAGAAAAAGCCCTTTCTTATTTACCCGATGAGGCTGTTTTATATATTTATTTAGGTTCGTCTTATATGATGAAAAAAGAGTACGAGAAGGCCGTTGCGACGTTGAGAACGGGGTTAAAGCATACCAATCCTGAAAATCGCGCTCTTATTTCTGATTTGTACGGACAAATAGGCGATACCTATTATCAGGCGCAGCAGCCGGATTCTGCTTATGCTGCATTCGATAAGGCTTTAGAATATAATCCCGGAAATATCGGGGTTTTGAATAATTACAGTTATTATTTGGCTCTTCAGAAAAAAGATTTATCGAAAGCAGAGAGGATGAGTGGAGATGCCGTTAAACAAGAGCCTGATAATCCGACTTATCTCGATACGTATGCGTGGGTATTTTTTCAACAGGGAAATTATACACTGGCAAAGATATATTTGAAAAGTGCATTGGATAAGGGTGGAAATGACAGTGCTGCGTTGTTGGAACATTATGGAGATGTATTGTTTATGACGGGGGATGTCGATGGCGCTTTGGAGTATTGGAATAATGCCCTTGAGAAGGGTAGCGACTCTAAAATGTTACCTCAGAAAATAAAGGATAAAAAATATTACGAAGAATGAGAAGATTCGTCTGGGCTGTGATTACGGCTTTAGGAATTATGTTTGTCGGATGTAAGACTTCCCATATCGGAGAAAAAACGAAAATATCCGGAGAACAGTCGGAGTCGGAAAAACGTGTTTTTGCCGATTGCCTGAAAAATAGTCCGGATTATACGTCTTACTCTGCGAAAACATCTTTGGTGATAACCACAAGTGCGGGAAATTTGAAGAGTAAAGCGACGATACGTATAATAAAGGATAAGATTTTGCAAATATCGGTTCAACCGTTTTTAGGAATCGAAATGTTCCGCGTTCGACTGACGAATGACAGTATCTGGATTTTGGATAAAATGGGGAAACGCTATGTCGCTGAATCTTTAGCGGCATATAGATCGAAATTGCCGGTCGATCTGTCTCTTTCTACTATACAGGCGTTGTTTTTGGGAAGACCTTTTTTATTTGGGAAAAGTCATTTGGATATATCGGATTACCGGAATTTTTCTTGGATAAGAGAAAAATCGGACTGGAGTTTTTCTATAAAAGATATGTCTCGTTTTTCATGTTTATTTGATTTGGATGAGTTGGCTCGTTTAAGGGAAACACGAGCTTTGGATATATCCGGACAAATGCAGATGACATGGAGCTATTCGAAATTTACGAATCAAGGAGAATTTTGGTTTCCTTCGGAAATGGAGGTCCGGACAAGTGGGATAGGAAATAAGAGCTTGACTCTTAAAATGGAGAATATTTCTCCGGAATGGAACAAGACTTTCAATGTAGATTTTTCGGTGTCTTCACAATATAAGAGAGTATCGGTACGTGATTTGTTAAATATGTTTTTGAAATGATGAGGCGTATATTGATAATTTGTTTGATGGCTGTGGTTGCCGTGACCTCTGTTGCTCAATCGTCTAAAAAAGTAAAAGATTTGCAGAAACAGAGGAAAGAAGCGTTGCGATCTATTGCGAAGACCGATAAGGAGTTGAAGACTACGAAAAAGTCGGCTCTCCAATCTTTGCATCAATTGAATAAGTTGACGGCTGAGATAACGAAACATAAGGAAGTGATCGCGGCTTTAAATGCCGAAATTTCGAATATTAATAAACAAGAGAGAAAAATTAATGAAACGATAGCCAGGCTTGAGAAGGAATTGGATGCCAAGAAAGAGGCTTATGCCAAGGCTATACGGGGAATTGCAGGTAGAAATTCGGGTTATGAAACTTTGATGTTTGTTTTTTCGTCGAGTTCTTTAAATCAGTCTTATCGAAGGATTCGTTATTTACGGGAATATTCGGCTTGGAGGAAGAAAGAGGCGATAAAGATTTCTGAGCAACAGGCAGAATTAGAAAAGAAGAAAGCAGAATTGGCTAAAACCCGGTCTGAAAAAAATGCGGTATTGGGAAAACGTACCGATGCTGCAAATAAGTTGAAACAGAAAGAGGAGTCGCAGAAAGAGGTTGTGGCAGATCTTAAGAAGAAGGAAAAAGAACTTCAAAAAGAACTGAATGCTCAGAGAAAACAGGCTGCCGCTTTGAATCGTCGCATCGAACAGTTGATTGCTGAGGAGGCTCGTAAGGCTGCCGAAGAGGCAAGACGTGCGGCAGAAGCAGCTAAAAAAGCGGCAAATGCCGATAAGAAATCAGGGAAAAAAGGTTCTGTTTCTGCTGGGGAGGTTCGGAAATCTCAGACAAAAGGCGGTTATGCCATGACTAAGGATGAGCTTGAGTTGTCGAATAGCTTTTCTCAGAATAAAGGACGTTTACCGATGCCTTTATCGGGCAAATATATGATTGTAGGACATTTCGGACAACAGCAGCATCAGGAGTTGAAATATGTGCAGGTAAACAGTAGCGGTATAGATATACAGACGACGCCGGGAACGACAGCCCGTTCTGTATTCAATGGTGTGGTGACTCGAGTATTCGTGATGCCGGGCTATAATAGTTCTGTAATTATCCGACACGGAAATTACTTGACGATCTATTCTAATCTTAGTGAGGTCTTTGTAAAGGCTGGAGATAAAGTGACTACAAGACAATCTATCGGAAGAATTTATTCCGATCCGGAGGAGAATAACCGTACCGTACTGCATTTTCAGCTTTGGAAAGAGACGACTAAACTTAACCCTGAACCGTGGTTGAACAAATAATAATCAGGTAATATGGAAAACCGGATCGAAATACAGCAATATATTCCGGCTTTACAGCCTGAATGGGATTGTTTTATTGCAAATTCCAGAAACGGGACGTTTCTTTTTTTTCGGAACTATATGGATTATCATTCAGACAGGTTTATCGATAATTCTTTATTGTTTCGTTATAGAGGGAAGTTGATCGCCGTGTTACCTGCTAATCGGGAGGGCGATATTCTTTGGTCTCATCAGGGATTGACATACGGAGGTTTGATATTGTCTTCAAAATGTACGGCAGATAGGGTATTGGGTATTTTTTCTCTGTTGTCTTCTTGGCTGTCGGAACGGGGCTTTTCTAAATTAGTGTATAAATGTATTCCGGATATTTATCATCGGTATCCCTCACAGGAGGATTTATATGCATTGTTCAGGAATAATGCAAGGCTGGTTGCCCGTAATCTTTCGACGACGGTTTCTCTTTCATGCAGGATGCCTTTCAGTCAGTTACGCCGACGAGGAATAAGAAAAGCCTTATCTTTTGGAATTACCGTGCAGGAATCTTCTGATTTAGAAAGTTTCTGGCAAGTATTATCAGAAAATTTGTCGGATCGTTATCATAAGCGACCGGTGCATACTGTGGAAGAAATATCCCTTCTGAGGAGTCGTTTCCCGAATAATATACGGTTATTTACAGCCTGTAAGGGAGAACGGGTTGTCGCCGGTTGTGTAATTTTCGAAATGGATAAGTGGGTTCATTCGCAATATATATCCGCATCTTCTGAAGGAAAAGAGCTCGGAGCTCTCGACTTGTTGTTCCATTATTTGATTACCGATCGTTATTCAGACAGGGAGGTCTTTGATTTTGGACAATCTACGGAGGATAAAGGATACTTCCTTAATTCCGGATTGATCGCTCAAAAAGAGGGATTCGGAGGGCGAGGAATCGTATATGATACGTATGAATTGAGTTGGTAACCGAAGATTAACCTTGAATTTAAACGAATGGGCAGAAAGAGTGATATGATATTGGCGATCGAGAAAATACCGCAGTGGGTATTTTTATCGATTTTGTTCTTATTTCGGCTCATATTTATTCCACAAGGCCTTGATTTTGCCGATGAAGGTTTCTTTATGACATTTTATCAACAGATTTTTAATGATCCTGAATCGGTGACGTATGCATTTATGTATTGGTTTGCGGGGATATTAGGAGGATCGCTTTATTCTCTATTTCCTGACGGCGGCTTGTTACTGATGCGTTTTGCCGGAGTTTTGATAATTATCTTGACAGCGGCGTTTACTTGCCGTATTTTAAAACCGTACTTGCCGCTTTGGGCTGTCCGTGTCGGGGTTGCTATGGCTGTTCTGTACATTTTTGATGATGTGTCGAGCCTTTATTATAACAATGTCAGCGCATTATTATATGTATGTGGTATAGGCTTGCTGTTGAAGGGTATGCGTTCTGAAAATAATAAAGGTTGGATTATCGGGGCGGGAATGGCGTTTGCAGTAAATGCATTTACCCGTATTCCGAATATTCTCGGAGTTTTATTTATTTTGATGATTCTTTATGAGGCATGGATTTTTCGAAAAAGAATGAAGTGGACTGTTCGAGTCATGGCTTACTTTTTGACGGGATATTTTCTGACATTCTTTTTAGTCTTTTCGTTCATGTGGAAAGCCGGACATTTACAACCTTTCTTTACATGTCTCGATTGGATATTTCATATAGGTCGATCTTCTGGGAGCTCTCATAATGTTTATTCGATGTTCAGGACAACAGCCGGACAATATTTAGAAATAGGGTTTACCGGTCTGTTTTTTGCGCTTTGGGGTACGACGTTCTTTTATTTAATAAAAAGATACCGAAATAGAGTATTCGTCAAAATGATCGGTATCTCTGCAGTTCTTGTTCTTTCTTTGTTCCTATATTTTTATGGAGCTTTATATTTGCTCTATTTCCTTTCGTTAGCTACGGTCCTGTTTATATTGTGGAAAGAACCTCCAGTAATAAAAACAGTGGCTTTTGCTGCCGGGATGTTCTTGATCGTTCAACCTTTGGGGAGTGACGGAGCTGTTGATCTCGTGGGCAGATTTTCGATGTTTTTGACTTTGCCGTTGGTTGTAGCTTATTCGGAAAAGGAGGTTCGGGAGCTGCCGGTTTCGAGGGGGATTTCAAATCGTATGTTGAGAAAAACGGGATCGATTTTGTTGATATTGTTTGTCTGTCTATCGGTTCAGAGACATATAAGTTATACCTATTTCGATCAAGGATCGCGTTTTAAGAAAATCTATTCGGTCGATCATCCCTTTTTAAGGGGAATTTATACTTCTCAAAAAAGAGCTTCTGTATCTCAGGAAGTGCTTTCTGCATTGGGCGGATATGTCTCGGAGGGAGACTATACGTTGATTTATGATAACTCTCCGATGTTGCATTATTTAACACGGACAAAACCTTATGCTTATAATCCGTGGCTCTATTTATACGATAAGGATCTGTTGGAAGGAGCTTTGTCCCGTGCCGGTAGAGAGCGTCAGGATCTTCCGGTAGTCGTGCTTCAGAAATTCAAAGGACTGTGGATCGATTGGCCGGATGGTTATTCGGATGATTATATGGCAAATAATGCGAATAAGGGAAAGAATCTTCTGATAAATAGCTTTTTGCAAAAGAATAAATACCTTAAGGTTTGGACTGACGGTTATTATGAAATTTGGTTTCCGGAATATGAAAAATAAAATAGAATAATGTCAGAAAAGGACTCTGTTTCAACATATCGACGCATTGTAAAATCTACCGGATTATTCGGCGGAGTACAGCTTATCGGCATTATTTGTTCTTTTGTGAAAGTAAAGTTTATTGCAATATGGCTGGGAGCGGAGGGGGTAGGTATTATAAATTTATATAATGCTGCGCTTGAGATGATTACAGCCGTTACCGGACTGGGTTTGCGTCAAAGTACGGTACGGGATGTTTCGAAAGCCGTGTCGCAGAAAAACGAACACAGGTTGTCGGAGGTGATAACTGTCGTTCGGCGCTGGTCTTGGTTTGTGGGTTTGGCCGGGGCTGTGGTCGTTTTGTCGTTTGCTCCTTTATTGAGTCGTTTGACTTTCGACAACGATCGGCATATCTGGGGGTTCGTTTGGCTTTCATGCGCTTTGCTTTTCAATGCCCTGTCTTCAGGAGAACAGGCTGTCTTACAGGGATTGGGACAGATAAAGGTTCTTGCGAAAAGCAGTGTTTGGGGGGCTGTCGTCGCATTATTGTTGTCTCTGCCGATGTATTATTTTTGGCGTATAGAAGGTATTGTGCCGTCTTTGATTCTTGTTGCTCTGACAAGTTTGTTTTTTGCGTGGATTTATAGCCGGAAAATACCGGTACAAGCAGCCAAATTGTCGGTAGGAGAAACATGGAATAGGGGAAAGCCCATGGTTATGCTCGGTATTTATATGACAGTAAGCGGTTTTGTAACGACATTATTGAATTATCTTTTTATCGCTTGGCTCAATGCTCATTCCGGAGTTGCGGATGTCGGGTATTATACTTCCGGATATACTTTGATAACTCGTTACGTCGGATTGGTTTTTACGGCTATGGGAACAGAATATTATCCTCGTTTGGCTGCAATAGCCGATGACCGGAAACTGGTCGGAGAACAGGTGTCGAGACAGGCTGAAGCCTCGTTGCTTATTTTGTTGCCTATCGTCTGTCTGTTTCTTGTCTGTCAGTCTTGGATTATCAGGATTCTTTATACGACAGATTTTTTGCGGATAGGGGATTATATATCGTGGGCGATTATAGGGGTTTTGTTTAAGGCGGTCTCGTGGACTATGGGGTTTGTGCTGCTTGCAAGAGGTGCGGGAAAGTTATTCATGATTACGGAATTTCTTTCAGATGCAGTGTCTTTTGTTCTGAATATAACGGCATATATGTTTTGGGGACTTGAAGGAATCGGCATCGCTTATTTGATGAGTTTTTTTCTTTACGGAACAGGTATGTGGTTTTTGTGCCGGCGATATTATAAATTGAAATTCGAGCATTCGTTTTATCGGGTGCTGATGGCTGTGCTTTCGATTTGTCTGCCCGTATTCGCATTCTGTCGGTTCGGACAAACCGGTTGGTATATGTTAGCAGCATGGTTGTTTACGGGCATGTCAGTGATTTATTCGATAACGATGCTGAAAAAGAGACTCGGTTGGAGGATATTGAATAAACCGGACGGAAATGGTGATAAATAAATTGATATATGGTAAGGTTATCGATAATTATACCGGTATATAATGGCGAGGAGTACATAGACCGCTGCCTGCAAAGTTGTTTGCGGCAAGACATCCCTGCCGATAGCTATGAAATTATTGTCGTAGATGACGGTTCGACCGATAGCAGTAATGTCATCTTATCACGTTATGCGATGGAGCATGCCAACGTTGTCGTATTGACTCAGAACAATAAAAAACAAGGAGCAGCCCGTAATTACGGATTGAGCAGGGCTCAGGGTGAATATATTTGGTTTGTGGATAGTGACGATTGGATAGAAGACAATTGTTTGGGACGTTTGTTGGCATTGTTCGATGATCGAGGAGTCGAAGTATTGGCGATAGATCGTATAAATACCGATGGAAAGAGTTTTCAGGAAAAATTTAGAAGTACACCTGCCGATAAAATTTTTTCCGGACTCGATTTTTTCAAAGTATTGAATAATAATCTGGCCATTTGCCTCTATTTGTGGCGTCGTGAATTACTGTTACGCCATAAGTTACGTTTTGTAGAAGGAATTGTACATGAGGATACTGAATTTATTCCTCGTGCGCTCTTTTATGCTAAATCGGTTTTATATAGTCGCTATCCTGTTTATTATGTATATTGCCGTCCGGGTTCGACAACCCGAAAAGCATCTTTGCAACGTTGTCTCGATTTGGTAACGGTAGCTGAACGTTTGATCGTTTTCGGTAAAGAGCATAACAAGATTGCATTGTATATAAATCGTATAGTGGGAGCATGTATATGTACGGCGGTGCGGTCGAGCGATAGCCTGTCTTTGAGTGAACGAAAAGTATTTTATACACATATATCGGCGTATAAAATATCATTTTGTAGAGTATTATATCGTCGCGGAGGATGTAAAAATAAGATAGAAGGTTTTCTTTTTTATATAAGTCCGAGACTATACAATTGGGCTGATCGATGGGTAGGTCGCTTGAAAAAACGGTAAATGAAATTAAAAGTTATGGTATTACATGTTTTGGTTTGTACGCTGGACGATGGAATAACACGAGTACCGCATTTATTGAAACCCGAGCGGGAAGATATACGTTATGTTATTTCTTTTCAGTATAGCGATGAGAAATTTCTTTCGCTTATTCCCGATGCATTGAGGCGGAAAGATGTACGGATAGTTACTTTACCGGGTAGGGGGCTATGCCGAAACCGCAATCATGCGATGTCGTTTGTCAATGATGGAATCGCACTTATTGCCGATGACGATCTCTTTTATTTTGAAGATACGTTCGATACGATTTTAGAAACTTTTCGATCTCACACAGAGATAGATCTTGCATTCTTTAAAACAAAGACTCCTGACGGAGAGCCGGAATATAAAAAATATCCTTTAGTAGAGAAATCTTATACTCGATGGAAAGGGTATGCTCCGAGTTCTATTGAAATAGCTTTTAGAGTGGAAACGGTGAAGCGAAAGGGAATATGGTTTGACGAACGGTTCGGGTTGGGAAGTGCCCGGTTATCCGGAGGAGAAGAACTTATGTTTGTCGATGCCTGTTTGAAACAAGGGTTGCAAGCCCGTTTTTTCCCTAAATATATTGTTCTTCATCCATGCATGTCTAATGGCGATAGCAGTGCTTTTACTTTGCGTGCGGCAATGACTATGGGGGCGTTGTGCCACCACTTTAAGGGCTGGTTGGCTTTCCCGGCAATGGTGAAATTTACTTGGCAGGCTTTCAGAAAAGGAGAAAAACGACCGGTATCGCTTTTCAAATACTATATTTGGCTTGTTAAGGGTATTTTATACGAACGTGCGACGAGATAGATTATCGGGATTCCCAGAAATGAAGATATTCGCTGGCTACTTTGATGTGATCATGATGTTTTTCTACAAAGCGGCGGCTGTCTAAAGATAATTGTTCTAACAATTCCCGATGCATTATCAATGACCGAGCTTTTTGGTAAATGTCCTGTTCGTCCGGTAAAACATTGATAATAGGTCTGTTTTCTTGCTCTCCCATGAGATCGTACATTTCCGGCTCTCCTCCGCCGATAACGATCAACCCTTTCGCCATAGCGATCAACCCGTTCATACCTGGAGTATATGAATATAGTTGGTCGAACAGAATATCGGAGTTGTACATCATTTGCTTATATTCTTGATAAGGGACAGAGACGGCTTTAGCCATTTTTACTATATCCGGATAATCTTCTGCCAGCTTTTGCAATACATTGAGCATTCGGTCTGTCCCTTTTAATTCATTGCGGTCTTTTTGTATTCCGATAAAAAATTGTACCTGTTCGGGGTATTTCGGAATGTTCCGTAGCGGGTGTTCTTGCAGATTTATCGGTAACGGCAAGTATTTCGCTTTTTCTTTGAATTCAGAATAATAGGGAATATAATATTCATATAGGCAGCATGATATTCCGTTTGCTTCTTCTGCCATTTTTTTATTTATTTCGGCTTTTTCGCCGGATATCCATTCCCGGATAATCTTTTCATTATTCGGAATATATGTGTTGAAACGGTCTCCTATATAAAAGTCCGAATATCTGAATGTTTTTTTATCGAGACAATATTTTACCCAATAGTGGTCTGTCCCGAAAGCTCCTAAAAATATCTTCTTGTTGTGTCTTTTGAGAAATTTGAAAATATGATAGCAAGAACTTGCCTTGAGATCGAGAAAGCAGGGATTTTTTATTTGTACGATATCGTATCCTGTCAGGTCTTTCAGATGGTATATGAGCGACCCTGCATAGCGTAACGTGTCGGAAAGATTGTAACTTTTACGTTTCAGAGAGATGTCACGATTGTTATTCATCCATACGCTGCCGTCGGATATGACTGTAACTTGATGCCCAAGGGATCGGAGACCTTCGGCCAATGTCCAATGCAAATTGCTGGCTTCCCCTAATAGCAGTATTTTCATAAACATCCCGATTGATTGACAAAGATAGCTTTTTTATTCAGCTTATGGGAAAGTCGTGAAAAAAATGTATCTTCGTTTCCAAATCCTGAGTTATGCTTGAGATCAGTATTATTATTCCCGTTTATAACGCGGAATCCTATATAGAGAGATGTTTGCAAAGTATTGTATCTTCTACAGTTCCGGAGGGTAGTTATGAGATTATAGCGGTAGATGACAGTTCTTCGGATCGGAGTTTGGAAGTGTTGCAGAAGATGGAAGAACAAATACCGCAGTTGCACGTTTATCATCGACGCAAAGCCGGTCCGGGAGGAGCTCGGAATTTGGGGCTGAATTATGCTAAAGGCCGTTATATCATGTTCGTCGATGCCGATGATTATATCAATACGGCATCTTTTTCTCATTTGTTGTCTTTGCTGATTTCTCAATATGAACAGGATATTATCGGGTTCGATTATTTAAAAATCGATTCGGAAGGAAACGAGAAACCGTATAGTAACCAATTGTTTCCTTATTGCAGGGAGATGTCCGGTGCAGAATATATGAATATGCAGCAACCGTTGGGTATTCTTTGGGGATATTTTTTTAATCGAAGGTTTGTGCTTAAAAATAACTTGAAATTTCAGGAAAAAATAGCACATTCGGATGAGGATTTTGTATCACGGGCATTTTGTGTTGCCGAGACGGTTACGTTTTTACCGGTGTTGCTTTATTATTACTGTTATAATAGTGAATCTGTAATCAATAAACAGGGAAAAGAATATGAAGAAAAGCGCTTTTATGATCATCTGAAAGTGATTGACGGATTAAGTATTTACCGTCAGGAGTTGTCTGATTCTTTTGTCGGAAGCGGATTGGATAGAAAAATAGATTATTTGGTGGTAAGCGTAATCAGGCTGTTGGTCAGGAAACGCATGGAGGATGAATTTATTAAAATGTGCCTGAGTTTTTTTACAGAAATAAATCTGTATCCTTTGCCTTATCGCAGATATGATTGGAAGTATTCTTTTTTCAGGATTCTTACATATACTCCGAAACGAGTTTTGTGGTGGAAAAGACATGCTGATATGCCGCTTGTCGGAAAAATAGCGGCGAAAATCTTTTAGAACCTGTCTAAATTTTCCAATTAGAAAATATTATCAGGTCATTTTTGCGTTTTCTTTCGGTCTTTTTCCCCGTTTTCCCTCGTCAGATAGCCCGCTATCCTCCTCCTAAAAACAGAAAAATATCCTCGAAAGAAACTCTCAAATCTGATCCGAGCAAAATTTAGACAGGCTCTAAAGAAAGCCGATCTAATAATTTTATGTATAAATCGATTGCTTCTCTGATTTCGCTTTTCAAAATAAATTCGTTTGCCGTGTGTGACCGTGCCGAGTCTCCCGGACCTATTTTTACGGAGGTAAAAGGCATTAAGGCCTGATCTGAAAGGGTCGGAGATCCGAAAGGTTGCAATCCTAACATTTTTGCCCGTATAATGATCGGATGATTCATTTCAATTCTTGATGAATTGAGCCTGAAAGATCTGGCTTTCATTTCACAATCGATATTTTTTTGTAGAATAGAAAACGCTTCTTCATTTTTATAGAGTTCGTTTGTCCGAACATCAACTACGAAGTCGCAACGGTCGGGTATTACATTATGTTGAGTACCCGCTTGGACTTGTGTAACGTTGAGTTTTACAGCTCCTAATTGTTCTGAAACTTTCGGAAATTGAAAATTCCGGAAATTTTCGATTATTTTTAACGCTTTATAAATTGCGTTTTCTCCTTCGTTCCGTGCTGCATGTCCCGATTTGCCATATACCGAGCAATCGAGAACCATCAATCCTTTTTCTCCTATGGCGGGTTGCATACCTGTGGGTTCGCCTACTATCGCTAAGGTGATGGGCGGCAGTTCCGGTAATACGGATTCTATACCGTTTTTCCCTGAAACTTCTTCCTCTGCAGATGCAAGGAAGATGAGATTATAGGGTTGTCGGTTTTCGGTGAGAAAAATGAACACATGCAATAAACTTACTAATGATGCACCTGCATCATTACTTCCTAATCCGAAAATTCGATCATCCGTTTCTGTTGCGGTATAAGGCTCTTTTTCCCACCCGGATACAGGTTTTACTGTGTCGATATGGGAATTGAGCAGGAGGGTAGGACGTTTTTTGTCGAAATGAGGCGAAACAGCCCAGACATTATTCCCTTTTCTGAAAATTTGATTTTTGTAGGGATAAATGTCCCTTAAATATTGTTCGAGGACATTTGCCGCCTTGTTTTCTTCCCGACTTATGGATGGAATTTCTATAAGTTCTTTTAGAAGATCGATAGCTTGATAATAAAGTTCGTCTGTGCTCATTTAAGCAATCTGTTTGAGTAACTTGGCAAAAGTAATGAATAATTCTGTTTTAAAGAAAAAATGTTGGGAGACGGATTGAATTTTCCAATGAGGAAATTCTGTCAGTTCGTTTTCCCGGTTTCATTCATCGAATAGTCTGCTATTGTCCTTATAAAACGAGAAAATATCCTCGAAAGAAACTTTCATTGCTGATCTGTGCAAAATTTAAACAGGTTCTTAAAACTTATTAAAATAGTAAACGTTCGGTTTTTATCATTACCTTTGTGACTGATTTTATTATAAATTATATGGCAATAAAACACTTTTCTCAGTTGGTACGCAACCAAGCGGAGAAGTATGGTGATCGGGAAGTATTCCGTCATAAAGATTTTGAGAATGACAAATGGATATCTACTTCTTGGACTCAATTTTCGGAACAGGTAGAGCATATTGCGTTGGCTTTCCTTACAATGGGAGTCCGGGAACAGGAAAATATAGCGACTTATACGCAGAATAGACCGGAAGGTCTGGTTATAGATTTTGCAGCATACGAAAATAGGGCAGTAGTCGTACCCCTTTATGCAACCAGTTCTCAATCGCAAATCGAGTATATTATTAATGAAGCGGAGGTTCGTTTTTTGTTTGTCGGAGGGCAATTTCAGTATGATAATGCTTATGCTGCCCGGAAAAACTGCACTTCGTTAGAAAAACTCATTATTCTTGATCCCTCTGTAAAATTAGCTGAGGATGATACTACATCGGTTCGCTTTGAAGAATTATATAAGATCGGCGAACGGGCGGATAATACTCTTCGTAATATGTTGGAAAAGCGTATGCTGAGTGCTTCGGATGAGGATTTGGTAAGTATTATTTACACCTCCGGAACGACGGGAGAACCTAAAGGGGTGATGCTTACGAACTCAAATTTCAATGAGGCTATGCGTATTCATATTCAAAGACTGAAAATGGTTTCTGAGAAAGATATTTCTTTATGTTTCTTGCCGTTGACTCATATCTTTGAACGTGCATGGACTTATTTTTGTCTGGTGAAGGGCATGCGAGTTGTTATAAATCAGAAACCGGATGAAATACAATCGGTTATAAGAGAGATTCGTCCTACTATTATGTGTAGTGTTCCCCGTTTTTGGGAAAAAGTCTATACGGCTGTACAGGAGAAAATTTCTGCGAGTAAGGGTATTCGGCGAATAATGATGATGAAGGCTCTGAGAGCGGGTCGGAAACGAAATATAGATTTTCTTCGTTTAGAAAAAAAAGTACCTTTCTTTTTAGAGTGCCGATACCGTTTTTGGGATAAGTTGGTTTTATCTAAAATAAGGAAAGCGATAGGTGTTGAAAACGGGAATATATTCCCGACTGCTGGAGCGCCTTTGTCGGATACGATAAATGAATTTTTGCATTCTTGCGGTATAAATATCATATACGGGTACGGACTTTCGGAAACAACCGCTACGGTAACTTGTTTTGAATCTTCTGGCTATGAATTTGGGACAGTAGGTACTACTCTGCCCGGTATTCAGGTGAAAATGGGTGAGGATAACGAAATTTTGGTAAAGGGCGGTACTGTTATGAAAGGATATTATAAAAAGCCGGAAGAGACTGCCAAAGTTTTTACAAAAGACGGATGGTTCAAAACCGGAGATGCCGGGAAATTGAATGCTGAAGGGTCATTGGTATTGACCGAACGTATTAAAGATTTATTTAAGACATCGACCGGTAAATACATAGCTCCGCAAGCTATCGAAACGAAGTTGGGAGAGGATAAGTATATCGATCAGGTTGCAGTTATCGGAGATCAGCGTAAATATGTAACGGCGATTATTATTCCGGCTTATGAAGCATTAAAAGAATATGCGGCTCAAAAACAGATACAATATCGAAATTTGGAGGAATTGGTTAAGAATCAAAGTATTCAGAAATTGATACAAGAGCGCATCTCGGAATTGCAGGCTAATTTTGCACGATTCGAACAGATTAAACGTTTTACGTTGCTGCCTCGTGCATTCAGCATGGAAACCGGTGAGCTGACGAATACGTTGAAAATCAGACGACCGATTATAAATCAGCTCTATCGTGCCGAGATAGAAGCCATGTATATGTAATAGCAGCTTATTTTAGCAGTAATTTATAAACGCCGTGTTGCGTGAAGTCGATTGTATTATGAAACTTGCGCAGTACGGCGTACTTTAATTTGGTTAATATATTTAAATTAAGAAATGATTACGACAGAACAACTAAAGGAGACGGAAGAACGCAAGTTGGCGTTGAGGAGGTATCTTTGACATCGATGCGAAATTGATTCAGGTCGAAGAGGAAGAATTGAGAACTCATGTCCCGGATTTTTGGGATGACCGTAAGAAGGCCGAAGCCCAGATGAAGAAAGTGAAAGACCTTAAATTTTGGATAGAGAGTTATGATGAGATTGAAAAATCTGTGGACGAATTGAAGATTGCTTTTGATTTTGTAAAGGAAGAAGTTATTACAGAATCTGAGTTGGATGAGATTTATGCGAGAACGATTACTCTAATCGAGAATCTCGAGTTGCGGAATATGCTTCGTAGAGAGGAAGATAAGTTAGGTGCAGTTCTGAAAATTAACTCAGGAGCGGGAGGAACGGAAAGTCAGGATTGGGCTTCTATGTTGATGCGTATGTATTTGCGCTGGTGTGAATCTCATGGTTATAAGGCTTCGATTTCGAACCTGCTTGAAGGAGATGAAGCCGGTATTAAGAGTGTAACGATACAGATCGAAGGAGATTATGTGTACGGATATTTGAAAAGCGAGAACGGTGTACATCGTTTGGTGCGTGTGTCGCCTTTCAACGCTCAAGGCAAACGTATGACTTCTTTTGCATCGGCTTTTGTAACTCCTTTGGTCGACGATACTATCGAAGTCGAGATCAGTCAGGCTTGCATCTCGTGGGATACATTCCGTTCAGGAGGTGCTGGAGGACAAAATGTAAATAAAGTTGAATCCGGTGTACGTTTACGATATCAATATAAAGACCCTTATACCGGAGAAGAAGAGGAGATATTGATCGAAAATACCGAGACTCGAGACCAACCGAAAAATAAGGAAAATGCTTTGCGCCAGTTGAGGTCTATCTTGTATGATAAAGAACTGAAGCATCGTATGGCGGAGCAGGAAAAGATCGAGGCCGGAAAGAAAAAAATCGAATGGGGCTCGCAAATACGCAGCTATGTGTTTGATGACAGACGGGTTAAAGATCACAGAACCAATTACCAAACTTCAGATGTACAAGGAGTAATGGATGGGAATATCGATGCTTTTATAAAAGCTTATTTAATGGAGTTCGGCGGAGAGAATGTTTAGGATATGGAAAAATTGACATTGATAAAAGTAGGGGGTAAGATTGTGGAAGAACCCGATACTTTACAGAATTTGTTAAAAACTTTTGCTCAAATTCCCGGACATAAAGTTTTGGTGCACGGTGGAGGGCGTTCTGCAACAAAAGTCGCTGCTCGGTTGGGTATTGAAAGCGTAATGGTGAACGGGAGACGGGTTACGGATGCGGAGACGTTGAAAATTGTAACTATGGTTTATGGAGGATTGGTGAGCAAAAATATTGTTGCAGGATTACAGTCGTTGTCTGTGAATGCTTTGGGAATGACAGGTGCGGATATGGATATTATCAGATCTGAAAAGCGTCCTGTAAAAGAGGTGGATTACGGCTTTGTAGGGGATGTAAAGGAGGTGCGTGGCGATACGTTGGCTGCACTGATTCGTACCGGAGTCGTGCCGGTTTTGTCTCCGCTTACGCATGACGGAAAGGGGCAATTATTGAATACAAATGCCGATACTATTGCCGGAGAGGCAGCAAAAGCTCTTGCCGCATATTTTGATGTGACTTTGGTCTTCTGTTTTGAGAAAAAGGGGGTTTTGAGCGATGAAAATGATGATGATAGCGTAATACCGGTTATTAATAAGGTCCAGTTCGAACAATATGTGCATGACGGAGTTGTTCAGGGTGGAATGATTCCTAAACTTGAAAATGCTTTTCAGGCGATTGATGCCGGAGTTAAAGAGGTTGTTATTACTCAAGCTTCGGCGATATTATCTGATACGGGAACACGTATTGTAAAGTGATATTCGATAAAATCGGAACAGATATGTAAAATAAATCCCTGATTTGGAAACCGTCCTAAATCAGGGATTTTTATGTAACAACAGTTTTTTTAATCTTTACTTAACGCTTTATCTATTTTATAGATTTGGTATAAGTAAGTATTTTTCAATTCTTCTGTCGGAGCTTTATTCGCAGCATTTCGAAGAGATGATTTAAAATCAAGCAACATTCCGTACCATTCATGTGAGCGCTCCGGGAGGACATTAAAGCGGATACTTTGCATTGCCGACATTCCTTCATTTTCTGTTGTGGAATTTATAAGTTCCGGGTATTTTCGGATATAATCGTAATATTGCAATACGTTTTTCGTATTTGTATCTTTTAGTGCTAAACCTAATATCGAAGAAAAAGAAGAGGAAGTCCCTGAAGCCTTTCCTGTCAAGTTAGACCATTGAATCAGGTTATCTGCAAACATGCTTTGTAATGACAGTTTGTTGTCACTCGGTATTTTTCCGGTATTAGATTCTTTCATTAAAAAATTCATTACATCACGAGCAGCTTCAAGTTGTGTATAGGGGTCTTCCGATTTGCTTTCGCTCAATGCCATTGCATTTAATTGTACGAAAATAAAGTTCCCGAAATATTTTTGTGCAAAATTACTGATGTTACTTTCGAGTCCGCAATTTTTAATCAAATCGGGATTGTCTAACCAAGCTAAATCTTCGATTTGTTGCATGATCCATAATAGTGAATTTCTTTGAATCTCTTTTGGCACTGATTGATATGTGGGGGTGGGATCTCCAGCATATTTTTCATTTATATAAATCCCTCCTACGTTTTGAAAAACGTGTACCATGTAATCATATACTTGGTTGATTACATATCCGTAGATTATTTTTCGGAAAGAATAATCGTAATCCTGTTTATCGATCCAATTATTCATGCCGGCAATTACTTCGGATAAATTTTTGAAGGCGAAATTTACAGATTCGACGGCATTATTCCCTAAATCTCTCGACATGGATCGGGGATCGTAAAAAGCTCTTCTGTTTTGTCGTTTCCCGTACATGTAAACCGGATTTCCTGATTTCTCCGATACCGATTTTTTCAGCATAGCAGATTCTTTTTCAGGAGTATCAGCATTAGAAAAAGATCCGTACAGCCATCGTATAGCCCAATAATCATATTCTCCGATCGACTCCTGACACCATGAGTCTCCTGTTTTATAAAGATCGGCAGATAACAGATAATTGAATGTCAGATCGTCCATTACCGACGCGCTGATTCCTTTTTCTTTCGTGAAATCGGCAGAACGCAACGAGTCGGCAGAGTATGCAGCCGATCCGGCCAGATTATCGGCCAGACCCAGACAGTGGCCGATATTACGCATCAGTATGGAGACAAAAGCTTTTCCAAAATCTTCTTCATTCAAAATCAATGTACGGGCATTTTTGTCGTAAGCTGCGGTCTGTAATAGACGATCTCTTTGAATTTGCATCGGAAGATTGTGACAAATATAAATATTCGCACTGATAATTTCTCCGGTGCGAGGATCGGTCCATACATTGTCATTGATCCCTTCGGACGGAGAAACGACATAACGAATACAAGAGTATTTCAAGTTCGTGTCGTTGAAAGTAGAGTCGTTTTGCGGATATATTTTTGTGCGGATAGCATCTTTATATCCGATTTTCTCGAAAGCTTTGTTCCATTGTGCTACGCTGCGATATATATATTCCTGCCATTTTTCAGGGAAAGTATTATCTACATAAAAAACTATAGGTTTTTGTGGCTCAGAAAGTTTCCCTGATAGAAAAGCATCTTTATCTTTGGGCTCTAATCGCCAGCGGTTGGCATAGTACCTGTTTCTTGAGCCTTGCTGATCTCCTGAATATTCAATATATTGCGAGTAAGCAGTACCGACTCGGGCATCTGCTTCGCGAGAAATAAAGCCTTCATCCGGAAGTTTCAGGAATGTCCGTTTTACTAAGGCTGTCAAGGGTTTGTCCTCTACCATTTTAAAAACTCCGAATAGAGAAAGGGAGACCGAATAACTTAAACAGCTTGTTACCGATGCATTGTCAGGATAGGCTTCTACACCTGCAATTTGAGATTTGCTGCGTTTGAATGTACCTGACCTTTTTACATACCCTTCTAAACTGTTATAAGCTTTAGGGTCTAAAGGGTTGAGAGATTTATCATCACTGATAAAAAATGAGGTCGCCTCAAATACTACAGCCGAGCTGTCTGGGGTGTATGCTGCTATTGGAAAGGAAGCGATGATAGCTCCGGTTTGGCTTTTTGCAATTGCGGTGCGAATACCTTTTTCTTTATCTGAGATTTTAATTTTTTCGTTGACTTTACAAATTTTGATGAGGGAATCTGATTTCTCGAAAATAACTTGTATAGGAGGGGTCGGCTGAGCTCCTACGGAGGATTCTAAAGGATCGCTGATTTTCTCTACCGTCGATCCCATCAGCATTCGTTGTCCGAATGTACCGACAGGAATTTCCATATAGACTTTTCCCTCTACTAAATGCATGGTAAAAAGTCCCTTTGCCTGAATATGTTTTTTATCTTTAAACAGTTTTTCGTATTTTGAGATTTCTTTTACCTCCTCTGTTTTTGCATTTTGTTTATTTTTCTTTTTACGGGCAGAGGCATCAGGCATTCCTGCGGCGGTGAAAAGACATATCAATAATATTATGATTACTTTTATATTGCTCATTTTCAAACTCCTTATAACTTCAATGAATTATCAAGATTATGCAACAACAATTGGTAGTGCAACCGGGTGTTTTTGTCCGGATGATTTATTTTCCCTTTCAAAATATTCTGTATTTTAAGCAAATAGCCGTAATATAATCCATCTTGCGGGCGAGCAATAAAATAAGTCGCCGATGACGGTTCATATCCGGCAACCGGATTCAGAGAAAATTTTTCTGAGTGTTTTAATGCATCCGGATGGCAAGAGCAGAAAGAACTGTGGGCTATTGGAGATGAGCCTTTCAGAAAATCGGGAATACCGATGAATCCTTCTCCCGACAAAGATTTTGTTTTGGCATCTTTCCCGATTTTTATTCCAGCACCGATTCCTACATACTTTACAAAGAGATTCTGCATTTTTATTTGATTCTCGGATAGTTTTTCTCCGTATAAGGTAGGCTTCCATACATATTGATAAACATCTTCCAAACAGTCTGTTACAGAATAAGCATTTTTCCCTGCCTTGAGTGCTGATAATTCTACTTTATTCGGAGAGGCGATAACCGCTTTCATAACTTCATTTCTCAGCAGGTCTGCAGGAGAACCCATCAGAGACATTTCTTTCATCAGTTCTTTGTTGTCGATCCAGTCCATAGAGGATATTTGGTCTAACAGAAATTTTACGGCAGCTTTTTGTTTCTCGGCAGGCACGCTCATTACCGCTTCAACTTGATCTCCTACATGTTTCTCATTTAAGTAAATACCGCCTACATTACCGTAAACATGCATTAAATAAGTAAGATACTGCATGATTACTCCGTTATAAATAGAAGTTCGATAAGAATAATCGGGATCTTCTTTATCCACCCAATTATTTAGATTTTCCAAAATATATTTCAAATTTTTTATCCCGTATTCGCTTGCTTTCATTGCATTATCGCCTAAATCTTCTGTTTGGGATTTCGGATCGATAATCTGTCCCTGCTGTTTCCCATAACGGTATATGGGATTACCGGATAAATCTGAGATCCATTTAGATGTTATCTTATATTCTTCTTTAGCTGTTGATGCGTTCGGTAGCGGTGTGTAATTCCATTTAACGAGGAAACGGTCATATTCTCCGAAACGGGGCGGAGTCAATTTTACTCCCCTCTCCATATCTCCCGGCTGTGCTACATAGTTGAACCGGGCGTAATCCATGATAGAAGTTGTCGTACCGTATTTTTGTGTAAATGAGGGAGACCGTAATGAATCGACAGGAATTACGGAAGATGCACTCATGTTATGCATAAAGCCTAAACAGTGTCCGACTTCATGTGAGATAACATAGCGTAGTCCGTCTCCGATAATTTCGTCCGGTATAAGAGTATGTCGTACCCGTTTATCAGCTTGAGATGTTTGGATAAATAACCAATTGTTTAACAATTCTATTGCATCGTGGTATAAATAAACAGACGCACTTAAAATTTCACCGCTGCGTGGATCTACCCATGAGGGTCCCATTGCATTTTCTATGGCAATCGGAGCATAACGGATACAGGAATATTTGATGTTATCGGGATCGAATTCCGGATCATTTTCAGGGAAATCGACAGCTTTGATGGCATTTTTAAATCCGATTTCCGAGAATAGCTCGTTCCACTGGTTTACGCCCTCTTTAATATATTTACGCCATTTTTCCGGGAAGTTGTTATCTACATAAAAAACGATCGGTTTTTTAGGTTCGACTTTTTCTCCGCGTTTGTAAGCTTCCATATCCGAAGGTTCTAATCGCCATCGGTAGGCATAATATATGTTTTTGGTTTTTTGCTCTTTTGCGGAATAATCAGTTATTTGTACAGGAAATATGGCTATTCTGCTATCTGTAATGCGGGGACGGTAAGGGTTTTCATCCAACAAAATAATAGATCGGGTCATCAATGCCGTGAATGGCACGTCTTTCGCCAATGTTCCGCGGCTTCCCGAAATAGTGTATGTGTAGGACAGATTACTGCGAATTAAGACATTGTCGGGAAAGGCTTTTATCTCTCCTAAACTCGATTTGTCACTTTGGAAAATTTCAGATCTTTTCATGCCCCAACTCAGATTGGCACTATATCTGTCGAATGGGGTCATCAATTTATTGTCCCCCACGAAAAAGTCTGTTACATCAAATACTACCGCACTACTATCTGGTGTATAGACCGAAATTTTGAATGTTTCTAATATCGCATCTATGTTGCTTTTTGCAATGGAGCGTTGGATATTTTCATCTTGATCGGAATTTATATTTTCCGATTGAACGAGATTCATACAAATAACATCGTTCATTTTTGAAAAACGGAAATGAATCGGGTCTGTCGGTTTAGAACCGATAATTGCATTTGCATTGTCACTGATCTCGGAGACTGTCGATCCTAAAAGCATATCGCGATTCAAAAGACTTACCGGGAGTTCGAAATATAATTTCCCTTTCATTTTGTGCATCTTTATCAATCCGTCTACGGTAGTATGCTTTTCAGAAAAGAATTTTTCGTATTTGCTCTTTTCTTTAACAACTTCTTTGTTCGCCTCATTTTTTTTCTTTTTCTTAAAAATACCCGCCGAACATTCCGGTTGATATAATCCGAACGCAAAACTGCATGTCAGGATCAACAACAATTTGTTTATTTTTATCATTATGTATAGGTTATTGATTTTGAATCAAAGAATATTAGGTCGCATGATGATATATAAAAGCAAAATTAAGCTATTATTTTGTCTTTTGTACATCAAAAGAGATTTTTTATCGGAAAATTTAGATACTCTTTGTTATCTGTTTGATAATCATGTATAATATCTCATGTTTGGCATTTCAAGGAAAATGGGAATAAAAGATAAATTTTTCTTGACAGGCTATGTTCATGCGTAAAATTGCGTACCTTTGTTAAGTTACTGTCGATGTCTGAAATTTCGATGGTATATTATGGAAGATTAAGTATAAATATTAAAAAAATATGAGCTTTAATATTGCAAAGAACGATAAAAAACGTGTCGTTATTGTGGGGGGCGGATTCGGTGGCTTGAAATTGGCGAATAGATTGAAAAAATCGAATTTCCAAGTCGTGTTGATCGATAAAAACAATTACCACCAATTCCCACCGTTAATATATCAGGTCGCTTCGGCTGGGATGGAGCCGACTTCTATATCTTTCCCGTTCCGCAAAATATTTCAACATCGTAAAAATTTCTATTTCCGTATGGCAGAGGTTCGGGCGATCTTTCCCGAAAGAAATATAATTCAGACTTCTATCGGAAAGATTGAATATGATTATCTTATTTTGGCGGCCGGTACGACGACTAATTTTTATGGAAATCGGCATATCGAAGAAGAGGCGATACCGATGAAAAATGTATCTGAGGCGATGGGGCTGAGAAATGCTTTATTGGCGAATTTTGAGCGGGCTCTTACTTGTGCGACTAAACAAGAACAGCAAGAATTATTGAATGTCGTGGTTGTAGGCGGAGGAGCTACCGGAGTGGAGGTAGCTGGGGTTCTTTCGGAAATGAAGAAATTTGTATTACCGAATGATTATCCCGATATGTCCAGTAATCTGATGCATGTCTACTTGATCGAAGCAGGGCCTCGTTTGCTTGCGGGAATGTCGGAAAAATCATCGGCACACGCAGAACAATTCCTTCGGGAAATGGGAGTAAATATTTTGTTGAATAAAAAAGTAATAGATTATCGTGATCATAAAGTTATTCTCGAAGATGGTAGTGCAATAGCAACGCGTACGTTTATTTGGGTAAGCGGGATAACGGGTGTGCCGATCGGAAATATGGATTCTTCTTTGATAGGACGGGGAGGCCGTATCAAAGTTAATGAATACAATCAAGTAATAGGATTGAATAATGTGTTTGCGATTGGAGATCAATGCATTCAGTTGACTGATAAAAAATACCCGAACGGACATCCCCAGTTGGCACAGGTTGCAATACAGCAAGGAGAATTATTGGCGAAAAATTTGGTTCGGTATGAAAAAGGATTGAAGATGAAGCCTTTCCATTATCGAAATTTGGGTTCTATGGCAACAGTAGGGCGTAATCGGGCTGTAGCCGAATTCAATAGAGTGAAAATGCAGGGTTGGTTTGCTTGGATAATGTGGTTGGTTGTTCATTTGCGATCTATTTTAGGAGTACGGAATAAGGTAATCGTGTTGTTAAACTGGATATGGAATTATCTCACTTATGATCAATCTATGCGTATGATAGTATATGCCCGTAAGGCTAAAGAAATACGTGATCGGGAAATTATCGAAGCTACGACTCATCTCGGAGATGATTTGATGCAGGAACAGCAGCAAAAAGAGCAAAAAACAGCAAGTCGGTCTGAATGAAGTCGGTTTTCGGAAAATTTAAACAGGCTCTAAATAAAAATCAGTTATAGAATATTTTAAGTAAAATTTAATTTATCCAATTATGAAAATCGCAATTATCGGAGCTGGAAATATGGGAGGAGCTATCGCTAAAGGATTAGCTCAGGGAACAATCATCAAGAACAGCGACATAATAGTAGCTGATCCGGATATAAAAAAGTTGGAACAGTTACAAAATCATGCTTCCGGAATATCAATTACAACTCAAAATCAAGAGGCTGTAAATTGTGCGGATGCGATTATTTTGGCTGTGAAACCTTGGTTGGTGTCCGAAGTATTGGGACAGTTGAAAATAGATCCGGAGAGACAATTTTTGATTTCTATTGCTGCAGGCGTAAGTCTTGAACAATTGGCTCAAATAACTTCTTCTAAAATGACGATTTTCAGATTAGTCCCAAATACGGCTATTTCGGAGTTGGCGAGTATGACTTTGATCGCATCGTTTAATGCATCGGAAAAACAAGAGCGGCAAATTGCGGATATTTTTAATGAAATGGGATTGGCAATGCTTATTCCCGAGTCGCAGATTGCGGCAACAACAGCTTTGACTTCTTGCGGAATTGCTTATGTTTTAAAATATATATATGCAGCAACAGAAGCCGGAGTGGAGATGGGGGTGTACCCAAAAGCGGCAATGAAAATGATCGCACAGTCTGTAAAAGGTGCTGCCGAATTGATATTGAATAATGATACACATCCTGCTATTGAGATAGATAAAGTTACTACTCCCGGAGGAATAACGATCAAAGGCTTGAATGAGCTGGACCATTCTGGATTTACTTCTGCGATTATTAAGGCGATGAAAGCAAGCAAGTAACTCCGGAAAATATTATTCGAAGAGGTGGTGTTTTCATTTGAGTTTTGTATATTTGAAAAATAATCTAATTAATATTATTTATGTCAGTAAATAAAGTTATACTCATAGGAAATGTGGGTAAAGATCCCGATATAAGATATCTCGATAATAATGTGTGTGTGGCGAATTTTCCATTAGCGACAACCGATCGTGCATATACTACTCGTGCGGGAGTTCAGATTCCTGAAAAAACAGAATGGCATAATATCGTTTTATGGCGGGGATTAGCGGAAATAGCTGAAAAATATGTCCGTAAAGGGACTCAGCTTTACATCGAAGGAAAAATTCGTACTCGTTCTTGGGTCGATCAAAACAATATTACCCGTTATACTACCGAAATTTATGCTGACAATATGGAGTTGTTGGGTCGTAAAAACGAACAGATAGGAATGTCTCCGGTTTCCCAAATCGAGAATCCTGCGCAACCGACATTAACTTCCCCTGCACAAGGGAGTAGCGTGGATTCAGGGAATAATGATATAGATGATTTGCCTTTTTAATTTTTTAGTTGTACTTTTGCAACGAGTACAACATACTCACACAGAAATAGTTCCTTCCCGATCTGAAGAGAAGAAAGTATTTCTGCGTATGCCGGAGAGATCCCGAGAGGGATATCTCCGATATGTTTAACTAATACTTATTTACTTGGACCCGGACAGTTATTTATCGACATTTCTTACCTCAATAGAGGTTTTACCCGTTACATCAGGTGCTATATTTGCACTCTTTATGGCGTTTTTGTGTTTAGTTTTTTCCGGTTTTGTATCTGCTTCGGAGATTGCGTTTTTCTCTTTATCTCCGCAAGACCGAGCCGAAATCGAAGAAGAAAAAAAGACTCAGGACATTTTAATAAAAAATCTGTTAGCTCGTTCCGAATATCTATTGGCGACAATATTGATTGCTAATAACTTAGTCAATATCGCAGTGGTAATGCTTTGCAATTTTTACATTTCGGAAACGATCATATTCAAGAGTCCGGTTATTTCGTTTTTGTTTCAGGTTGTAATTTTAACGTTTCTGTTGTTATTGTTCGGGGAAATTATGCCGAAGATTTATGCGAAGCATAACTCTTTGACTATGGCACGCAGAGCAGTAGGAACACTTACCCGCCTTGAAAAAATATTTCGCTGGTTATCTTGGGTGTTGATTAAATCTACCCATATTATTAATAAACATATTTCGCGAAAAACTACAAATTTGTCTATGAACGAGCTTTCTCAGGCATTGGAGATGACTCAGGTCGATGAGAATGAAGAGAAAGAAATGCTTGAGGGAATTATCAAGTTCGGAGGAAAGACTGTGGAAGAGATAATGACTTCTCGTGTCGACATGACAGATATAGATATACGTATCGGTCTTCCATCATTAATAAAGATAATCGTTGAAACCGGATATTCTCGATTGCCGGTATATGAAGGTTCACAGGATAATATTAAAGGGATTATCTATATTAAAGATTTACTACCGTATATAAAAGAGAAAGATTTTGATTGGTCGAGTTTGCTGAGGCCTGCATATTTTGTTCCGGAAACAAAGATGATAGATGATCTGTTGGAAGAATTCAGAAAACAGAAAATTCACATGGCTATCGTTGTAGATGAGTTTGGCGGGACTTCGGGAATCGTTACGATGGAAGATATTTTGGAAGAGATTGTCGGAGAAATCAGTGATGAGTATGATGAAGAAGAACAACAGTATGTCAAAATCGATGAAGACACTTATATTTTTGAAGGAAAAACTTTGTTGAATGACTTTTATAAAATTACCGGTATAGATGAAAATGACTTCGATGAAATTTCGGAAGATGCGGAGACTCTTGCCGGTTTGATTTTGGAGATAAAGGAGGATTTTCCTGCTGAGAAAGAGAGAATTTTTTACGGAAGATACCAGTTTACTATCTTAGAAGTAGATAAACGCCGTATAATTAAAATTAAAGTCAGGATCAACCGTGAAGAAAAAAAATAGAAGACCTTGGGATTTGTATCACTATGGGTTCGGAATGTTTCTTTTTATCCTATTGATACTGCTTACGATGGCGGGATGCCGTCAGGATTACTCTCCTAAACCCGATGGATATTTGCGAATCGATCCTCATCCGGAGACATATAAATTGGTCGATAAGGCCGATTTCCCTCTTTCTTTTGAAATATCGCAAAGCGCACAAGGAATTATAGATAATACTGTTGTACCTGAGTGGATAAATATTGTATATCCTCGTTATAAAGCTACGGTTTATTGCAGTTATATACCCATAGATAAAAAAAATAGAACTCGTATTTTTGCTGAAAGTAAAGAGCTGGTATATCGTCATGGGATCAAAGCAGAAAAAATCCAGGCTCAGTTATATGAAAATCCCGAACAGCATTTATATGCGACATTGTATTTGTTAGCCGGAAATGCAGCGACTCCGTTGCAATTTACGGTTACCGATAGTATTTCCTATCTTTTCCGGGGGGCATTATACTTCGATATTCCTGTTAAAAGAGATTCAGTTGCCCCGGTGATAGAATATATAACACAAGACATTATGCATTTGATAGAAACCGTACAATCTCAAAAATAATATGCCGTTAATCTCTATACAAGAAATGATTCCGGGTATCAGGATTGCTCTTTGGAAGCCTGCGGAAAATTCGGAAGAACTGTTATCGATATTAGGAAATGCACATTTATATGAGTCGATAATAACTTCTTGTAAAACGGAAAAACGGAAAATAGAAAAGCTTACTACCCGAATTTTGATAAACTTGCTGCAAAAGAAGGAGACGGAAATAGAATATAATGATAATGGAAAGCCCTATCTTGTTTCTTCATCTGAATATGTTTCTGTTTCTCATACTCGATGTTGTATTGCAGTTGCAATATCTTCCCGGCCGATAGGAATCGATGTCGAAAGAATTGCAACAAAGGTTCTCGCTTTAAAGGAAAAATTTTTAAGTGTTTCCGAAATACAGTCGATCGACTCGAACAATGAACTCATCCACACATTATTACTGTGGTCTGCCAAAGAGTCTGTATTTAAACTGATGGATGCGACAGGGGTAGATTTCAGAGAGAGTATCCATATAAAAGACTTTATCCCTGAAATTAGTGGATTATTTACGGTCAGCGAATCGCATACGCAAAAATGTGACCTTTACACGGTTTTTTATAAAGTATATCCACAATATGTTTTGACAATCTGTTTTTAAAATTCTTTTGTAAAGAATAAACAGTCTTTTAGTTGTTTGTATTTTATCTATTTTAATACAAAAGGGAGGTATTATTGCCTAAAAACTCGATTTATTATAAATTTAATATTCTATGTAATAGAAAATAATACGTTTTTTTATTATCCGCATATTTATTTTGTACGACACACAAAATAAATGATTATCATGAAAAATCTTTTTATTGGCAAATATTTTGCCATTGCCTTATGTCTGTTGTCGGTTCAGTCTCTTATGGCTAAAGATATATATTTGTCTGTTAGCGGGGCAGATACGAATAATGGGTTATCTGAAAGCAGAGCGGTAGCTACATTGACAAAAGCTCTTTCGTTGATAGAAGAAGGCGATAATATTAGGGTATCCGGTATAATAGACGTGTCTAAAGACGTTTCCGGAATGGAGGGTGTTGCTATACCTCAAATGGCATTTTCTGTTATTGGAGATTCTCCTTCGACTTCAGGTTTTACGGGTAACGGTATTACACGAATTTTTTATATTAATTCTAATGATAAAGAGACTCAATATAAGAATTTGTCATTTACAGACGGTGCGCAAAATCAGACAAAAGGTTCTGCAGTTTTTCTTCAGAACTCGAGATGCGTATTCACGAATTGTCTTTTCAAAGATAATATTTCTGTATCTTGCAAGGGAACAGTATATCTTTATACTCCAAATCAAGTAGAATTTAATAATTGTATATTTACAGATAATCAAGCCCAACAGGGAGGAGCTATTTTCTCTGAAATGCGAGGGAAATTAGTGTTAGATCAATGTACGATCAAAAATTGTAACCTTCAGTCGATTGCGAATTCTAACGGTGGAGGTCTTCAAATACTCGGAATAGAGTCTTTTGAATTGAGAAATTCTACTGTTAGAGATTGTTCGGTAGCACAAAGGGGTGGAGGTATCAATATAGAGAATAATATCAACACGGCTGAGACAGTCAGGAGTTCGATACGTATCGAAAATTCTCTTCTTGCGGAAAATAATGCAATTGATGCCGGAGGAGCTATCGCTATAAAAAATGCCCTTTCCAATAATATTATGGATATGCAAATAATAAATTGCACAATCTGGAGGAATTTTGTGAAGACTCAGGGTGGAGCTGCTTTATATATTCCTTCGGCTCAGAAAGGTAGCAGCATAAGTATTGTAAACTGTACTGTAACTGAAAATACAGCTTCTGGAAATAGAGGATTCGGTTGTGGATTATGTTTTTGGAAAGAAAATGACAATACTTCTACTCAACTTTTGAAAAAACAGATATATAATTCGATCATTGAATCGAATATGACTGATCCTCAAAGTCAATCTTCGGACATGGGTTTTCGTTATACTCCTGTGGAGGGAGAAGATCTTTTTATCTCTAATACTTATTTAGGCTTTGGTGTTCAAACGGGTGCTCCTCTTAAATTGGAAACAGGAAATGGAAATGTTTCAGGGTATGAGTTGTCTCGATTGTCCGGACTTATTTCTTCGACAGAAGAATATATAAATCGTCAAAACTCCATTCCTTTGTTTCCGAATTGTGATGCATTGACAGCAGGAAGAGCTTCATTCTTACAAGATCTTGGAATAAATACCGATCAAATAGGGAATATCCGTTCTTTTGAAAAAGGGATTTGTGCTGTTGGCTCTGTAGAAATGGCTGCAACATTAGATCCGGAAAAGATAGACGGAAGTTACCAGCATATAATCATGTATGGACAGAGTCTTTCGACTGGTCATCAGTCTTGGCCTGTCATATCGACGGAAAATATTCCGGGAAATTTTATGATCGGAGATCAGGTATGGATTAATTATGGTAATAAAAATTTTGACGAAATAAAACCGTTGATAGGAAATGTGTCGGCTGCTTTTGCCAATAATAACAATATTCGGAGTCGGAATGCCGGAACAATCGCAGAATGTCCGTTATTGGGTGCAGTAAATCATATTCAAAAGAAACTTCAACCGGGAACAAATATTTTGGCGACATCTGCCGGTACGAGCGGAACAAGTATAGAGGAACTTTCTAAAGAAAATGAATTTTCTACTTGTTACAGCCAATTCAGTAATACTCTGCTACAAGGTTCGAAACTTGCCTTCGAAAATAATAAAAGTATTTCTTGTCCGGTAATATTTTTTATGCAAGGTGAATATAACTATACATCGTACGAAAATAAAGGTATGACTGTCGGATCTAGCAGTACTACTGACGGAGAACTATATTATAAATATTTATTGCAGTTAAAGAACAATATGCAAGATGCCGTAAAGAAATATTATGGACAAGACGATGCTCCGTTGTTTATTACATATCAGACGGGAGCTCAATATACTCGAGGTACTACGTTGGAGGTCGGTATGGCTCAATTAAATGCTTCTAATGAAAATGAAGATATTATATGTGCCGGACCGGTGTATCCGATGACCGATCGGGGAGGTCATCTCGATAGTAACGGTTATCGTTGGTATGGAGAAATGTTGGGGAAAGTATATTATAAGACCTGTATTTTAGGAGAGGACTTTAAACCGTTACAACCGATTGAAATTACTCGTAATCCAGAAAATGCTAATGAAATTTCGATTCGGTTCGTGGTAACCAAGTTACCTCTTGTTTTTGATGCAAAATTAGTCGAGTCTCAAAAAAATTTCGGATTTGTTCTTTATAATAACGGTATAGAACAGACTATTAAAAATATAGAAATAAAAAATGATTGTGTAATATTGACAAGTGCTTCTCCGCTGACCGGAAATGTCGAAGTGTCTTATGCTACGCAAAAGACTAACGGACATGGAAACCTCCGAGATAGTGATGATTACGAAGCGTTTTTTAACTACATTGATTTAGATAAAAAAATTGATGGAGAATATGTATATCCGAGAGATGAGAATGAGACGACTTTGAGACCCAATTATGAACCGAGAGATGAAAATTTCAAGATCATTTATGATCAGCCTTATCCGTTGTACAATTTCAGTGTAGCTTTTTATTATAAGATACCTCAGGGAGAAAATATATATAAAGTTCCAAGTCTGTCTGCAGTAAATAAAGTGACAGAAAATATGCCGCTGATATATCAAAATGGAGGCAATTTAATTGTGCAGTTACCGAATAATGAAAAGGGTACGGCAATGATTTTCAATATGTACGGACAAAATTTAAAATCGGTTATTTTAGATGGAAATAAGACGAGTATTCCCGTTGCATCTTTGGATAAAAGGATTTATATAGTCAAAATTTTGACTAAAAACGGAAGTATAACTCAAAAAATACAGATTCGATAAGGTTCGGGAATAATCTATGTAGAACCTTGTAAATTAATGATATGCTATAAGGAAATATGTGATTGATGCTAAAATAGGAAATAGCTTTTTTTAAAGAATTTTCCAGAAAAACGTTCGTTTATTTGGACAAATATAGAATTTTTTAACCCAAAAAACAATTATGCTAAAAATATTTTTATCTTCAGCATTTTAAGGTAAGAAAAAAAATTTAAAATTTTCCAGAAAAATGAATCCAAATAAACGAACGTTTATTTAAAGTGATTTGCTGAAATGTAGAAATATGATCATCACATTGATTTTATTTTATTCTCATAAACGTTCATGAACAGAATAAAAGAATTTGTATTAAATACATTTTTAACCATGAGAAAAATAATATTGTTATTTCTTATATTCTTACCAGTCTTTCTCAATGCAAATGAACCTAATTACGGACTGTATTTCAAATCCCATAAATATATGGGGGCGGAGCGTACGGCATTAGTTCTTAATAATAACAAACCCTTTAGGCTAAATAAAGAACTTGTTCTTTCATTCGATATGAGTTTGAGAAATGAGTTTATTTTCGGGACTGTATTTAAAATAATAAGTGACACGCAAGATGTCATATCGCTTAATTTTATTGCTGATGAAAGAAATAATCAATACCCTATACTTTCTATAAATGATAATATATACCCTATAACTAATAGAATTGAGCTGGATAAGTGGTTTCCTGTAAATATTCGATTTTCTGCCAAAAAAGATTCAGTATTGTTAAGTTATGATAAAATACATATAGCAATACCTTTTTCTTTTAAAGATTGGAGAGAAGTGAGCCTTTATTTCGGAGTATGCAGGCATCCTAATTTCTCATCAGCCGAAATCCCTCCGATGAATATCCGTGATATAAAAATCTATTCCAATGATAAATTGGTGCGGCATTGGCAACTTAAACGGCATACGGTAGATTGTTGTTATGATGAAATCCAAGATATTCCGGCTATTGCCGTAAATCCGGAATGGATTATTGACAATCATACGCGATGGGATTTTTTATATTCCAAAGAATTTCCGGAACTTACTAATCCACAATACGCTTTCGATCCTCAAAAAAATCTTATATATATAGTTCCTGACCATCAGACGGTTATATGTTATAATCCGGAGTCGGGAAAAGATAGTACTATATTTGTAAAGGGAGGATATCCGGCATCAAGAAGTACGAATCAACTGATTTTTGACACGGTAAGAAACAAACTTGTTTCTTATAATTTGGATGAACGTACCGTGTCGGAATTTTCGTTTGAGAGTGAGAGTTGGAACAAAGAGACACCTCCGGTTAAAGAACATAGTTTTTGGCATCATACCGCATCTTTTTATGAGAAAGAGCATTCTATATTTGCTTTTGGAGGATATGGTTTTTATTTATATAAAAATGATTTATTCAAAATAACTCCTGAAAAAGCGGAATGGGAAAATGATAAACTTATTGTGATTCCTCCGAGATATTCTTCTGCATCGGTAATTGTCGATGATCATCTTTATATTTTCGGTGGACGCGGATGTAAAACCGGCAAACAAGAACTGAATCCGCATATATATTATGATTTATATTCTGTAAATCTGAAAACAAAAGAGACAAAGCTCATTCGGCAATTTAAAGAAAAACGCCAATTTTTGCCTTGTGGGAATATGGTTTATAATCCTGCAGATTCTTGTTTTTATGTATTGACCAATTGGCAGAAAGGAACTTTATTTAAAATTTCTTTGAATCAGTCGGATTTGCAAGAAGCGTCGAGTTCCATAAATCAGGCGGTAATAGAATCGGACTATACGTTTTATACATTGTTTCATTCAGAACAAGATTCGAAACTATATGCGTTGTTCTGTAAAAATTTTAAGACAGGGAGTTCTGATATTTCCATATTCGAGATAAATTATCCTCCGATAGCTCAGACCGATATTGTACAAGAGATTCCGGATAGGTCCGCCCAATTGATACGTTGGGGAAGTTATGTAGGAAGCGGGATTGTTTTGTTGTCTCTGATTGCAATTTATATCTATCGGAGAAAGAAGAGAAAAAATCGTTTTCAAGATATGCTTCATGAAACAGAAACATTTGAACAACCTCATACGAATAAGACGAAAAATAACTTCCGACAATGTATCAATTTGCTCGGAGGATTCAATATAATAGATAAGGAGGGACGAGATATTACCGTACACTTTACTCCTATATTGAAAAATCTTTTGCTTCTTATATTATTGTATAGTGAAAATGAAGGGAAGGGTATAAATAGTAAAAATATAGAAGCGATCTTGTGGCCGGATAAAGAAGAGAAGTCGGCACGTAATAATCGTAATGTCTCTATTACACGACTTAAAACGCTTCTTTCAGAGATAGGTAACATTCAACTGTACAATGATAATCGGTTTTGGAAATTGACTTTAGGGGAAGACGTGTCTTGTGATTATTACCGGGTATTAGACCAAATGAGAAAGGTCAAGGAGCATCCGGAGTTAAAGGAACAACTCCTGCCGGAACTACTTGATTATTTGATGTTAGGACCTTTACTCCCACATACGCAGATAGATTGGGTAGATAAATTTAAGAGCGACTATACAAGTCTTGCTATCGATTTTTTGAATAGGCTTTTACAAGAAAGTGATTCTAACGATGTAACCAAGTTGCAGCTTACGGATGTTATTTTCTTATATGATTCGTTAAATGAAGATGCTTTGACTACGAAATGTTATATTTTATATAATTCGGGGAAAAAAGGTCTGGCAAAAAATACGTATGATAATTTCTGTAAAGAATACTTTTCCCTATTGGGAGAAAGATATAAATATAGTTTAGCTCAAATTTTAGAATTTGCAGAACATCAAGATAAGATAAAGCATACATAAAAAGCGAGAATGTGTTCATTTCTTTTATGAGATTACTTGTCTGATGAGAGTTCATATAAAGAATTTGTTGGTAATCACAAAGAATAAAGCGCTGTTTTTACTTCATATAAGTAGGTTAAAATAGCGTCCTATATTAATTTGGGTGTTAACTTCGATATTTACACTGGAAAATCATAGAAAGGCTGGAGTCGGGAATTCCCGGACCAGTCTTTTCTATTTTCTTTGAGTAAGGGTCTGTTTAAATTTTGCACGAGTCAGATTTGTGAATTTTTTTGAGGCAATTTTTCCTTTTTATAAAGAAGATAGCAGGTTATTATTTGACGAAAGAAAACACAAAAATGACCTGATAATATTTTGTTGTTGGGAAATTTAAATAGACTCTAAAAGAACGAGCGTGATACTTGATTTTATAAAAGAAAAACGCCTGTTTTAGGCAGGCGTTCGGATGCAATTGAGCGAATTGAAAAAATTATTTTATAAATTTCTTTGTAACGACTTTCCCCTTTGATGACGTGCATTTTACAATATATGCACCACGTTCCATATTCTGAGTAGTTATAGCAGTCGTGTTTTTTTGCTCGGCAACTTTAGAGCCGGATATAGCGTATATTTCCATATCGACAGATTCTGAAGCTCGAATTTCTCTGTTACTGATAACAATTTCAGGATAAAACTCTATCGTATTGGTTGAAATTCCTGATAATTCTCCATTAAAGTCGGGATCTGCACTTCCGGTAAATCGTACAAACCAATATTGGATATTATCATCTGCATATATCCAAATTTCATCACCGGCATTATATGTGTAATCTGTTGAGAACGGCTCAAATCCGTTAGTTCCTTCTACAATATTCGTGTTTCCGGTTGTTAATACCGATATTGTGCCTGCATTGTATTTGCTGATAATAACATTTCTGTCTTTTCCCGTGCTTCCGGTAATTGCACCTACGGAGATCGATCCGTCCGAAGTTGGTTTAAATTTTATAATTCGGTTTGCCGGAATATTTGTAACAGGATCGATTTTTGAATCGCCTCCGGCTTTTAGCTGTCCTGCTAATTTGGTTTTTGTTCCATCGATATTGAAACTTTTATTACTTGACGCCCAAGTCATAGCTAAAGTCTTTGAAGATCCTTCCGGTGTTGGACCTACGTATATAACCAGCCCATCTTTAATACATGTTTCTGTAAACTCAACTTTTTCGGTGTAGAATGTTGACAAATCCCATAATTTATTGCTTATTACAGGTTTCTCTCCGTTAGGAGTATATCTAATGGCATAAAAGTTTATTCCGGCATTAGTTGTGAGAGTAAGAGTCGTTGCCGGACCGGTATAATTCATCGTTATGTAATCTGTACTTTCATCGCCTTCAGCTTTTGTTGACAGAGTATATCCCTCTATGGTGAATGATCTTTCCGGTTCACTGGTACTGCTCGATAGAGCTGCTATTTCGATTGTACCCGGTCCGGTTACGGGGAAAGTGAGAGAGCGGTCTCCTCCACCGGATTTTAATCTTTTAGAATATTGGTCAGTACCGAAAGTTTTGACATTGGGTTCTACTGTCCAAACTTTACTGGCATTAATCTCTAATCCGTTTATGGTTGTATTTCCCGTAATTGTACCATCGGAGAGATTTTCAAAAGACCATGTCGTAGTTTGTGCTTTAATTCCTAATGAAAGAGCTACGAATACAAGAAAAGTGGTAAATGTCTTTTTCATATATATAAATTTTAGTTAATGATCGATATGCAAATATATTTGTATCAAATGCCTTAGAATGGGAATTTTTGATACTTTATGTGGATAAATTGGAATAGGGAAGAAAATCTTCCTTTTATACTGTTTTTAAAAAGGTTTTATAGGATTCTCTTATTGATGGATTTGTAAGAAGATTATGGAAGGTTATCTAAAATTTTGTTCAGGTCAGGTTTGAGAATTTTATCATTGAGAAAATTAGACAAGCTCATAGAGTGCAAAATAAAAAAAGACAACTTTAGAGTTGTCTTTTGAGCCGATAGAGGGATTCGAACCCACGACCCCGAGATTACAAATCACGTGCTCTGGCCAACTGAGCTATATCGGCAGATGGGTAAGCGATCTACATCGCGTCGCTACGACCGGCTACCCTTGCTGCGGTCAAGCCCTGGGGGATTGACCGGGAGCTGACCGTGTAGGACTTACCCGGCTGCAAAAGTAGATATTTTTTTCTGTTCTGCAATAGTTGTGTTTGAAAAAAATATACAGAAAGAGTTCATCCGTTTAGAAACTAAATAGTTAGTTCGATGTATTTTTTTGCTTATCTTTCTCCGATTAATCCTAATTTGCACATTTTATTGTCTCATATCAGAGCTCATGACGTAAAAAATAATAACTTTGCCGTTGTTGATAATAAGTCTTATTAGTAAAATAGGGTTACGAATGTTACGAGAAGCACCTAAAAAGTCGATCGCGCGTTACGCAATGGAATACGGGGTTTATTTCGGGATATATTTGATTGTGAAATTTGTATTGACTACATTTAGTTTGAATAATTTTGTCGCGAATTTTATATCGGAAGTTTTATTGATCGCGATTCCGTTTATTCTTTATTATATTATGCGGCATTATAAGAAACAAGACGGAGGAAATACTCGTTTCTCACAATTGTGGATGTTCGGGATATTCTTATTTTTCTTTGCGTCGTTATTAAGCGGAGTTGCCGAATATGTTTATTATAGATATATAAATCCGACTTATATAGAGATGCAAATGTCTGCAGTACTTGATTTGATCGAAAAGATGACACAAGCACAGAATTCGGAAATGTTACAAATGATGAGGGACGGTTTGGCAAAAGGAGGTGCACCTTCTCCGATAGAGATGGTGTTCCAGACGATTTGGGCAAATGTGTTTTTCGGTTCTTTGTTATCTATAATTATAGCTTTGATAGTTTCTCGGAAAAAGAAAATAAAAACCTTATAAATAAGAATATGGATATTTCATTAGTTATACCATTATATAATGAAGCCGAGTCTCTCCCTGAACTGACAGAATGGATTACCCGGGTGATGAGTGCGAATAATTTTTCGTACGAGATATTATTTATAAATGATGGAAGTACCGATAATTCGTGGGGAGTGATTGAGGAGTTGAGTGCGAAAGACGAGCATATCAAGGGTGTTAAGTTTCGCCGTAATTATGGAAAATCTCCGGCTTTACATGTCGGTTTCGGAAGAGCGAAAGGAGATGTCGTAATTACTATGGATGCCGATTTGCAGGATAGTCCTGATGAGATTCCGGAATTGTATCGTATGGTTATGGAAGATGGCTATGATCTTGTATCAGGATGGAAAAAGAAACGTTATGACCCTCTATCGAAAACTATTCCTACGAAGTTGTTCAATGCAACGGCGAGAAAAGTTACCGGGATATATTTGCACGATTTTAATTGCGGATTAAAAGCATATCGGAATGAAGTAATTAAGAATATCGAAGTGTATGGTGATATGCATCGTTATATACCGTATTTAGCAAAAAGTGCAGGTTTTTCGAAAATTGGAGAAAAGGTGGTTCATCATCAGGCTCGTAAGTATGGTGTAACGAAATTCGGTTTGAGCCGTTTTGTAAATGGATATTTAGATTTGCTAACCCTTTGGTTTTTTAATAAATTTGCGGTGAAGCCCATGCATTTTTTCGGGTTTTTGGGTAGTCTGATGTTTGTGTTGGGATTTTTCTCGGTAATAGCGGTTGGCGCTTATAAACTATACTCGATGTATCATAATATGCCGTACCGTTTGGTAACAGATTCTCCTTATTTTTATCTTTCACTTACGGCTATGGTTTTGGGAACTTTGCTTTTTTTGGCGGGTTTTTTAGGAGAATTAATTTCTCGAAACTCGGTAGAACGTAATCGATATAATATTGAAAAAGAGATAAAATAATTTCCGGATTAAAAATATATAATTATGAAAAAGACCGATGGTGATAATGAAGGTTTCGATTTGCTGACTTTAGCACGTTTGCGATGCTCTGTCCGGGCTTATATATCTCGTGCTGTAGAATCGGAGAAACTTGAATATATATTAGAAGCTGTTCGATTAGCTCCTTCGGCAGTAAATTTTCAGCCTTGGCTTTTTATCGTAATTCAGGATGAGAAAGACCGGAAAGAATTACAACAGTGTTATGATCGAGATTGGTTTACTCAAGCTCCGGTTTATATTGTTGCATGTGGAGATCATCGGCAATCGTGGAAGCGGAAAAGCGATATGAAGGATTTTTGTGATGTGGATGTTGCAATTGCAGTCGAACATCTTTGTTTGGCTGCAACAGAGCAGGAGCTAGGCACATGTTGGGTGTGTAATTTTGACACGAAATTATGTGCTGAAGTTTTGAATCTTCCCGAAGATATCGAACCTTTAGTGTTGATACCGATCGGTTATCCAGAAAATCCCGATGTATTTGTTTCTACACCGAAAAAACGAAAAGCGTTTAATGAAATTGTAAAATGGGAAAAATTTTAGATATTATTTTAGTAGTTTTTTTATTGGGAATAGGATTTGTATCATGCGGGGATGATGGCTGTATGGAGAATCGTAGCAGTATCCCGTTGATTGCTTTTTATTCCGATGCTGATACGACGCAACGAGTTGCGATAGATTCGTTGACAGTATGGGGAATCGGCCAGATAAATGATTCTTTGCTTTTGGATACGGCTTCGGTAAATCAATTTATGGCTCCATTGAGAGATGGTGTAGACACAACAAAATATGTTTTGCGGTATGATCAGGAAAACTTGAATCCCAGATACAAATTCGATACGTTGACATTTGTGTATCATTCGTATGTGAGATTTGAATCGGCCGAATGCGGGGCAATGTTTAACTATATAATCGATGATTTTAGATATACGACCCATCAACTTGTATCGGCGACATTATTGACCAAAGAGATCGATAACATGAATATTGAGAATGTAAAACTTTTCTATCATGTTGAAGAAGCGGAATAATTTGTTGTCGGTCATTTTTTTGTTGATCGTTTCTGCAACATTCGCTCAGCAACGACAATCGACAAACTCGACTCCTCAAAAAAAAGAAGAGAAAAAAGAATCTAAATATAAATTCCCGTTATTAAACGGGCTTATACTTGGTGTTGATTTGTATAACCCTGTAGCAAATTTGTTCGGGCAGAAGTATGGAAATTATGAGGCGAGCTTGGAGTTGAATATGCATAATCGTTTCTTCCCTACATGGGAAATTGGAATAGGACGAGCTGATAATAGACCAGAGGAAATGAATTTTACTTATGTTGGTAAACCGGCACTTTATAACCGCATTGGTATAAATTATAATTTCCATTACAATAACGATGGGCCTGGAAATTTTTTTATAGGGTTAAGATATGGCTTTTCTTCTTTTAAATATGATATAACGAATATAACGTTGGAATCTTCCTATTGGGGAACTTCATATAATGAAAGTATTACCGGACAAAAGTCCAGAGCACAATGGATTGAAGCATTAGGTGGTATTCGTGTTCGTTTGTATAAAGACTTGATGATGGGGTGGACTGTACGCTATAAATGGTTGATAAAAGCGAAAAATAATGAGTTTTCTACTCCATGGTTTATTCCCGGTTATGGAAATAAAGGATCGGTTCTGGGAATAACTTATTCAATTTACTATAGGTTTCCATTGGGGAAAAAGAAGGTCGAGAATAAAATTGATGTGACCTCTGAATAATAAAAATTTATAAGAAAAGGCTATTTTGACAAATAACAAAATAGCCTTTTCTTATAGAAAGTATAGTCTTTTTAATTTGTTTGAGAAGTATTTTCTTTTATATGAATGGCATAACCTCCGCTACGTGCAATAGGAATAGTCAGTTCTGATTTAGAATCTACTCGGTAATTTTTGATGGTATAGGATTGTGGATGAGTTTCGTAATCGGCGTCTTCTCCATCAGCATATACGGTTGCGATATAATTCTTGTCTGGATCAAGAAAATCTAAGCGGATGTTTGAAATCCTTTTATTTTCATCTGTAATACTGCCGACGAACCATTCGTTTTCCCCTTTCTTTTTTCTGGCGATGGTGATATAATCCCCGGGTTCGGCTTCCAAAATTCGAGTATCATCCCAGTCAACAGGGACATCCTTAATAAATTGGAAAGCATCAGCAAACCTTTCATAGTTTTCCGGTAAATCTGCTGCCATTTGTAAAGGACTGTACATCGTTACATATAAAGCTAATTGTTTTGATAATGTTGTATTGACCCTATTTTTTACATTTGGATCATAATAGCTAAGATCTGTTTGGAAAATTCCCGGAGTGTAATCCATTGGACCTCCGATGAGTCTGGTAAATGGTAATATGGTTTGATGATCGGGTTTAATATTTCCTAAAGCTTCATATTCTGTCCCTCGAGCCGATTCAGCAGCTAAATAGTTTGGGTAAGTACGGTGCATTCCTGTCGGGCGTACAGGTTCATGGGCATTAATCATGATTTTATAGTCAGCACCTTTTTCAATAGCTCTCAGATAATGATTTACCATGGTTTGTCCATAATGATGTTCTCCTAAAGGAATGATTGTTCCGACATATCCCGATTTTACAGCATCGTAGCCATTGTCTTTCATAAATTGATAAGCTTCATTCATTCGGCGTTCATAGTTTGGAATCGAGGCTGATGTCTCATGATGCATAATCAATTTCACACCTTTTTGTGCAGCATATTTTTTAAGCTCATTTAAATCGAAATCCGGGTAGGGAGTAACGAAATCGAAAACATTTTCTTTCATTGTTCCGAACCAATCTTCCCATCCGATATTCCAACCTTCCACCAATACTCCGTCGAAACCGTGTTTAGCCGCAAAATCTATATAACGTTTTACATTCTCGGTGTTCGCAGCATGTCGTCCGTTCGGCTTTATTCGAGAATAGTCTATTTCATCGAGTTTTATATTAGAAGTGTCTGCATAAGCCCAAGATCCCCCTTTAGGGATGAACATTTCCCACCAAACACCTACATACTTCATTGGCTTTATCCATGAAGTATCTTCAATTTTATTGGGTTCGTTTAAATTGAGAATAGTTTTTGAAGCCAGAATATCTGCGGCATTATCGCTTATTAATATTGTTCTCCAAGGAGTTTGAGTTGCAGTTTGCATTCTGCCTTTTCCACCTAATGGGTCCGGAGTCAAGTGTGTAGATAATATTACGCCGGTACTATCCAGTTCCAATAACATAGCAGGGTAATCTTTTAAAGCGGCTTCATGTATATTTATATAAACCCCGTTACCTTTAAGCATCAGAGGAGTTTGTACGGTTATTTCCTTAGTCGGAGTTTGTGCCGAAATTTCTTCAGTAGCGCCATCTATCTGTTGGGGAATTTCTGACAATAATGATGTCGTATAATTATATTCGTTTGTATCGTAGTCTCCTCTTATCCAAAATACAGTATAATCTCTCCCTAAATTGAATTGGGTAAGTTCTTCGGCAATTGTAAAATAAGAAAGATTCTTTTGATTTGGAAATTCATACCTAAACCCAAGTCCGTCATTGTATAATCTGAATCGTATAATAACAGTTCTTTTCGGATTACCTTGCTCCAAAGTAATTTCCAGTTCATTATATTGATTTCGTATTTCTTTTACCTCTCCCCACACGGGTTTCCATGTTTCATCAAAAGCAGATGTCGAACTTTTTAAAATGCTGAAATCATCTACCATGGATGGTATATTTTTCATTTCAAAACCGAGTCTACTTTTTCCAATAATAGTTTTCCCTTTATACAGTAAAGAATAACATGGGACACCGTTATCGACATGAAATGTCAGATTTAATTGGTGATTGGGCGATTCAATACTTTGAGCATGTCCTGTGAGTACCATAATAAAACAAAGAAATAAAAATAAATTTCTGTACATGATATATTTATTTGCCGTTATTTAAAAGGAATATATTTATAGAACAACGGAGACCTTGGATTTGTTATTGTCGGTTTTTTATTTTTTACAAAAGAAAAACTTTAGGAAAAACAAGCTTAATATGAAACTATTTCAGTTTTATATGCCTTTCTTTAGAAAAAGCAAATATTATTAAGTTGATGATTTATAGCAATTTGCATCTATTTAGTAGAAATATTTAAAAAAAAGGCTGTAAAAAATTTGGAAGGGTAGAGTGAATGTATTACTTTTGCACACGCTTTTCGGGAGAGAGGGGCTGTAGTAAGAAAAAGGCAATAAGATTTTTGGATATAAACAAAAGAAGCCTTATATTTGCAGTCCGTTTTTCGAGAAGAAGAGCGAGAGATAAAAGAGCTCATTGAAGAGATTACAATAGACAAGAAGTAGTACGAGACGAGGAAAAAGTCTCCGTCAAGAGCCAGCAGGTTGTGAGAAGTAAAAAAAAAGATATTACAACGAAGAGTTTGATCCTGGCTCAGGATGAACGCTAGCGACAGGCCTAACAC
>URAV01000023.1 GCA_900545915.1 uncultured Porphyromonadaceae bacterium
AGGGGCTGTCCGACTTTTTGGACAGCCCCTTTTGTTTTATCCCGAAATATATTTTCCGATTCTGGGTATTTTGTGAATTGTCATTATCAATAAAAGAGATAGAAACAGACAAGAAATTACTAATGTCGGAATGCCTATTGCCGGATGTATATAATAGGTATATTTAATCCAATATACAGATTTTAATTGTTCTAATACATATACATGGCATAAATAAATTCCGTAACTGTAAGTGCATATCCATTTTCCGGGAATTTTTTCTTTTTTGAATTCGATATGTTTGAATAATAAAAAAATTCCGAAAGACATGAGCACAACAGTCGGAGAGAGGCAATTAAAAAATAGCTCGTCGGTTTTTCCTTTATATGTGGAGAGGAGGTAAGTACCGGATAGAGTTAAAAGCATTCCGATGATAATAGCAGCAATTGAAAATCTACGTATTATTTGATGAGATTTATGAAATTTAAGTACCGATAAATAGTAACCGGCAATAGGATATCCTAAGTAGTAAAAAAATTCGATATTGAGACTTTTTACCAATTTACCGGTTTCATCGGTCAACCTTAATAGAAGCAATATTCCCCAGAACAACAAAATAGTTCGAATACTTTTGGTAGATATATTCTGTATCCATATACGTACTAAAGGAATAGCCAGATATATTCCGACAAGCATATAAATATACCAGAGGTGATAACTGCTTCCGGAACATATTCCATTCAATAACCGATGAAATTTTTCGGATAGAGATATGTTTACGGGGAGATTATAGAAATAGTATATTGTCAGCCATAATAAAAAAGGAATGAGTATGCGGTGTAGCCTCTTTGAGTAAAAGTTTTTCATATCCTCTTTTTTAGGCAGTAGTAAAGCTCCCGAAATCATTAAAAATATCGGAACTCCGAATCTTGCTATTGTGTCGAAAAATGTGGCGATCCACCATGACTCGCTTCCTATAGGTCTATGGTAAAATAATGTGCTTGATGCATGTATGGTAACTACGGCAATTGGTGCTAATGTCCTTAGTTTATTATAATATATAGTGTCGTTTGATATAGACATTTGTTTGGGTAAGTTGCGGGATGCTTCTAAAATACAATAATTTTTACAAGACAAAATAGATTTAAATGAAAAATCCTTTAAGCAATTTTGCTTAAAGGATTTTCGTGACTCCGACAGGATTCAAACCTGTAACCTTCTGATCCGTAGTCAGATGCTCTATTCAGTTGAGCCACGGAGCCATTTTTCGAATGCAAAGATATAAATAATTTTTGTTTTGCAAATAATAAATCGGAATCTTTTTTCTGCAGAGAATAGATTATGCAAATCAAGAGAGGATAACGCTTGAAATGTCCGGGCTAAATTTAAACAATTTCTTATTCTAAGAATTTAGGATTATATAATAGTAGTCCTAACCCGATACCGAAGTTCCAGTTCTTTTTGGGGTAGCTATAATGATTAGTATAAATACTGATTGAGGCAAAAGGCAGATCGTACACTAAAGCAATTTCTCCCATATATTTAAAAGAGTTCATGAAGCGTCCGTAGTAGGGCTGGTTGTTTTTACCTTGTTTAATTTCAAAAAAGGGTACAAATCCATATAGCTCTGTACGTAACTGTAGATTGCTGATGATTTTCCAAATAGGAAGAATCCCGGCAGCAATATATTGGTTTGCTCTAAAAGCCTCATTAAAGACCGTTTTGCTGTGCGGGGTAGGTGTAAATGCCGGAGCTTGAATGATAGTAGCAGTATAATTACTGAAAAAGTTCTTGCTGGAAACGACTATTTCACCGCGTACTCCAAGCGTGAATTTGGGAGCGGTATTGAAATATTGATCATAAATTCCAGAAAGTTGCAGCCATGAATGAGTGGCTTTTTCAGTATGTAGATTGGGGTCGGAGGGCCTGAACATTTCTCGTCCGTAAACAGCCTCTCCGATTACGGAAATTCGATTTCCTGTTACCGGAAACATAAAACTGTTCAGAGTATTTTTTTCAAAGCGTAGTGATCCCATTGCTAATCGGTAAGAGCTTCTATCTGCTTGAGTTTGTGAATAGTCAACCGTATTTGATTGGTAATATTTGTCATATAAATATCCGTATCCTAACGTTACTTCGGTTTTTGCGTTTGTAAGGAACGGAAGACCCATACGGAGTTTTACGTAATTTTCGCTTTGAGTGATAAATGTCGGAGATTCTTCGATTTGAAAAAGTTTTTCACTTTCGTAATATTTCTTTTTGGATACTACTCCGATAAATTTCAGGTACATAGGTATTGTACCCGGCAGTTCGAAACGAGCGGAGGCCAATCCTGTATTATACGACCTTCCGAATTGTCCGTTTAAGTCGAAATCCAAAGAATAGAGGCTTAAAGTTCTGTATTTTGCTCCTAAATAGATCTGATTGGTATTTCCTGAAGAGATATATCCTCCTAATCCTATGGCTATATTATCCTCGAGCTTTGCATTCAATAAAAGTTTGAAGTTCCCGGATTCTTCATCATATACAGCATGCGGAATAAGATCGGAGATTTTCGAATCGGAAAGTAGTTTGTAGTAAGATTGTTTGACATCTTCTTGATCGAGAAGTTTATTTTCGTCTAATTGAAACTGTTTACGAATATAATTTTGTTGAGAGTGATTGCCTCCTTTAATAGATATATCTTCGAATAAAAGTTCCGGAGTTTTGCTTTTGAATACCATTCTTTGGAGTTTCCGTGTTTCAGATGGCAGTTCTCTGGGTATTCTTGATTTTATAGAATCCATCATCGATACGGCTTTATCATATCCGATTTTGAAAATCTGGTCTGCTTTCGGAAAATCGAGGAGATTGTACTCTTTTAAATTGAAATCGATTAGAATACCGTCTTCTTCTTTAATCTTATAATCTGTCTTTTGCATGACCATATTTTCGATTTGTGCCATGAGATTATCTTCCTTAGGTTTTTCAGGATTTGAAGAAACGTTGCTTCCGATAATAATATCCGGGTTGAAGTCTTTTTTCATGACATCTATGGGAAAATTATTATAGATACCTCCATCATATAACAATACGCTATCTATTTCGATAGGTTTAAATACGAATGGAAAACTCATAGAGGCGCGTACGGCATCACCTAAATCTCCTTTTTCGAATATAACCGGACGTTTGTGGTAAACATCTGAAGCTACAGCCCGGAACGGTACGAACAAATTGTTGAAATTTCCTCCTGATTGTGCTGTATAAGGTGCAAAGATACGCATGAAAGCCAAGTTCATCGGGAGGGGATTTATTAAACTTTTAGGCAAAAAATGCGGTGTTATTTTGCTGGAATCTTTCAATCCTATTTTAAAAGAGGCAAATTCGGGAGTTTGATCAGGCTTTTTAAAATAGTAGATATATTTTTCTTCCATTTTTCCTGTTGACCAAGATGCAAAGTCATCGGACTTTATCAGTTCGATCATTTCAGCAGGAGTATATCCCATTGCATATAAAGCTCCTACGATTGCGCCCATTGAAGTTCCTGCAATGTAGTCGATAGGAACGTTATTCTCTTCAAGAGCTTGGATAATTCCGATATGAGCGATTCCTTTCGCACCGCCTCCGCTAAGTACTAATCCGACTGTTTGGGAAAAAGAAACGGATGAAAATGTCAGAAGTACGGCGAATATGAGCAAGAATCTTTTCATATATAGTTTCAGTCAAAAAGAATAATCATTCAAATGTACAGATTTTTTTAGAACAATTCTTTAAGGATAAAATGATTTTGAGATACTATACATTTTTTTTAATTGATATGCTTAAATTGCAAGCGAATGGTTATCTGTTTAACAAAATTCCTTTTTTGCTTGTTCTTTGTTTTATGAAATATTTTCTTTTGGTTATTTATTTATAATCTTACTTTTTATCAGAATAGGTCGGCATTGATAAAGATAAATGCAAAAAATTATACTCTTATTTTTTTAGGAATAGTAGTTTCGTTGTGTGTTAGTTGATAATTTATGACGGTTAGAAGAACACTGGATTTTGTTTTGTCAGGATTATGTGTGTAGATCTATTGGTTATTATTCTTCACTTTCTTTTTCATAAATTCCTGTTTCTTCTATTCGACTGAGCTCGGCAAATAACTGGGCATATTTATCGGCTATGGCATTGGCAAAGCATTTCCCTTTTTCTGCTGTGGCAAGAGCCGGATTGCCGATACCGGTATCTTCAGATACCTTTTGCCAGTTGCGAGGTATCCAAGCAACTTTTTCTTTTAGAGATTCTAAAGCGAATGATTTGTATTTTCCTTCACCGGCATTTTTGAGATTGACTAATTCTGGATAATAATGCATCATGACCGAAGTTTCTACTTCATCTGCATGATCTCCCGGAGTGTCGAAATATTTTTTTGCCGGGAGCACTGTGTACCATTCGCTCGTGGCAATTAGAAAATCCGGATAATCTATCGACAGGTCTCGAATCATATTTTTAAAACAATTTCCACCATGACCGTTAATGATGACTAATTTATTGATTCTTTGTATGTGGAGAGATGAGACAATATCTGTCAGAATTGCTTTTTGAGTTTCATAACGGGCATGTATGCAGAAACTTAATTCTCGTTGACCCGGGTTTTGAGCACCTAAAGTAATCGGAGGCATAACCATACAGTTTACTCCGAAATGATCTTTTGCGATTTTTGCAGCATCAACAGCAATACTGTGCGATAAAATGCAATCGGTCAAATAAGGTAAATGTAAATTATGCGGTTCGGTAGCACCCCATGGCAATATGACCAGATCATATTTTTTCTTTACTACATCTCCGAATGAAGATACTAAAAGATCAGTTCCTTTATTTTTAATATTCATTTTGATTAGAGATAATTGGGTTTATTGGTTTTGAATTTGTTTCTGTTTTTAGCAGAATTCTTGTTATATCCGGAGTACGAATGCCGGGTTTTAATTCCCCGTTGATAAGTAAATAACCGTAGCCGTCGAAAATGAGAGATGCTCCGGCTCTGGCGGTTTCAGGTACTTTTGCGATTTCTTTCCATCTTTTTTGACGAGAGTTATATACCAGTAAACGATTATTGAAACGATACCACTCTATGGGATGTAACAGGTAGTCGGGTGTAGTGTGTTTAAGGGCTTGTAAAAATATGTCTTTATTTACTCCTCCTGTACATAATATCAAACTGTCGGATAAGGCAACAATGCTGCCGCCTCCTAAAGAAACTGTATCTCCTTCGTTGTTTGTAGGATCGGGTAATTGAGTCCATTTTTTTGTACTCGGAGAATAAGCATAGCCGTCTGTCGATAAAGTTGCCTGTCGGTTTCCGTCAGAAGTAGAGAAGCCTCCCCATAAACAGAATATTTGTTCTCCGTGTGAGCTGACTTGTGCTGCACTGACGGCTTGTATGCGTGGAGATCCCGGGAAACTCGGAAGTTTATGCCAGCCCTTTGTGAGATCGTCTAAATCCAAACAATAAAAATCGTTGCAAGGAATACCGTTTTTATTACCTCCGGCTATATATACGATGTTACCGAGCAAAGAACCTGTCATGTTGTCTAAAGCACAAGGTAGAGCCGGCAATGTTTCCAATGCAGCCTTTGTATTTTTATTTTTTAATGTAACTCTATATACTTGAGTCAGACTTTCTTGTGCATTCATGCCGCCGATGCAGAGAATACCGTCGGGAGTAGATATGGTAACACCATAGGCAATATCTTGTGGAAATTCCCCGATTTTTTCCCATGTGAAAAGCGAGTCTCCGGTAACTTCGGCGGCATATATACTTCGGTAATATTTTTTATTTCCTCCGTCTGCCGCCGGAATATCGGGGAAATTGCATCCTCCTCCTATCATCAGTGTACTATGTCCGTTGAAAATACCGGCAAAACAGGCAGAAATGCCTTTTGTAAAATCTTTTTCTTTTTTAGGAAATCCTTTTATCTGACAAATGCGGTCGAGTTTAACCGGAAATTTCGGAGTTCCTGTTCGGAAAGAAGATGCAGGTATATAACATTCTGAATCATGTACGACTTTGTAATCGTTTTTTGGGGATTTAAAAGCTTTTTCTATTGAATGTATGTTCGTACATAGATATAGCTTTCCTCCAGCAAAACTTGGCAGAAAGAATAAAAAAATATATATAAAAGATGCGATTTTTTTTATCATTTATTTATTGTCTTATAAATGAGTCTTGCTTTATATTCAAGTCATTTCTTTGCAAAGCATGTAACTACATATCATCATTCTCGGAATGTGAAACGGTCCTTTGAATAAATTTCCTTTGGCGGGTTGGGCTACTGTTCCGTCACGATGCAGATAGCCGTACCACTCACCGAATTCTTTATCCGGAAAATGAGAATAAGTCCAATCGCTAATCTGTTTATGCATAACAAGATATTTATCGTCATGCGTAGCTCGATAAGCATATAGTGTAGCGATGATAGCTTCTGTTTGCGGCCACCAGAATTTCATATCTTGAGAATAGTCTTGAGGTGGAAAATTTTTGCAGTCGCGGAAGTTGATAATGCCTCCGTACTCTTTATCCCAACCCCATTCCCAAGACCAATCGAGAATTTGGAGAGCCAGTTGTACTAAATCTTTATCCCAATTTCTGTGTCGGGCTTCTTCCATGATAAACCATGAGGTTTCAATGCAATGTCCCGGATTAATGGTGCGGCCGTTACAAGTATCTATGAGTTCTCCGTCAGGACCGACCATTTCGAGCAAAGCTTTAAATTCGGGATGCATGAAGTATCGACGAATGGAGGTCAGAGATTCATTTATCTGTCGGTCGAGTACAGGATCTTCAATTGCTTCCCGTATTCGGGATGCCGTATTGATAAGGATCATCGTGATCGAATGTCCGCGAGATTGCAGTGTCGGTAAATACTTCGGTTCTAAAAAACCGGGTGTAGAGAGAAACCTGAGAATCCTCTTGAACATCTCTAATGCCTTTGTTGCGTAGCTTTTATCTCCGGAAGCTATGGCATATTCCGACATGGCGATAGCGGCAAAGCATTCGGAAAAAACATAACGTCTTTTCCGCAAAGGTAATCCCTCTTCTGTTACTTCAAAAAACAGATGTCCGTCAGTATCGGTACAATGTGTCTCTATGAAATCGATACAACTTTTGGACGCAGCTAACCATTCTTGTTTTTTTTCTATGTGATTGTAGGCATAAGATGCGATAAAACCGAAACGTCCTTGAAACCATACCGATTTTGTGGAGTCCATTAATTTACCGTTTCGGTCGAGGCAGGTGTATATTCCGCCATGTTTACGGTCGAGACCGAATTTCATCCAAAAGGGCATTATGTTCTCTATGAGATCATTTCGATAAGAAATAGCCCATGTATCTAAATATTTTGTTATATCCATCTTTGTCTAAAATTTGTTGCAGCGATCAAAAAAGTTGATAGCTTCAAGTTCAGCTTTCATTTGAATTTCTTCTTCTTCAGTCATATTTTGAAAAGGTGTTCGGTTTTTGCCTAAATCCAGACCGATAAGTTTCATAATGCGTTTTCCCCCTACGATATTGCCCCTATAGCGGCATATAACATTTATCACTTCTTGAGAGAAATTCTGGCGTTCGCGAGCCAATTCGATATCTCCTTTTTTCCAAGCATCAATGATTCCAACCAGCTCACGACCGTTATAATTGGTTGTTCCACCGATACCTCCACGTGCACCTCCCATAGCCAGGCAAGGCAATATCGTCTCATCTTGTCCGTGTAGCATGTCATATTTTCCTCCTTTGTAAAGTCGGCATTGATTGTATTCATACATACTTTCAAATGTATATTTAATACCTGCAAAATTAAGAATACGTCCATCGACAGTTTCCAATAATTTTACCATAGGCAGAAATGCTCCGTTAAAAGCTGGAATATGATAATAGTAGAATGGCAATTTCGGAGCTCCTATTGCAATCTCTTCGATATATTTCACCAATTCTTCGACGCGTCCGATTTTAGGGAAAGGAGGAGCCATTGCTCCGATACCCCATGCTCCTATTTTCTGCGCGTGTTCAGCTAAAATGCGACTCGATTTTACGCAACAGCTACCTACATGAACTATGACCTTAAACCCGTCCGGAGCTGCAGCCATCCAATGTTCGGCCAGTTTCATTCGTTCATCTTCCGTCAGCATATAGCCTTCTCCGGAAGAACCGTTGATAAATACTCCTTGTAATCCGTTTTTTTTGAGCATTTTTGCATATACATCGATCGGTTCGTAGTTTACCTCTCCATTTTCATAGAATGGAGTAAACGGAGCATCTATAAGACCTGTAATTTTTTCCATAGCAATTATATTTTTATGTATGATTTATTCCATATTATCTGTCGTGGGACGGAGAAAATAGACTTGTAAAAGTAACGCTACAAGGACGACGATACTGAGTAAGGCAAAGCCCATACCTAAATTTCCTCCGTCAGTCCATTTACCTAATTGTTCTGTTACGGCTGCACCTGCAAATACACCGGTCATATTCATGATACCGTAAGCAGTTCCGCGATATTTAGCTGATATAAATTGACATAAAATAGGCATATTGTTGGCATCGAAAATACCGAAACCTATTCCGAAAAGCAGTCCTGCACCGACAACAGCCATAAGACTTTCTCCGAAGCCGAGCAACATTAAAGCCGGAATTGTCATCCCTAAACCGATAGCTCCTGTATAAACCCTTCCGCGAATATTTTTCTGTACCCAGCGATCCGATAAAATACCGCCGACAATAACTCCTATAAACGAAGATACGGCAATGGTAATGGTAGATATAGGACCAGCTTCGGACATGGGAATATTCAGTGTCTCGGAAAATAGTGTAGGCAACCAGTTTTTGGTTGCCCATCCGGGAAGGCTGGGTGCTGCAAAATAGAAAAGAATAATCCAAAAAGCCCATGTCGAGAAAAGGACAGATAACCCGCTGAATAGAGAAATTTTCTTTTCTATATTTATTTTTGTACCGATCTTTTTAGTATTATGAGCAGGATTTTCTCGTAAAGCGAACACGAGAATCAAGGAATAGGCGATACCTATAATTCCGAACCAGTAAAAAGTGGAATGCCATGAAAATGTGGCTGCGATCGTAGCTCCGAATCCCCCGACTGCTTGTCCTACATATAGTCCCGTCATGTGGATACCTATGGCCAATGATCTGGATTTTCCTTGATGCCAGTCTGCGATAAGCGATAGAGCCGATGGAATATAAAGAGCTTCGCTTACTCCCATTAAGGCTCTTAACCAGTATAGTTCTTGAAAACTGTCTGCATATCCCATTAAATAGGTGACTGTTGACCAAACAAACAAGCTCCCGACTATCAACCATTTTCGGTTCAGCCGATCGGCAATCATCCCTGAAATGGGACTCATAAAGCCGTAAATCCATAAAAAAACGGCCATTAATGCACCGAAAGCCTCAGCTTTATTTAGTTCTGAAATGTCGATTTTCATTGCATCTTGCATGGTGGAGAGCATTTGGCGGTCCATATAATTGAGCAAGGCAACGACCCATAGTAAACCGACTACCACCCAAGGATACCAATTGTTGTTTTTCATAAGTATTACTGTTTTTTCAAGTATTATAAATAACGAGGCAAATATAAATGATTTTTCGTTAATACAAAAAGCTATTTTTTTATAAAAAGCAATAAGTAGCAGAAACTTTATGAATTATTGTATTGGAAGTAAACGAGTAAAATACCTAAAAAAATTTACTTTGGGGTAGAATTATCTGTTTGAATATAGATTTTCAGAGTAATTTCTGAAAATCTATATCTTGGATTTGAGTTCTTTGATTTAGATCTTATTGTCTCCGATATAGGAATCTTTGAAACCTAAGAAATAGAGTACACCGTCGAGACCTATTGTCGAAATAGACTGGGATGCATTTTCTTTTACTTTTGGTTTGGCATGATAAGCTATTCCCAAACCTGCTATATTGAGCATAGGCAGGTCATTTGCACCATCTCCGACAGCAATGGTCTGTGCAATATCCACGTTTTCTACTTGGGCGATGAGGCGTAATAATTCAGCTTTACGTTTCCCGTCGACAATATCGCCGATGTGTTTTCCTGTCAACTTGCCGTTCTCTATTTCCAGTTCGTTTGCATATACATAATCTATCCCGTATTTCTTTTTCAGGTAATTTCCGAAATAGGTGAATCCTCCCGAAAGAATAGCGATTTTGAATCCTGCTGTTTTAAGAACCTGCATCATACGATCTACGCCTTCCGTTATGGGAAGATTTTGGGCAATATCTTCCATTACGGAAATATCGAGTCCCTTTAATAAAGCTACTCTTCGTTCGAAACTTTCGGAAAAATCGATTTCTCCACGCATGGCAGATTCGGTAATTGCTTTTACTTCATCGCCTACTCCGGCACGTATTGCCAATTCGTCGATTACTTCTGTTTCGATGAGGGTAGAATCCATATCAAAACATATAAGGCGGCGGCAACGGCGAAACATATCGTCTTGTTGAAAAGATATATCCATACCCAATTCCGAAGATAATTGCATAAAGTTCGATTGCATGGAGGATTTATCTTTCGGAGTTCCTCTGACCGAAAGTTCTATGCATGATTTGGGCTTACGGGCTGACTCGTCCAGAGGAATTCTTCCGGTAAGCCGTTGAATGGCATCGATGTTCAATCCCTGTTCTGCGACGACACGAGTCACTTCTCCGATTTGTCGGGCAGTAATTTGTCGACTTAGGATCGTGATGATATATCGGTTTTTCCCTTGAAGGCTTACCCAACTGTTATATTCACTTTCACTAATCGGAGAAAATTTGATATTTATTTCCAATTCATAAGCCTTGAATAACAGATCTTTCATTATTTCACCTGAATTGTCATCGGTCGTTTTAAAGAGAATACCCAAAGATAGAGTGTGGTGAATATCTGCTTGTCCGATGTCGAGTATTGTAGCATTATAACGTGCTAATATTCGTGTCAGGGCTGATGTTACCCCCGGTTTATCTCCTCCGGAGATATTGATCAATATGATCTCTGTTTTTTGGCTCATAAAATGTATATCATAAAAATATGGGTTGCAAAGATAATTAAAATACGGTTACGTATTATTTTACCGTTTAAAAAGATATGTATATTTCGGTAATGAAGAGAATAAAACAATGTTATGATATTGTTTTGTTCTGGCTGTATTGTTAAAAAAAATGAATATTTTTGGGCTGTTTTTCAGAAAAAATGCATCTTTGCAATCGTTTTCTGAATCTCTGTCAGGGAAAAGGCGTTTTCGAGACAGTAGATTTACCGCTGAAAATCAGTGGGGCTTGTAGCATTCTGACGCGATGTCGCAACTGCAAGTTTAGTATGAATCATAAAACTTCAGTATGAAGAAAGTAAAGTCAATCTTTGCGTTATTTGTATTGTTCTTGATGTTTTCAGCTAGTAATAATCGGTTTCCCAAAACCGGATTGTTTATCGGAGAAAAAGCTCCGAACTTTCAAATGACTGATTCCACCGCCGGGACTTTCGATTTGAGAGATTTGAAAGGCAAATATGTTGTGCTTAATTTTTGGGCTAGCTATGATGCTCCGTCACGCATTTCTAATGTGAGAATGCGGCAGGAGATCGAAAAATTGGATCATCAGAATCTTTCGTTTGTTTCAGTTTCGTATGACCCGAGTAGAGTCATTTTTGAAGAAACCGTAAAATTGGACGAGTTGGATAGAAATACGCAATTCTATGACAAGGATGGAGAGGCTTCGGATATTTATAAGGCTTTCCGTCTTAAAAAAGGTTTTGGAAATTATCTTCTGGATCAAAACGGAGTAATTATAGCCAAAAACTTTAGTCCTGAGAAGTTGACGGAATTGATTGGTCAATAACCCTTATAAAAAAGATCGGATTATTATCCGGTCTTTTTTCTTTATTAATTGATATCTATCCTTTTTTCTGTTCCCTATATTTGCTTGGCGACATTCCCATAACTTGTGTAAAAATCCGAGTAAAATAGAAAGCATCCTCGAAACCGAATTTATGACATATTTGATTTATTTTCATATCAGTGAAGTCGAGATAGTGGCAAGCCTCCTGAATACGCAAGTGTGTAAAATAGCGGAGAGGAGAGTATCCGGTCTTTTTCTGAAATATAGACGATAAATGGGAAGATGATAATCCGGCATGTGCTGCTAAGTCGGACAATGTAATTTTTTTTTCGATATTTTCTCTCATGTAGTGAATAATATCTTCAGTAATATCCATTTGTTTGTTTTTAGGCTGTGCACTTTCCCTGTATTCTCCCAAAAATTTCATAGATCCGAGAAAATAGAATAAGCTTGTAATTGCATAATAAAAGTTATTTTTGCTATATCCTCTACTTAGAGTATAAAATATTTCTTCGAAAAGACGGAGACGCTCTTCGATACGAGAGTCGGAATTTGGCGTGATGTTTGTCGGCTTATCAAATCCGTTTGCAAAAAATGAAGCTTTTTCTCCGTTGAAGTGAATCCAGTAGATAGTCCATGGATCTTTAAGGTCGCTTCCGTATGAATGTGCCGTGTTTTTAGGTAAGATGAAAAACTGGTTCGATTGTACGGAATATTTGTTTTCATGAATATTGAACCATCCGTGACCTTCGACACAATAAATCAATATGAATTGTTCCGCTTCCTCTTTTGTGCGTTCACGGTAGTGGTATGAAGCTTGCGGATAATAACCTATGTCGGTAATATGCAGCTCTTTCCCTAAAACGTCTTGAGCGATGCTATTGACGACTGCGGAAGGTAGGACTATAGCTCTTTCTCCTTTGAATCCGCTTTTTATTTTAGCCATAAGTTATGTGATTTAAGATATGCTTTCGCAAATATATTGATAATTTTAATTTGTAACAAGCATGTATTCATTCTTTTAAGAGCTGTAATATTATATAGTATATATACATATAAAATTGATAAACAGAATAAAATTATCCATGTAAATAACATTTTTCTCTATGTCGTAAATAAAAAAAAACGGTTCTCTTTGTATTGTTGAAATTTAATTCTGAAAACCAATGAATGCACACAGTAAATTTTTTCTGTTTTTTATAGCCTTAGCTTCCGCAATGGGAGGATTTCTGTTCGGATATGACTGGGTTGTTATCGGAGGTGCTAAACCTTTTTATGAACAGTTTTTTGAGATTGCCGGTAATCCGTATATGCAGGGATGGGCGATGAGTAGTGCTCTGATAGGCTGTCTTGTCGGAGCTTTGATAGCGGGGAAATTTAGTGACCGTTTCGGGCGTAAACCGATTTTGATTTTAGCAGCAGCTCTTTTTATTTGTACTTCTTTAGGTACAGGGTTGTGTAATAGTTTTGCTATGTTTAATGTATTTAGGCTTATCGGCGGTTTTGCTATAGGAATTGCTTCCAGCCTTTCTCCTATGTATATAGCGGAGATTTCCCCGTCTGATGTGCGGGGACGTTTTGTGTCGATAAATCAGTTGACGATAGTGTTGGGTATATTAGCCTCTCAAATTGTGAATTGGTTGATTGCCGAACCTGTTCCGCAAGATGCTACGGGAGAGATGATTCGAATGTCATGGAACGGCCAATGGGGATGGCGTTGGATGTTTTTAGCTATGATTGTCCCCGCAGCTTTGTTTTTTATAGTCGGTTTCTTTTTGCCGGAAAGTCCTCGTTGGTTGGCTACGATGGGACGTAGAGATGCGGCTTTACAGGTGTTTGATAGGATTGGAGGGCGAGAATATGCTCTTGCGGAAATGCGTGAAATAGAACATACTGTACCGGCTGAACCACAAGGAGGATTTAAAAAATTGTTGTCTCCATCTTTACGTAATGTGTTGGTGATAGGCATTGTATTGGCCGTATTTCAACAATGGTGCGGTATAAATGTGATATTTAATTATGCACAAGAGATATTTATGGCTGCAGGATATGGAGTTTCTGACGTACTGATGAATATCGTAATAACAGGAATAACAAATGTCGTTTTTACCGTTTTGGCCATGTTTGTAGTTGATAAATGGGGACGGAAAAGGCTGATGATGCTGGGGGCATTTGCATTGACGGTGATTTATGCATTTATGGGTGCGGCTTACTATTTTCATGTATCCGGACTTCCGTTGTTGATTATCGTCGTATTGGCAATTGCATGTTATGCAATGACATTAGCTCCGGTTATGTGGGTTATTATTTCTGAAATATTCCCGAACAGAGTGAGAGGTGTTGCAATGTCGGTTGCCACATTCGCTTTGTGGGCGGCATGCTTTATTCTTACTTATACATTCCCTATTTTGAATCATAGTTTGGGTGCTTACGGGACATTTTGGTTTTATGGTTTGATTTGTTTGGCCGGAGGAATTTTTGTTACGATAAAACTGCCTGAAACGAAAGGTAAAAGTTTAGAGGATATAGAACGAGAATTGATTAAAAAATAACACTATAAAGTATGGAAAAAATTACAGAATACCTGACTCGTTGTGAGGTTGGGGAAGGACAGGTACGTGCTTGGGAAGAAGATATTATGCTCCCTACGTACGGCATAGGAAAAGAAGAAAAAAATCCTATTTTTTTAGAAAAAAGAGTATATCAAGGAAGTTGTGGGTCTGTGTATCCATATCCTGTAGTTGAGAAAATAGAGGATGTAAAGTCTGAGAAAAAATATAAGGCGTTATTCCTTGAAAACGAATATATCAAGATGATGATTTTGCCGGAACTCGGCGGTCGTGTGCAAATGGCTTATGATAAAATAAAGAAACGTCATTTTGTATATTATAATCAAGTTATAAAGCCTGCTCTTGTCGGACTTACAGGTCCTTGGATCTCGGGAGGTATAGAGTTTAATTGGCCGCAACATCACCGTCCTTCTACTTTTTTGCCTACTGATTATTCTATTGAGGAGCATCCCGACGGAAGTAAGACGGTTTGGTGCAATGAAGTAGAACGAATGTTTCGTACGAAAGGAATGCATGGGTTTACTCTTTATCCCGGAAAGGCGTATATTGAGATAAAAGCAAAAGTTTATAATCGGACGTCTTTTCCTCAAACATTTCTTTGGTGGGCTAATCCGGCAGTTGTGGTGAATGAACACTATCATTCGGTTTTTCCGCCTGATGTAAATGCTGTTTTCGATCATGGAAAGAGAGCCGTTTCGAGTTTCCCTATTGCTACCGGAGTATATTATAAACAAGATTATTCTTCTGGTGTAGATATTTCGAAATATAAAAATATACCCGTTCCGACTTCGTATATGGCGATTCGTTCTAAGTTTGATTTTGTCGGTGGATATGAAGAAGATAAAAAGGGCGGTTTGTTGCACGTTGCCGATCATCATGTTTCTCCCGGGAAAAAACAATGGACATGGGGGAATGGAGATTTCGGCGTTGCATGGGATCGTAATCTCACAGATGAGGATGGTCCTTATATTGAATTGATGACGGGCGTATATACCGATAATCAACCCGATTTTACATGGTTGCAACCGTATGAAGAAAAATCTTGGGTTCAGTATTTTATGCCTTATGCAGAGGTCGGATATGTCAAGAATGCGACAAAAGATCTGATTTTGAACGTTGATGTACGGAAAGATAATACGGTATTGATATTATATGCTACGGGAAAACAGCCGAAGGTGCGTGTTTTAGTAAGAGATATAAATGATAGAATATTGTTTGACAATACTGTAAATGTTTCTCCGGCAGAGCCTTTCCGTGTTGAATTTCCGTCAAACGGGGTGCTTGCAGAAAATATGATTACGGATATATATGGACAGGATGGGAAATTGTTGCTTACCTATAAAGCCGATAAGGAAGAAATAAAGCCATTGCCGAATCCGGCAGAGGCAGCAAAAGACCCTAAAGAAATAGCTTCTATCGAGCAACTTTTCTTGACCGGGTTACATTTAGAACAGTACCGTCATGCTACTTATAATCCGATGGATTATTATGAAGAAGCGTTAAGTCGAGAGCCGGGAGATGTTCGCTGTAATAATGCTATGGGACTTTTATGGATGAGAAAAGGCGAATTTGCTAAAGCTGAAACATATTTTCGTACAGCAATCAAAACTCTTACTCAGCGTAATCCTAATCCGTATGATGGAGAGCCCTATTTTAATTTAGGTTGGAGTTGTCGCATGCAGGGGAAAATAGACGAAGCTTACGATGCATTTTATAAAGCTGCATGGAATGCCGCATGGCAGGATGCTTCTTATTTTGAAATAGCCCGGATAGAAACCATTCGGGGAGAATATGAGAAAGCTATCGAGTCTGTGGAAAAATCGTTGATACGAAATTGGCATCACCACAAAGCCCGTCAATTAAAATGTTCGCTTCTCCGTAAAATGAGACTCAATGAAAAAGCAATGACTTTTGCTGACGCTTCTTTGGAAATCGATTCTTTCAATATGGGGTGTCGTTATGAACGTTACTTGGCATCCGGAGAAAATTCTGATTTGGAAAAATTGAAAGAGTTGATGCGTAATTGGTCTCACGGATACATTGAATATGCTTTGGATTTTGTTGCAGGAGGGTTATATGAGGAAGCTGCAAGCTTGCTCGGTTTATATCTTCAGGATACTGAAAAAGTATATCCTATAATTTATTACTTATTAGGTTATATATATTCAAAACAAAATAATAACACTTTGGCACAAGAGTATTTTGTTAAAGCGGAAAAATGTGATCCGGCATATTGTTTCCCTAACAGAATAGAAGAAGTCTTGATTTTACAAGAAGCCATCAGCCGGAATCCTTCAGATGCAAAGGCTCTTTATTATTTAGGAAATTTTTGGTATGCTTCTCGTCGTTATGAGAATGCCGTATCTTGTTGGGAGCAGTCTGCGACAATCGATCCTGAATTTCCGACGGTATGGCGGAATCTTTCATTGGCATATTATAATAAATGTAATAATCGAGAAAAGGCGGTTGCCGCATTGGAGAGAGCTTTTTCTTTAGATAGTACGGATGCCCGTATATTGATGGAACTCGATCAGCTTTATAAAAAATTGGGACGTCCGTATGCCGAACGGTTGGCTTTCCTCGAAAAACATATAGTTTTAGTCGAATCCCGTGATGATTTGGCTTTGGAACGTATCACTTTATATAATCAGTTAGGTCGTTATTCAGAAGCAAAGGCGCTGATCGCAGCCCGTAAATTCCATCCGTGGGAAGGCGGTGAAGGGAAAGTAACAGGACAATACGTGTTATGTCATGTTGAATTAGCGAAAAAAGCGATCTCAGCGCAGCAATTTGAAGAGGCTTTGAATTTGTTAAGTAAAACAGAATCGTATCCTCATAATTTGGGAGAAGGGAAACTTGCCGGTGCAGAGGAAAATGATATTTATTATTATAAAGGGCTGTGCTATCGTGGACTTGGTAAAGAGAACGAAGCTTTGAGTTGTTTCCATAAAGCGACAATCGGATCTTCAGAGCCTGCACAAGCGTTCTTTTATAATGATCAGCAACCTGATAAGATATTTTACCAGGGATTGGCTTGGAGAGCTTTAGGGGATGAGAAAAAAGCCCGGAGTCGTTTTAATAAGTTGATTAAGCATGGAGAAAAACATCTTTTCGATGATTGTAAAATAGATTATTTTGCTGTTTCATTACCTGATCTGGCAATTTGGGAAGAAGATCTGAATAAACGAAATCGCCTTCATTGTAACTATGTAATGGGGTTAGGACATTTGGGTTTGGGAAACCTGATAAAAGCAAAATTATTTTTGGAGGAAGTTCGGAAATTAGATGTAAATCATCAAGGGGGACAAATACATTTAAATATGTGCGATAAATAAAAAGACCGTTTGATAAAATTAGATGCTTGTGTTAAAAATGGAGACATAAAGATTGATATTATCTTTTTTTGTTTATTTTTCCTCTCAAATATTCTTCTTTGTTTGCAGAAATTCAATTTTAATTTAAGTATCTAATAGATGGCGTGTTTTTATAATAAAGTATAATATATTTATAAATACTGGATTTACAGACATTTTAGGCTTATTTTATGAAAAAGAAATATATCGTTTGGATTTTAGTGCTATTCGGACTTATCCCGGAGAGTTTTTCTCAGGAATATGTGCTGGATTTGAGCGGAGTATGGCAATTTGCTATGGACGATAAAGATGTCGGAGAACAGGAATGTTGGTTCGACAAGTCTTTAGAAGATGTTATTCAGTTGCCCGGAACGATCGATTTGGCTGGGAAAGGTATTCCGAATGAATTGTCTCCGGCTTTAGAAAAACCTCAAATGTTACATTTGACCCGTCGTCACTCTTATGTAGGTCCGGCATGGTATAGTCGAGAGATTGAGATTCCTGCATCGTGGAGAGGGCGGAAAGTTTCTCTCTTTTTAGAACGTGTTATGTGGCAATCTAAAGTTTGGATAGATGGTGTTGCTTTGGAGGGAGTACAGGAAAGTTTGACTACTCCTCATCGTTTCGATTTACCATCGGATATTCGTGCCGGAAAGCATCGGTTAACAATCCGGATAGATAACCGTAAACAGTATGATATTTCTGTTAAAGATTTGGCACATGCTTATACCAATGACACTCAAATTATGTGGAATGGAGTATTGGGGCGTTTGGAACTTCGTGCAGACAATTCTGTTTTTATAGAAGATGTTCAACTATATCCTGATGTTGCCCGGAAAAAAGTACATTGTGTCGTAACGGTACAAAATGCAGGCAAGCGAGACCGAAAGGCAACTCTTTCGTTCTGCCCGAAAATGTTGGTTGAAGAGAAGAAACTGTCTTCACGATTGTTAACGGCGTCTTTTCATCCCGGTAGAAATATCATAACGTATGATTATGTTATGGATGAGGATGCTGTTTTGTGGAATGAGTTTTCTCCGGTTTGTTACCAAATGGATGTTACTTTAGTACAAGGAAAAAAATCTTCTGATTTTTCAACCCGTTTCGGAATGCGTAATTTGTCGACGTCCGGATCTGTATTGATGAATAATGGAGATCGTATTTATTTAAGGGGAACTTTGGAGTGTTGTGTTTTCCCCTTGACAGGAACACCTCCTACCGATAGAGAAGGTTGGAATAAAGTTTTTTCTGTTGCGAAATCATACGGTTTAAATCATTTACGGTTTCATTCGTGGTGTCCTCCTCGGGCGGCATTCGAAGTGGCTGATGACATGGGTTTTTATTTACAAGTAGAATTGCCTTTGTGGTCATTGACAGTTGGAAAAGATACTGCAACAAACAGATTCCTTTATGAAGAAGCCGATAGAATATTAAAAGAATATGGCAATCATCCATCGTTTTGTTTGATGAGTGTCGGCAATGAGTTACAACCTGATTTTGACTTTTTGAACGATTTACGTTCTTATATGAAGTCAAAAGATAACCGTCATTTGTATATGGCTACTACATTTACTTTTGAAAAGGGGCATGGAGACTGGCCTGAGATTGGAGACGATTTTTTTGTAACTCAATGGACAAAAAAAGGTTGGGTTCGCGGACAAGGAATTTTTAACGATGAAGCTCCTTGTTTTGATAAGGATTATACTTCGGCGGTTGATGGAATATCTGTTCCACTTATTTCTCATGAGATAGGTCAATATGCCGTGTATCCTAATTTGAAAGAGATTGAAAAATATAAAGGGGTACTTGATCCTTTGAATTTTAAGGCGGTAAAGGCTGACTTGCAAGAAAAAGGATTGTTGGCTAAAGCCGATGACTACTTAAATGCTTCAGGGAAATTAGCTGCTATATTGTATAAAGAAGAGATTGAACGGGCGTTGAAGACTCCCGGATTCTCAGGTTTCCAATTACTTGATTTGCACGATTTTCCCGGACAAGGAACAGCTTTGGTCGGTTTGTTGGATGCATTTTGGGACTCTAAAGGTATTATCTCTGCAGAAAATTTCCGGAATTTTTGTTCTCCGGTTGTACCTTTAACTCGTTTTCCTAAGGCTGTTTATACAAACAATGAATTATTTGAAGCAACGGTTGAGATTGCTAACTATTCAGCCTCAGATATTAAAAATAGAAAAATCTCATGGAATTTACTTTATTCAGGTGGAGAGTCGGTTGCATCGGGATATTTTGATGTAGAACAAATTGAAAAGGGTAAAAATTCTGTCGTAGGAAATATTTCAGCATCTTTAGACCAGATTGCGAATGCGACATGTCTTACTTTAGAGGTTGCTGTAACCGGAACTGCTTATAAAAACAATTGGCCGATATGGGTATATCCTGAAAATGTAGTCATAGATACAGGAAAAGTTTTTGTAACCGATGATTTGGATGAAGCTCTTTCGGAATTGTCTGAAGGTAAAAAGGTATTATTTTCTCCACCTGTCGGTGCGTTAAAGGGAATCGAAGGCAAATTTGTTCCGGTTTTTTGGAGTCCGATTCATTTCCCGAAACAAGCGGGAAGTATGGGTATTTTATGTGATTCCGAACATTTGGCTTTGTCGGATTTTCCGACCGAAAGTCATTCAAACTGGCAATGGTGGCATTTGCTGAAGAATTCAAAGACGTTAGTAGTCGATTCTATAGCTCCGGTATCTGCGATAATAGAGCATGTCGATAATTTTGCAAATAACAGACGATTGGTTTCTATTTTTGAAGCTGCCTGTAATGGGGGTAAGTTATTATTTTCTTCAATGGATATTCTTTCGGAAAAGAGTCAGTGTCACCCGGAAGTTCGCCAACTGCTTTATAGCCTTTTGAACTATATGAATTCAGATGCGTTCAATCCCTGTTCAGAACTATCTAAAATCGATCTTAACAAATTGGTAGATAGTAAAATAAATGAAGTTAAAACAAGTAGTGCTACATCTATATATTGATAATATTTAGAGTAAAAGGTAAATGAATAAACAAATCGAAAATTTGTCCATGTGCTTTGTGAAATTATCCATTTCTTTATACTTTTTATAACTGTATTTTCGTAATGTAAATCTAAGATCGACAATTATTTATCTTAAATAATTACTGTCGGTTTTATCAGATAAATTTTATAATTAAAAATTTTAAGCCATGAAACATCATTATCTAAAACGTAATTTGAAATTTTTTGCAGGGTGTGTTTGTGCTTTGGCAATTACTTCGTCTGTAACGGCACAAGTTTTACCAGAAGGAATGACTCGTCTGACTCCAGAAGGATTGGAGTTAGGGAGTGTTATGTCTGTTGCTAATCCGTTAGGTCCTAAAGAACATGCCGTAAGAACTGAGAATTTTCTATTTTTTGCCGGAAAGGATGCAGATCATGGAAGTGAATTATGGTACACAGACCTGACTCCGGAAGGAACAAAATTATTTATGGATATTATTCCGGGAACTGAAAGTTCAGAACCGAGTAGCTTGAAATGGGTGAATGGAAAACTTTTTTTTACAGCAGAAACTGCTGAGTATGGTCGAGAACTTTGGGTTTCGGACGGAACGGTAGAAGGTACGAAAATGGTAAAGGATATTTATCCCGGAAATATTGGTTCTCAACCGGGGAATATGGTTATACTTGGAGACAAAGTCCTTTTTACGGCAAGAGATGAGGAAAGTGAGATGATGCCTGTTGTCGATCCTGAAACTCCAGAAAGTTGGATTTGGATATCCGATGGTACTGAAGAGGGTACAATTCGTATAGCCAGTATTCCGATGAAAAGTTATTTTGAGGTAGTAGGTGATAAAGCTTTTTTTGCAGGAGTCGATCTTGAGCATAACGAGGAGTTGTGGATTACCGACGGAACTCCGGAAGGGACAATGCTATTGAAAGATATTAATAATAGACCGAGTGATGATGGTACGTTTGGAACCGGTCCGGCTGGGATAGGAGCATTACGTAATATAAATGATGAGATGGTGGTTTTTCGTGCCGAGACAGTAGCAGAACAAGTCGGTCAGGATTATGGAAGTGAGATTTGGTATAGCGACGGAACTCCGGAGGGGACAAAATGGTTAGGCTTTGATTTTGCTAAAGGAGAAACAGGGGGATTACCTTCTGCGACAGAATTTGCTTATCCGATAGCAATTGGCGATACGATTTATTTTCGGGCAAAGGACGGCATTCATGGTTGTGAGCCTTGTTTTTGGGATTTGACTAAGCCTATAGAAGATGGCGTAAATCCTCGTATGATTTATGATATTAATCATTGGGGTGGAAATGTATCATTAGACTCTTGGGGATCGAATGCTGATTTCTTTGTATATCAAGGATATTTGATGATTCAGGCCAACGGGGGATATTATATGCCGGATGATGCTACCCAATATGCTTCAGGTTATAGTCTGTGGTTAGCGCCGACCTCAACATTGGACACATGTATTTATCAACGTCAATTTTGGGGTACGGAGATTGCTGCCGGGAGTTTAGCTGATAATTGTGCTAATTTTAGGGAGATAAATGGGAAATTATTCTTTAAGGCTCAAGATGAAAATAATAATAATGAGTTATGGATGATCGATGGTATTGAAAATGCTCCTGTTAAAGTGGTTGATTTACCGGACAACGGTTCTCCTACGGGATTCTATAATATCAATAATAATCTTTATTTCGGATCTACATCGACAAAAGCTCTTTACAAATATGATTTGGGGGGAACGAGTGCGATAGAGGACCCTGCAGTCGTAGCGGCTAAAGTAACGGTTTATCCGAATCCGGCAACCGAAAGAATTTTCATCACAACACATCAGGATATAAAAACGGTACAAATTTATGATCTTTCCGGTGCTCAAGTATTGGAAACGGCAGCAGACAGTATCGATGTTACCGCTCTTAATGGTATCTATTTTGTGAAAGTTGTGTTGGCCGACGGACATCAGGTTGTTGAAAAAATTGTAATTAGATAAATTGAGTTGATATGGGACTGTTGATTTTACACAGTCCCGTATTATTTAAAAAGATTAATAAAAGGCATTGATAATAAATCTTTTAATGCAATGTGAATCTTGAAACAATAGATTTTCTCCGGTCCATTTTTATTTTATAACATAAATAGTTTTAACCATGCTAAGCCATAGAAAAATAAAGGCTTTGTTGTTATTATTCATGATTATGCTTGTTATGCCTGTCTATTCTCAGGTGATAACGGGTAAAGTGGTAGATGCAGGCAGCAAAGAACCTATTATCGGTGCTTCGATACAAGTAAAGGGGACGAACACCGGAACAATGAGTGATCTGGACGGTCAATTTAAAATTACCGTGAAAGATAAAAATGCATCTTTACAGGTTTCGTATGTAGGATATAAAACCGTCATGCAACCTTTAGACGGAAAAACTTCCATTACTATCTTTTTACAGGAATCGACGCAGGAGTTGGATCAAGTCGTGGTTATAGGGTATGGAGTCCAGAAAAAAAGCGATTTGACCGGAGCTATTGCTTCGGTAAAGGCAGATGAGATAGCTAAATTGCCGGCAACGAACGTTATGCATGCGATTCAGGGAAAAGCTGCGGGAGTTGAAATTGTGCAGAATTCCGGAGCTCCGGGTGCTAGTTCTACTGTTCGTATTCGGGGAATGGGTACGATCAATAATTCCGATCCTTTGTATGTGGTTGACGGAATACCTATGGATAATATCGATTATTTGTCAGCAGATGATATAGAATCTATCGAAATTTTAAAAGATGCATCTTCTGCGGCTATTTACGGTTCTCGTGCGGCAAATGGCGTTGTACTCGTTGTTACTAAATCGGGAAAAAACAGCCAGAAAATATTGAATGTGAATTTCAATGCTTATTTGGGATGGCAGGAATCTTGGAAAGATCCCGGATTAATGGATAAACAAGATTTTGCTTATTATTCCGACTTTGTAAATAATCTGAATATTGTTACGGATTATGATGAAGTTACAGGACAAATGAAAGTGAAACCCGAAACTCAGGAGTTGATAGACAAAGGTGTTAATTGGTGGGACGAATTATCTCGTAGCGCATTAATGCAAAAATATAATATTGCATTATATGGGGGTAATGATAAATTGAATTATTATGTCAGTGGTAATTTTCAGAATACGGATGGTATTGTAAAAGAATCGAATTACGAACGTAAGTCTTTTAACGGAAAGATGAACGCTAAATTATTGAAGAATTTGACGTTTGGGACGAATCTTACTTATGCACGAGAAGATCGTAGAGTTGTCGGAGAAGGAACGTGGGGAGTTATTAAAACGGCTATAAATTATAATCCGCTTACACCTATTTATGACCAAAATGAGAGTTATAACTGGACTACTCCGGTTGAGAATCTTCGTCGTACGACTTATGACACGTATATCAACACATTTATCGGTCAGATAACATTGGATTGGGATATTGTAAAAGGATTGAAATATTCTACTCGTGCCAGTTATTCGAATTATGCCTCCGATCAGGAACAGTTTAACCGTTATAACGTAAATCCCGAAATTGTAGGTACTATAAAATATGATGTGAAACGTTATCCGACTACTACCGATAATATTAGTTGGGATAATATTTTGAACTATGCGGCGAAATGGGGAGACCATGATTTTTCGGTAATGATCGGGCAGACAATGGAGACTTCGACGATGAAACGTACATGGGCTCAAGGTACGGGCTATGGAGGATATGATGATGAATTAAATGCGTTGAACTTTGCGCAATTTTCACAATCGACATCGGGATATACGACATCTTGGACAGCTTTAGGGCTTTTGGGACGTATTAGTTATAATTACAAAGATCGTTATTTATTACAAGCGAATTTCCGTGCCGATGCATCTTCTCGGTTTTCAAAGAAAAATCGGTGGGGATATTTCCCGAGCGTATCTGCCGGTTGGAAGATTAATTCTGAATCATTTATGCAGAATGTAGATTGGATCAGTTTATTGAAATTGCGTGCCGGTTGGGGACAATTAGGTAATAATCGTATTGGAAACAATGCTTACGGAACTTATGTCGGACAGCAATCAGCTACTTATATATATGGGGTAGGGATGCCTACAATACAGCCGGGTATGAGTATATCTTCATATGGCAATTCCGATATTCTATGGGAACGGACTCAATCGACCAGTGTCGGACTTGATTTTAATGTTCTGGACAACCGTATTTCTACATCGGTCGATTATTTTATAAAAGATACACACGATATGCTTGTTGCCGTTCCTATCGTTTATTCATCAGGATATACTTCTACTCCAATGCAGAATGCCGGGAGTGTAAGAAATAAAGGTTGGGAAGTTCAACTTTCTTATAAAGACCGTATAGGAAATTTTAATTTTGAAGTATCTGGGAATTTCACGAAAGTAAAAAATGAGGTAACTTCTTTAGGAGGAAATAACGATGCCATTTATGGTGGAGATTTAGGTAGTCCGAATAATCTCGGTTATGTAAATAAGACTGTTGTAGGAGCTCCTATTGCCTGTTTTTATGGATGGAAAACTGCAGGAATTATGACGGAAGCTGATTTTAATGGCGATGGTTCGCCTAAAGTACCTGTATTTTCTTCAGGATCGACTTATACTCCCGGAGATATGAAATTTGTAGATGTAAATGGAGATGGTGTGATTGACGATAGTGACCGCACGTTCATCGGGAATCCTAATCCTGACTTTTATTACGGATTTAATATCAATATGGAATATAAAGGATTTGATTTATCTATGTTTTTTCAAGGTGTTGCCGGCAACGAGATTTATGATGTGACACGGTATTTCCGTTATTCCAATGTATCTTATAGCGGAGGATGGGAAAATCTGAACTATTTGAGCTATTCCAATGTGGCGAAAGATTATTTTGACAAGGTTTGGAGACCTGTTCCCGACCCTGCTAATCCTGCTTACCGGGATCATTGGGGAGCTAATTTGAATGGTACAGTACCGTTGCCCAGTTCTGATGGAAGTAAGAACGAGATGAATTTTAGAAATTCCGATTTTTATATACAAGATGGTTCGTACTTGCGATTAAAAAATATTCAATTAGGATATACTTTCCCTAAAAAATGGGTTAACAAGTTGTCTGTAAGTAATTTGAGAGTTTATGCATCCGCTACGAACCTTTTTACAATTACCGGTTATGATGGTTTAGATCCGGAAGTGGGTAAAACATCGGGACAAGAAAGTAATAATCTTTATTTGGGTATCGATCAAGGAGTATATCCTCAGGCGCGTTCCTATATGTTTGGCGTAATAATTGATTTTTAAATATTCGGATATGAAAAAGTTGATATATATTCTTTTAGCAGTATGCCCGTTGTATTTTTCGTCATGTGAAGACTATTTCGAACCTGAACAGACCGGGTTGATAGAAGGTGATGTTTTTTATAAAGATCTGAATAATTTACGTATCGGATTAAATTCTATTTATGATTTAATGCAGTCACAACAATATCAGTTGAGCGAGATTATTTTCGGTGAGGCTATGAGTGATAATTCATGGAATAAGCAGGATGTTGAGGTCAATGATATGAGTCAGTTGGTTAATTTCCAGTTTAATACTGAGAATCCTTATATTTTGCAACGCTATCAGGTAAATTATCAGGGTATTAATAAGGCAAATCAAGTGATCAGATCTGCTCCTTATGTTGATTATCGGGCTAATGGTACAAGCGAGAAAGAGATACGTGAGGTATTGGGACAGGCTAAATTGTTAAGAGCTCTCTTTTATTTTAATTTGGTGAAGACTTTCGGTGGAGTATCTATACAGCCTGAAGATGTGGATTTAGGAAATATGGTAGTGCCAAGATCTTCTTTAGATGAAGTGTATGCTTATATCGAGAAAGATTTGCGTGAGGCAGCCTTGATTTTGCGTAGAAGCCGTTATCAGTTAACAGAAGCCGGTCAGATAGGTGTCGGGGGAGGTTTGGGATTATTGATGAAGGTTTTGGTGTATGAAGCATCACCCGGAGTGAAATTATCATCGGTAGATAAAGAAGAGAAATGGCAGGAAGCTCGTGAAATAGGGGAATTTTTTATTGAGGGTAAAAATCTGACTTATAATCAGATATTGAAATTTGATGAAAATTATCCGGATGAATCATGGGAGTCTTTGGCAAAACGTTTGGTGTTAGATCCTGCGGCAACCAAGGAGACTGTTTTTGCCGGACAGGATGTCGTGAGTATTCACCAATTGGATGAGTTCGATAAAATATTTCGACTTGAAGGTGAATTTTCGCCTGAATCACTAATTGAAATAAATCATTATGATTATTCTGGCTCGGGAATTTCAACAAATGAAAGTTGGCCGTGTGGAGGATCTTTGATAAATTCGTTAGGAGGGACTGCTTCGACGATAGCTATTACACCGACGTCAGATTTGGATAATCAATTTCAGAATGATCCTCGGAGATTATTTACCATTACAGGGCGTACGATCAGTGAATATTATAAACAAGAGGAAACCTCTCCTCAAATCGGTTGGTTTAATTATGGTAATGGAATGATTTTTGTCAAATACTATATATTCCGTAGCGAGGGCTCTACAAATGGGCGGAATTATCGAGTAATGCGCTATCCGGAAGTGTTGCTTCTGTTTGCCGAAGCATTGAATGAAACCGGAGAATCTCGGAAAGCGGTTGATTACGTAAATAAGATTCGTCAACGTGCCCGTAAATTGTTAGATCCGAATAATCCTAATTCTCAATATATATCGATCCCTTCTGCTAATTTTCAAGATGTAGCTTATGCTCCTTATGATGTTACGCGGGATGCTATCTTAAAAGAAAAACGAATAGAGATGGCGGGAGAATTTGATCGCTGGTTTGAAATTGCACGTTTGGGTATTTTAAGTGAGAGAATGGCATCTGTGTATAAAAATGCTCCGGTAGAACAACCGTCTGGAAAAATCAGAGAGCGGGGAAAATATTTCAGAAAAGGAGTGAATGAAATATTTCCTATTCCTCAGGAAGAAATAACTATTTCCAATGGGGTGATAGAACAGAATTTTGGATATTAATAAAATGGAGAAAGATATTATGAAGACGATAAAAGTTATATATTGCCTGTTGACTGTTCTGATATTTGCTTCATGCGATGAAAATGGTTACCTCCGGGATTTATATGTTGCTCCTGAAGCTGCTTTTGAGGTAGGAAAAGATACTTATGATGTTTTCGAATCGGTTCGTTTTGTCAATAAAGGTTCGGGACAATATTATGTCGTTTATCCGGGAGATGCTAATCATGTATATGGAAAAGAAGGAGATACCGGTTTTGCAACGGCTTCGGACGGAACATTTTCTTATTCTTATCAAGAGCCCGGAACATTCAATGCCGTATGGGTGGCTTCTTCTATAAATGGGAATGGAGAACGGGAGTTTACTGTCGATTCGGTGACTATTAAAGTGGTAGCATTGGACGGAGGTTTAGATAATTTGAAAATCAATAATCTATATCGAATGTCTGAATATGCAGGAACTGTTTATTATAGTTCCTATGGTGAATTTATTTCTTCAGATTCGTTACTTTGCCCGATATTATTTGATGCGTGGCGAGATGCGACATTTAATTCGATTAAGGCAAAACAATTGGTCAATTTTGAGTTATCATCGAATCTTGCTGAAATGTATTGGATCAATCCGGATGGAGAAGAAAAGAAAATAGTATCAGGTTCTACAGCCTCTCGAATTGTCGAATTTGTTCAGGATGGTAAGCTGAAAATACAAAATTTCAGAGTTATTACGGCATCCGGAGTCGTTTCTAATTATTATGTAGCTCCGGTTATGATTCCGAAGATGACAAAATTTTCTATTAATGGTGTGGCTGGTACTATAACGCGTGATATTGCATATTATAACCGGTATAATATTACATTGCAATTGGCAAATGGTAGTGATTTAAGTAATGTAATTCCGGTCTTTGAGACGATGAACAATGATCCGAACCTGTTGGATGGAACAAATTGTCGTGTGACGATTGACGGAGTGGAGCAAATATCGGGTGTAACTTCGGTAGATTTTTCACAAGGAGACGTTACTTATACGATAGATTATAATTTTATGGGGAATAATAATCCTAAACTGACCCAACAGGCTTTGGTAACTGTTTCCGTTTTGCATTAATGATGTTATTAAAATGATGTCTTCGATGTTCCTTTAATAGAGGCTCGAAGACATTATTGTTTGATCTTGAATATTAAAAAAAGAGAACCATGAAAAGAACGATTTTATTTATATGTTTATCTTACCTTTTGCCGGTATGCGTATGGTCAACTGTCGATAATAAGGCAAAGCCGATTGCAGATATAAATTTTGAAGATGGTACGGTATCGGATTGTTTAGGAAATGTTGTTGCCGATGCATTAAACGGAGCTTCTGTGGTGTCGGATGATATGCGGCAAGGAAAAGTTTTGTATTTTGATGCCGATTCGAAAGGTTGTTTACAGTTAAAAGGCGATGTATTATCGGATGAAATGACTATTTCGTTTTTCGGGAAAAGGGAAGATATCGATCCCAATGCAAATTGGCGGATGTTTTTAGCATTGTATGCCGATGACGGAAGCAATATCTATTTAACTCCTAAAACATCATGGGGAAACGATAGTTATATCGTTATTGATAATAAGCCTTATTCAACTTATCGTTCGATCGCAGGAGAACCTTTAGAAAATAACCAGTGGTATCATTTTGCTCTTGTTTTCAAAGGAATTCAAGTAAAATATTATGTAAATGGAAAGTTGTCGGGAGAGCTTGAGACATTGTTGAACCTTTCTGATTTTAATATTTCTAAATGTTTTTTAGGATGTAATCCCGAGACAAGTTATTCGATGAGCGGTCGTATCGATAATATAAAAATATATCATACGGCTCTTGCCGTTAACCAGATTGCAGCGCTTGCTGAAGATAAAGAGTTACCAGAGCCTTCTGTTTCTGAGGACGGGGAAACAGCTTATGCGCGGTTTTCTTTTGAAACAGGATTGGAGGATGACATGAAGAATATTGAAAGTTCGTCTTTAAACGTGGAACGAACAAAAGATAATGTAAGAGGATATGTAGCCGACATTAAAAGTGATAGCCGAATGTCTTTGCAAATTGGCGATTTAATGAAAGAAGAGTTATCTTTTAGTTTTGTATATTTTAAAGATTTGTTTAAAGAGGAGGATGCCGGTAAGGTATTGGTTCGTTTCCAAGGTCAAAATAATGATGAAGCTTTGTTGCTTGTTTCACAAATTACTTCGGGGCAAGCCGTGTTTGAATTTCAGATTAGAGAAGACGGGGTGTCCCGAACTACTGGCAAAATGGCAACTGTTCCATTGTATTCCGGCAAATGGAACAGCATATCTTTGGTACAGGTTTTTAGTGCAGGAGGTAGTCCTTATTACCGGATTTATATAAATGGGGTTTTAGGAAAACAAATTGCCGGATATACAAAAAAAGAGAACCTTTTTTCCTATATAGATTTCGGCTGTGGAGAAAATACGTGTACCGGTCTTCTTGATGAGATAACTTTAGAACAACGGTCACTTTCTTTAGCAGAAGTTCAGGATTGGAGTGCAGAGTTTTGTGATTTTACCGAATTTACAATCTATACAAATCAAATAAGGCAAACAATACGTAATTTCGGGGCATCGGATGGCTGGAGTACTCAGTTTATAGGGAAATATTTTCCGGATAGTAAGAAAGAGCATTTAGCTGAACTATTGTTTAGTTGTGATACTTTGTCGAATGGAACTCCGAAAGGAATAGGATTATCTTCATGGCGTTTTAATATAGGAGCAGGAACTTCGGAACAAGGTGAAGAGAGCCGCATTTCAGATGAAACACGTCGTACTGAATGTTTTTTAAATCCGGATATGACTACTTATGATTGGACGAAACAGGCCGGACAACGATGGTTTTTAGAAAAAGCTGTGAAAACGTATAATGTGCCGGATATTATAGGTTGGCAAAATTCACCTCCTGTCTATTATACAGTAAAAGGTTTGGGCTTTCGGGAATATGGAGATGCTAAATCGACGATTTTGAAAAGGGAGCATTTTGGTGATTTTGGAAAATTTCTTGCCGATGTAGTCTCTCATTTTAAAGAACAAGGGATTAATTTTAAATATATTAGTCCTTTGAATGAGCCCCAATGGGAGTGGAATGCAACCTCTGTCGGGGGAGTAGTATCACAAGAGGGCTCTCCTTGGACGAATCAGGAGGTTTCGGATGTTGTTAAAGCAATCAATACTGAGTTTGTAAAAAGAAATATCGATACTAAGTTGTTTATTACAGAAGCCGGCTCGATGAATTATTTATTGAAAGAAAGTTCCGGAGATTATGCAAATCAGTTATATAATTTTTGGAATGATCGGTCTGCTCTTAAGATAAAAGATCTTCCTTCGGTTTCATCTTATGTCTCTTCCCATAGTTATTGGACAGATGCTTCTGCTACGGATATTGTAGAGAAGAGAAATGCGTTGCGAGATCAAATAGAAGAGACCGATCCTGAATTAGAGTATTGGCAAACTGAATATTCGTTGTTGGGAAATGGCTATAAGGCTATTCATAGCGGAGGAGCTTCTCGTACGTTATCCCCGATGGAATGCGGAATATCTTTGGCACGAATTATTCATAATGATTTGGTAGAGGCAGATTGTTCCGGTTGGCAATGGTGGACAACATTTGAAAAAGATGCAAGTAGTGGCAATGAAGAACGTTTTGCTTTGATCCGCTATATTTTAAACAGTCAGCGTACCGACGGAGTGTATCGTCCCACAAAGTTACTTTATGCTTTAGGAAATTTTTCTCGGTTTATTCGTCCGGGTATGAAAAGGATAGATGTAGTACGTTCTGACAATATGTCTGCTGTCGATGCAATTGCCAATCAAATGGTTTCAGCATATATTAATGAAGAAAAACAAGAACTTGTTATTGTCGCAATAAACGCGTCAACGAATTCACGTTCGATACGTATAAATGTAGCCGGGTTAGCAGAAAATATGGGAATTACGCACTTCACTCCTTATATTACTACTAATAATCCGGATGATGCCTTGAGACGGGGAGAAGATATTGCTGCTACTGAAAATTATACAATGCCGGCGACATCGATAGTCACTTTTGTCGGAAAAATAAAAGATCTTACCGATGCTGGAATGATTGAATCTGTTATCGATTCTCGAATTTCTGTATATCCAAATCCTGCAAAAAATCAAATTACTATCCGTTCGGAGATCCCGTTAGACGAAATATCCGTGATTGATTTGAACGGTAAAATAATCTATTCGGTAAATCCGTATTCTAAAATTTCAGTATTGTCATTAAATAACTTGTATAAAGGTATTTATATATTGAAATTAAATACAGGACGAAGAGTTGAGATTCAGAAATTGATTATTAAGTAAATCATAAAATACTCTATTCTATTTGGATAATTCTCCATTCTATCTGTAAAAAGGTCTTTTTATTTTTGTAATAATAAAGAAGGATTTTGTTTATGAAGAAGGTGCTATATTTGATCTGTTTTTTCGTTTATTGCTTTGTTGTGGAAGCTCGGCAGATGAAAGTTGCCTCTTATAATATCCGATTTGCAAATCGGAATGATTCGATTAATGGTAACGGATGGGGACAACGTTGTCCTATTATTGCCGATTTGGTACGTTATCACGATTTCGATATATTCGGAACACAAGAGGGAAAATATCATCAGGTAGAAGGACTTAAAACTGAGTTGCCGGGGTATAATTATATCGGAATAGGGCGTGATGATGGAATAAAAAGAGGAGAGTTTACGGCCATTTATTATAAGACGGGTCGTTTTGATCTCTTAGATCAAGGAAATTTTTGGCTTTCTTCTACTCCCGATCACCCCAGTTTGGGATGGGATGCTGATCAGGTACGATTGTGTACATGGGGAAAGTTCCGAGAAAAGGAAACTGGATTTATATTTATGTTTTTTAATTTACATGCCGATCATGTCGGGGTAGAATCGAGAAACCTAAGTGCATCTTTAGTATTACGACAGATCAAAAAACTCGGAGGTAAATTGCCTGTTATCCTAACTGGCGATTTTAATGCAGATCAGAATAGTAAATGTTATATGACAATCGTGGATTCGAAAATGTTGTCGGATGCGTATGAATGTGCCGATATCCGTTATGCTGTAACGGGAACTTTTAATGCTTTCAATCCGAATGGGAAAACAACGACTCGTATCGATCATATATTTCTTACGTCACATTTTCGCGTCGATCGGTATGGAATATTGACCGATACTTATCGGACTCCGGCAAAGAATGTGGAGAATACATTTCAGGCACGTAATCCGTCAGATCATTTTCCTGTAGTTGCGGTCGTTGAATATAATTAATAAGGATAATTTAATATACCTTGAAAATACACTCTCATGAAACGTTTAGTTTTTTTTCTTCCTTTTTTTCTGGTCGGACTTGCATTTCAGATGCAAGCCCAACCGGGATATCATACAATTCCTTTAGACGGAATATGGTCATTTAAAGCAGATCCTCTCGGAATGGGTCTCCAAAGTAATGGGTTGCAGATGTTTCCATCTCTTGCCGAAACAATTACATTACCCGGTTCTACCGATGAAGCAGGTAAAGGAATTCGTACACAAGGACTCTCTTCTATACGGCTGACAAGAATGTTTGAATATAAAGGTCCGGCATGGTATGAAAAAAAGGTTTTTATTCCGGAAGATTGGGCGGGGAAAGAGATTTCTTTATTTCTTGAAAGAGTTCACTGGGAAACTAAATTATGGGTGAATGGAGTTTATGTCGGACGGGAGGAAAGTCTGTCAGTCCCTCATGTTTATATGTTGGGAAAATTCCTGAGACCCGGCGAGATAAACACGATACGTTTACGTGTAAATAATGACTTGATTTATAATATTGAGTATAGCCATGCCATCAGTGCCGAAACGCAAACTAACTGGAACGGTATTATCGGAAAAATAGAGCTAAGGGCGACAGATAAAGTATATATTTCGGATGTGCAAGTATATCCTGATATTAAAGGAAAGAAAGTCCGTTTGGAAGTGACTTTCAATAATTGCGACAAGCTATCGTTGAAGGGTGATCTGGAAATTAAGGGGGGAACTGTGGATAATCTTATTTATATTCCGGAGAAGAAAGTTTCTGTGGTAGGCAAAGATTCGCTTATCATTTTGAAAATGGATTTATTCCTCGGAGATCAGGTCAGAACTTGGGATGAGTTTGATCCGAATCTTTATCGATTAGAACTTTCATTGAACGTTAAAAACGGAGAAAAATCTTATTCTGATACGAAACAGGTCGAATTCGGCATGCGTGAAGTAGGTGTAAAAGGCACTCGCTTTACGATGAACGGGCGTGAAATATTTATACGGGGAACAGTCAACAGTGCCGAGTTTCCGTTGACAGGATATCCGGTAATGGATGAATCGGGATGGTTTCGGATTTTGAAAACCTGCAAAGATTACGGATTGAATTGTGTCCGTTTTCATTCATGGTGTCCTCCTGAAGCTGCATTTAAGGTCGCCGATCGTTTAGGAATTTATTTGCAAATAGAAAATTCCGATTGGCGCTTTACGGTAGGAGAAGATAAAGCCGTTAATGATTTTCTCCGTCGTGAGGCAGACCGGATATTCAAAGAATATGGGAATCATCCTTCGTTTGTCTTTTTCTGTGAGGGAAATGAACTTTGCGGTTCGGGAGTAAAAGAGTTTCTTTCAGAGCTGGTAACTCATTGGAAACGAGATACTAGGCATCTTTATACGGGAAGTGCAGCATATCCCTATGTCCCGGAAAATCAATATAATGTATTATATGGGGCACGTCCTCATAGGTGGAAAGAAGGTTTAAAAAGCCGTTTTAATGTTGCCCCTTTGAATACTTTATATGATTATTCGGAATACGTGAAAAAGTACCCGATACCGATGATTACGCATGAAATAGGACAATGGTGTGTTTACCCTAATTATGATGAGATAAAAAAATATACAGGCGTTCTTAAGCCATATAATTATCAGATATTCAGAGAATCGTTGCGCGATCATCACATGTTGGATCTGGCTTCGGAGTTTACACTGGCGTCAGGTAAGTTCCATTTAATACAAAAAAAAGAGGAGTTTGAATCTTATTATCGTACGCCGGGTATGGCCGGGTATCACTTGTTGCAGTTGAATGATTTTCCCGGTCAGGGAACGTCTCCTGTGGGTGTGGTAGATGTTTTTTGGGATTCGAAACCGTATGTTACTGCAGATGAATTTAAAAGTATGGTTTCCCCTTGTCTTCCGCTATTGTTGACCTCGTCATTTGTTTGGACGAATGATTCGGTTTTTACCGGCGAGGCACGTATTGCGAATTTCGGGAAATCGGATATAAAAAAGGCTGCGTTGAAATGGACTTTAGAATACCCTGATGGCAAAATATATGCACAGGGAAAACTTCCGGCAAAAGATATACCGATCGGTAGTCCACATTCTTTAGGTAAAATAAAAATTCCACTGAAAGGAATTAAAAAAGCAGAACAAATGAAACTTGTGTTCGGTATTGCTGGAACTTCATATCGGAATCAATGGGATATATGGGTATATCCGGCAGTTTTACCAGAAGTGAAGCTCCCTTCTGAAATAAAAATTGCAAATTCATGGAATGCCGAAATAAAAGAGTATTTGAAACAGGGAGGTAAGGTACTTTTACTTGCAGATACTGCAGATGTCCATACTACGGTTTCATCTTGTTTCTCCGGGATTTCATGGAATGCGGTCTGGTCTGGTATGCCTCCTGAACTATTGGGTATTTTGTGCGATCCTTCACACCCGTTATATGCATATTTCCCTACGGAGTTTCATTCTAACTGGCAGTGGTGGGATTTGGTAATTCCTTCTAAATTAATGAATTTAGATCATACTCCTTCGACTTATAGGCCGTTGTTGCAGATGATTCCAGACTGGAATAAGAATAATAAACTGGGGTTGGTAGCTGAGGCTAAAGTCGGCAAAGGAAGATTGTTGATTTGTACAATAGATTTGATTCGTAACATGGATAAAAGACCTGTGGCACGGCAATTTTTATATAGTTTGAAGAAGTATGTAAGCAGTCCTGATTTTCATCCGGAAGAAGAACTGTCCGAACAGGCTGTCGATGTATTGTTTAATTAAATAGATCTCTTTATGCTTATCAAAAGATTAGTATCGGTAATATTTGGTGTCTGTATAGTTTGTGTTGTAAATGCCCAATCGGCAACAGGAAACTATGTTAATAATTTGAGAAATGAGTTAGTAAAGACATGGCCGCATAACCGGACTATAAATATTGTTTTTCATGGTCACAGTGTTCCGTCCGGTTATGCCAATACTCCCGTTGTGAATACTTTAAGTGCTTATCCGCATTTAGTCCTTCATGCAATAAAAAAATATTATCCTTATGCCGTAGTAAATGTAATTACGACCTCTATCGGAGGAGAACAGTCTGAGCAGGGAGAAAAACGATTTAAGAAGGAGGTACTAAATCATCATCCGGATTTGTTATTTATCGATTATGCATTGAATGACAGAAGTATAGGATTGGAACGATCATTAAAAGCTTGGGAGAAAATGATTAAGCAGGCTCTGAAACAGAATGTGAAAGTCGTTTTAATGACCCCTACACCCGATCTTACTGAAAATATTTTGGATGAGAATACTCCATTAGCCAAGCATGCCCGGCAAATACGTGATTTGGCATCGAAATATCATCTGGGGTTGGTCGATAGTTATGCTATGTTTATAAAATTGGTTAAAGAAGGTGAAGATCTTCACAAATACATGAGTCAGTCGAATCATCCTAATGCAGAAGGGCATAAGGTCGTTTTGAGAGCGATTGAAAAATGGTTCGTTTCACGATAGGAAGAGAAATATATGAGAATAGGGAATCTTGTTAAAATGGGAACTTTCATTATTATCGGAATATTTATTTTCCCATATATTTTGTATGCACAGAAAGGTTACTATTTTTTTTCGGATTCGGATAAGATTGCTATTCGAAATTCGGCAAATACTTTATGGGGCAGTGTGATTATAGAATCGATGAAAGAAAAAGTAAATGAACGTCGTTCCCATAAAATGGAAGTTCCTTTGTTAGAGGGAGGTCATCTCCATGATTATTTTTGTCCGATACATAACCTTTCTTTTAGTTTCGAATGGGATAAACCGAATGAACATTATTGTTCTGCATGTGAGAAATATTGGAAAGAGAACAAGCGTTATGATTGGGCATGGATAAATAGGGTACATGCGGAGAATCTGCAATATTTGGAGAATTGTACTTATTTGTATTTGGCAACGGAAGATACGGTTTATGCAACTTATATCCGTGACATGTTGCTTGATTATGCATATAAATATCCTACTTATTTCGAACATAATACGAATCGTGTGGCAACCGGCTTGAATAGCGGTAAGTTATTCGGACAAAGTCTTGATGAGTCGGTTTGGGCGAGCGATGCTGCCCGGGCTTATTCAGTTGCAAAGGGGATAATGTCTTCCGATGAAGTAAAAAAAATAGAAACCGGCTATCTGAGACCTTGTGCCGAGTTGTTGCTTAAACGTCGGGGTGGAGGAAATTGGCAGGTATGGCATAATAGCGGATTGATTGCTTTAGGAGTTGCTTTGGAAGATGATAGAATAGTCGATATTGCACTGAATGACAAACAATGCGGATATTATGCCCTAATGGAAAGGCATGTACATGATGACGGTTGGTGGAATGAAGGTTCTCCGACATACCATTATTACCCTTTAAGAGCTATGTTGTTATCTGCCGAAGCGTTGCGTTGTCGAAATATAAATTTGTATGATCGTAAGTTGTTGGATATGTTGGCTTCTCCGGCACGGGGAGTGTATGCCGATCTTTCTTTTCCGGCGCATAATGACGGTTGGTACGGCGAATCGCTTTTGGCGCAGACTAAATTGTATGAATTGGCTTATGCAAGGTCTCATAATCCGTTATTCCGCAATATATTGGAACGTTGTTATGGTTTTGTCAGCCGAACTTCCGCTGAGGCTTTGTTCAATCCGGTATCGATGGAGCAAAAAGGAAAACCCGAGTATGGAAAGAGTACCTATTTTAAAGATCTCGGAGTCGGTGTTTTAAGATATCAGGATAAAACAGTCGTTTTAAAATATGGACCGTATGGTGGTGGGCACGGGCATCCGGATAAGCTATCCATATCTATTCACAACGGGAAACGTGAAATTTTACCCGATTTGGGAACGTCGGCTTATGGTGTACCCGATTTTACAACTTGGTATCGAAAATCTTTAGCACATAATACGGTTACGGTCGACGGTAAAGATCAAGCTCCGGTTACAGGGAAATTGATTCGTTTTTTACTGTCTTCATCCGGAGGTACAATTGAAGCAGAAGTGGATAGTGCGTATAATGGTGTAAAGATGAGACGCTGTGTGACTCTTAAAAAAAATCGGTTGTCGGATAATTTTGTTTGCGAGTCGTCGAGATCTCATGTTTATGATTATGTATTGTTGTTTACAGAACCTTTGGATCTTCCTTGGGTAGGGAAAGAAATAGCCATAACAGATGCTCCTGTATATGAAAAAATCCAGAATATGAAACGGTGTATTGTCCAGGGAAAATTTACTATACAGATGTCTGATGCAGAGATACGAATCGAGCCTGGCTGTGACGAAATAGAACTTTATACCGGGGTAGCACCCGGGATACCCCCTACTAATCCCGGAGTTATAACGAAAAATCATAGTGAGCAACGAGAGACACAACCTTGTTATCCTTTAATTATCAGAGTAAAAGGTGAGAAAATGAATATACAAACAATTTGGAATTTAAAATAGAAAAGTATGAAAAATATAATTATAAAATATTGTATTGTCTTTTTTAGCTTTTTATTTTTTATATCGGGAAGTCTTTTTGCTCGTGATGAAATGTCTCTTTGCGGAGTATGGAAATTTGCATTAGAGCGAGATTATAAATCTTATGATTCTTGGACGGAAGGTTTTGAATTCGGGCGAGATGTAACCGTTCCTCATACGTGGAATGTAGAAGATAAAACGGAACGTATATTCGGAAAGGCCTGGTATGAAAAGCGAACGATTGTCCCGGAGAATTGGAAGGGTAAACATGTCCGTCTTTGTTTTGATGCGGTATATCGGGATGTTGCTGTTTGGGTTAATGGAAAACAAGCGGGTACACATTCGGGATCGGGATTTACGGAATTTTCTTTTGACATATCTCGTTTACTAAAATATGGGAAAGAAAATCGAATAACAGTGTCTGTCGATAATTCTTTTTCTGAACATGCTCTGCCTTATAAAGCTAAATTCGATTGGCCGAATGATGGGGGGATTATTCGACCGGTAAAGCTTTTAGCTTTGGAAAAACCGGCAGTTCGTTCTGCGTTTGTTCGTTATGATATAGATTTTAGTAATAGTTCCGCAGGTATGGATATAGAGGTGAGAAGTTGGAATCCGGAAATAAAGAAGCTTTCTTATGATGTAATTATCAAAGAATGGAAATCGGGGAATACCATTTTTGAAAAAATGTTTGATGTCGATATGAAAGACGGCATATCTCGATTAAAATTCGGATTGGATAATGTTAAATTGTGGCACTTCGATACTCCTCATTTATATACGTTGGAAATAAAAAGTGTACAGAAGGGTAAAGTATCGGATTCATATACAACGCGTTTCGGAATACGAAAAGTCGAGATTAAGGGAGATACGCTTCTTTTGAATAACGAACCTGTTCGACTTCCGGGAATAGAATATATGCCGGGCAGTTATCCTGAGTTCGGTATGGCAGAACCGTTGTGGGTTATGGAAAAGGCTGTGGAACAGATAAAAGAATTGAATTGTGTCCTTACCCGTTGTCATTGGCAATATGATAAACGCTATTTCGATTTGTTGGACGAAAAGGGAATATTGGCTCAGGAAGAAATTCCTTGGTGGCAGGCTCCGGGGAATCTGACTCCGGAATTGGAGAATTTGGCGAAGTCACAGATAGACGAAATGATAGAAAGAGATTTTAATCATCCGTCGATCATTTCGTGGGGAGTAAGTAACGAAGTATTTTATAATACGGATAAAGATATTTACAGGAGATTGATTCGGTATGCTAAGGATTATAATTCGGGACGATTCGTGACGGTGGTTTCAAATGAGATATTCGATCGTCTTGAAAATGACGAATCTCTTTTAGGCGATATTCCTACATGGAACGATTATACCGGGACTTGGCATGGCAAGAGCAGAGAGGAGACGCCCGATAAATTGGCGTTGATTAACAATCGTACCTTAAAAGGACGTCCTTTATTGATTACGGAACACGGATTGTGCGAACCGCGTTTTGTGGGAGCAGATGCACGTCGTGTTGTAGAAATGGCTTATCATTATGACCAGTGGGCTAAAAACCGGTTTATTATCGGGGTGATTTATTTTTCATTGAACGATTATCGTACACATGTCGGTGAAGCCGGTTTTGGACGATATAAGTCACGAGTGCACGGTTTGTCATCGATGTGGTTTGACAAAAAGCCTTCTTTTCAAGTATATAAAGGATTGGCTGCCCCTATATATGTAGAAAATTTACATATACGAGCTTCTGGAGAAGAGGCTCAGGTAGTTTTAAGGGTAAAAGATGATTTGCCTTCTTATACTTTAAAAAATTATACAGTGTGTTGGAAGACCGTTACAGGCGTGAAAAAATTGGAGTTACCCGATCTGAAACCGGGAGAACAATATACTTTCGAGATTAACGGATTAGATCCTTTATCTCGTCCCGATGTGAAAATTTTCAGACCGACAGGGTATTTAGTTACGGAGTATTAAAATGTAGGTAGTATGAAAAAATCGTTGTTATTTATTCTTTTTTGCAGTTTGTTTATGTTTGTATATTCAAAAGAGAATACGGTTATCGTTTTTCCTGATGAAGTACATCAGACGATTCATAGTTTCGGAGCTTCCGACTGTTGGCGTACCCAATATATCGGGAAAAACTGGCCGTTGGAAAAAAGAAATGCCATTGCCGATTACCTGTTCAGTACCGATTTTGACGAAAAGGGAAATCCTCGTGGAATAGGATTAACGCTTTGGCGTTTTAATATAGGTTCGGGAAGCCATGAAGTCGGAGAAAGAGGTGGGGTCGCATCGGAGTGGCGCAGAACTGAATGTTTTTTAGATTCTTTGGGACACTGGGACTGGTCGAAACAGGAAGGTCAGAGGTGGTTTTTACAAGCTGCCCGAGAAAGAAAAGTTCCGTATACATTAGGCTTTTCTATTTCAGCACCTGTATTTATGTCGAAAAACGGGATGGCGCGGGCCAGTGAGCCAACGCCTTATGCTAATCTGAAGTCTGATAAGTATGTCGATTATGCTCATTTTATGGCTGTCGTTTGTGAAAAATTGGGATTCGATTACCTGAGCCCTATCAATGAACCTCAATGGAACTGGATTCATGCAAGTCAAGAGGGTATGCAAATGACTAATGAAGAATGCAATCGTTTAATCCGGTGTTTGGATAAGGAATTAAAAAAAATAAACAAGAATACTCGCATAGTTTTTGGAGAAGCCGGCTGTATTAATTATTTATATGAATCGGTGAAAGATAATCCGTTGAGGAGTAATCAAATAGAAGAAATATTTTCTACTGACGGAAAATATAGCATATCCGGATTGCAAAATGTTGCCCCTATTGTTTCGGGACATTCCTATTGGTCAACATGGTCGTTGGATTCATTAATCAGTTGGAGAAAACGATTGGATCGTAAAATAAAAACGGATTTACCCGGTACAGCTTATTGGCAAACCGAATATTGCCCTATGGAGAAAAATGATGATAATCCGTATGGTGGTGGAAAACGAGATATAGGGATGAATACGGCATTATATGTAGCGCGTGTTATTCATAGCGATTTGGTTTATGCGAATGCAGCTTCTTGGCAGTTTTGGACTGCTTTTTCGGAATGGGATTACAAAGACGGTCTGATTTATATCGATGACGGAAAATCTCCTCAAGGAGCTAATTCGTCTGATAATCCATTGATAGAATCTTGTAAATATGACGGGGTGTATAGAACGTCAAAACTAATGTGGGCTTTAGGAAATTATAGTTTATTTATCCGTCCCGGTATGCAGAGAATTTCTGCGAATTTGCAAGGCGTTTCGGATGAAGAATCGGTACGGTCGTTGATGGTGTCTGCTTATAAAGATCCGATTTCTGGTAAAATGGTTTTGGTTTTTATCAATTTCGTTCAGGATGAAGATATTGTGAATATTCAGTTCAAAGGAAATAAGAGTGCAGCTTCTGTAAAATATAAACAGTATATTACTTCCGAAGAATGTGATTTATCATATAAAGGTAACGTTGAAAATAAGGTCGTTATCCCTGCTCGATCGTTAGTGACTTTAGTGGCCGAAATGAAATAAGTATTTTATGTTATGAATAGGTTAAGTGCTTGTATTGTAATGAGCATAGGTTTGTTCTTTGGGGGAATAAACGGAGTGTCGTATGCTCAAATAAAGAGTGTGAAAGAGTCTTGTATAGCATCGTTTCGGATGCCGTTACCTCCTTCCGGTTTTAAACCGAAACTGGAGGATTTGAATGGTGATGGGAAGCCGGAAGCTATCTATTCTATAACAGGTGATAGTGTTCCTATTCTTTGGATCGATGATGACCGAGATATGAAATGGACGGACATCGAAGGCGATATGGATAATGACTGTTTGTTGATAGACCGAAATAAAGATGGCATATATGGCGGTGACGGAGATTTGGTAATCGATTGGGTTGATAGCGATAATGATGGAAAAGCCGATCTGCAGATTGTGATGGATTATCCGGCCGTGCATGCTACGGAAGTATGGCCGAATGGGCATGTGATGATTTTGTTAGATACGGATAAAGACAATATTTTTAATTATATTGATTGGAATACTTATCAAATAAAAAGCTGGAATAAAAGCGGACGAGCAGCGTTCTATACGGATTATAGCGGACAATCTGCATTTACCAAAATGCATGTGGCTACCTATAATATGGGGGATTTAAGACTTAATTGGGAGAATCCCTTTTTGTTTTATGATCCGGATAAAGATGGCCTTTCGGAGATTGCCGTTCGTTTGTTGGATTCCCCGAGTACTAAGGATGAGAAAGCGTCTTGGAATGATTATGTAAATATGCAGTTGGAAGGAGTAATCGATTGGGTGTCCATTTCTGTAGATTTGGATAATGATAATGCTCCGGGAAATGATTTCGATTTCGATTTTACTTTAGGTCTTCGAGGAGGCGGATTTGATTATATGGATCAGGTTCATGTATTTAAAAATATGAGAGGTTTGCCCGAAGCTGATAAATTTTTTATGGATCCGCGTTGGCGTCAGATGGATGAATTGATTTATCCCGATCATAAAAATGCATTCGATCTGATTTTTAATAGGGGGAAATGGGAAAGTGCACATTTTGTTTATGACGAAGACGATGATTGTCACCGTTGGGAACGTGTAGAATTTTATGAAGCATTAGATCCCTTTAAGGTCGGAGCTGGAAATGGCGGATTAGACCATAATACACAGGCTGATGCGGCTGGAGACCGAGGAGAATGGGATATGGACTGTTCGGGAAAAGGTAATTTATATATTAGTCCTTTAGATGGTCGTTTACATTTATATGGAGCTGAATGGGGGTGTTGGCGTGTAGATCAGAATACAGAATACTATCAGGGGTGGGATCGTCTTTGGATCAATAAAAATCCTAAGAAGTTCGCAACAGTAAAATATACGGATAAGGATGGTAACGGATTTCTGGATTATGTAGAATACGATATGGACGGTGACGGGAAATTCGAGACTGTATTTGATTTGAAAACTTTAGGGATTGATGATAGCGCTAAATTGATCGATATTTCATCATTTACATATAATGATTATACTAAAATGATGAAACGTATGTCGGACGGAATATGGGACCGTGCACAAACGGCAGTGCGTGTAGCGCACAAATACGGGTTGAATACCTCTTGGTATGCATGGTGGATAGAGGCACTTTCGTTGCGGGAAAAATATCATCGCGGATATTGGCTACAATATTATCTGTTTCAGGATTTGATGAATTACGGTCTTCGCACAGGAGATAAAGATTTGCAACAAAAATTGGTTGTCGCTTATTGTAGCGGGAATTGGAAAAGCTTGCTTTAAAAATCTGGTTTTATGAAATATCCGGTTACTTTTTCGACGTTATTTCCGGTGGTGGGATTGTTTTCTTTCCTGCTTTCGGCACAAGCCCAGACTCGTCCGAATGTCGTGTTCATAGTTGTAGATGATTATGGATGGGCAGATGTCGGGTATAATGGAAGCCGTTTTTATGAAACTCCCAATATCGACAAACTTGCTGCAGACGGAGTGATTTTTACGGACGGATATGCCGCAGCTCCGGTAAGTTCTCCTGCAAGGGTAAGTATAATGACAGGCAAGAATCCTGCACGAACGGGGATCACCGATTGGATTCCGGGTTATCAATATGGCCTGGATAAACAGAAACTGAGCAAATATAAAATGTTGTCTCCTGAGATGCCGTTGAATATGCCGCTTGAGGAAGTTACTATCGGAGAAGCCTTGAAGGAACAAGGATATAAAACATTTTATGTCGGGAAATGGCATTGTGCGGAAGATTCTTTGTTCTATCCCCAATATCAAGGTTTTGATGTGAATATCGGAGGATGGTTAATGGGAAAACCTAACGGGGATGTCCGGAAAAAAGGAGGACGGGGAGCATATTTCTCTCCTTATCATAATCCGATGTTATCGGACGGTCCGGACGGAGAGTACCTTACGGATCGTTTAGGAGATGAATGTTTGAAACTAATAGATTCGGCAGGAAAATCACCTTTCTTTCTTTTCTTGTCGTTTTATGCGGTGCATACTCCGATAGAGGCGAAACCTGAGGTTACAAAATATTTCGAGAAGAAGGCTCGGGAAATGGGTTTAGATACGATCTCACCTTTTACGACAAATAAAGATTGGATACGGAATACTCCATATAGAGCTTGGCATTGGAAAGAACGTATGATACAGAGTGATGCCGAATATGCTGCATTGATATGGAGTATGGATGAAAATGTGGGGAAAGTGTTAGATTATTTAAAAGAAGAGGGTTTATATGATAATACGGTCGTTTGCTTAGTTTCTGACAATGGTGGTTTATCTACAGCTGAAGGTTCTCCTACTTCTAATTTCCCGTTACGGGGAGGAAAAGGCTGGCTATATGAAGGTGGGGTACGAGTTCCCTATATTATTAAGTCTCCTTATATGAAAGGTTCGACTGGGATTTGTAGGACTCCTGTTTCTTCTACGGATTTTTATCCTACTATACTGGAGCTTACCGGAGCGACTTTGAAACCTTACCAGCATAAAGATGGAGTAAGTCTTGTACCTTTATTGAAAGGGAATACGGTCTTTGACCGGGGAGCTATTTATTTTCATTATCCTCATTATGGAGGTAAAGGCGATTCTCCGGCAGGAGCAATACGTAAAGGAGATTATAAGTTAATATGGTTTTATGAGGATGATCATATAGAGTTATATAATCTTAAAATGGATATTTCTGAAAAGGAAAATTTGGCAGAAACACAAAAGGAGAGAGCTTTGTCTTTACAGAAAGAACTGCGGGAATGGTTGTGCTCATGTGCTGCAAAAATGCCTGTATATAATCCGGATTATAAGGAAATAAAATATTGAAATGAAATATAATTGAGTTATGAGACTGAGATATGTATGCTTATTATTCTGCATCTTTTTTGTAGGGTATATGAAAGCCGGAAATACGAAAATTTTTCCCGATTCATTAATGAGTGTAATGAAACGTGTTGCCGATTGGCAAATAGCGGATTATCCTCGGCATTTACATAAATGGACGCATACTCCTGTAATGTGGACTAACGGAGTAATGTATATAGGGATGGCGGAATGGGCTTCATTGTGGAAAGACGACTCTTATTTTGAATGGTTGAAGAAAATTGCCGCAAAAGAACGGTGGCATCCGGCAAAGGGTATGTATTTTGCCGATGATATTTGTGTATCGCAGCTTTATTGTCAATTGTATGAAAAATATAAAGATCCGGTGATGCTTCAACCGACGGAAGCTCGTTTGGAGTGGGTCATGAATCATCCTTCGGAAGCTGAACTTATTTATGAAGCACCTCATTCCCATGATCGCTGGTGCTGGTGCGATGCTTTGTTTATGGCTCCTACCGTGTATGCTCGGATGGGAAAGATCACTGGAGATATGCGGTATTGGAACTTTATGGAAAAGGAGTTTTGGAAAACGGTAGAACTTTTGTATGACCGAGAGGAAACCCTTTTTTATAGAGATACTCGCTATTTGTCGATGCGGGAAAAGAATGGCGCTCCGGTTTTTTGGGGACGAGGTAATGGCTGGGTGGCAGGAGCTTTAGCTGTAATTATAGATCAGTTACCTGAAAATTATCCGACACGATTAAAATATATAACTTTATACCGACAACTTATGAAACGAGTTGCCGGTTTACAAGATGATGAGGGGTATTGGCATGCCAGTATGCTCGATATAGAAACATATCGAATGCCAGAAACAAGCTCTACGGCTTTTTTTGTATATAGTTTGGCTTGGGGGATTCGTCGTGGATATTTGTCTGAAAAGAAATTTTTTCCTGTGATGGAAAAAGGGTGGAATGCTCTTGTGCGGGCGGTGCATCCGGATGGGAAATTAGGTTGGGTACAAGCCATCGGATCTGATCCTCAAAGAGTATCGGTAGATATGACGGAAGTATATGGTACAGGAGCTTTTTTGCTGGCGGGTACTGAAATTTATAGAATGGTTACAGAGAAATGAAGCAATATTTATTTTTGTTATTGTTCATTATCGGAATTTCCGGAATATCTGCTCGGACTGTAATCCGGATAGACGGAAGAAGTCCCGGATTGAAATTTGAAGGTATTGGTGCTGTAAGTGCTGGGGCTTCATCTCGATTGCTTATCGATTATCCTGAACCGTACAGGTCAGATATATTGGATTTTTTGTTTAAACCTTATTTCGGAGCTTCATTGCAACATTTTAAATTTGAGTTGGGAGGGGATGTAAATTCTACTTGCGGAACAGAGCCCTCTCATGCTCGTACTCGACAGGAGATGATGAACCCGATTCGACTTTATTTTGAGAGGGGGTATGAATGGTGGTTGGCACGGGAGGCTTTGAAAAGAAACCGAAATATGTTTTTCGATATATTGCAGTGGGGGGCTCCGGGGTGGTTTGACGAAGGTTTTTATTCTAAAGATAATGCAGAGTATTTGGCGTCGTATATAAAGGGAATGAAGCGTTATCATAATATCGATATAGCTTATTGCGGATTGTGGAATGAAAAACATATACCTGATTTATCCCGCAATTATGCCGTAAATATTTTACGTCCGGTTTTAGTTAAAAATAGGTTGGAAAAAGTAAAGATAGTCGGTAATGATATGTATTGTTCTTCACCTAAACATCATGAGCCGTGGAGTTATGCGAGAGAGTTGTTGAATGATTCGATTCTGAAAGAAAATATAGATATCCTGGGATATCATTATTTGAATGTCGATGCTACACAGGACGTGAAATTATTAGATATGCCTGTTTGGGAAAGTGAAGCATCTATTTTGTCGGGAAATTGGGAAGATGCTCATATTTTTGCACAGAATACGAATCGAAACTATATTCGGAGTCGTGCGGTCAAAACATTGATATGGTGTCCTGTGAATGCATATTTCCCGAATGTGAGTTGGAATGGAGTAGGAGCTATGGAAGCCTGTATGCCATGGTGCGGTTATTATGATGTGCGTCCGGCTATTTGGGCGATAGCTCATACGACGCAGTTTGCTGATCCGGGATGGCGTTATTTAGATGATGCTTGTGGTGAAACTGGTACGGGATTGTCCTATGTTACTTTAAAGCATCCGAGAAAAGAGTTGTATAGCATGATCATTGTAACAGGAAATAGACCGGATACTCTTGTTTTGGATGTTTCTCTTATTGGTTTAACAGAATTTTGTTTATGGAAAAGCGATGAAAAAGATCAGTTTATCCGGCAGACATCTGTCCCTGTCAAGGACGGACGCTTAATTTTGAACCTTGCACCGGATGCTATTTATTCATTGACAAATACGGTAGGGCAAAAGAAAGGAAAGTCAATTCATCCTATTCCTGCAAAGTCGGAATTTCCTGCATATTATACGGAGGATTTTGAATCGTATGAGAGAAGTTATGTTACTCCGCGCTGGTTATCCGATCAGGGAGGAGCTTTTGAGGTTGTGAAGTTGCCGGATGGCAACCGGGTATTGCAACAACAGATTACAGATTCGTTGATTTGTTGGGATCCTTGGGGAAAGAACGATCCGGAGCCTTATACGCAGGCCGGATCGTCGAATGGTAGTAATTATGTAGTGTCTGCCGATTTTAGAATCGGAGAGCAAGGGTGTGCTCGGATTTTCGGAGTAGTGTCATGGTTCGAAAGCAATACAGCTCCGCACGGCATTGGGTTAGAGATAACACATAGTGGGGAGTGGAAATTATCGATAAATCAAAAAGTCATAAAAGAGGGGGTTGTAGAAATTGATTCTTCTGCATGGAATCATTTTGTTTTGGAATGTGGAATCTCTGAAGTCAGAGCTATAGTCAATAATTGTATATTGGCCGATATCCCGGCTGATCGTAATTATGTAAAAGGTTTTTTTGGAGTAGGATCTGATTGGAATAAAGTATGTTTTGATAATTTGCAGGTAAGGCCATTAAATGTGAACTGAATTTATTTATTATGAGAAAATCAAATTATGATAAATTCCCGGTAACAAATATAACGGGAGAGATATGGGTAGGAATAGAGGATATAATTTCGCAATTGCAGCGTGAAATTGTAAAAAAAGATTTTATATTAGTTGTGGATTGTTATGTCGGAGTTTCCTTGGATAAGTTGTATGAATGTTTGGTAAATCTGCATCCTGATTTGTGTATAAATACGGAATGTCTGATGAAACCGGAAAATGAAGTTCGCGATATGACTTATCCGTATGTGACTGATGACGAATTGTTCGGATATAGAACAAGATTAAATATTTCCGATTTTTTTGATCATGAAAAAGTTTCATCTTTCCGTAAACGAATTTCTTCTGAAAAAGGCATAAAAATTATTCTGGGGAGTGGAGCTTCTTGGGTTTGCCCTGATGCAGATTTGTTGGTATATGGAGATATTGCACGTTGGGAGTTGCAACAGCGTTTTCGTCGTCATGAAATAAAAGCGTTAGGTGTGGATGTCCGAAACGAATCACCAGCCCGGCAATACAAGCGTGGGTATTTTTGTGATTGGCAGGTGTGTGATACTCTTAAAAAAAGTATATATGAGAAAGTCTGCTATTGGTTGGATATGAATATTCCACTGACTCCTAAGATGATAAGTAAAGATACTTTTATGCGGGGACTTGCCAAGACGATTGAGGGACCTTTCAGAGTTGTTCCGTTTTTTGATCCGGCCCCTTGGGGAGGTCGGTGGATGAAGGATGTTTGTGATTTAGATAAAAATGCCGATAATTTCGGTTGGTGTTTCGATTGTGTCCCGGAAGAGAATAGCTTGATGTTGCGAGTAAATGGTGTCGATTTTGAAATGCCTTCGGTGAATTTAGTTTATTTGAAAACCGCCGAATTGCTTGGAGAACCGGTTGAAGCTCGTTTCGGACAGGATTTTCCGATACGGTTTGATTTCTTAGATACTATAGGTGGGGGGAATCTCAGTTTACAAGTGCATCCGACAACTCAATATATACGGGATAGATTTAATATTCCTTATACTCAGGATGAAAGCTATTATTTGCTTGATGCCGAAGAGGGGGCATCTGTTTTTTTAGGAGTAAAAACGAATGTCGATAAAGAAAGCATGTTAGCTGATTTAAGAAGCGCCCAATCTGGAGAAACGATTTTTGATCCGCAACCCTATGTCAATTGTTTTCCGGCATTCAAACACGATCATTTTTTGATACCGGGAGGGACAGTACATTGTTCCGGAGCTGGAGCAATGGTTTTGGAGATAAGTTCTACCCCGAGTATATTTACTTTTAAACTGTGGGATTGGAAACGGTTAGGTTTGGATGGTAAACCTCGGCCGATAAATGTGGAACATGGTAGTCATGTAATAAATTGGAAAAGAGACACGGAATATGCTTTGAAATATCTGGTGAATTGTGTGGAGGTTGTTGCGGAGGGTGACGGATGGATAGAGGAAAAGACCGGACTGCATCCAAATGAATTTATTGAAACCCGTCGGCATTGGTTTGAAAGAACGGTAACACATTATACAAGGAATAGTGTCAACGTTTTGAATTTGGTGGAAGGAGATGAGGTTATTATAGAGAGTCCTGATGAACGATTTGAACCGTTTGTGCTTCATTATGCAGAAACGGTCATTGTCCCGGATTCGGTCGGAACATACACGATAACGCCTTATGGTACAGCTTCGGGAAAACGTTGTGCTACTATAAAAGCTTTTGTTCGGTTAAATGCTTAAATGAAACAGTATGGGATATGTAAATGATAATAGAATAGTAATGACATTGGATGCCGGAGGAACGAATTTTGTTTTTTCGGCGATACAGGCCGGTGAGGAAATAATAGAACCTTTTTCTGTTTCGTCTTGTAGTTATGACCTGAAGTCATGCTTGAACAGTCTGTTAGGCGGTTTCCGAAAAGTATGCTCTTTGTTGCCTCAAGATCCGGTTGCAATCAGTTTTGCTTTTCCCGGTCCTGCAGATTATGAAAATGGAGTAATCGGAGATTTGCCGAATTTCCCTTCTTTCAGGGGTGGTGTAGCCATAAAAGCTTTTCTTGAAGAAAAGTTTTGTATACCGGTGTATATTAACAACGATGGAAACTTGTTTGCATATGGAGAAGCACTTGCTGGAGCATTGCCTTATGTAAATAGTTGTTTGGAGTCTGTGGGGAGTAACCGGCGTTATAAAAATTTATTAGGTATTACTTTCGGTACGGGGTTTGGAGCAGGAGTTGTGATAGATAAGGTCTTGTTACCGGGAGATAACGGTTGCGGTGGTGATGTATGGCTTGTTCGTAATGGTTATTATCCGAATATGATAGCGGAAGAGAGTGTCAGTGTTCGTGCTGTAAAACGAGTGTATGAGCGGTTTGCCGGATTAGAGAGTTCAGATTTGACTCCAAAAGATATTTTTGAAATAGCGGATGGAAAGATGGGTGGTAATAAAAATGCCGCAGTGAAAAGTTTTCAGGAATTTGGCAAAGTTGCAGGAATGACTATTGCCGGAGCTTTGAATATAGTGGACGGAATTGTCGTTTTGGGAGGAGGAATTACAGGGGCGGCAAAGTATTTTATGCCATCTTTGTTGGAGGAGTTGCGAGGAAATCTTTTCTCTTTTTCCGGAGATAGTTTTCCTGTTTTGCAAATGGATATTTTTGATCTTTCGAACAAGCGAGAATTCGATTCTTTTTTATCGGATGAAGATGAACTTATAAAAGTTCCTGATTCGGATAGATATATTCCATATCGCAAAGTTAAGAAAACAGGGATACTTGTGTCATCCTTAGGGACTAGTAAAGCTATTGCATTAGGAGCATATACATTTGCTCTGACACAACTTGACAAGAGTTAATATATCTGTTTGCATAATTTAGTAGGATATAAAAAGGTGCTTTGGAAATAGTTTCTATCTTTACAAATAGAAAGCTGTAATGAACCTTTTATATAGTATATTTTATGTCATCAATCGTTTTTTTCGGGGCAAAACCCTATGATATAGCATCATTTGATGCGGCAAATAAAGATTTCGGATTCGAAATTAAATATTATAAAGGAAATCTTAATCGGGATAATTTGGTATTGGCGAAAGGTGTCGATGTCGTTTGTATTTTTGTAAATGACAATGCTGATGCTGAAGTAATCAAAGCTTTATCTGAGAATGGAACTAAATTGTTAGCTTTGCGATGTGCGGGATATAATAATGTCGATTTAAAAGCTGCTCGGGAATATGGAATGAAGGTTGTAAGAGTTCCGGCTTATTCACCTCATGCCGTAGCTGAATATACATTGGCTTTGATGCTCACTTTGAATAGAAAGATACATCGGGCTTCGTGGCGTACCCGTGACGGTAATTTTTCTTTGCACGGATTGATGGGATTCGATATGTATAATAAGACTGCCGGGATTATCGGTACAGGAAAAATAGCCAGAATTTTGATCCGTATTTTAAGAGGATTCGGTATGAATGTTTTGGGGTATGATTTATATCCGGACAAAAAGTTTGCTGATGAGGTAGGAATGACCTATACTTCGTTGGATGAGCTGTATGCTGATTCGGATATAATCTCATTGCATTGTCCTCTTACTCCGGAAACTGATCACATGATTGATAAGAATGCCATATCTAAGATGAAAAAGGGAGTTATGGTTATTAATACTGGGCGAGGTCGTTTGATCGATACGAATGATTTGATAGATGGGTTGAAAGAAAAAATTATTGGCTCTGCCGCATTGGATGTATATGAAGAAGAGAGTAATTATTTTTATATGGATCGTTCGGATTATATTATTGATGATGATGTGCTTGCCCGACTGCTTTCATTTAATAATGTTATCGTGACTTCTCATCAAGCTTTCTTTACTCAAGAGGCGATGGCAAATATTGCAAACACGACATTGCAGAATATTCGTGATTTTCGGAGTGGATCTGAGCTACAGAATGAAGTTAAAACCGGATTTTAATGTCCGGTTTTAATTATACACCAAGATATAAAGATTCAGATAAGTTGCGTAAGCTACCCATAGTATATACGGAATGAATAAAACAGAGCTGATTTTATTTATTCCGTAACTTTTTACACTGTACACAATTATTAAAAATTCGAGTAGAATAATGTTTATTAATCCGAGTAAAGGATTTTGCATATAGAAGAAAAAAATGCTCCATGTAAAATTAAAGATTAATTGTAGGATAAAGAGTCGTATTAAAGATTTTTGTCCGGAGTGAGCAGAATTGAGTATAAGACCTATGGAGATACCCATGCATAAATAAAGTATAGTCCATGCAATCGGAAAGGCTACATTAGGAGGAGTCAGGCTCGGTTTATTTAAATAAGGATACCAATTTAAAATAGAATTTTCCTGAATGCGTCCGGCTATGAATCCAATTAGGAAACAAGTCAGAATAGGTATGATAAATCTGTAAGCTTTTTTCATATATCGATAGAATTTATTGATATAATAACATTTGTCCATATCCTTTTGTTTAATAAGGTTAGATATGGAAAATTACCATTCGATTTCAGATAATCCTTTACTTTTAAAATATTTATTGGCCTTACTAAAATGTTTACATCCGAAAAATCCTCGATCTGCAGATAAAGGAGAGGGATGTGCAGCCGTTAGGACACAGTGTCGGTTACGGTCGATAAATGCTCCTTTTTTCTGTGCGTAAGAGCCCCAAAGCATAAAAACGATGTTTTCTTTTTCGTCGTTTAGTGTTTTGATGACTGCATCGGTAAATTCTTCCCAGCCTTTTCCTTTGTGTGATCCGGCCTGATGAGCTCTAACTGTTAGAATCGCATTAATGAGTAATACTCCTTGATTAGCCCACCGCTCTAAACGTCCAGATTTAGGCATGGGTTTGCCTAAATCGTTCTCGATTTCTTTGAATATATTAAGAAGAGATGGAGGAAACGGAACTCCGTCAAGTACGGAAAAACAGAGCCCGTAATATTGTCCCGGTTCATGATATGGATCTTGGCCGATGATGACTACCTTTACTTTGTCGAAAGGGCAGGTGTTAAATGCGTGAAAGATAAATTTTCCCGGGGGATAAATAGTATGTTTGGAATATTCTTCTTTTACAAAATTTGTCAGATTATAGAAATATGGTTTGTCGAATTCCGGTTGTAGTCGTCTTTTCCAACTGTCTTCTATATTTACTTCCATGATATATTCGGTGTTTTTGAAATCAGGTTTTAAATATAGCCAAATTCGAGATATATTTAAAAATTATTATATGTAAATCTGTTCTAATAATTGTGTCATATAAATTCAAAAAATTGGTTTTCAGTATTATTGGAAAAATAGTCCTTTAAAAGGACTGGTTCAATTGTTGAGAGGGTAATAAGAAAGCGAATATGTTGTTAATATATCCGCTTTCTTATTACTTTATAATTGAGATTTATTTGAATCGTAGATTTTCAATGGGTTGTTTAAGGGTTTGATCTAATGGGTGCGATTGGTAAGATATTGTATTGAAATTTATATCTTTAAGATCAATACAGCGAATATTGTTATTGTAAGCGGTTTTGTAATATACTTTCTTTTGTGTCAGGTCGATAGCGGAAGTCCATTGTGTTGCGCTGGGAATGTCCGGAGCTTTTCCTGGTGCAAATTCAACACCGATAGGGATATCGAAGTTATTAAGGATGTGAAAACATTGTAGTATCGTTTCGTCTGATGTATTTTGCTGGGGAGCTGTAGCTTTGTAAAAAGCTATTCTGATGAAACGAGAAGGGGGAGTGATGTCTCCGGGAAGACCTAAAAAACCTGATCCTGCACCGAACGGAAATATCGTGACATTTCCGATCTTTTGAACAGGAGCATTACCCGGGAAAAGGTTGACGTAATTATTCAGATTGGTAACCTGCCATTTGAAATCGGGAGAGTTTGTCAATACACCCACTTGGTTTTCGTAAAAACAAGGTTTTCCGTTTTCAAATTCAAGCACGACTTGTCTGCCGGAAGCTTCTCCTATACGCCAATGTACAGTTGAAGATGCACCCTCTTTATCTAAAGAAACGATCCGTACTTGTTCAATGGCTTTTTTTACTTCATCGATAGTCGAAAAATTGGATAATATCCATGAGACGAATTGTAAATCGGATAATGTTCGGCTGTTTTGTTTCTGGTCATATTCTGGATACTTTCCGTAATGAGGAAAATAAAATAGACCGGCTGATAAACCGGCTTCATTTAGACCTTCGGCAATAAATTCCTTTTGAATGATTGCAAGTCCGACTACGCCATATTTGGATTTAAATTTTAATCCGTTTATGCCCGTTGGAGTATATGATGTCTGATTTAGATTACGGGGTATAATTACATATTCACTTGGAAGAAAGCTGTCACCCCATTCGATGGTTCGAGCTTGTACGTATCCACCGTCTTTAGCAAAAAAAGAAATTCCTGTACAGGCGAGAGCAGATGAAAATCCGCCAAGTAATAATGCGATAGTTAGATATAATATTTTCATAATTCTTATGTGTTTATATATTAAAACAGTTATTTTGCTTATATGTTTGTGGGAATTGAAAAAATAAGGATGATATCCTGAATGTTGATAATTATACCATATTTTTATCATTTTGAAAATTTACTTAGAAAAATAATAATTTTTTTCTAAGTAGTATATATTTTATACCTCTTTAATTTTAAAACATTCTTATAACTTTGTTTTTCATGTTTATTTATTATGATTTAAGTGCAATGTTGATATAAATAATGGTCAGAAGGTTAATTGTATTTTTATTATTTGTATTTGCTTTTATTAGGGTGATTGAAGCACAGTCGGTTATTGGAACATTGGTGGATGATGGTACGCAACAACCGATAGAGGGGGCGACTATTCTTTTGCAAACGGCAGATTCTGTTTATATAGGAACGTCGGTGTCGGATACAGATGGAGTATTTATTTTAAATAATTATGCGAAAGAGTATTGTTTGGTAATACAGCATTTTTCGTACCAAACAAAACGGGTACTAAATAAAGGGATGATTGTGGATACTATTCGACTTGTTCCGAAAGATTATGTTTTAGATGAAATTGTAATAAAGTCGAGACGTCCTTTTGTAAGAGTTGAGAATGGACGTTTGGAGTATGATTTATCTGTTTTTCCGGGGAATAGAATGGCTAATAATGCCTATGAAGCATTAGTAAAACTTCCGGGAATACAGGAGAGCAGAGGTGTATTAACATTGGCCGGAACTGAAAAACTGACTGTAATCTTAAATGGAAAACCCTCAACAATGGATGTTGGGCAGATAGAGACTTTTTTACGTAATACTCCGGTGAATCGTGTAAAAAAAGTCGAGGTAATGTATAGTGCTCCTCCCGAGTATCATGTAAAAGGAGCAGTGTTAAATGTAGTCATGAAACGTTCTGATGATTATTTTTTTCAGGGAGAAATTTGTGGTGATTATAACAATCAATATTTCAATAGCGGTGGAATGAATGGAAATTTTCGTTTATCTATATCTAAAGCGATTTTAGATGTGATGTATAGTGCGAGTAATAACAAAAGTATGGAATATATGGATCTCTATTCTAAGCATACTTTATTAGGGCAGATATATAATATTGAGCAGAATGAACAACTTCGTAGTAAATATTGGAATCATAATTTAAGAACTGCGTTTGAGTATGATTTTAGTGAGGAAAGTCATGTCAGTGTATCATATACAGGCAATTATGTCCCTTTCCGACATAATAATAGTTTGACAACCGGAAATTATCAAACTGGGAATGTAGATAAATATATAAATACGAGGATGCATAATGTGACGGTGCAATATAAATCAGAATTTGGCCTTGATATGGGAGGTGACTATACTTATTATCATTCTGACAATAATCAAAATTTGAGAGCGAATTTTCAGAATGGGGAACGAGGTTACTTTGACATGAAAAGCGGACAAGGAGTTGATCGGTATTCTATTTATGCAGATCAAAAGCATCGGTTAGCAAGAAATTGGGAACTTGGTTATGGAGCTTCTTTTCAATTTGTTAGAGATAAGGATTTTCAAATTTACAATCAGGTCGTGGGAGATATTTATACTCAAAATACGAGCTCTGATTTGAAAGAAACAACAACGAATTTTTATGTATCGATGAATAAGAAAAGTAAGACCGGAGCTTCATTTTCTGTTTCTGCTACGGGAGAGTATTATACGATAAGTAATTATCATAAATGGGCTATATACCCTCAAGCTTCATTTTCATATTCTAAAAGCCTGAGACATATGTTTCAATTATCCCTATCTACCAATAAAACTTATCCGAGTTATTGGAATATGCAATCTTCCGTTAACCATTTGAACGGATATACCGAATTGCATGGAACTCCGGGACTAAAGCCTATGACGACTTATAGTTTGAATGGAAATTATGTTTTGAAACAAAAATATATATTCGGCATGTTTTTCGTACACTCTTCGGATTATTTTACACAAACGGCTTATCAATCGACAAAACGTCTTGTATTGATTTACAAAAATACTAATTGGAATTATATGAGATTATGGGGTATGAATGTAATACTTCCATTCAAATCTGGAAATTGGCTGGATTCTCATCTTACTTTTACAACTATGCAAATGCGTCAACGTTGTGATAATTTTTTTGATATTCCTTTTGATCGAAAAAAATGGGTATTTAATGCTGTGTTGGATAATACATTCAAAGTGAGTCCGAAACTATCTTTTGAATTAATAGGGAATGTGCAAACGCCGGTTATACAAGGAACATTTGATATTGGAATGTGTTATGATCTTAGGATTGGGATGAAATGGAGTTTTGCGAAAAATAAAATCAATTTGTCAGTTCGTTGTAATGATATATTTAATACAGGAGTTCCGAAAATGAAAGTCCGATTTACAGGTCAATATTTAAATATGAATGGGGGGGATTATTCAAGATCTGCTACAATACATTTAGCATATCGTTTTGGAGGTTATAAGAAAAAAGAAATGAAGAGTGTCGATACTTCGAGATTCGGATTTTAAACTTTTGAATGACAAGTTATGTAATTGAGCTAATCAAAATCTTTTTTAGTGTAAATATGAATATTTTGTAACATGACTCGATATAGGATGTAGAATATATTTTTCGAGTTTGATTATTGATAAATATAACATTATTTGATTTTGTAAGGAAGGAAAATGTTGTTGAAACAACGATAGAAATATTACGTATAAGTTAATATTTAAGTTATAATCTGAGTAAATTTAAAGTATAAAAAAGAGAATTACGACACTCGTAACTCTCTTTTTCCAGTGGTGCCACCAGGAATCGAACCGGGGACACAAGGATTTTCAGTCCTTTGCTC
>URAV01000024.1 GCA_900545915.1 uncultured Porphyromonadaceae bacterium
CTAAAAACAGAAAAATATCCTCGAAAGAAACTCTCAAAACTGACCCGAGCAAAATTTACGACAGGCTCTAAGACAAATAATATAGAATAATGTACAAATCGTTTTTACCAAGCAGCGGGTACAAGCTTCTTTGCAATCAGGTTGCATAATTTTCTCTCTAACTTTGCGCCAAAGATCAAAATAAATATGTTTAAATTATGGCACATAATCATCACGAACACCATCACGGTCATGCACACGGAGGGTTGAAAGGGCAAATAATCCTTATTATCGTCACTATACTTTTGTTTATTGGAGCGGTGCTTATTGAGAAGAACTGTAATCTGTCAACATGGCAATTACTACTCGTTTATCTTGTTCCTTATTTGCTTATCGGTCATCATACATTGGTAGAAGCAGCTGAAGGTATTTTGGGAGGTGATATCTTCAACGAACATTTCCTTATGTCTATTGCTACAATTGGTGCACTTTGTATCGGCTTTCTTCCGGGTGCTGAGACAGAATTTCCTGAAGCGGTATTTGTAATGTTATTCTTCCAAATAGGAGAACTCTTTGAAAGTTATGCTGAAGGAAAGAGTCGAGATAGCATTTCACATCTTATGGATATACGTCCAGACATCGCTAATGTGGAGATCGGTGGAAAATTGGTAACCGTTTCACCCGAAAATGTAAATGTGGGAGACATCATTGTCATCAAGCCGGGCGAAAAAGTTCCTCTTGACGGGAAAATCATTGATGGCACATCATCTCTTAATACTATTGCACTGACGGGAGAAAGCATGCCCAGAGATTTGAGTGTGGGCGATGAAGTAATTTCGGGCTGTGTTAACCTTACGGGGGTTATTCGCGTGAAAACGACCAGAAATTTCGGTGAGAGTACGGTTTCAAAAATTATTGAACTGGTGGAAAGTGCCGATGAGCATAAATCTGAGAGCGAATCGTTTATTGCAAAATTTGCACACGTATATACTCCGATTGTGGTTATTGCTGCATTACTGCTTGCTGTCGTTCCACCGTTATTTTCATCGGTAGAATTTACCGAGTCATTTCCGATGTGGTTTCACCGTGCACTGATTTTTCTCGTAGTATCATGTCCATGTGCTTTGGTGATCAGCGTACCGCTCACATTCTTCGGGGGGCTTGGCGGCGCATCACGCAAGGGTATTCTTATCAAAGGGAGCAATTATATGGATACGCTGGCAAGAGTGGGTACGGTGGTATTCGATAAGACAGGGACTTTAACTCGGGGAGAATTTGTCGTAACAGCTGTACATCCTGATGATTTCAATGAAACAGAACTTTTACATCTTGCAGCGCATGTGGAACATTTCTCTACACATCCGATAGGAGAAGCTTTGCGTGCCGCTTTTCCGAACGAGGCGACAGACGGTTGTAAGATAACGGATATTGAGGAAATTGCAGGACATGGAATTCGTGCAAACGTATCGGGTCGTATTGTTTGTGTAGGTAATTCTAAAATGATGGATACGATTGGTATAAAATGGCATGATTGTCATAGCATTGGGACAATAATCCATGTGGCTGTAGATGGTAAATATGTCGGACACATAGTCATAAATGACCGCTTGAAAGATGATAGTGTGCAGGCTGTTGAATCATTGAAACGACTTGGTGTGGATCATACGGTAATGCTTACCGGTGATCGTAAAGAGGTTGCGTTTGATGTTGCAAAAAAACTCGGACTTGATACTTGCTATGCCGAATTGATGCCTGCCGATAAAGTGAGACATGTTGAACAGTTGCTTGCTACAAAAACGGAAAACAAAACTCTTGCTTTTGTAGGTGATGGAATTAATGATGCTCCTGTTTTGAAACGTGCGGATATTGGTATCGCAATGGGTGGACTTGGGAGTGATGCCGCAATAGAAGCAGCCGATGTGGTGCTCATGGATGATCAACCGGCAAAAATAGCCACAGCAATACGTATTGCACGTCGCACCATACGCATTGCACATGAGAATGTATGGTTTGCCATTGGTATAAAGGTCGCAATACTCGTTCTTGCTTCTATCGGTCTCGGTACTATGTGGATGGCTGTTTTTGCGGACGTCGGTGTAACCGTTTTGGCGGTGTTTAATGCGATGCGGGCGTTACGAATTTAAGCGTTTGTTTTCAAATCTGACCTAAGCAAAATTTAAACAGGCTCTAAGATGAGCGCTATGAAAAGGATAAATTTAAAGAACCATATCTTTACTCAAAATAGAGTTTGATATGGTTCTTTGGGTTACTGCTGAATTGAGTTAGGTTACAGATTAAAAGTTTATCTTTTCGATAAAGAAACTCTGAATTAGGTCATCTTTGTAAAACTCAAAATAACCTCTCGAATCGACTCTGTAAAAACTTAAACGAGTTTTTACTTAACTTCCCATGTCTCTTCACTTAATAGAAGATCCCGAAGTGTCTTCTTCGGATTTTTTTCTCTTATGGAATCGATTTGTTTTTTTACTTCCTGATCATATACTGGAGCATCGACCGATCGAATAACACCTACAGCCAAAGGTAGTTCATGACCGTCCATCATGGCAAGGCGTTGATGTAAGAAATTATCGTGGGTCTTTGCATCATGAGTGAGTATATTATCTAATGTTATTCCGTTTTCTCCTATTGTGACTGCTTTTAGAGTGAAACCGTCGAGTATCAATCCCTTATTAAGGTCTTTACCGAAAAGCATTTTTTCTCCATGCTTCAGATGTATCGTCCGTTCTGCCCGGAATTCTTTGTCTGCAACATAGCTATGTATATGATCATTGAATATGACGCAGTTCTGCAGAATCTCGACGACCGATGCTCCTTTATGTTTTCCGGCCTCTACCATTACTTCCTTGGATACGGCCAGATCGACATCAATTGCCCGGGCAAAGAAATGTCCCCGAGCTCCGAATGTCAGTTCTGCCGGAACGAATGGGTCTTCGACAGTGCCGTAAGGAGACGATTTGGTAACAGCTCCTCGATCGCTGGTCGGGGAATATTGACCTTTGGTAAGTCCGTATATTTTGTTATTCAGTAAGATAATATTGAGGTCTACATTTCTTCGTAAGGCATGAATAAAGTGGTTGCCACCGATAGCCAGACAATCTCCGTCTCCGGTGATTTGCCATACCGTGAGATCGGGATTGGCGGTTTTGACACCCGTTGCGATAGCTGCTGCCCGTCCGTGAATCGTATGAAATCCGTAAGTATTCATATAATACGGTAACCGGGATGAACAACCTATACCCGATATAACAGCTGTTTTGTGGGGTGGGATGCCTAACTCAGCCATTGCTTTTTGTAATGTATTTACTACGGCATGATCTCCGCAACCCGGACACCAGCGTACGTATTGATCGCTTTTGAAATCTTTGGCGGTATATTCTGTATTGTTGCTCATGAGTTATTCCTCCATCAGTTTTGAAAAATGATCGGTCAGTTCACTTACCATGAACGGTTGACCTTGAACTTTGTTGAATCGTGATACATTAGTAAGTCCCGGAATCTTGGCACATAATTGAGTGGCGAATTGTCCATTGTTTAGTTCGCAAACTACGATTTTTTTATATCGTCTTAGTATCTCCTCCGTGTTTTTAGGCATCGGATTGATATAATTGAAATGAACCATTGCTACTCTTTTGCCGGTAGCATTCATTGATTCCACTGCAGAATAAAGATGTCCGTACGTACCGCCCCATCCGACAACAAGCAAGTCTGCATCCGGATTACCTAATATTTCGAGTTCGGGTATCTCGTTTGCTATGTAATCGATTTTTGCTTGTCGCATATCAGTCATTTTTTGATGATTGGCCGGGTCGGTCGATATTGCGCTGGTAACACAGTCTTTTTCCAATCCTCCTAATCGGTGCATAAAACCTTCTGTTCCGGGAATAGCCCAATAACGGACATTTGTTTCGGTATTACGTTTATATGGTTTCCAATTTTCTTTCAATAAATCATCATGGACATATTGAGGGCGTATTTCGGGATATTCTTCCATTTCAGGAATACGCCACGCCGAAGAACCGTTTGCGATAAAAGCGTCTGTCAGAAGAATGACAGGAGTCATGTGTTCCAACGCTATTTTTGATGCGGCGAAGGCCATATCGAAGCAGTTGGTCGGAGTCGAGGCTGCGAGAACGACAGCCGGAGATTCTCCGTTTCTTCCGTATAAAGCTTGTAACAAATCTGTTTGTTCCGATTTGGTCGGGAGTCCTGTAGATGGTCCTCCGCGTTGTACATCGATAATTACCAACGGAAGTTCTGCCATAACAGCCAGTCCTATTGCTTCGCTTTTTAGTGCAAGTCCAGGCCCGGAAGTTGATGTGGCTGCAAGATTTCCAGCAAAACTAGCTCCGATTGCCGTGCATATTCCGGCTATTTCATCTTCTGCTTGGACGACTTTTACACCAAGATCTTTTCTCTTGGCCAATTCATGAAGAATATCGCTTGCCGGAGTGATAGGATAGCTTCCTAAAAACAACGGCAATCCTGATTTTTCAGATGCGGCGATCAACCCCAATGCAGTTGCCCTGTTTCCGTTTACATCGGTATAAAAACCTTTTTTTGCCGGTTTTGTTTCAATGCGGTAGGTCGAAACCGAAGCATGTATATTGTTCCCGTAATTATATCCGTCGGTCATGACTTTGATATTGGCCTCGAGAACAGATGGCTTTTTCGCAAATTTGTTTTTCAGTAAGTGTGCCGCCTGATCTATAGGCCGGTCGAATAGCCAGCAGATCAATCCCAATGCGAACATATTCTTACAACGAAGGATTGTTTTATTATCTAATCCCGAGTCTGCTAAAGAATCTTTGACAAGGGATGTAATGGCTACGGGAACTATTTGTGCCGAATTCATGTTCAGTTCTTTGAAAGGATCTTCGGTTAGGAATGCTGCCTTTTCGAGATCGTTCTTTTGAAATGAATCAGTATCGATAATAACCACTGCATTCGGCTTTACGTATTTTGTATTGGTTTTTAATGCTGCCGGATTCATGGCTACCAAAACATCGGCCTTGTCTCCCGGAGTATATACTCCTTTTCCGATATGTACTTGAAATCCGGATACTCCTCCCAATGTTCCCTGTGGGGCACGTATTTCTGCCGGATAGTCGGGGAAAGTGGAAATTTCGTTTCCGATAGCTGCCGAAATGTTCGAAAAGAGGTTTCCTGCCAATTGCATTCCGTCTCCGGAATCTCCGGAGAAACGGATAACCACTTTTTCCAGTTCTTTCACGTTCGTTTGTTCTGACATAATCTCCCTATATTTAGTTTATTGTTTCGATCGAATTGTTTATAATGAAAAACAAGAACGTCTTCAAGTTTCAAATTATTATATATTTTGCCGAAATGGTATTTATTGTATAGCAAATGTGCTTTTTATGAAGCTAATTTATTACTGCAACGCAAAGAAACAAAATTTTTGGTAACTAAACCAACTTTTGAGAAGTTATCCTTATGAAATTTTAAAAATAAGCTATTTCTGTGAGTTTTTTCATGGGAAAAGTGAAAAATAAAAAGAATGTTAATGCGTTTTTATTCAGTTTTTATATTGTTACAAATAACATAAAGTCGTTCTACGGCTTTTTCTATGGCATCGTAACTATCCAATTCACCGGTATCGAAGATAATAGATGATCGCTTATATTTTTCTTCGCGGATTGAAAGATTCTTTTTTATGAATTCCATTAGTTCGGAGTCGCTTTTGTCTCGTAATAGCGGGCGATTACTACGAGCGTGTTTCAATCTTTGAAAAAGAATTTCAGGGGTTGTTTGTAAATAAATGCAACATCCCTGTTTATTCATATAATCGATATTATCAAAAAAGCAGGGAGCTCCACCGCCAGTTGCGATTATTATATCTTCAAACTCTCCTACTTCTCGTAACATATTCCGTTCGATGATTCTGAATTCTTGTTCTCCTTTTTCTGTAAATATTTCATTTATAGTTTTTCGGAATCGGGTTTCGATATAGTGGTCGAGGTCGATAAACGAAAGTCCGGCCTTTTGAGCAAGACGCAGTCCGAGAGTGCTTTTCCCAGAACCCATGTATCCGGTAAGAAATATTCTTTTCATAACTGGAGGTATAGATTGATTGTTATGATAACAGTTTTGCAAAAATAGACCATTTTACCACAATACTCAATAAATATGTCTAATTTTGTGCAAAATGATTTTTTAACAATAGTTCCATAGATGGGAAATAAGTTTAAATATTATGTCGTGTGGGAAGGTCTGGCTCCGGGAATCTATGATTCTTGGGAGGAGTGTCAATTGCAGGTGAAAAATTATAAAGGAGCTAAATATAAAAGTTTTCCGACTAAGGATGCTGCAATAAAGGCATTTCGGGCAGGATACGAAGAGCATTTGGGAGTATTGGGACAATTGGCTGATGCGATGAAAAAAAAACGTACGGTAAATATGGATGCTATTCCCGAGTACCTGAGAGATTCATTAGCTGTAGATGCTTCTTGTTTAGGTAACCCCGGTATAATGGAATATCGTGGGGTTAGTGTTCGTACCGGAAAAGAGATTTTTCGACAAGGGCCTTTTGAAGATGGAACTAATAATGTGGGAGAGTTCTTGGCTTTAGTGCATGGCTTGGCTTTATTAAAGCGATGGAATAGTACGATGACGATTTGTTCGGATAGTCGGAATGCTATGGCTTGGGTACGGGATAAAAAGTGCAAGACGAAGCTTGTCCGGACAGAAAAAAATGTAAAAATATTTGAACTGATAGCTCGTGCAGAAAAATGGCTGGTTGAGAATACATATTCAAATCGGTTGGTGAAGTGGGAGACCAAAGAGTGGGGAGAGATCCCTGCCGATTTTGGGAGAAAATAAAAGTTTCTTTAATCCATGCAGCATATTATGGAGAAGATACGTCTTTCTGTATAGATGTCTGTTTTATTTCATTTTATGAAAATAAAATTCAGAAAAAGTAAAACGAAGAGAAAACGTATAAATCGGAATAGTATGATTATTGGGTTAGATGCAAAGCGGGCGATGGCAAATCATACCGGCTTGGGAAATTACAGCAGGTATATGGTAGATATATTGGCAACTTATCATCAGAGCAATAATTACCGGTTATTTGTCCCGAAAGAAAAAGAGAACAGCTCGTTCGATAAATTATTGCATCATAATAACGTTCGTTCGTTATTCCCGCAGTCTACTACGATGAAGCGTTTTTCCTCTTTGTGGCGTACTTGGTTTATTAAGAAGGACCTTGTACGGAACGGTGTGCAGTTATATCATGGATTGAGTAATGAATTGCCGATAGGAATACATAAGACAGGAATCAAAAGCGTGGTGACTATACATGATCTTATATTTCTGCGTTACCCCGAATATTATAAACCCATAGATCGCAAGATATATAATTTTAAGTTCCGGTATGCTTGTCAGGTTGCAGACCGTATTGTTGCGATCAGTGAATGTACGAAACGGGATATTATGCATTTTTATCATATTCCTGAAGAGAAGATCGATGTCGTATATCAAGGCTGCGATCCGCAGTATTCGGTTCGGGTAAGTGAATCCCGTAAGGCGGAGATAAGAGCAAAATATAATTTGCCGGAAAAATTTATCTTGAATGTCGGGAGTATAGAGGAACGTAAAAATCTTATGCTGGCAGTTCGAGCTTTAAAAGATATTCCTTCCGATGTGCATTTGGTTGCTATCGGACGTAAAACTCCTTATGTAAGCGAAATAATGGATTATGTGGAGGAGAATAATCTTTCAGATCGAGTTCATTTGATTCATGATCTTCCGCATAAAGATCTCCCGGCCGTTTATCAGTTGGCTACTTTATTTGTATACCCTTCTCGTTTCGAAGGGTTCGGAATACCTATTATAGAAGCTATGCATTCTCAGCTTCCGGTTATTGCGGCTACCGGATCTTGCTTGGAGGAAGCCGGAGGAAAAGATTCTTTATATGTTGATCCGGATGATGTTTCCGGAATGGCTGAAGCAATGAACCGGGTATTGGAAGATCGTGCTTTGCGTGAAAAGATGATTGCTTCTGGAAATATCTATTTGCAGCGTTTTCAGGAAAATATTTTGGCGGATTCGATGAGCAAGGTTTATTCGAAATGTTTTGAAGGTGCTGAATCTGCAACGATTAGTAAGCAAGATATTCAGGTTGAGAACTATCGGATGAATTGGTCGAAGAGGCATTCTTTATAAACGAATTCTTGTTGAAAATTCTTCTTTTCTAACTATTGTGTATATTCAAATAAGATTTGACAGGGATTTACTATCTTTGTCGCAAAATAATATCGTATAATATATGGATAACAAGCCGGTAATAGATCCATCCGAATTGCTTACGTTATGTATGCCGACTTATAATCGGGTCGTGAATGTTTGTGAAGCTTTAGAAGATATTATTCCGAAGATCAAACCGTATAATTTTCGTTTGGTAGTTGTCGATAATTGTTCACCTGACAATACTCGTAAGGTTGTCGAGGCTTATCAGGGTTTGTATGACCGTTTAGAATATTTCGGGCAAGACGAGAATAAGGGGTATGATATCAATTTCGAAACGGCGTTGAAATTAGCGAAAACTCCTTATTGTTGGGTAATAGGGGACGGAAACCGGTTGCAGGCGCAAAATTTTCCGGCAATAGTGAAAACTCTTTCCGAACAGATGCCGGATATTTATATTGTCGATGAGGTGCATCGGGCGCTCTCCTCTTTTCCTCCTAAGGTTTATACCGATGCAAGCGATCTGTTGCATGATTTAGGCTGGCATATGACTTTGCTCTCTTCAACGATATTTTCTCAAAAGATTATTCGGATGGGAAATTTCGAGAAATATAGAAATACACATTTCCTGCATTTAGGGGTCGTATTCGATTCTCTTGCCCGTCTCGATAAATTTACGGCGGTATGGAGCGGTTTGGATTTAATACACGGCAGTATGCTGCCGAAAGGAAATAGTTGGAATCCCGGTCGGGTTATGGAAATTTTCGGAGGTGCATGGACAGAATTGATTCTTTCTTTGCCGGATAACCTTTCGATGGAAGCAAAACGCTATTGTATAGCTTTTCATGGTCGAAAAACACGTCTTTTCGGGAAACGACATCTTAAAAAACAGCGGGCGGCTGGAGGACTTAATTATTCTATTTATAAAAAATATGAGAAATATATCCCTTATTTTGCTCCGGGAAAACGTCTTCGCATCTTGATTTATTCGTTCTATCCTAATTTTTTAAATCGTTATTATTGGAGGAATAAACGTTATATTCGAAAGACGGGAAAACCTCTTTTTTGATGGGATTGTATCTGTCCGGTTAGAAAATATAAAGGCCGTTTCAGCATTAGATTCATTGGCTGAAACGGCTTTTAATTTAGATTAGCTTTTATTCTTTTTCTGCTATAATCTCGAATATTTCTGCAGTACCTTCTATACTTATTTTTTCTACATTCTTATTTTCTAACTGTATTTTGGAGAATGGCGAATCGAGTATTGTTTCAGAGACCAGATTACCTTTTGCATCTAATTGTTTGCATTTGAGCGGAGTTGACAGACGATTCATTAACAAAATATAGTTTTTTATGCCTTCCTCTACTTCAAAAGCTATAAATTTGTTACATTTAAAAGATGTGCCGAGATTGCGATCGAATGCGTAGAGAGCTTGTTCCTGATCTTCTGTTTCTAATTTGAATCCCAAATTTTCTGCATGTAGAGGATTTACCTCGAATGAACGTATCGAGGCATAGTTGGTTCGTTTGGAATCGAGCCGTTTCAAACGTACATAACGGGCTTTTACAGGATTGCCGTTCCAGTGGATAACATATTGTTTTTCTAATTCTCCGGTTAAAGCTTTCCAGTTATTCCCATTTTCGGAATATTCGAGGACGGCATGGTCGAAATAATCCACGTCATCAATCGAATTTCTTCCTTGTAGGATGGATATTTCGGAAACTTCTCGTACTGTTCTCAGATCGATACCGATCCAGTCTCCTGCTTTTTGTGCAATACCTGAAGTATAATAAGTCAGGGTATCATTGTCGAGCATCAGCTTTGTTTGTGTGGTACTGGAATTCCCGAACGAGCCTATTCCTTTGTAATCCATCGGGATCTCTCCGGTGAGCTTTTTTAAAAATCCGTGAGCCATATCATCCATTGTGTTTTCATAAAATGGCTGGAGTTTCATTGTTCCGGACTTGTGTGCTTCGTAACTTTTCCGGTCTTCCTTGCTCATTAGATTTTGTATGTATTTATTCCAAAATAGGGTATCGTTTTGCCTGGAACGATAGATACGGGTAAGTTCTATTGCATGTTTTCCTCTTGCTCCTAATTTGCCGAATTCTATTAACCAAGGACGAAGCTCTTTCATCAGTTTTTGATTAGTACAGCCTTTCTCCATTTCGGCAGGTACGTTCTCGATTTTTTCAAACTCGTTTTCTAAATTTCGAGCAGCTTCATCTGTCCAGTTTGCAAGTCTGAAAGTCGTTGTTTCCCATGATTCATCTCGGCGATAACCTGTTTCTGTATCACAAGAATGAATCGCAAAAGTACGGTAAGCATCCTTTGCATTCGGCACTAACTCGTTTAATCCTCTTTCCCAATTGTCCAGAGCATTGTAGGCAGCTATGTTCCACGTATAATCAGCAACACCATATAAAGCTAATTTTGAAGCTTCTCCGTGTTCCATCGGATTGCTGACAATTCCGCAGACGTCCTTTTCCGTGAGCGATGTATTCAGTCCGTATACCGGGCCTTGTAGGAGAATGTTGCGTACATAGTCCGTTACAGGGTAGTTCCACCAATAATAAGCCGGTCGTTTAATACGGGAATTTACAAAATCCAGAGTTTCTTTAGTTAAGTCGCTGCAAACAACATCTCCTGTCCAGAAAACCTTTATATCAGGATAAAGAGTTTTACCGTAAATAGCAAGACTCCCTTTTTCCGTAGGATCTGCCCAAAGTTTGGAATAGTCGGTCGGGCAGACAGTGAGTGGTGATACATCTCCTTTGGCTTTTACAAAATCATCGGTTAATCGATTCAGTAATTCGGTTTGTTTCGACGGATTAGTTCCTTCTCCCGAAATATCATCGAAAAAAATTGCAAAGTGACGTACTCCGAGATCATACATCCAATTGAACTTGTTAACGAGATTTTTGTAATCTTCTTCGTTCCATTTAATATCTTGTCCCGGATGTATTGCCCAAACGAAATCTACACGATTCCGTTTGCTGGCTTCGATCAGTTGTTTGATATTCTTTGCCTCTTTTTCAGGATAGGGAAGACGCCAGTTGGGACAACTGTGATAAGGATCGTCTTTCGGTCCGTATAAGTAAGTATTCATTTTGAACTTCCCGTAAAAGTCGATAAGAGACATTCTTACTTCGTGAGACCATGGAGTTCCGTAAAAACCTTCGACCACTCCGCGATTCGGCAGGTCGGGATAATCGTTGATTTCCAGATAAGGCAATTGCTTGTTTTCGGCAATCGGGCTTTCTAATAGTTGACGTAAAGTTTGGATGCCGTAAAATGCTCCCCGTTCATCATATCCGGTAATGGATATGCCATTTTTATGAATATTCAGGGCATAAGCTCCGGATACATTCTTTACTTTTTGTTTTTCAGCGGCTTTTTTCCCGAAGTCAACGATCAGTTTTGCTCCATTTTTATTGAATGTGACAAAATTTAAGTCGCTTGTAAATTTTTTCTGTTTATCTTTCAAGATAAATCCTTGAGAAATATCCAGTTTCCCATTTCCTATGAAGCCCAGTTTTTGTGGAGTTGGATTGATAATCAGACCTCGGTGATCTATTTTCTTACCCGGGACGGGCAATACGTCTTGTTTTTCCGAACGTTGTGAGGATAAGTCGAAATTTGTTTCTTGCGCATGTAGATTACTACACATGAATACACATGCAATCCCTGCAAATAATGTTTTTTTATAATTTGTCATTTTTAGTATTAGTATTTAAGTATTTACACTTAATAAACGTTACAAATATATTGTATCTTATCGAAATAAAAATTGTTTCAAATCAAAAAAGCTATTAAAAAATATATATTGATTAAAAGACCATCTGAGTTTTCCGGTAAAAAATTATGTATTCGGATTTTTTTGAATCTCTTGTCGGGTTGTTTTTTGTTGGAAAGTTTAGACAGGCCCTTAAATATTTTTTATTTCTGGGAGTGTATTAATTTTTCGATGATCGGACTCCAAAAGGGAAGCATTGCCGGTTTGTTCCACCCATGACATCCGAAAGGAAGTTGGTGTCCGTGTATCTGGAATGCTTCTTCCGGTAGTTTATCGAATGCAAAAGCGATGGCTTCTCTCCATGAAGGAATCCTGAACCGATGTTCTTTTCTATTTACTTCTACTCCCCAGAATACATCTTCATTAAATCGGTTATGGTTACATTGGGATATGTATTTTTCTATTATCGGCCGTTCATTTTGGGCTATTTCAAAGAAGGCAGATACTTTACGTAAAGAAAAACCTCCGTTGCCGACTTTATAAAAAAGTTCTGTATAGTCCGATGCATTGAAAAGTTTGTTATAGCCTTTTTTCAGTTTAAGAAACAAATGATAATACCATTGTGTATATTTACGTTTAGGAATCCATGGAGCACCTATATAATCGAAATTATGGCTGCACCATTGCTCGAGTTCGTCTCTGAATACGAATACGTCGGTCTGATGTATAAGTATATATTTGGTATCTGAAAATGTTTTGTAAAATTCAGAAGAAAGCATTAATCGATTATACCCCCTTAGTCCATTAAAATATGATTTGTCAAAAGAGTATGTTTGTCTTTTGCCATATCGATTCTCTATTACAGTCATGTCCAGACCGTCCGGAATAACGAAACATATACTGTAACGTTTTAATATATCGAAACATCGATCTAAAGATATCCATTCGGTATCGGATAATTCCGTCGTATAGATTGGTATGATGACTTTTACTAAATACGGATCAACCATTATTTCTGCACTTTCTTAGTTCTGCAATTGGTATAAATAGCAATAATCCCTAAAATAAGAATCAGTCCGATGCATACGAATGCAATTCCTACTGTGATGTGTATTGATTGAGGATCGAAACGGAAAATGATTTCATGATCTCCCGATGGAATATCCAATCCCCGTAATACATAATTTACTCGTGCCATTTCGACCGGTTCTCCGTCTATGGAAATATGCCATCCCCAAGGAAAATAAATTTCGGAGAATACTGCGAAATTATTTTTTGATGTATGAGATTTATATTTTAATTCATTGGGTTTGTAAGATGTCAGAAAAATCGTATCGCCTGCAGCAGGAGCAGAGATATTTGTTTTTATTTTGTCTGCGAAATGGCGGTCGGCGATCACTGTTTTCTTTTCATTAAAATCGTCTAACGCTTTCATTTCCTGTTCGGCATTTTCTACCCATTTAATCTCAGATACGAACCATGCATTACCCGCAGCTTCAGGATTTTGTACTACTTGAGGTGCAGCACCGTTTTCCCCGGGGAGGATAAAATATTTTGTATTGAGCATATTTATTACGTGCGGATTGTTTTTACTGAGCTGGTACTTGATCAGATCATCGTATCTCCGCAATTTTGCAGCATGGTAACCACCGATAGATTTATGTCTGTAAGAGGTAATAGCATCATTAAAGGGATCGTACAGAAGATTGTATACTCGATAATTCGGATCAGGATCGGCAAGTATCTGTTTGTCTATTTCTGTCATAGGGAAAGGATCTTTCAGTTTCCTCGCCGATACGAAATTCTCACTGTTCAGATAACGTTTGTTTACCGGGTACATGTCGGCAAGAATAATAATACCGCATAATACGACCAATGTTATTTTGTTGATTTTCCCTTTGGCAAATAGGAACAAAACGATAGAGCCTGCCAATATGAACAAGAAACTGCGTAATGCATCATCTGTAAAAATAGATTCCCTTACCAGTTCGAGGTTGTAGAACACTTCTCGGTATTCCATGTGTTCGCCCATAAACACCTGTTCTTCCGCACTCAGGAAATTAAAGAACAATCCGGGGAAAAGGAAGAATAAAAGAGATATACCTCCGGTTAGAGCAAAGGAGATGATACTTTCTCTCTTTTTCTCGATGAGGATACGTGGATTTGCGATTATTTCTTTCAGTGCTAAAATCGCTAATAAGGGAATACAGAACTCTGCTACTACAAGAATACTTGATACTGTCCTGAATTTGTTATACATCGGGAAGTATTCGATAAAAAATTCGGTTAGCGGTAAGAAGTTCTTCCCCCATGACAAAAGCACCGTTAATATTGTTGCTGCCAGTATTGCCCATTTCAAAGGACCTTTAACGATAAAACAACCCAGTATGAAGAGTAACATGACGAATGCTCCGACATATACCGGACCTGCCGTTCCGGGTTGATCTCCCCAATAATGATTCCCGATTTGAGCTACATACTCCCGTACTGAAGGATCTGCTTTTTGCATAGCTTCGGTATTTTTTGCGATAGCTCCGGTCGCTCCCCCTTTTACGTTCGGAATCAATAATGACCATGTTTCCCCTATTCCGTAACTCCAATGAGTTATATATTCGGTATCCAATCCGCTTTTAGCCGATATTTTTTCATTAGCGTTTGTGAGTTCCGCTTGTCCGCGCATTGTTTCTTTAGAATACTCGTAAGTATTATAAAGGCTCGGAATATTCGCTCCAATAGCCAATAATCCGGCGCAAATGATTACTCCGGTAGCCTTAAAATATTGTGGAAGTTCATGTCTTTTTTTGAAATCGAAAAAGTAGGCAATAACCAACGCGGCTATAAAGAACATGAAATAGTAACTCATTTGAATGTGGTTCGATGTGATCTGCATCATTCCGAAAAATCCGATTAATGCAGCACCTCCGATGTATTTACCACGATAGGCCAGTATTATACCGGCGATTGTCGGCGGTATATATGCCAGGGTGATGAATTTCCAGATATGCCCAGCGCCTATGATAATAAAGAAATAAGAAGAAAAGGCGTAGGCTATTGCTCCCACCAATGCAAGATACCACCGGATTTTCATTGCCGATAATAGGATGAAAAAACCTAACATCATAATGAATACGAGTGATGCCGGAGATTGTAGTCCGAGGTGATATATTCTTCCGATTTGTCCCATCCAGTAATTATTGGCATAGCTGGGTGAAATTTGGAAATTAGGCATTCCTGAAAAAAGCGAATTAGTCCAACGTGTCGTTTCTCCGGTTGCTTCACGGAAAGCTTTTCCTTCCTGACCGATTGCTATTCCTTGTTGAGTGTCTCCTTGAAATAGCACTTTCCCCTCCAGAATATCCGGAGAAAAATAAATATAGGAAAGAATAATCATAAACAGAACAGAACCGATATACGGAAGAGCTTTCTTGAAGTTTATTTTACACATGACGAAAAATTTTTCTTTATTATTCTGTTGCAAATGTATAGAAAAAAATAAAAAATCGGCTTTTCTTCTTTTGCCAAATCCAAAATATTAAGTATCAGTTATTAGGGACGGTTTAATTTTATGAGAATTTTTTATTTTGTTCTCAGCCATTTGTTACGCAAATATTTTACCGGATACCAAGCTGCAGGAAATCCCAATAACGTGACAATTGCCAATACGGCGAATGCATCGCTCCACAAAAGATGTATAGGATAAGCATCTACGATAAATGCTCCGGATGTTTGACCTAATCGGAGTAATCCGTACTCTTGTTGTAACCAACATAAAAATATTCCGGCAATGAGTCCTGTTCCTGCTCCGATTGCCGAAATAAGCCATCCTTCGGTTAAGAATATTCTGGAAATAAGTTTTTCGTCAGCTCCTAAATTTTGCAAAGTCTTGATATCGTTCTGCTTGTCTATGATCAGCATGGAAAGAGAACCGATAACGTTGAATGTGGCGATCATAAGAATAAAAGCCAGTATTAAAAATGTCATCCATTTTTCTATTTGCATCATCCTGAAAGAGGTCTCTTGCTGCATCATACGGTCTTTGACAAGATAACCTTCTCCAAGATGTTCCGATAAAGAAGAAATAGTACGCTTCTCATTAGTTCCGGGCTTGAGCTTTATCTCCAATGCGGAGGCTTGATGAGAATAGTCGAAAAGTTTAGTTGCCATGTCCAACGGAACAATAACCATTTGGTCGTCATATTCGGGTTGGTTTACGCTGAATACGGCTGTCGCAAACATCCGGTCTTCATTAAATGCATTTGACGGGTTTGCCAAATTTACTTTTGCTTTGCGTTTAGGAGTATAAACAAAAAGAGGATATACATAATGTGCCCCTACTTCCAGACGATTTGCCACTCCGACTCCTATGGTAGCATAATTAGCAATAGAATCTTTTAAAAAAAAATTCCCGTCTAATAATATGCTGTCTATATTGCTTACCCGAGTATAATTGTCCGGTACACCTTTTAACAGTACCGGCATTTGGCGGTTTCGGTATATTAATAGTGCGTTTTCTTCTATTACCGGGGCGATTGCATCTATCTCTTGCCACTCTGTAAGAGACTTTATCGAAGGATCTTGCAGGGAGAGAGTCTTTCCTGTGGCCGGAGTGATTTTTATTTGCGGATCGAGTGAGGAATAAAGGGAAGCGATAAGATCCTGAAATCCGTTATAGACCGACAATGTGCAGATCAATGCCATGGTAGTTACGGCGACACCGCATATAGATACCATAGATATAATATTGATCGCACTATGAGATTTTTTTGAAAAAAGATACCGGATCGCTATTTTCAGGGAAAGACTCATCGCATCTTTGTTTATTTATTCAATAACGTGTCGATATTTTCGATATAGTCGAGAGAGTCATCCAAAAAGAACATTAATTCGGGCGTTTTACGTAGTTGGAATCGAACCCGTTGAGCGAGTTCATAACGTATCGACCGGGCGTTGTTTCGTATCGATTCGAGAATTTCCTGTGATTTCTCTGGGGGAAAAATACTTAAATATGCTTTAGCGACACTTAAATCGGGACTTACGCGTACGACGCTTACCGAGATGAGAGTTCCATGAGTTTTTCGGGTTTCGTTTTGAAAAATGTCACTTAGGTCTTTTTGGATCAGACGGCTTATTTTACTTTGTCTTGTAGTTTCCATAATTTGAATATTTTATTTTTGATCCGGGATTTTTTATTTTGAAAAAGCCCGGATCGCAATGTTACGACAGTTCAATATACGAACTTTTCGCGAAATTGTGGTCCGGATATGAGAAATTTATTTTTTCCAGATTAAGGTTAGCCCGTCACGTAGTGGTATAATTACTTTTTCCACACGGGTATCCGAAGCTATCAGATCATTAAATTTCCGAATCCCGACGGTTTGTCCGTCTCTGGCTTGCGGGTCGATTACTTTACCGTCCCATAAGGTATTGTCTGCTAAAATGAATCCACCCGGGCGTACTTTGTCGAATATGAGATCATAATATTCGCAATAGTGACGTTTGTCAGCGTCGATGAATACCAGATCGAATGTTTCATCAAGAGTCGGTACGACCTTTTTTGCGTCTCCTATATGAAAGCGGATATTTTCTTTGTAAGGCGATTGCTCCAGATAAGGCCGGGTGAAATCTTCCAGTTCGTCGTCCATTTCGATTGTGTGGAGTACACCGCCAGGATTTAATCCTTCTGCCATACATAAGGCGGAATAACCTGTGAATGTCCCCAATTCGAGAATCTTATCGGGGCGAATCATTCGGCAGAGCATTTTAAGAATACGCCCCTGTAAGTGTCCCGATAACATACGCGGACGTAATAGGTTTACGTGCGTATCCCTGTTCAGGCGTTTCAGAAATTCTCCCTCTTCGTCAATATGGTTTAGAATGTATTCTTCCAGCAGTTCTTCCATGTTTCCGATGCTCTTATCGCAGATCTTCTAAGTTCGGGAGTAAGTAACTGCTGTAACAATCCAATACTTTTCCTACCGGGTCGATCTCAAGGAATGTACTTCCGCCTCCTTCCCCGAAAGCACCTCCGATATATGCGATCAGGTCATCCCGAGTTATCCAACCACGGTCGATCATCAGTTTCAGACCGTTGTGAAGATATTCTCTGGAAGTATTTGTTTCCGGTTGATATACGGCAATCACTCCATAAGACAGAGCTAATTCACGCATTGTTGATTCTCTATAACAAACGGCAAGAACAGGATATTTTCCTCTGTATGCAGCAATATTTCGAGCTGTGCGCCCGGTATAACTGTCGGTAACGATTGCCTTTACACCGAGTTTTATCGACGAGCGTACGGCTTGTTTTGCAAGAAATGCGGTAATATCCTCCTTATCTTCTTCTGTCGATACCTGAATATCATTATCCGATAGTTTCGTTTTTTCGGCTTCTTCCGCTACTTTCGACATTGTAGCGATGGCTTCCACCGGATATTTACCGTATGCGGTTTCTCCGCTAAGCATCAAGGCATCGGTACGGTAATAGATAGCGTTAGCGATATCTGTTACTTCTGCCCGTGTAGGACGAGGATTTTTGATCATCGAGTGTAACATTTGTGTCGCTACGATAACAGGTTTTTTGGCTTGTACGCATTTCTTGATAAGAATACGTTGTATTCCCGGTATTTTTTCTTGGGGGACTTCGATTCCTAAGTCTCCGCGAGCGATCATCACGCCATAAGCGACTTCGAGTATTTCATCGATATTATCAACGCCTTCCTGATTTTCTATTTTTGCAATGATTTTTATGCTGCTGTTATGTGTATCGAGTATCTCTTGTATATCGAGGACATCTTGTTTATTGCGTACAAAAGAATGTGCGATAAAATCGATATTGTGCTCAATGGCATATAAGATATTTTTACGGTCTTTTTCGGTCAGAGCCGGAAGATTGATGCGAACACCCGGTACGTTAACGCTTTTTCTTGATCCCAGTTCTCCTTCATTTTCTGCAATACAAAGTAAAAAGTCGTCGTGTTTTTCTATAACTTTAAATTCTATTTCTCCATCATCGATCAAAACTAAACTGCCGACCGAAAGATCTTTGACGAAATTCGGATAGGAGATGCATATATGCTCTTTGGTAGTCAGTTGATCAGGATTTCCACTCATTTTTACGTAGTCTCCGGTCGAAAAGTTGATGCGTCCGTCGTCGGCAATCGCTGTGGTCCGCATCTCCGGTCCTTTCGTATCCATAAGAATAGCGATCGTATTCGAGACAGCTCTTACATTTGTTATGATTTTATTGAATCCTTCAGCATCCAGATGGGCTGAATTCATACGAACGACGTTCATTCCGTTTTCAAAAAGATCCCGAACGAATTCAACGTCGCAACGTTTATCTGAAACTGTAGCAACAATCTTAGTTTGTTTTGACATAATTTGATCTATATAACTTATATAACAATCTGAAAGTATTTATTTATTGTCGATTAATGCTTCGATAGCCAGTCTGTACGAATCCATGCCGAAACCTGCTATTGAGCCTTTGCATGCGGCGGCGATCATAGAGATGTGACGGTAAGCTTCTCGTGCATGTATATTGGAAATGTGTACTTCTATTACAGGAACATTAATTGCACGTATAGCATCTGAGATTGCGATGGAAGTATGTGTGTAAGCTCCGGCATTGAGAACAATACCATCGACATCTCCGAAACCGTATTGGTGTAACGTATTGATTAATTCACCTTCTATATTAGATTGAAAATAAATCAATTGGTGTTCCGAGTATTTGTTTTTCAGAAATTCCAGATAACTTTCAAAAGAATTTTCTCCATAAACGCTTTTTTCCCGTTTTCCGAGAAGGTTCAGGTTGGGACCGTTAATGATGAGTATATTCATAAAGAATCTTTTTTATACCTTTGTCTTATCCGAAGATTTTAATGTTCTCGACTCTTCGGTAAGATGCTGCAAAAGTAAATAAAAAAATCGAATATTTAATTCGTAAATAAGATGATACTTACCGAGGATGATTTAATAAAGAAATATCTGAGATACCTAAAGCTTGAGAGAGGGCTTTCGGAAAATACGATCGAAGGTTATCGAAATGATTTGTATAAATTATTATTGTATATAGGTATCGAAAATTTGACTCGGGATGCTCTTCAACAAGTCGATATTCAACAATTTATATGTGAGTTACAGGATATAGGAATACATCCCAGATCGCAAGCTCGTATATTATCAGGATTAAAATCATTTTATAAATTTTTGTGTTTGGAAGATTATATCGATATTAATCCTCTTGAACTGATAGAAGGACCGAAAATCGGACTTCATCTTCCGGAAGTATTAAGTGTTGAGGAAGTAAATCGCATGGTTGACTCTTTCGATATGTCATTGCCTGAAAGTCAGCGTAACAAGGCGATTATAGAGGTTTTGTATGGTTGCGGTTTGCGAGTATCGGAATTGATAAATTTAAAAATGTCCCGGATTTATGAAAAGGAAGAGTTTATAATTGTTGAAGGAAAAGGAGATAAACAGAGACTTGTTCCTATTTCGAGGATCGCATTGCATGAAATTGAAAAATATAAGAAAGATCGAATGTTATTAAATGTAAAGAAAGGCGATGAGGATATTCTTTTTTTGAACCGTCGAGGAGGACGTTTGTCCAGGGTCATGATTTTTTATGTTATTCGCAATCAATGTGAGATATGCGGCATTCATAAAAAAATCAGTCCTCATACCCTACGGCATTCTTTTGCTACTCACCTTCTCGAAGGTGGTGCTAATTTGCGTGCTATCCAACAGATGTTGGGACATGAGAGTATTACTACGACAGAGATTTATGTCCATTTGGATAAGGAATTTATAAAAAGTGAAATTTTAAATCATCATCCGAGAAATATGAAGTCTCGGACATAATTCTGGATAAAGAGCCTATCTGAACTTTTTTATCAGTTAATGTCGTCTTTAATTATTCTCGGAGTTGTAAAAATATTCCCTCCCCCCCCCAAAAAAAAATCTTAAAATAATCCGTACAAATGTTGAACAGGCTCTGGGAAGTTGTGTTAAAATGACAAGTTTTTTCACGCAAAAAATACAAAAACAAGAAAAAGGTAATATTAAGGGCGGATTATCTGACTTTTATACTAAAAATTTTACTATTTTCAGTATTCGATTGTCAGAAATTTAACTATATTTGTCTCGATAATTTGACATCTTATATAATGTCTGAAACAGTTTGTTCCTATTTTTTTGCATAATAGGATGTTAAATTAAAAATTAGTGTTACTTTTGTGAATATTAAGAAGAAGTATAACCCAATTAAACAATTAGTTATGAATAAAAAACTCTATTTACCCTTATTATTGGCCGTTTTAGTGGCCTTTGTAGGATGTAAAAAAATGGGTGGATTATCGGCAGATTACTTTACCGTAACTCCCTCTCCACTTGAAGTTGTAGGCGGAAAGGTTGCCGCAACGATTACAGGAAAATTCCCTGAAAAGTATTTCAAAAAGAAAGTTACGGTTACCGTTACTCCTTATTTGGTTTATGAAGGAGGCGAAACCGCTGCTGCTTCATATACTTATCAAGGAGAAAAAGTAAAAGGAAATAATCAGACCATTTCTTATAAGTTGGGTGGAAATATCACAATGAAAGCTTCATTTGATTATATCCCGCAAATGAGAAAATCTGATTTGTATCTTGCTTTTAAAGTTCAAAAAGGTTCTAAATCTTATGATTTGCCTCGTGTAAAAGTTGCAGAAGGTGTATTGGCCACAGCAGAAATTAGCAATGCCGCTACTGTAAAACCAGCACTTGCAGCAGATAAATTCCAACGTATCATCAATGAAAGTCGTAAAGCAGACATTTTGTTCTTGATTCAACAGGCTAATATCCGTGCAAATCAGTTATCTACTGATCAGATGAAAGAATTCCACAACGAAGTGGCTAATGCTGCCAGCGCTGCGAATAAAGAACTTAAAGGAATCAATATTTCTTCTTATGCATCTCCCGATGGTGGTGTTGAATTGAATACCAAATTGGCCGAAAACCGTGAAAAGAATACGGTGAAATATATGAACGAACAGTTGAAAAAAGGTAATATCACAACTGATATGACTGCTGAATTTACAGCTCAAGACTGGGAAGGTTTCAAAGAATTGGTTGAAAAATCAAATATTCAGGACAAAGACCTTATCCTTCGCGTTCTTTCTATGTATTCAGATCCCGAACAACGAGAAAAAGAAATAAAGAATATGTCAAGCACTTTCAAAGTATTGGCTGACGAAATTCTTCCTCAATTGCGTTATTCAAGAATCTCTGCAAGTATCGATATTATCGGTAAATCAGATGCTGAAATCAGTAAGCTTGCTGTTTCTGATCCTAAATCTTTGACATTGGATGAACTATTGTATGCCGGAACACTGACCGATTCTAAAGATGATAAAATCGCTATCTACAAAAAGACTACGGAAATTTACCCGAATGATTACCGCGCTTATAACAATGTAGGTATGGCTTATTATCAGAAACAAAATGTAGCTGAAGCAGAAAATTGGTTCAAGAAAGCCGCAAAAATCGATCCTAAAGCTCCGGAAGTTCAAATGAACTTAGGTTTGATCAGCTTGACTAAGAACGATTATAATAAAGCTGCTCAGGAATTCGGTAACGCTGCAGGTATCGATGAATTGAAAGAAGCTACCGGTGTTCTTTACTTGAAGAAAGGTGAATATCAGAAAGCTGTTAAAGCATTCGGCGATACGAAGAGTAACAATGCGGCTATTGCACAGATCTTGACTAAAGATTATAACAAAGCTAAAAATACACTGTCTTCTATCAATAATGGAAAAGATGCTACGACTCTTTACCTGTTGGCTGTTGTAGGTGCTCGTACAAACAACGAAAAGATGGTTAAGGAAAATCTGCAAAAAGCTATCAGCCTGGATAATCAGATGAAAGCTTTTGCTGCTGCAGACATTGAGTTTGCAAAATACGATATTTCTTCTTTGACGAAATAAAAAAGAGTATTTTCTTATTAAACAAGAAGAGTATCCGAATTATTCGGGTACTCTTTTTTATTTAAAACGGGCTTGACTTTTTGCCTGAGATATGGAATGGATAAGGAGCAGCGATACGGCTATCTAAGAATTAAAAATCTTATGAAATCCGGAATATATTGTAGATGGATGATTGGTAGAAATATGACGTAAAAGGGTACTTGTTTCTCAATCCTGCCTAAATTTCCCGACAAAAAATATTATCCAGTCATTCTTGCATTTTCTTCCGGACTTTTTTCCTGTTTTCGCTCGTCAGATAGATAACCCGCTATCCTCCTCGTAAAGTAGAAAAACATCCTCGAAAGAAACTCTTAAATCTGACCCGATCAAAGTTTTGACAAGCTCTCAGACAAAATTTATGTTATCTTTTTTCTGAAGTGATTAACAGACTTTTTCATATCTTTGTCTATTAAATAATATCGCTTTGTTTACCTTGCAATTGAGTATTTATGAAAAATGTAATAAATCAGATGAGATCTTTGTATCCTATTGCTGACGATACTATACATTTATTGAAAAAACATGTAGAATTATGCCGTTTCCCTAAAAGATTTCAGCTGATAAAAGCTGATAGCTTCTGCAAGTCCGCTTATTTTATTGAAGAGGGTGCGACTCGTTCTTTCTGGTTGGTGAACGGAGAAGAGGTAACCACATCTTTTTCTTGTGAAGGAAGTATTGTGTTCAGTATGGATGAACTTTATTATAGTCGAGTGAGTGAAGAGTTTGTAGAGACGCTTGAAGATGTTGTGGCTTATAGAATATCATTATCCGATTTGCTCCATCTTTTCCAAACCAATATAGAATTGGCTAATTGGGGTAGGATTATTCACCAAAATGAGTATCGACGTTTACATCGTTCGCATAAGGAGCGTCTTACGCTGTCTGCAAAAGAGAGGTATGAAGAATTTAAGCGTCAATTTCCTCATATATACCAGCGGGTACAACTGGGGTATGTCGCTTCTTATTTAGGTATAACTCTCCCGACATTGAGTCGACTTAGAGCTCGAAAATAATACCTTGAAAGAATGAATTTGATGTAGGACAATCAGATTGAGATATAAATATCGTAATTTTGAATCCTGATCAGCAGTGCTAAGAATCTGTATAAATTTTGTATCGACGTTTTTTTGAAAACCGTTTTTGAGTCTTTTTTTGTTCCGATAAGGACGCATTACGGGCTATGTGATGTGTAGGAACAGAAAAACCGGACGAAAAAAGATAAAAGTTCGGATGAATAAAATTTTTATCGGAAAATTTAAATAAGTTTTAAGTAAAACTTAAATTCTGTATATATGCAAAAAACATTATCTTCTTCTGCGTTTGCAGATTCAAAACCTCATTATGAACTTCTTGACGGATTAAGGGGAGTTGCAGCCCTTTTGGTGATGTGGTATCATGTTTTTGAAGCTTTTGCAACAAGTCCCATAGATCAGAAATTTAATCATGGATATTTAGCTGTCGATTTCTTTTTTATTCTGTCGGGGTTCGTTATAGGATATGCTTATGACGATCGTTGGAAAACGACAATGACAGTAAAGGATTTTGTGAAACGCCGATTGATTCGTCTGCATCCGATGGTTGTCATGGGAGCTATTTTAGGAGCTTGTGCATTTTATATACAAGGCAGTGAAAAATGGGATGGCTCGCAAGTCTCTTTATCAGCGTTAATGCTTGCTATGCTACTCAACCTTTTTCTTATACCTGCGATACCCGGTTCAAGGGTAGAAGTTCGGGGAAACGGAGAGATGTATCCTTTAAATGGCCCGAGTTGGTCTTTATTTTTTGAGTATATAGGAAATATCATGTATGCTTTATTTATCCGTCGGTTATCTACCAAGTCGCTTGCTTTGCTTGTTTCATTAGCAGGAATCGGGTTAGCTGTATTTGCAATATTCAGTTTTTCGGGTTATGGTCATTTGGGAGTGGGCTGGACACTTATGGATTATAATCTTATCGGAGGTTTTTTACGTTTAATGTTTTCGTTTTCCGCAGGTTTGTTAATGTCGCGTATTTTTAAACCGGTTAAAATCAGAGGAGCTTTTTGGATTTGTAGTTTGGCTATTGCCGTATTACTTTCCGTTCCGTATGTAGGCAATAAAGATCTTCTTTGGATGAATGGTATTTATGATTCTGTATGTGCCATTCTGCTTTTTCCTTTGTTGGTCTATTGGGGCGCTTCGGGTAAAGCGACAGACAAATGGACATTGAGGATATGCAAATTTTTAGGAGATATATCTTACCCTGTATATATTGTTCATTACCCTTTTATGTATCTTTTCTATGCATGGATATGGAATAATGATCTAACATTTGCACAGGCATGGCCGATGGCTTTATTGCTCTTTTTCGGAAATATTCTGCTCGCATATCTTTGTCTGAAATTGTATGATGCACCTGTAAGAAAATGGTTGAGCAAGAAATTTTTATCTAAAAAATAAAAACAATCTTTTTATCCAGTTATCATCATAAAAAGATTGTTTTTTAGAATGAGATTCTTTTTATATCTCTATCTTCGAAATGTTTGCGATGCCGGAAATATAGATATAGCTTGATGTTATTTTCATCGGACGTTTATTCGTTATCGATTATTTACGCCAAGCCAAGTCCATTTGTGCCAAATAAGTTCTAATGGTCCTTGTTTATGTTTCGACAACCACCATTTACATAATTTCACTTGTAGTAGGAACGTGAAAAATCCGATTAATAAACTGACTGTATATCCGCAATATGGTGCGAGGTACAAGCCAAATGGGAAATAAATAATTGCTCCTATTATGGATTGGGCTATGTAATTAGTAAGGCTCATCCTGCCGTAAAATCGTAAATTGCTTACCATATTGCGGAACTTATGGTTTTGATAGAGAAGTATGAAGGACGCTATCAAGACCAGAGTAAAGGCTAATTTTTGCCACATGTCAAATGCCGTTCCCCCTGTTTGTCGTATGATCGGAGCATTGTCCATAATAAGATCTTTCAATGTATATAAAGGTGCAAATGCAATAGCGGAGACAATCAGTGTCTTTACCCAGAAATGGAGATTTTTCTCAGAAGAAACGAAAAGTTGCTTTTTGCCGATATAGAAACCTAATAGAAATAATCCTGCTGTTTGGAAAAAGCGTCCTGCGTTTATGGCCCATAACAAACTGGCTTTTTGTCCTAATGTGACGTTTCCTAAGATGAACTCCCAAAAGTTCCCGTCTTTTGTATATTTGGCCACTTCTGCATACATTTCATCTACTTTAAAGTTGGGTAACTGGTGTGTCGGGTTTATCATATAGGCGATATAATGATACCATTCGATGGGTTGCAACAAAAAAATGACAGCGGTTATAATAATAGCTTTATTGCTCCAGTTTCGTGTAAAAAATAATATAGGTCCTGTCACTACGAATAACAGTAAAACATCTCCTGCCGGGAAAAAGGCTGCATTTAATGTTGCGAAACCGACCAACAATATTAAACGCCAGAGAAAACGATAGCCGAAATCTTTACCCCGTTTTCTTTGATTGTTGGTTTGTATGTAGAACGTAAATCCGAACAGAAGAGCGAAGATGGCATACGCTTTTCCCGCAAAAAGAGAAAAAATTCCGTTGAATATACCTTGGTCTAAGATATTCAACCAGTTTGGCGAGTTGGTCGGATAAACCGGAAAAATGAAATGTTCCAGATTATGAACCAAGATGATTGCCATTACGGCAAATCCTCGTAGAGCATCTACGACTTCAATACGAGAATTTTTGTTGATGAGCTGTTCCATGTATGATTTGTCGGTAATTTTAATATTATGCGAATTGAAATTTTATTTGTGTCGTCTTTATTTATTTTTTTTGACAAATACAGCCTGTCAGGTGATCGTTGATGAATCCTGTAGCTTGTAGATAAGCGTAACAAATAGTAGTTCCGAAAAATTTGAATCCCCGTTTTTTCATGTCTTTACTCATTGCATCGGATTCGGGAGATGATACGGGTATTTCACTTAATGACTTGAATTTGTTGACTATCGGTTTTTTATCAGGGAAGAATGATAATATGTAATTATAAAAACTCCCGAACTCTTTCTGTATGACGAGAAAAAGTTTTGCATTTATAATTGTAGATTTGATTTTTAGGCGGTTTCGTATAATACCGTCAAATTGCATTAGTTGTTCGATATCTTCTGAACTCATGTGCGCTACTTGCTCTACGTCAAAGTGATGAAAAGCTTTTTTGTATCCTTCTCGTTTTCTGAGAATGGTAATCCATGCCAATCCGGCTTGGGCACTTTCAAGAACAAGAAACTCAAATAATGTTTTGTCATCAGTGACGAGTCTGCCCCATTCTTCATCGTGATATTTTATATATAGCTCATCTGTTCCTGCCCAGCCACAACGTGCATTTATTATGTCTTTCATTATCTTGATGTATAAAAATTCAATTATTGTTAGCCTGATGTTATTAGTATATGACTTTTGAGAGTAACGATGTGAATTTATAAAAAATTCGTGAGTTTGCTATATTGATAGGTAAAAAAGCCGGTTTGTTATGAGATGAAACCGGCTTTTTCAATTGGGTTAGCTTCTTGTATATATGGTAATGCTTTTTTGAATGATTGTGTGATCTGGATACAAATTTCCCTTTAAGCGGACTATTCTATTTCTGATGCGATAGAAGCTGCAATTTCCACCATTTTTTCGGAAGAGACTTTTAACTTTTCCTTAGAGAAGTACATATCTGTTTCTTTGTTAATAGGGATTAGATGAATGTGGGTATGCGGGACTTCCAATCCCATAACGGCTACTCCTACACGTTTACAGGGAATCGCTTTTTCGATAGCCTTGGCAACTTTCTTTGCAAATAAGGTCAGTCCTGAATAATCTTCGTCTGACATGTCGAATATGTAATCTCCCTCTGCCTTGGGAATGACTAATGTATGACCTTCCGCTAAAGGATTGATATCGAGAAATGCAAAATATTTCTCGTCTTCGGCAATTTTGTAACATGGAATCTCTCCTGCTACGATACGACTGAAAATAGTTGGCATAATATGTTTATTTATAAATTGAGTATTTTTTGAAAAACTGCCCGCAACGTACGGTAAACTATAGGATATGTACGCAGGGGCAGTCTGTATAGCAAGAACGACACCGTCCGGGCATTGAACCCGGGGTGTCGTTCCCTTTTAAATCGATATATCGATAATTTCGAATGTCATAAGTCCTGACGGAACTTGTATTTCTGCAATATCTCCTACTTTTTTCCCAAGTAATCCTTTCCCTATCGGTGTACTTACGGCAATCTTTCCTTCTTTCAAATTTGCTTCGCTTTCCGATACGAGCATATATTGCATAACCGCGTTATTTTTTGTATTCTTTATTTTTACCTTATTCAGGATCTGCACGGTATGAGTATTCAGTTTTGTGTCATCAATCATGCGTGCATTTGCGACTTTATCTTTTAATTGAGCGATTTTCATTTCCAATAGACCTTGCGCCTCTTTTGCCGCATCATATTCCGCATTTTCCGAGAGGTCGCCTTTATCACGAGCTTCCGCGATTTGCCTTGATATTTCAGGCCTTTTTACAGTTTCGAGAAAAGTAATCTCTTCAAGCATTTTTTTATAACCTTCTTCGGTCATATAAACAATAGCCATAATTTTGATCTCCTATAGTTTAATTTTTAATTGTTTTGTCTTCTGTGTTATAAAACAAAAAAGAATTCCCGCTGTTAAGCCGGAACTCCTTTTTGTGTGTTCTCTATTGCAAAGATAAGTTCTTTTTTTTACTTTCCAAATAAAAAAGACAATCTTTCTAACTTTCTCTGAATAAAACTTTTATTTTAGAACTATTCTTTATAGGAGTTTTTGAATCTCTCCTGAAATTGATTCTATCGAAGCTATCCGTTTTTGTATTGCGCCTGTTCTGTCGATAAGAAATGCGCTCGGAAGATTTTTTACATTGTATAAGCTCGCTACGGTAGAGTAGATGCTGGCTTCGTCACGTACGCATATCCATGGAAGATTTGATGCCGATACTTTCCAGAAATTTTCATCGTTATCTAAAGATACTTGATAAATTTCAAGTCCTTTGTCTTTGAATTGTTTATATATTTTAGCAAGTAAAATATTATATTCCGGTGAATAATCGGTTTGATAAGCTGTAAAATCGAGTAAAACTACTTTCCCTTTCAGGTCTGATAATTTTTGTTGTTTCCCTTTGATGTCGGGTAATGATATATCTATCAGAGATGCTTCATTTGCTTGTTCTAACAAAGTCGGCTGCTTTAGTTGTCGTTCGGCTTGAAGAGAAGCTATGGCCATATTATAAAGTTGCTTGGCTCGGTATGAGCCTTTATAATATACATCGTATGCATTTGCTACGGCACGAATGGCTTTACTATCTTCTTTGTCGAACGGATCGAAAATTATGTTTCCGTTAACTTGTTGGAAAATGGCAAAATAAGCGGCTTTTGATTTGGGATTTCCGTATATAATAGGTAAAGTCGTTTTTTTGTATTGGTCAAGTGCGTTTAATAATCTTTTGGCGTTCGCTATTCGGATACTGTCCGAAGTTCCGGTATTACTTAAAATTTTGTCAACTTCATTTTTTAATAAACTTCCTGCTTTAGAAACTTCTTGTATCTGTTTATTTTCTTCCGATCCTTCCACTGAGTAATCTGTAAAAGATTTGCCGGATGTCTGAAAAGTGACGGTTTCTGTAGAATCTATGGCAAAGTGGATATATGAACTGTCGAGGCGGAGTCTGTAAAATTCCGGGAATTCGGTTTTCGGGGCATAAAAAGTGAACTTTCCGTCCGACTTCAATTTTATAGAATCTAAAGTAACGATTTTGTCGATTTGCGTAGCTTCGAAATAGAGGGTTTTCCCTTCTGCGTCCGAAACATTTCCCGTTACGGTAAAATCATTACGATGGCAAGCCGAAAAGGTCACGATAACAGTTAATAGATAAAGGTACTTTTTCATAAGATATTTTTATGCTTTTCTTATTGCAAAGATATATTTTTTCATAGAACAAACCGCATTTTATAAATTTAAAGACCTAAAATAGAGATTTTACTGTAATAAAAGGTGAAAATAAAGTGCGCGATAAGATTTTTCTTTCATTTTCACCTTGTTGCACTTAAACTTTAATTATCTTTGCATGAATTTGGAAAGAAAGTGAATAAGAAAAAATTTTATGATTAATCCTATTAAGAAAACGATCGATTTAGGAGATGGAAGAACCATCACGATCGAAACTGGAAAATTGGCTAAGCAAGCTGACGGGGCAGTAGAAGTCCGAATGGGTAATACCATGCTTTTGGCTACCGTAGTGTCGGCACAAGAAGCCGGCGAAGGGGTGGATTTTATGCCCTTACAAGTAGAGTATAAAGAGAAATATTCAGCTTACGGGCGTTTCCCGGGAGGTTTTACAAAAAGAGAAGGCCGTGCTTCAGATTATGAAATCTTGACGGCACGTTTGGTTGACCGTGTGTTACGTCCATTATTTCCTGATAATTATCATGCAGATACGTTCGTAAATATAATAATGTTCTCTTCCGACGGTCATGATATGCCCGATGCATTAGCCGGATTGGCAGCATCTGCAGCTCTTGCCGTTTCTGATATTCCGTTTAACGGTCCTATCTCTGAAGTTCGTGTCGCTCGTATCGATGGACAATTTAAAATTAATCCTACATTCGAAGAGTTGGAAAAAGCCGATATCGACATTATGGTAGGAGCGACTATGGAAAATATCATGATGGTAGAGGGTGAAATGGATGAAGTTTCGGAAGCAGAATTGCTTGAAGCAATGAAAGTCGCTCATGAAGCTATCAAAATACAGTGTAAGGTACAAATCGAATTGGCAGAAGCTGTCGGTTCTACTGTAAAACGTACCTACTGTCATGAGGTGAATGATGAAGAGCTTCGTAAAGATATTTGGGAAAAATGTTATGATAAAGCTTATGCGATAGCTCAGTCAGGAAATGCGAATAAACATGCTCGTTCTGAAGCTTTTGAAGCTATCGTAACCGAGTATCTTGCCGGGATGGATGCTGAAGCTGCCGCAGAAAAGGAAGCTTTGGTAAAACGTTATTATCATGATGTCGAGAAAGAAGCTGTCCGTCGGTGTATTTTGGATGAAGGAAAACGTTTGGACGGCCGTACTACGACACAAATTCGTCCTATCTGGTGTGAAGTAGATTATCTTCCAGGACCTCACGGATCGGCAGTATTTACACGCGGTGAAACACAATCTTTGTCAACAGTGACATTGGGTACTAAATTGGATGAGAAAATTGTTGACGATGTGCTGGATCAAACTCGTGAACGTTTTTTACTTCATTATAATTTCCCACCGTTCTCTACCGGCGAGGCAAAAGCGCAAAGAGGGGTAGGCCGTCGGGAAATAGGTCATGGTAATTTGGCAAATCGTGCATTGAAACGGATGATCCCTAAAGATTATCCTTATGTGATTCGTATCGTGTCGGATATTCTTGAATCGAATGGTTCTTCTTCTATGGCAACGGTTTGTGCCGGTACTTTGGCCTTAATGGATGCCGGAGTTAAAATCAAGAAGCCTGTATCCGGTATTGCTATGGGATTGATTACGGATAAAGATAATGTGAAATTTGCTGTATTGTCCGATATACTTGGAGATGAAGACCATCTTGGAGACATGGATTTTAAGGTAACAGGTACGAAAGATGGTATCACGGCGACTCAAATGGATATAAAAGTTGACGGACTTTCTTATGAGGTACTTGAAAAGGCTTTAGCACAAGCTCGTGAAGGTCGTATGCATATACTCGGTAAAATTCTTGAAACGATACCAGAGCCGCGTACTGATATGAAACCTCATGCTCCACGTATCGAAACTTTGACTATTCCGAAAGATATGATTGGTGCAGTAATAGGCCCGGGCGGGAAAATTATTCAGGGAATTCAAGAAGCAACAGGAGCTGTTGTTACGATTGAAGAAGTGGATAATATCGGACGTATCGAGATTGCTGCGCCTTGCCGTGAGTCTATTGACGCTGCTCTGTCCAGAATCAAAGGTATTGTGGCTGTTCCTGAAGAAGGAGAAGTTTATACCGGAAAAGTAAAATCTATTCTTGCATTTGGTGCATTTATTGAGTTTATGCCGGGAAAAGACGGTTTGCTGCATATTTCTGAGATAAGCTGGGATCGCATTGAATCAATGGAACAATCTGGAATTAAGGAAGGAGATGAGGTTACGGTTAAGTTGATCGAAATCGATAAAAAGACTGGAAAGTTCCGCCTTTCTATGAAAGCATTACAGCCTCGTCCCGAACGTCAGGACAAACGTGATCGTTCGAAGAAAGAAAACAAAGATTAATTATTTGTAGAAAGATTCTTGTAAAATAAGAATAGGGGTGTTGACTTTGATGTGCCCCAAGTTGAATGGTTAAACATTGTTGAAATACGCTCTTAGATCGGAATAAAGCTCGGTATTGTACCGGGCTTTTTCCATTTACTGAATATTCCGATTTAAATCTGAAATAAAAAACAGAGGCCATCTCAAATTCAGCTTGAATTTTTGGACAGCCTCTTCTTGTAGTGCGTACGAATGTTATTTTACCAACATCTTGCGTCCGTTTACAATGTATATGCCTTTAGGTAGGTTTTCCAAGGCTTTGTCGTTGCTTACTTTATGACGAATCAAAACTCCGTCAATCGTGAAAACGTCTACTATGGTATTGTCGGTCGTTACGTTCTCGATGCCGAGTTCTTCTTCTTTTTCCGCGCTTACAATTATAGCGTTGTTAATCTTGGTGTTGCTCGAAATCGGAATTTTGACATTCTGTCCGTTTTCGTACAAGTATAGTTCGAGCGAGTAGGGTATCTCTTGTCGCAGATTGGCTGTAGAGCCGAGCGGTGTCAGGACAAGGGTAGTTATGTCTCCGTTTTCTAATGAAGCAACAGTACCGGTCAATGTGGCTCCGGTCTGGCCGTCCCAAGGTTGCTTGAAATATGCGCGGAATTCTATGTTGCTTACGTTCTCGAGAGCTTGCAGTTTTACATAAAGTTTGAGATTTTCTATAGATGTGAAATCTCCGTGTTCGAAACTGATAGGTGCGGTTACGTATATTGTCGGTGTTTTGCCCGAAATGGTAAGTTGCGGTGCTTTGTTCTGACCCGTAGCCGCTTCTATGCGTATCCATTCTGTGGTGCCGCTTATTTGGTAAACCGGCCATACTTTGAATGTGCCGTTCTTTACAATATCGCTCGTGTTCAGTAGTAATGCGCTGAAACGGTTACCCGGAGCAAAGGTGTAGTCGGTTATACCCGCTATGATTTTCTCACCCGTTGCCACATCGGTCAATTCTAATCCCATGTAAACTTCCTCGGTGTTGGAGATATTTATCATGTTTCCCGAAACGAATAGTTCATCACCGCGAGTTGCCGAGTTTTGCGAAATGGTAATGACGTCTTGTGCAATAACACCACTGCTGGCTTTAGCCGGCTTTAGTCCTGTTATAATACGCTGGTCGTTACGGTAGCCTTGTCCGTGAAGTCCTGCTCCGGTATAAGGATTGAGGGCATTGGTACCCGATAGAGCGAAGTACCCGTTAAAAGTACCTTCCCATCCCCAATTAATATGGAAAAGGCCATCTTTGTAACCATCGCAAACGAATGTGTGTCCGCTGCCGTTATCGTCATTACCGGAATAAAAAACCGGAAGGCCTGCTTGTAAGTCGTTGTATACAAGAGTTTCCCATTCATCATCGTTAGTAATGTTGCTGCGGCTTATCTCTGTTGCTGTTTTTGCATATCCAAAGTAATCTTGAAATGAATAAACAGCCCAGTTCGATGCGCCGGCTGTGCCTATGTTTGTGTCATTGAAAAGCGAATTTACGCTAATTGCACAGTCGAACATTAAAAGAGCCACTGCATCGGCTTGCTGTTGTGTGTAGCCGGAACGGTATGAGGGCAACATGGCTGCATAATCGTATGTGTGCTCAGCAAAATTACTTTCCTTGTGTTGCTGTACTTCTTTGCCGTTTACGTCTATCGAGTAGTCGTAGCTGTACGATCCCGTACCCTTTTCGGGCCATTTATGGAAATACATGATTTGCGACATTGCAGTGGCTACACATCCGGTTACAGCGGGTGAGATACTTGTACCATTACTGTAACTGCAACGCTGATTGAATGGGGATTCTTGCGACCATTCGGTTTCGAGCAAGGGCTTTATTTCAGTTTCTATGGCTTTATTAGCGGCGTGTGTTTGCTCTGTAACTTCCGGCATGGAGCATACTGCCTTTATTTGCCGTGCGTATTCGCCAAGCCACCAGCGCATATTTGCGGGCAGTGTTGAGGGATTGTATGAACCCTTTTCTACGTATGCAAGTATCTCTGTTGCGCGGTCATCGGCAGCAGTAATGATAAAACCTCCTCCGGTTATGTTGAACACGTAGTAGAGAGGGGCATTGTCATCTCCTTCGGTGTATACGAGTCCCAAGTTAGTGGCAATAGTCTTTTGCTGTATTTTGCCAGATTCAGTGTTGGCAATAAAATTTTTAGCTGTTGACAAGGCATCGGTAACTTCAATTTTACGGGCATCTAACTGCTGTGTAAGCGCGAGTAAAAAAGTTACAACCAGTAGTTTTTGTAAAATCTGTTTCATTTTGTTGGAGTATTAGGTTAAGTATGATGTGTATGCAAGTCTGATTTTCTTATTTGATAAATATAATAAATTAAAATTTATTGACAAGATTATTTTAAAATTTTTTATTGTACCAGCTATTTTTTTTGAAAAAATTATTATCCGATGAAACTTTTTTAGTTTTCTTTTATTTAGATACAATATTGTATTATCGATTTCTATATTGTTGTGATCTTCGATATTGATTAATTCCTAGATCAAAATTAAAGTCGGTATAGAAGTTCTGTCGATCCCAATACCGGAAGAAAAAACGCAAAAATGACCTGATAATTTTTTCTTATTGGAAAATTTAGACAGTTCTTAAGAGCTATAATACCACAGTCTTGAATGACTGTTTTTCTTTTACTTTGTTAATCAAGTAAAGTTATTTAATATTCGTAAGATTTATCTGAAGAATCTTGCTTTGTAAAAGAGGAGAATTGCTCTCTGAAATTTCCGTCATTTTCTTTTTTTGAGAGATTCAATTCGAAGCTTTTTTGTGCATTAAGTATTGATTGAGCGAATGTTTGGTCGTTTTTTACACGACTCAAGGCTATTTGTGCTGCATTTTGTTGAGCTTCTTTTTTGGAATAACCGATTCCTATTCCACATGGAGTTCCGGCGAGAATTGCCTGAAACTGAAATATCGGATTATTCTCTTTGTCGGTAAAGGCTTCAATAAGGGAGAAAGATATATCGATGTGGTTTTTTTGCCCCCATTCTATCAATTTTGATTTGAAATTGACTTCTTTTCGTGCAATTACCGATAAGTCTATATAAGGTGCGATTATGCGGTCTTGGATAAATGTTTTGCATGTTTCATATCCCTGGTCAAGATATATAGCTCCGATAAAAGCTTCGAATGCATTGCCGTAGATATAGTTGTTGTGGGTATTTGTCCGGATAGAGGTCTGTACGAGTTTGTCTAATCCCATTTTTATGGCAATGTCGTTCAGTGTATCTCTCTTTACGATTTTTGATCGTGTATTGGATAGAAAACCTTCTTTTTTATTCGGAAATTTTTTGAACAGGATATCTGCGACGATAGTGCTGAGGACTGCATCTCCTAAAAATTCTAATCGTTCGTTATTGATACGTTGTCCTTCTTGGGTACGGATATCCGATGACCGATGGACGAATGCCTGTTCATATAACTTTATATTGTTAGGATAGAATCCGAGTATTTGATAGAATAAAGAATACGACTCCTTGTGCTTTTGCACAAAAAGCCGTATTCTTTTATAAAAGTTCAGAAGCACGTTATCCTTTGAATTTCTTTACGATGATGCTTGCGTTATGACCGCCGAATCCGAAAGTATTGGACAAAGCTACATTAACAGTCCTTTTTTGAGGTTTGTTGAATGTAAAATTCAATTTATAGTCAATTTCCGGATCTTCATCTCCTTCAGTAAAGTTTATTGTCGGAGGAACGATGTCATTTTCAACGGTTTTTACACAAATCATAGCTTCAATAGCTCCGGCTGCACCCAATAAGTGCCCGGTCATCGATTTGGTTGAACTTATGTTCAGCTCATAGGCATGATCTCCAAATACAGATTTAATCGCCTTGACTTCCGATATGTCGCCTACCGGTGTCGAAGTACCGTGTACATTAATATAATCTACTTCTTCAGGCTTCATTTCTGCATCGCTCAGGGCATTTTGCATAACTAATTTTGCTCCGAGACCTTCAGGATGAGTTGCTGTCAAGTGATAAGCGTCTGCCGACATACCGCCACCGACAACTTCTGCATATATTTTTGCTCCACGAGCTAAAGCGTGATTCAATTCTTCAAGAATAAGGCAGACACCGCCTTCTCCCATGACGAAACCATCACGGCTCGCACTGAATGGGCGAGATGCTGTCTGGGGATCTTCATTGCGGGTCGAAATGGCATGCATTGCGTTAAATCCGCCGATTCCGGCTACGGATATTGCTGCTTCAGCACCACCGGTTACGATAACATCGGCTTTTCCTAAACGAATATTATTGAATGCATCGATCAGAGAATGAGTAGATGATGCACAAGCCGAAACCGTTGCATAGTTAGGACCATGAAATCCGTAAATCATAGAGATATGGCCGGCAGCGATGTCGGCGATCATTTTAGGAATGAAAAACGGATTGAATTTAGGACCGCGTTCTATATTAGTAAAGTATCCGCCGACTTCTTCTTCAAAAGTCCGTATGCCACCGATACCGGCAGCAAATATAACTCCCACCCTGTTTTTATCTACTTTTTCAAGGTCTAAAGCCGAATCTCCGACAGCTTCTTTTGCTGCAGCAACAGCAAATTGCGCATATCGGTCGAATTTGCGCACCTCTTTTTTATCGAGATAAAGTGTAGGGTCGAAATTTTTTACTTCACAAGCAAACTGTGTCTTGAATTGTGAAGCATCGAAATGAGTAATAGGTCCGGCACCACTTACTCCATTCAACAGGGCTTCCCAAGTTTCATCAACATTGAGTCCCAATGGCGTAACTGCCCCCAGACCTGTTACAACAACTCTTTTTAATTCCATAAAAGTAGAGTATTCAGTTACTTCGCGTTAGCTTCGATGTATGATACAGCATCGCCAACAGTTCCGATTTTTTCTGCTTGATCATCAGGAATCGTGATACCGAATTCTTTTTCGAATTCCATGATCAATTCTACAGTGTCAAGAGAATCTGCTCCAAGATCGTTTGTGAAGCTTGCTTCTGGTGTAACTTCAGATTCTTCTACTCCTAATTTGTCAACGATGATTGCTTTTACTCTTGATGCAATTTCAGACATAACTTCCAGTTTTTAGTTAATTAATAAATTTACTTCTTATTTTTGCTGTGCAAAGAAATACATTTTTCTCCAAACAAAAAAAATATTTACTGTATAAAATCAAAAAAACTGCACACTTTTAGCTTGTTTGTGCAATTTTTTACCTCTTGATGGCTCTTTGAAGATAAAAATTGAGCTCATTTTATCCTTTTTGATAATGATTTTCTGTGTCGTTTTTCTTTGAACTTTCAATTTTCAATGGAAAAATAGAACGGACAATGAATTGTTCTATACTGACTTTAGGGAAAAAAACGGATATTTTTCGCATTTTTATTTGCCGTTTAGAACATCTTTCGATACATAATTAAATAAATAGAATTCGATTTTTCAACAGATCGGGTAATTTTATCTTTTAATGTAATTGGTATTAGTAGGTTTTGGCGTGTACCCGTCGAATCCGCTTTTTAGGATCTTATCTTCATCTTCGGTGAAAGCTATGCCGTAACAGCAATGATGGAAATTGACGAAGATATTTCACGAATTCTTTTTGTCGCTCCGTATCCGTCGAGAACCGGCATATTGATGTCTATTAAAATAATATGAGGTTTGTATTCTTGATAGAGTTTGACTGCTTCTTTATATTAATTGCATCGTTTCTTCGGCTGTTTTATAAATTTTTGTAGTTTTGTCAAGATTTGAAATGATAGGATGAAAAATGAATACACACATTGCCATATTTGCTTCCGGTTCGGGTACTAATGCAGAGAACATTATTCGATATTTTTCCAAATCGGAGAATATTGAAGTTTCCCTTGTCGTTTCTAACAAGCCGGATGCTTATGTCCTTGAACGTGCCCGGTTATTGAAAGTTCCTGAACTTATCATTACGAAAAAGGAATTTTCTGAATCGGAGTATTATGTATTGACAAAACTTCGGGACTTTCATATCGATTTTATTGTTCTGGCGGGTTTTTTATTGCAAGTTCCGAAGTATTTGATTCAGGCATATCCCGGTGCAATTATAAATATACATCCTGCGTTGTTACCTCGTTTCGGAGGAAAAGGAATGTATGGAGATCATGTGCATAAGGCTGTTGTCGAGGCCGGAGAGAAAGAGAGCGGCATAACGATACATTATGTAAATGAACATTATGATTCAGGAGCTATTATCCATCAAGAAAAATGTACGGTAGATCCGGCTGATACTTATGAAGATGTAGCCCGTAAGGTGCATCGGTTGGAGTATGAGTTTTATCCTCGAATAATCGAAGAAGTTATATCCCGATTATGATTTTGGAGAAATAATAAACCCTAATTCTTTTAAAACCGAAATTTTCTCGGATGCGGAAAGCATGATTTTATATGCGCCGAATTCTCGTCGAAGCCCGTAATTCCCCCGTAAATTCTCGAATTGTTTAGGAGCAGAACGTAAATTTGTTGTGTCGGTTCGGGGATCGTATGATGCGATTACGGCATTTGTTATCGGATCTCCCGAACATACGTTTAAATCTATTTCCGGAAAAGGGGCTGGCGGCGGAGTTATTTTTGAGGTGTCGATCTCGATCCCGAGTATTCGGGATATTTCCCGGACCATCGTCCGGGAGGCGTTCGATTTTCCGTCGGCTGAATAACCGGCAATATGAGGGGTTGCGATAAAAGCGTTTTCAAGTAATTCCGGAAGTATATCCGGTTCGTTTTCCCAACAATCGATGATTATATCCGATATTTCTTTCTTTTGATATGCGGTCAATAGGGCTTTATTATCGACAACTTCTCCTCGAGAAGAGTTGATAATAACGGGTTGTTTTCTCAATTTCTTGAAAAAGTTGTTGTCGGCCAGATGAACACTTCGGTATATTCCCGTACGGTTGAGTGGTGTATGAAAAGTGATAAAATCGCATTCTTCAGCAATTGTGTCTAAAGAGACGAAGATATTATTTTTTTCTGCATCTGCCCGAGGCGGATCATTAAGTAGAACTGTCATTCCGATGGTCCTGCAATGGTGGGCGACTATCGAGCCGACATGACCGACACCGATTATTCCGATTTTTTTCCCTTTAAGCGAATAACTGTTTTTTTCTGCATGCAAAAGCAGAGATGCCAATATATATTGCCCGACCGAAGAAGCGTTACATCCCGGTGCGTTTTTCCATTCTATTCCGTTTTGTTTACAATATTCGGTATCGATGTGATCGAATCCGATTGTTGCCGTACCGATAAATTTGCAACGACTTTCAGAAAGAAGACTTTCATTGCAACGTGTCCGGGTACGTATGATTAAAATATCGGTATCCTTTACTTGCTCCTTCGTTATCTCCGAAGGAGGTAGATATTTAACGTTTGCGTACGGTTCGAGAATCCCTTTGATGAAAGGTATTTTATTATCGATGATAATGTTGATGTTCTTTTGCATATCTGTTGAAAATGGTACAAAATTAAATCTTTTTTCAGTATGTATCCGGTAAAGGGCGTTAAACCATATTTATTTGTCCGAAAGATTGTTCGTTTATGAAACAATTGTTATGTTTGTAAGCTTAACTATACAATAACAAACTCGATATGACTTTTAGCGAAAAAAGTAACCGGATATTTTGGAACGCCACACAGGCTTATCATAATATGGATGATGTGGATGCTGAGATTCAGAATCCTTTTGAAGAAAAAACAATCGATTATTATTTATATCTGAAAAATTGGATCGATGCCGTCCAGTGGCATTTAGAAGATATTATTCGCAATCCGTCTATCGATCCTGCAGAAGCATTGCAGATAAAACGTCGTATTGACAAGTCGAATCAAGATCGTACCGATTTGGTCGAGTTGATAGATAGTTATTTCTGGGATAAGTATAAGAACGTAAAGGTGTCGGCCGATGCAAAGATCAATACCGAGAGTCCTGCATGGGCGATAGATCGACTTTCTATTCTGGCTCTTAAGATTTATCACATGCAGCAGGAGGTAGAACGCCGTGATGCTTCTCCGGAACATATAGAAAAATGTCGTGAAAAATTGCGGGTATTGCTTGAGCAACGAATAGATTTGTCTTCTGCAATAGATCAGCTTTTACTTGATATTGAGTCGGGGAAGAAATATATGAAAGTATATAAACAAATGAAGATGTATAATGATCCGGCTTTGAATCCGGTGTTATATGGTAAAAAATAATTGTTCTGTGATTTCTTGCCGGCCATTAAGAAATATATTGATTATTCGGCTTTCCGCATTGGGAGATGTTGCAATGACTATTCCGATAGTTTATTCTTTATGTAAAGCTTACCCTGATGTGAATTTTACAATGCTGACTACTCCTGTGGTATCTCGGATATTTATAAACCGACCGGATAATTTGAAAATTTATCCGGCTGAAATTCGGGGACGGCACAAGGGAATAAAAGGTATTTATATTCTATATAAAGAACTTCGGACATTTTCTTTTGACGGTATAGCTGATCTTCATAATGTTTTACGCTCACGGCTGTTGTGTGCTTTATTGCGTTTTTCAGGAGTGAAAAGCGTTCACATAAATAAAGGTCGGATTGCTAAATGTGAAATTACGGCACGTCGGCATAAAAAATTGCGGCAGTTACCTACCTCTTTTCATCGTTATACAGATGTGTTTCGGAAACTCGGCTTTTCTTTTCCTGAAAATTTTGTTTCGATTTATGGAAAGAAAAAGGCAGCTTTACCGGAAGTTTTATTGTCGGAGTATTCATCCGAAATGCACTGTATAGGGATAGCTCCGTTTGCAAAGCATCGAGGAAAGATATATCCGGAGAAAAAAATGGAACAGTTAATATCGATGTTGGCGAAAACGGGAGAATATAAAATATTCCTTTTCGGCGGAGGGGAAAGAGAGTCTTTGATTCTAAACCGGTGGGCGTCTGATTTCCCAGGGAAAGTCGTTTCTTTGACAGGCATGCAATTGGGGTTTTCCGGAGAACTGGCTTTAATGAGCCATTTGAAATTATTGGTTTCGATGGACTCTGCAAATATGCATCTGGCTTCTTTGGTCGGACTTCCGGTTATATCTGTTTGGGGCGCGACGCACCCGTATGCGGGTTTTTTGGGTTGGAAACAATCTTTAGATAATACTGTTCAGGTTGATTTACCCTGTCGTCCATGTTCTGTATTCGGAAATCGTCCTTGTTGGCGAAATGATTATGCTTGTTTAAATGAAATCTCGCCTGAGGAGATTGCAAATAAGATAAAAAAGGAGATATATGCCCAAAAATAGTTTTGTAAAAAGCTATATTCAAGAAAATAGGTATATTTGTATAGAATTAACGAAGAGTCTTAACTCGGTAATATGAATATTGTAATTAATCCGGATTATTCGAAACTTTCACTTTTTATAAAGCAACTTCCTGCTAATTTCAGTAAGGGGGGTGATATGATTTATGAAGCCAGGAATCAAATTAAGAAATTCAGGGCACAAGATATCGATGTTGTAGTGAAGCGCTATAAAGTTCCGATTTGTATCAACCGGATTATTTATGCTTTTTTTCGTCCCAGTAAAGCGAGGAGGGCTTATGAGTATGCAATGTTTCTTTTGAGCAAAGGAATACGTACTCCTGAACCGATAGCTTATATAGAGGTGAAAAAAGGGTTGCTTTTTTATCAAGGATATTTTATCAGTAAGATAGAAAATTATCCTCGGATGATGCGTGATTTTTATAATTCGATAGGGACGGGAGAGTATATCCTTGACAAGTTTGCCGAGTTTACTTTAGGAGTTCATGAAGCGGGGATCTTGCATCTGGATTATTCTCCGGGAAATGTTCTTTATGAACAGGTCGGAGATGAAGTGCATTTTAGTTTGGTGGATTTAAACAGGATGCGTTTCGGTAAACTGTCGAAAAAGGAATGTCTTCGTAATTTCGACAGGATCAGTCCGAGTGATGAGGTGACTTCATATATTGTCGCCGAATATTCCCGTCTTCGAGGTTGGGATATTGCTTCTTCTGTGAAAACGGCATTGTATTATAAGAGAAAGTTTTGGGAAAAAGTAGCTAAAAAAGCTGCCCTGAAAAATAAAATGCGTAAGGATTCTTGATTTTGGCAATTTTGTTTTGAAGTTTAATCAGATACTTTTTCATAAAGATCGTTTGTTCCGAAATAAATATCTAAGTTTGTTTTTCGAAAGTATGAAACTTTTAGCCTGTATATGGAATCTGATTTTGATATAAGAGAGCAAAATATTTCTGAAAATGAGCGGGAGTTTGAAAAAGCCCTTCGTCCGCTGACTTTTGATAATTTTAGCGGACAAGATAAAATTATAGAGAATCTGAGGGTTTTTGTTATGGCTGCCCGTATGAGGGAAGAGGCTTTAGATCATGTCCTGCTGCATGGTCCTCCCGGATTGGGAAAGACGACTCTTTCGAATATCGTGGCGAATGAGTTAGGTGTGGGATTTAAAATCACTTCCGGACCGGTATTGGATAAACCCGGAGATTTGGCGGGAATTTTGACCTCATTAGAACCTAACGACGTACTTTTTATCGATGAGATACATCGGTTGAGTCCTGTTGTAGAAGAGTATCTTTATTCTGCTATGGAAGACTATCGCATCGATATTATGATCGATAAAGGTCCGAGTGCCCGTTCCATACAGATCGACCTGAATCCTTTTACCCTGATCGGAGCTACTACCCGAAGCGGATTGTTAACCAGTCCTTTACGTGCTCGGTTCGGCATTAATTGTCATCTTGAGTATTACGATCATACGGTATTGAGTCGTATCGTTTTACGCTCAGCCTCGATTATGCAGGTTCCTTGTACGATCGAAGCTGCGGATGAGATTGCCATGCGTAGTCGGGGAACACCCCGTATAGCAAATGCTTTATTACGCCGTGTTCGGGATTTTGCACAAGTAAAAGGTAGCGGAGAGATAACGATAGATATAGCCAAGTTCTCTCTGGAGGCTTTGAATATAGATCAATATGGATTGGACGAAATCGATAATAAGATATTGATAACGATTATCGATAAATTTAAAGGCGGTCCTGTCGGGCTTACGACTATAGCTACTGCTTTAGGCGAAGATCCGGGTACTCTCGAAGAAGTTTACGAGCCGTATTTAATTAAAGAAGGATTTATTAAACGGACTCCACGTGGGCGGGAAGTGACCGATTTGGCATATACACATTTGCATCGTTCCCGTTTCTCAGAACAGGGTTCTTTATTTTAAAACGATTATTTATGTCCGGAATGAAAAGTCTTGCCAAGGATACTGCGATATACGGATTGAGCAGTATCTTGGGGCGTTTCTTGAACTGGTGCTTTGTCTTTTTGTATATTAACGCACTGAAAACTACCGCAGAGTACGGGATAGTTACAAACTTGTATGCCTATATGGCTCTGTTATTGATTATTCTCACCTATGGACTCGAAACCGGATTTTTTCGTTTTGCCAATGATAAAGAGTATAAAGACCCTCTTAAAGTATATACTACCGGACTGATATCTTTAGCATCCACGTCGTCTTTGTTCTTTATATTGGTGCTTATTTTTCTGAAGCCGGTTTCTGCATGGTTGGGGTATCCCGCTCATACCGATTATGTCTGGATGGTGGCATTGATAATCGCGATAGACGCTTTTACTGCTTTGCCGTTCGCTTATTTGCGTTATCAGAAACGACCGATGCGCTTTGCCGCGCTTAAACTTTTTTCTATATTTCTGAATATCGCATTAAATCTATTCTTCTTTTTGCTGTGTCCATGGATATACAAAACTAATCCTGTTTTGATTTCATGGTTTTTTGACCCTGATTTTATGGTAGGCTATATTTTAGTCTCTAATTTAATCAGTTCGGGAGCTGTTTTATTGATGTTGATTCCCGAAATATTTAAGATTCGTTATCATTTTGATGCGGTGATCTGGAAACGTATGCTTCGTTACTCATTCCCGTTGTTGATATTGGGGGTTGCCGGAATTATGAATCAGACATTTGATAAAATGTTTTATCCGTTGTTGGCGGAATCCCGGCCTAATGCGATGTCTGAGTTGGGAATATACGGTGCGGCCTATAAGATAGCTATTGTCATGGTTATGTTCACGCAGGCGTTTCGCTTTGCTTATGAACCGTTTATTTTTGCAAAAAATAAAGAATCCGGAGATGAGAATAAAAAATCCTATTCAGATGCGATGAAGTATTTTGTCATTTTCGGTCTCTTTATATTTTTGGGTGTGATGTTTTATTTAGATTTGGTACGCTTTCTTATGCCGAAAGAGTATTTTACAGGCATCGAAGTCGTTCCCATCGTTATGTTGGCAGAGTTGTTTTTCGGAATATTTTTTAATCTTTCTCTCTGGTATAAACTTACAGACCAGACTCAATGGGGTGCTTGGTTTTCTTTATTCGGGTTTGTTGTCACGGCAGCTATAAATGTAATTTTCGTCCCTCGTTTCGGATATATGGCATGTGCATGGGCTGCTTTTTTCTGTTATTTCTCGATGATGATGGTTTCCTATTTTATAGGACAAAAAAAATATCCGATTAAATACGATTTATCCTCTATGGGACGTTATGCGGTATTGACTCTTGTTTTATATAGTGTAGCAGTATTGGTGGATATAGATAACCTATTTCTGAAATTATTGTTCCGTACAGCACTTTTATCTGTTTTCGTTGTTTATATGGTAAAACGGGATTTGCCGATAAAAGAGATTCCGCTGATAAATAAATTGATAAAAAAGTGAGGATATGTTTTTTAAAGAGTCGTTTCTTGCTGTCAGACAATTTCTGGGGCATTATTTAGATCAAAGTCAGGACCGAGAAAGTGAACAGGTGACAGTCGAGGCTATCCGTGAAGGAATAGAATTTAAAGGTTCTACTATATGGATTCTTATTTTTGCTATTTTTATTGCTTCTTTAGGATTAAATACAAATTCTACGGCGGTTATTATTGGTGCGATGTTGATTTCTCCGTTAATGGGTCCTATAATGGGCATTGGATTGGGGCTTGGAATCAATGATTTTGAACTGATAAAAAAGTCTTTTCGGAATTTAGGTGTGGCGACTATTTTCAGTGTATTGACCTCTACGCTCTATTTTTTGATTTCTCCGTTGAATGAAGCCCGATCGGAATTGCTGGCACGCACATCCCCGACGATATATGATGTGTTGATCGCTCTTTTTGGCGGATTGGCAGGCATTGTGGCTATGGCTACCAAGCAAAAGGGAAACGTAATTCCGGGAGTGGCTATTGCTACGGCTTTGATGCCTCCTTTATGTACGGCAGGTTTCGGTCTGGCGAATGGAAATATGCACTATTTTTTCGGAGCGTTTTATCTGTTCTTTATTAATTCTGTTTTTATTGCTTTTGCAACTACAATGGGTGTAAAAGCAATGAAGTTTTCTAAAAAGCAGTTTGTCGATAAAGACCGTGAGAAAACCGTACAACGTATTGTATATTCTATTCTGCTCCTTACAATGACGCCGAGCGTGATCATTACCTATAATATGATACGTCAGAATTATTTCGAGACATCAGCATTCCAGTTTGTTAATCAACAATTTAACTTGCCTGATATTCAGGTTTTAAGTAAAACGGCTTCATTTGAGAATGGTCAGAAAGTTATTCGGGTTTCTCTTATAGGACAAGAACTTTCGAAAGACTCGATATTATCAATTGAATCTCGGTTACCCAAATACGGGTTGACCGGTACAAAATTGATCCTTTCACAAGGATTTGCGTCCAACAGGGAAATTGATTTGAAAAGCCTGAACAGTATGATGTTTAAAGATATTTATAAAGATAACCAACAGCGCATTGCATTATTGAATAAAAAAGTCGATTCTTTGCAGACCGTCGTGTCCCGTTACCAACAGTATGATACGATAGGTATTGCAATTTCGCCCGAAATTAAAATCCTTTTCCCGCTGGTTGAGAATATTGCGGTTACGAAATCTGTATTTAGCAGTGTGGAAACTGGAAAACTTGATACGATGACGTTAGCTGTGGTACGCTATGCGAAACCCATGTCGAAGGCAGAACAATCACGTTTTGTTCAGTGGCTTGAGGCAAGACTGGCTGTAAGAAGTATAAAAATAGTAATGGAATAGTCTTTTTTTCTATATAGAGACGGCAGATTCTTGTAGAAAGGATCTGCCGTTTTAATTGCTATTTAAATTTTTGAAGATATAAATCAGACTGATAAAATATAGAACCTTGTTGCTCATTAGGTAAATTCGTTCCCGAATTTTGCTTTTGCATCATTCACAATCTGTCGGATACGTTCCTCTTCATCTTTTCTGCAAATGAGCAATACATTGTCCGAATCGGCAACGATATAGTTCTTTAAGCCTTCGATGACGACCAATTTATCTCTCGGAACAGCAATGATATTGTTGTCGCTTTCGTAAATGAGAGATTTTCCCTCTTGATTTACATTGCCGTTTTTATCTTTAGACGAAATATCATAAAGAGATCCCCATGTCCCTACATCTGCCCATCCGAAATCGGCGCAGAGAACAAATACATTCGATGCTTTTTCCATCAGTCCGAAATCTATGGAGATGTTTTGGCAAGCGGGGAAATTTTCCTGAATAAATTCTTTCTCTTCAGATGTGTTGAATTTTCCGATTCCAGATTCGAATCGAGCCGAGACTTCGGGAAGATATCGTTGGAATGCTTTAATAATGGTCTGTACATTCCAGATAAAGATCCCGGAATTCCAGAAAAATTCTCCGCTTTCTACAAAAACTTCGGCCAATTCTTGGTTTGGTTTTTCTGTAAACGTTTTAACGGTCTTGATATCTCCGTTACTTTCATCTCCGATCTGTATATATCCGTATCCGGTCTCCGGACGGTTGGGTTTTACTCCTAACGTAAGGAGTGCCGGAAAATTGTTTACAAATTCTAATCCTTTACCGATACATTCGGCAAAGGCATCTTCTTTGAGAATAAGGTGATCTGATGGGGTTACTACGATATTTGCTTCCGGGTCGATTGCCTGAATGTGGTATGCTGCCCAAGCAATACAAGGAGCTGTATTTCTTCGTTGGGGTTCTAACAAAATATGTTTATCATCGGCATCCGGTATTTGTTGTTTTACCAAACCCTCATATTGTTCGTTCGTTACGATAAAGATATTTTCGGGAGGAATGATTTTGCGGAAACGATCATAGGTCAGTTGCAAGAGAGTATGTCCTGTTCCGAAAAAATCTAAAAACTGTTTGGGGCGGTTTGTTCGGCTGACAGGCCAGAACCGGCTTCCGATTCCGCCAGCCATAATAATGCAATATCTATTTTTCATACTATAGCTTTTTGTGTCGGTTGGACGAATAAAATACGGTACGAAAATATATTAAAACCTGTTTTTCATTTATTTATCCGATTTTATTCTGAAATATATTTTGTATTTATACCGTTTGCTAAAGTAACTAATATTTTTCTTTACAAATCTATATATATCCTTTTTTTGAAAAAAAAGTCTGAAAAGCTTGCCACAATCAAAAAGAATATCTACTTTTGCCCCGTCTAAAAGCCCAGATGGCGGAATTGGTAGACGCGCTGGTCTCAAACACCAGTGGATTCACTTCCATGCCGGTTCGATCCCGGCTCTGGGTACAAAAAGAAAGAAGTCAAATGTAAATATCATTTGACTTCTTTCTTTTTATATATAGGTTTCCCAAATTGTTCCCACGTGTCTTAAGAATAAAATAATTGCATTAAGCTGTTTTTTCGCTTATATGGGGAATACTCCTCATCAATCTCGGCCACAGATAATCGGTTAATTCCATATCATTGCTATCGGCAGGCAATTTACATTGTCCGCTTCTGATAGTTCCCATTTTCAAATAGTCTATCGAAAAGTAGGGATATTTATATTTTTCCAGCAACTTTTGCGCTAATAAGGTCTTTCCCGTATGCGTATCTCCTGCAATAAGAATAATCATAAATCTTTTGGGTTGTCTAAAATTTCAAATCTTATACTATGCTTTTTATCAACAATCTCATCATTATAAAGGCATTTCCTCTATAAAATGGTTGGGGTATTTATCCCAATATTTTTTATATACTCTGTCTTTTTGTCCATCAAAATTTAGTTGGTACATTCTGAATGTAACCAGAAAATTTTTAGGTTGCCACAGTTCTTCATAAGAGTACCGATATGTCATGCCTATGGCTTTCATTACTTTTCCGCTTCTCGGATTATTTACATCATGTGTAGCTGTGATATAGGGGATATCTGTTTGTTTCAGCATATCGATTATTGCCAAACAGGATTCGGTGCAAATCCCTTTATGCCAGAACTCTTTCCTAATGCTATATCCTAAATCATGGCTGTCGTCTGCGCTTACATGAATACAGCCGATAGGAATATTGTCTTCTTTGAGGCAAATAGCGTAGTAGTGCCCTTTCTGTTGAATATAATCTTTTATATATTGAAAGTACTTTTTCGCCTCCTCTATGTTTCTCAAAGGATACATGGGGAGAAACGTGTTTACATCTTTATCACTTAAAATAGCGAACAGAGCATTTATATCTTTTTCTGTGAAATGCCTTAATATCAATCGTTTTGTTTTTAAGCAATTCATTTTTACGTATGTTTATGTTTTCGTAAATATACAAAAATATAAATTGGAGGTTATATATCTATTGTATGATAGACACTTGTTTCTATAACAAAGAAAAGTCTGAAATTTTTCTATATATGCAAAGTCGTGATTAAGAGTTTGTCAAATGTTCTTATACATAATTCCAAACATGGTTTTGATCTGTTGAAATATAAAATTAAATTTATTTACTTAAAGAAAAAATCATAACTTTGTTTTCTCATTCTGAGATGGGGTGTAATTATACCGTGACACGATTAGAAGTCGGTTCGAACGGAGATATGTTCCGAAACAGTTATTGCCTATGGCAGATCATGAAAAAACTTTGTCGGTGATCATTCCTTCGTATAACGAAGGGAAGACCATTTGCCATATCCTGGCTCGGGTTTTGTCGGTGTTGTTGCCGTTCAAAATAAAAAAAGAGATCGTGGTTGTCGATGACGGTTCTGCCGATGAGACCGGAATGCTCGTCGAATCATTTATCCGGGAACATCCGGAGATTCCGATAAAATATATTGTTCATGATATAAATCGAGGAAAAGGCATGGCTATCCGTACCGGGATAAAACATATTACCGGAGAGTATGTGATTATACAAGATGCCGATTTAGAGTATGATCCGCACGATTATTCTTTGCTGTTGCCTTATTTGCATTCCGGAGAATACTCGGTTGTGTACGGTTCTCGTTTTTTGAATAAGCAGAACCGTCATTCCTATCCGTCATTCTATTGGGGAGGCCGTTTGGTCTCGTTTATAGCAAGTTTATTGTACGGACAGGTCTTGACCGATGAGCCGACTTGTTATAAAATGTTCAAGTCGTCTTTGTTAAAATCGATCCCTCTTGACTGTACCGGCTTTGAATTTTGTCCGGAGGTAACGGCTAAGATTCTGAAAAAAGGATATAAGATAAAAGAGGTGGCAATCAGCTATACCCCTCGATCTGTGGAGGAGGGAAAAAAAATAAAATGGACAGATGGCCTTGAGGCGATTTGGGTTTTACTGAAATATCGGATAAGATAGTTAATATGGGAAATAAGAAAAGAATAATAAAAGAGTCGAAAACAGAAATAAACGGAAAAGCCGTGAAACCGGCTTATTCCAGATGGTTGTTTAAGAATATCATAGCAGTTGCGCTTACGTTGTTTTTATTAAAGGTCGTCATGGTTTTGCAGCCTACCTATAACTGGGTATGCTTTACGATGCTTCCTGAAAATATGGAAATTGTCAGAAAGTATCCGAATCTTAATTATGACGGTAGAATGTCTATAAAGCTCGGAGCCAATTATATGTATCTGAAAAATACTCGGGAACATACACCGGAGAATGCGATTATTTTATGGCCTTCTTCAGAAGCTTTTACAAAAGGAAAGAGCCCTTTTACGGCAGAGATATCGAATAAAATATATGCACTCCGCTTCCTTTATCCCCGAAAACTGGTTATCCCTTTTGATTTCGGAAAAAGCCATTATGTCGATGAGATTACCCATGTCGCCATTGTAAACGGTGAAGGATTTGAATATGTCCCTTATGAAGTAGAAAAGTTCGAAAACGGTATTTTGCCGGTCAAAAAAACTGAAAACAAATAAGCATTATGGTATCTTTTGGTATATTTCTTTCATTCCTGGCAGGATTTGTGACGGTCAATCTTATATCGTTAAGGTTCAGCTTGATCGAGAAACTGGGGCTCTCTTTCCCGATAGGCATAGCTTTGCAGACTTTGTTGATGCTGTTGATGGATGCCGTCGGTATTCCGCTTACAAGAGTCTCGGTTTTAGTAGCGAGTGCCTTGCTCATCCTATCGCTTTCGTTCCCGCTGATTTTCCGTCGGAAAGAACTTGTTCAGGAGATTCGGAAACCGCTCTCTTTCGATTTCTCCGGTTTTAATCTGGTATGGCTGCTGTTTGTTATCCTCATTATTATTTTGGAATATATGAATTTCTCTCGGTGTGTCTATTTCCCTACTTATGACCGGGACAGCCTTTCGGGATTCGATACGATCGGGTACATCATTTCCCAAGAACATACGTTAAAAGGCCTTTCCATATTTCAAGGAGATTATATGCCGTCTATACACCAACCGGGAAGTTATATTACCTATACCCCTATGGTTCAGCTCAGTTATGCCTATGTTTATTTATTGGGAGCACCCATGTCGAAGTTGATTCCGGGGTTGATGTATCTTTTCTTCCTGATTGCTTTTTATGCGGTCTTATGCCGGGTAGTTAATCGTACAGGCGCTGTAATAGCCACTTTCTTTATGTTGATAACTCCCGATATGCTCGGTTTCTCTTCGCTTTCGGGGACAAATGTCATACACGCCGTAACCGCTTCTTTGGGAATCATATATCTTGCCGTTTGGTTTCGGTATCGTGAACGGAAAGACCTGTATCTGGCATCCCTTTTGCTGGCATTGAATATTTGGACACGTACCGAAGGAATCGTATTTATCGGCGCTGCACTTTGTGTTGTCGGTTACGACTCTTTCAGAAGAAAACAGTATAAAGACTTATTGCCGGTTTTGTTGTCATTGTCTCCCGCTTTGCTTTGGAGTCTGTTTATGAAACTGAACGGGCTGTATGCCGAAGGGATAGCCATTGTCCGCCTTTTCTGGGATGGGGAGAAGGTCGAGACTATCTATAATTATATGAAAGATCTTTATGTCAATAATTATTATTACGGCTGGTCGTTTTCCGCTGCTCTTCTTTCGCTGCTTGTCAATATCCGGAATGTGATAAAGACACGAGATAACCTTCGTCTGTTATCTATGATTCTGTTGGCATCTTTGTTCTATGTGATTATTTTATATCAGATCGATTATAAATGGGATACGATAGAAAATGTTTTGGCTTATTCCGCCAAGCGTTTCCTTTTTTGCTTTGTCCCTTGCGTATGGTTCTTTACGGTGACGAACAGAGTTGTAATGACCGCATTCGATAAGCTGGAAAAATATTTAGCGCTCAGATAGGTACTAAGTATTTATGGGGCAGAAACTTGTTTTTTCCCTTGTTCGGTTTCTAAAAATCTCCGTATTTCGCTTTTGGCACGGAGTGTATAAGTGCTTTCTGCCTTTAAAGGTTGTTTCAATATCCGTTCGGCAATGGCGATTGCGGTCGTCGTGTCCCCTTTTTGTAACGAGTTTTGCCATAACAAATAGTTGGGAGTTATTTTCCCGGGAACCATAAAAGACGCTGTTTTCAAATATTCTTCTGCAGAGTCGTATTGTTCAGAGAGCATATATGTTTTTCCTATATTGCAATAATTGCTGCATCCCGCCGGCAGTCTCGGCAATTTTTTTATATCCGGATGTTTTTCTATCCACATGCTGTAGATATTGTTGAATAATTCGCTATATTTTAGCTGTTCATAATGTCGGTCTGAAAATAAAATCGCTTCCGAGCAGTTTCCCGTGAAAAATTTTTCGAGAGTTTTTGCTCCGTTATAATAAAATCTGATTTCCCGAATCGAACCGGAACAGACCAGAACCGATAGAATTAGCAGGCTTCCCGTTGTCAAGGCGGATATCGGTATTTTAAATACCTTCCGGTTCTCGATGCATCCCGAAAATATTCCGAAAAGGACGAATAGAGGGAAGACCGAATTCGGATAGGAAAACAACGAAAAACATAAATAAGCGATTAATCCGGCTTTTAAAACCCGTTTTGTCCCGTTTTTCAATCGAGATAAAAATAGAGAGATCAAGAAAGCGCCGATTGCCGATAATCCCGGGATACCGAGTTCTACCAATATATGTAGAAACTCATTGAAAGGGTAGAGCGTATCATCGGCAGTTTGAGAAAAGCGCGAGTCGGGATGCGTTTCGAAATAGTGTGCTTGGTGCAGCATATAATCCTGTCCGAATGATGCGGTTCCGTATCCTGAAAACGGCTTATGAGAGATCATTTCCGAACACACTCTCCAGATCAGTAGCCTGCCGTTTGCCGATTTTTCCCGATAATTGAATATAAGGATGGATGATAATATCAATATTCCTCCGATTATCGGGATAATATGCGGATGCTTTTTCAGAAAAATCCGTATTGTTTGAAAGAAATAAAATGTGCAACCTGCTATTGTCGCTACAAATGCCGCGCGCGAATCGGCAAAATAAAAGGCCGTTAACATTGTTCCGGCGGCAATAATATATGTGCTATGTATTATTTTGTTTTGCTTTCGGGTTTCATATATCCGGCACAGGCATATAACGATGCAAATAGCCAGAAATCCTCCTAATGGTCCGGGATTACCGAACGATCCTGTAATCTCGAACCATTCGTTGTTACTTTTCATATAGCCGGTTTTCTGGAATAAGACTATTGCCGATTGCATCGTCCCGCTGAGAATGAGTGTCTCCGGTATTATGTCTGCACATCGTATGTTTCGCATCAGAAGATAAACCGCTAATATGGCACACCATTCTTCTACCGGAATAAAAATCAATCGGCCGTTTTTAATGGAATTAAAAACAAGAATAAAGGAGAATAGTACGATTAATATATCGGCATAAGATATGTTTATAAATTTTTGTTCGGAAAAACCGGTTGACTTTGAAATTACTGTTCCGGCATAAAGTATGCTGCAAAATAACAGAGTACAAACTATAAGCAGTTCTTTTCCCAATAAAAGACTGTGACAGATATTCCAGAGTATGGGTAAAGAGATGATATATATGCAGAAAATCAGGCCGCTTAATTTATCTGCATATTTCTTCGGTTCTGTAATTTCATCTACTCTTGTTCGATCTGTTTCTGTCATTGGGAAAGGTAAGTATTTACAGTTATTTTGGTTGTCTCAGTCGATATTATTGTCCCGTTGTTTTGGGGGCATCTTTTCGAATATGTTTTTTTGTGCATACCCGGCTGTCGTGATCAGTAGCAGGGCAAATAAAGTGATTAGTATCCGTTTCATAATCCTGTCGGTTATTTATATACTTTGAACTTTCGTGGAACAATTTTACTTGAATCTACGGGAAGTGGAGTTCCTTCTTTTGATTGAGGTATCCAGAAAGGCATTATGGTATGTTCGTTATCTTTTTCAAGGCTTTCAATGTCTAACCCCCACTCATTCATAAAATACATGCTGCAAACTTTTCCATTGTCCGCCCAAATAAGTACTTGTACGATATAATTTTTGGCATATTTTTCTTTTAGAGGGTCATAGAAAAAGGTTATCTGATAGTATAATCTACCCCAGTCTTCCTTTTTATGGTGTTTCTTAGAGAGAGCTCCTCTGAAAATGACTTCGGGTTTTTTATAATCCCTGTAATATCCGGGAGCATATTTCAGTACTGCATTTTTAGCCGTTTCTATAAGGATGCTGTCCCGTTGATTTGAGGGCATCTTTTCGAATATGTTTTTTTGCGCATACCCGGCTGTCATGATCAGTAGCAATGCCGATAAAGTGATTAGTATTCGTTTCATAATCTTGCCGGTTATTTGTATACTTTAAATTTCCGTGGCACATTCTTACTTGAATCTACGGGAAGTGGAGTTCCTTTTTTGAATCTGGGAAAGAAGAACGGGACGACAGTGGTATATCCTTCTTTTTCTGCTTTTTCGACGTCAAATCCCCAACTATTCATAAATGCTAAACTATATACTTTCCCATTATCCGCCCAGATATATGCTTTTACTAAATAGTCTGTGGGAAATTTTTCTTTTAAAGGGTCATAAAAAAAAGTTACTTGATAAAATAACCTTCCCCGGTCTTTCTTTATCCGGTAGTCTTTAGGTACAGCTCCATAAAGAATGACTTCGGGTTTTTTATAATCCCTGTAATATCCGGGAGCATATTTCAGCACTGCTGCTTTAGCTGTTTCTATAAGAATACTGTCCCGTTGATTTTGAGGCATTTTTTCAAATATGTTTTTTTGCGCATACCCGGCCGTCGTGATCAGTAGCAATGTCGATAAAGTGATTAGTATTCGTTTCATAATCTTGCCGGTTATTTATATACTTTGAACTTTCGTGGTACATTCTTACTTGAGTCTACAGGGAGAGGTGTGCCTTTTCCTACTCGAGGAACAGAAAAAGGTACAATATTCGAGGAATTGTTTTTTTCTGCCATTTCAATATTAAAAGCCCAATTGGTCATAAAATATAAACGAAAAGCTTTCCCATTATCTGCCCAAATATATACTTTTACTATATAATCTTTTGGAAATTTTTCTTTTAGGGGATCATAGAAGTAGGTTACTAAATAAAAGAATCTTCCGAGACCTTTATCGGGGACTGTCTTTTTGAGGATCACTTCAGGTTTTTTATAATCCCTATAATACCCGGGAGCATATTTCAGTATTGCATTTTTAGCCGTTTCTATAAGAATACTGTCCCGCCGATTTTGAGACATTTTCTCGAATATGTTTTTTTGCGCATACCCGGCTGTCATGATCAGTAGTAATGCCGATAAAGTGATTAGTATTCGTTTCATACTCCTGCCGGTTATTTATATACTTTGAACTTCCGCGGTACATTCTTACTTGAGTCTACAGGGAGAGGTGTACCTTTTTCTACTCGAGGAACAGAAAAAGGTACAATATTCGAAGAATTATTTTTTTCTGCCATTTCAACATTAAAAGCCCAATTGGTCATAAATGCTAAACTATATACTTTCCCATTATCCGCCCAGATATATGCTTTTACTAAATAGTCTGTGGGAAATTTTTCTTTTAAAGGGTCATAAAAAAAAGTTACTTGATAAAATAACCTTCCCCGGTCTTTCTTTATCCGGTAGTCTTTAGGTACAGCTCCATAAAGAATGACTTCGGGTTTTTTATAATCCCTGTAATATCCGGGAGCATATTTCAGCACTGCTGCTTTAGCTGTTTCTATAAGAATACTGTCCCGTTGATTTTGAGGCATTTTTTCAAATATGTTCTTTTGTGCATATGCAGTCGTAATAATAGATAATAAAATTTGCGCTGTGATTAAGAATCGTTTCATATTGTGTTTAATTTATATAGTGTAAATTATTAGTTTGGTCTTCTTTCAGATCCATAAAAGTATATCTTTGCTGGTTCGTTTTTTTTGTGGCCATTATAAATATAATACTCTCCTGTTGTGTTTTTTTTCCCGATATAATCATAAATAATACCGGGAACTTTGTATGGAAGCGGATTTGCTAAATCGAGAGCAGATGGACCTGTTCTTCGGGATGCTTCTTGGGGCGCAAATTCTATAGGTGGATGTGTATGAAAGCACGCGACCCCGAATATACCCCCTAATGAAAAGGTCGTATCGTTAGGCGATTTTCCGGAGAAGTCATCTTTCAGTTCAATTCCTACGTTTATTTCGGTATAGTCAGGAGTTTTCATTTCTCCCGGAGTATCCTTGTAGATATAATCTTCTTTTCCTCCATCCCTCGTATCGAGATAAACGGCACAGCCGTATTCCCGACACGAGGTTTCGGAATAGTCGTTTAAAGTTTTTTGCCATAATTCGTCAAAATGGGATTGTGCTGTTTGCAATATCTCGTCCCTCGACGGAAAGATATGCTCTACCTGTATAGTGTTACTATAGAAGATTTCATAATCGATATAGGCGTGCGCCCGTAACTCAAAGCGACCGGGGAAACGAGCTTTTACCGTTGCGCCATTAAGACTTTCCCATTTTTCCCCACCGGGTCTTGACATTTCGTAATAAAATCTTCCGGGATTTTTGTTTGCAGGAGAGACACTTACCGATAGCGTATATTCGTCGAGAAGAGTATAAGTTTTACTTCCCGACACATCCAGACGGATAATTACCGGGTCGGTATCTTCATCCGGATCGGTAGGATTTTCTCCGCTGCCACCCCCACCGCCGCC